>NZ_NFLE01000012.1 GCF_002160755.1 Lachnoclostridium sp. An14
AAAAAAGTAAACGAAGGTAAAACATTACCATATATCAATTCCATGGCACGAAGTGCCACAGCCCAGTATTTTCAAGGGGTTGTGGCACTTTTCTTTCTTCATATGTGTCAAAGATGAGAACATAACTCATACTGTTTTTCAATCTGGCCATAAAAAGGAGACCATAACTACTCAAATTTACTCTTTTTCCTGCCAAGTATCCCGATAATGTTCCAGCAATTTTCTGCTTTCCTCCTCATATCCCCACAAAATGCTATCCACTGTCCTTAATGCCTGATCTCTCCAGCGAAAGTAAGTGCTCCGGTTAATTTGCACATTCTGGGGTAAATGAGACTCCACCTTTGTGATGATCTCCGCAATATTAGCCGGCTTGTAAGGGCAGATATAGGTATAATATAAAACCCAGTAGTTTCTTTCACCTTGCGGATGATATTGGCGCATCAACTCCACTGATTCATCAATCAGCTGCAGGAACTGATGAGAACTGTTAATTGCCTCCACCCTGGCCTGAATATATGCTTCATCTTCATTTAGGTCCATCCCTGCCTGGTAAATGGAATCCAAAAATTCATCTACATCTACCCCATATTCCTTTCGGAACTGATGGCTCACCTGTTTCATCTGCACCTGCATCCTCCAGGATACGGAACGATAGATTTTAAATAATGCTTTCACATTGTGATAAACATCAGGTCTTTTATTTTTGGTTGTGATAATCCCGCTTTTTCCCATGTTGGTCTCTCCAATTCTTTTTAGTTGCGGGATCAGACTATTTGAAAACAAAAGGCCTTTTTTATTCTCCTATCAGATTATACCTTTTTCATGCCATCCTCCTCCATGCATATCATGCTGCACTTCCTGCTGGTAATAATGATTCATCGTTATCGGTGCGTTATACAAAGCAGTCAGCATGTATGCCTTAATATTGCTGATTTTCGTGGTTGTTGCATGCATACAGCCAATAACATACAGCAGATGACTGCTGTTTAGCTTCAGGAATTTTGCTTTCACCAGCTCATAAGGGTAGTCTTCTCCCCCAATACGGACCGATTCGCGTTTTATGCACACAATTTCACAGATAGCTTCGTACAGTTCATGAAATAAATCACGGTCCGCCCATTGCTTATCCTGCATATAAAGCTCATACTCAATGTTGGTCCGAACCATTTCCATGTACCGGCTGGCTTCCATCATTCGATCTATCCCAGTCTCAGGTTCTGCCTGCTGCCAGGATGGATTGATTGGATTGATCTGGTTCCTATCAGTCTGATTATAGTCAGTATAATTAGGGGAAAAATCTTTTACCTTCGCAGGATAATTTTCTTTACCTCTGGAGGTAAAATTTCTTTCCTTCTGGGCGTCAGTTTCTTTTACTTCCAGAAGTTCAATACCTTTACTTCCAGAAGTAAAATTCCTTTCCTTCTTGAAGTAAAGATTTTTTACTTCTGGGGAAATGCCAGGATTGTCCGGCTTTTCTGCTGCTTCTTCAACCGGTGTTTCGGCCGGAGCAGAAAAATTTTTGACATAGATAATATCTGGTTTTCCTAAACCCCTGCGCTTTTTCTCAATCAGGCCAATCCCCTTTTCCGAATCCAGCTCCCGCATAATCTTTACGCAGGTCGGTTTGGAACACCCTAAATCCTCCATCATATTTTCAACGGTATAAATAATATATGCCCGGTTTTCCTCATCAAGCCACCCATTTTTCATAGACAGTGACATCCGGTCCAGCATAAGGCCGTACAAAAGCTTTGCATCGCTGCTGAGATTGCGGAAGCGCTTATCCTTAATCAACAGTCGTGGAACGCGATAGAACGCAAACTGCTCTGCTTCTATGCCATAATAGTATGCAAACTGCATTGGCTCTCCCATCGTATCGCTCCCTTCTACTGTCTGTTTTTCCATTCCTCCAAAAGCTGGATAATAATCCTCTCCATATCCTTACTGGAATAGTGGTCGGGGAAATATTTCCGAATCTGTTCTTCCCGGATTACATATTTCCTTTTTTTCGGTTTCTCCTCAGCCAAAATCATTTGAACAATTTCTGGCGATAAGATTCCCTCTTTGCTGTACTCTTTTAATTTTACAGCTTGTGCGTTAGAAATTGTTATTTTTGTTTCCTGCAGGATTTCCTGCACCCACAGCTGCTGCTCTGTTGGAAGAAAAGAAATATCCGCTCCCTGAGATATCCCTAGCCGTTTTGTATCAATCATTTCTAAAAGCGGTTCTGTAAGTCTTGCCAACCAGATATATCGCTGAACCGTCTTGCCGCTTTCGCCGGCGGCCTCTCCCACTTCGTCTAGTGTGCTGCCGCCGCCTTTTCTTCCCTGATGCTTCATCGCCTCGTATTTCATGGAATAAGCCTTTGCTTTCTCGCTGGGAAGGATATCTTCCCTCTGGATATTAGAATCCACCATGATAATCGTGGCTTCATCATCCGTATAATTCCGAATGATGGCCGGCAGACAATGGAGGCCCGCTCGTTCCGCCCCTCTCTTCCGCCGATGGCCGGCAATAATTTCATAACCGCCTTCTGCTCTCTGCCGGATCAGAATTGGGACTAATACCCCATATTTCTGAATACTCTCTACGGTTTCCTCCATTTTTTTATCATCCAAAACACGAAAAGGGTGGTTCTTAAATGGGTACAGTTCAGTCAGTTCCACTTGTATAATCTGCTCCGCATCGGACACGCCGAATAAGTCGTCAAAGCTGTTTAATTTTATTTTAGAAGCGCTTCCTGCACTATGCACGCGTAAGCACCTCCTCTGTTAATGACATATAGGCGCCTGCGACCTTCCCCTTTGGATCATGCCGATAGATGCTGACTCCTTCCGCAGAGCTTTCCGCCGCTCTTACAGAGGCCGGTATACTATGCTCAAAAATCTTCACCCGATTCCCATAAGCCTCCGTAAGAAGCGCCGTAATATCTCTTGCAAAGTTCGTCCTGTTATCCACCATGGTCAGCAAAATTCCTTCAATTTCCAGCTTTGGGTTAATCTTGCGCTTCACTTTTCCAATGGTTTTAATCAGCTGTTCCAGGCCTTTTACCGGCAGGTAGGCCGCCTGCACCGGAATTAAAATACTGTCGGCACAGGCGAACGCATTAATGGTAATCATGCCGAGGGACGGCATACAATCAATTAAAATATAGTCATACTTCTCTCTTACCTGTTCAATATAGGAGCGCATAACCAGTTCCCGGCTGATTACGCTGACAAGAGAAACTTCCACTCCGGACAGTTCAATATTGCCAGGAAGCAGGTCAATCCCCTCTTCATGTTTTAAAATTCCATATCCATCCTCCATTTCTTCATCGTTAATCACATTTGCCAAAATCGTTGCGAATGTAATATCCAGATTATCCGGTTCTCGAAAGCCGAGGCTGGCTGTCAGGCTCCCCTGGGCATCCGCATCAATCAGCAGGACTCGTTTTCCCATCTTTGCCAGACCGATTCCCAAATTGCTTGTAGTCGTGGTTTTTCCCACTCCGCCTTTTTGATTTGCGATTGCTATGACTTTGCACATAATCTATTTCCCCTTTGTTATTCTTCTGCCTTTTTTCTCGGTTCCACCTCGATATAAGCCCTGTAATACGTTTTTGTTCCTTTATTAAGATATACATCTGAAAACTCTATCACCTTAATCCGGGAGCAATCTCTCAGTAAATCCCTGAACCATTTGATATCCTTTTTGGTTCCCATTACCCGTACTTTCAGCATTTTCCCTCCATATGCCTCTTTAGTCCTCCGTATATTCCGGATATCTGATTTTCACTGCCTGCCAAAAATACGGGGCATAACTGCAGCAAAACAGATTCTCCACCGTATAGCGGCTGCATTCTTCCAGCTGTTCATTCTGGTCTTCTGAATCATACACACTGGGCGTACCGTTGCAATACAGGTTAAAAGCCAGTCTGACAACCCGCATGCTCCCACTGGTCTGCCAGCCCTCGTTCAGACACTCGGTTTTCACACAACCCGTTTCAAAGTCATAAATCCGTTCTATATTTCTTCTGGTGTCACCGCATATCCCAAGACAATAAATCAATGCCTCATGATAGACATCCTGGCATCTGACAAATTTTAACTGTTCAAAATAAAATCTTTTATGTGCCAAGTCCGCAAAAATAATTTTCCTTAAGTTTCCTGCACCTAACGCTGTACTGTTCACATTCGTTTCCTCCAATCAATTTTCGTTTTTCATGACTATATCGGCAGATACTGACAAGCAATGCAAAGCCCTTCCTTTTAAGTAAATTAGCTACAAAAAGGGACACTTTCCCAAAATTACTTTTAGAAAAATGTCCCTATTACACAAATTGCATTTGTTATGATTCTGAATTTAATTTAAAATCGCTTATTGGCACCCACTAAGGAGCTTAAATTTGTCGTACTCTTGTCGTACAGCGACGTTTCACAACGAAAAATGATTGGTTTACATCCTCTTTAGTACAGCTTCGCCCCCGCCGGAATTCCATCATCCAGCATCAGCAGATTCAGTCCTTCCCGTCCGTCATACTCGTACACTGCGGAAATCAGCATACCCTCAGAATCAATGCCCATCATCTTTCTGGGCGGCAGGTTTGTGATGGCCACACAGGTCTTTCCAACCAGCTGCTCCGGCTCGTAATACTCGTGAATTCCGCTTAAAATGGTGCGTCTGCGCTCCGTTCCGTCGTTTAAAGTAAACTTCAGAAGCTTCTTTGACTTCGGCACCGCCTCGCAGGCCTCCACCTTCACCACCCGGAAATCGGATTTGGAGAAGGTCTCAAAATCCACCATGTCCTCAAACAGCGGCTCCACCTTCACTTTGGAAAGGTCGAGCTGTACGCTGGTCACGGACATGTTTGCAGCCTCTGCCTGTCCGGAAACGGCTGCTTCTGCAGTCTGGGCAGCCTTGCTCTCTGCCTTCGCCTCGCCCTTCTTCGGATCCAATGACTTCATTGTCGGGAACACCCTTCTACCCTCTTCATCCGGTTTCATCACGCCTTGTACGGTCGAAAAAGTGCCGTTTTCACGAGGTTTTTCTAACTTTTTGGATTCCATAGTGTGTCCTCCTGTGCCGTCTGGTTCGGGGCAAAAGTTGTAAAAAAGTTGTGGAAAGTTGTATTGGCACGAAACCGGCTCAATGACGACTCAAAATTGGCACAACGAATGGCTACATTGTTTTCAAAGACGCCATTGTAGAATTGCCCCATTTGTAGTAAAGCCTGTATGAGTCCCGCGCAGGATTATCTTGCGGATTCATACAGAGACAAGTATAGCATAAGCCCCCAAGATGTTCAAGTCAACGATTTTTTCGTTGGCCCTTCCAATTTCATACCTTATATATAAAAAGGAGAAAGCCATGCCAACCTATCAATTACAAATTAAACAGGTAGTGGATTACCCACGCTGCCGGATCTACCGGCAGTTCGTCCGCTTTCTGATGGAGGACCGGAGCATTCGCGTAAGCGGAGGCTCCGGCCTTTTTTATTTTACGGTACTTTGCAGCTACGCAAACTTCCGCACCTCATATCGCCGCATCGACGGCATCAGCTATACCGTCTACCCCGGCGAGTGGGTCTGCACCCTCAAGGAGCTGTCCCAATGGTTCCGCACCCGGTTCCAGTGTCAGGCGCTGGCCGTGCTGGAACGGCTGCAGAAGCAGCATCTCGTTTCTTTCCAGACCCTGGGCCGCGGGAATGTAGTCCGCTATAAGATCTGCGACTGGGCGCGGCATAACACGGTCCTGGAGTACAATGCCCCCTGCCAGAAGGACACCGGCTTTTTCTTCCTGCCGGTTTCCGTTGCCACCGACCTCATCAGTTCGGATCGCTGCTCCGAGATGGACATTGTGCTGGACCTGTGGGTATCAGCCATCTACAACGACAATCAGGTGCAGGGGTCAGACCTGGGGCCAGTGGTCTATTTCCGCAACGGCACCGGGAATCCCCTTGTCACCTACACCGAGCTGGCTGCCCGCTGGGGGCTGTCCCGGGCGACAGTCGGCCGTGTCCTGAAAAAGCTAGCCGCGCTGGACTACATCTCCCTCATGTCCTTCCCGGGCCGGCATGGCAGCGTGATCTATCTGCAAAAATATCTGTCCACCATGTTCGAGATTTCGGATGTGATGGTGGACAAAGAAGAGGTCGCTATGACGCTTAACATTCGCTTGGAACTCCCGAAGGAGGACAGCGCAGGCCACGACGCCCCTGCCTTGGAGCATGAGGTCATCGTTTCAGATGAACTCGCCAGCGTTTCAAAATCGCACATTGAAATTATCCTTCAGAAAATGGCGCAAATCCTGATGGCACAAGGGATTTCGTGCTTTGGCTGCCCGCTCTCTCGCTACAAGTTATATCCCTTATCGGGCGACTGCCGGGAAGATTTACTCCCCCGCGCGCGAGAGCAGTCCCTGATGCGTTTTGGCCTTGCTGTTCTGTGTGGGAACAAGCAGGTCGCCACTTTTGAACTTACACTCTCTCCCTCGGTGGAGAATTGAACAAGGAGGTCTTACCATGAAGAAATTTGTTGAAAAAGATGTCGCAGAGAGCCCTCTGTACCATGATACCTGGAAACTGCTGAAAAAATACCGCGATGTGGTTTGGAGCTTGGAGATTTCCGTCCAGCATGTGCGGGCCAAGTTCGAGATCGAATACGGCACTTCCATCGAGGAATTTCTGGATTCCGTCTACCTGGCCGGCGCAGACCTGAACGGGAGCGACATTGAGCACCATGCCAAGTGCATTGAGCGCAGCCACAAGATGCTGAAGCTCCTGGATTCGGCAGTCGAATTGCTCCGCACCCGCCATAAGAACGGCGAGGCGTATTACTGGCTGCTGTACTACTCCTTCCTCTCCCCTCAGCAGTTGAAGAATGTGGAGGAAATCATCGAGAACCTGCGCCCACATATCCGAGACATCTCCTTCCGCACCTACTACCGTAAGCGGCGGGAGGCCATTGAAGCCCTCAGTTCTGTGCTATGGGGCTATACCTCCAAGGACAGTCTGGATGTGCTGGAGCAGTTCTTCCCAGAGCCGAAATCCTCCGAGAAACAGGCGGGCAAGTAATTGGCACAATTCGGGACTGAAATTGGCGCGTTCCTGCCCTTGAGCCGTAAATCCCTATGTGTTAGACTGAATATGCTCAAACTTGCACCCAAAACTGAATACAGGCAGTGAACAGCACCTTTCCCGAGGTGCTTTTTTGCTGCCTAAATGGTCTTTGGCCGGAGAAGGGGTCCACATCTGCACGACGGATGCGGGCTCCTTCTTTGCTTCTTTGAGCGACGAACATCACATTTGGATTGGAGGTCCGCAAATTGAAAAAACTGAAAATTCCTCAACAGCAGCGGCGGGAAGATGACAGCAGCCCGCCTCGTCGAGTTTCCATCGGCCGGATCGCCTACACGGCGTTCCTCTGTGTGATGATGGCGATGATGTTCTGCCAGCCGGCCTTTGCCGCAACCGATGTTTGGACGAAGGCCAAGGAGATCATGCAGGATGTCTACACGCAGATCCTCGCCATCTCCACCATTGCGGCCATCGTGACCGCCTCGGTGGCGCTTCTGCTTATGAACTTTTCGCGCTCCGGCCGAACAGTCGATGAGAGCCGGGCGTGGCTGAAGCGTATCTGCATCACCTGGGCCGTCCTCAATGGTCTTGGATTCATTATGGCTTATGTGACGCCTCTGTTCTCTGGTGGTCAGTGGACAGGCTGATGGCCGCCGCAATATACCCACTGGAAGGAGGCGTAAGCTATGGGTATCCTGGATGGCATCGTTGAATGGATCGCGGAACAGGTAATGGCCGGCCTTGACCTGGTGACCACTTCGGTTTTGGGCGCTCTGGGCTGTGATATGGCTGTGTTTCTTCGGTACTTTCCCGCTGCCGAAACGATGTATAGCGTCTTTGTGGCGCTGGCTGTCGGCATTATCCTGCTGAACTGGGTCTGGCAGCTGTTCAAAAACTTCGGCCTGGGCGCAGGAATTGAGGCGGAAGATCCGGTCAAGTTGAGCATCCGGTCGGTCATTTTCATCCTGCTGGCGCTCTTTTCCGATGAAATCGTCAACATCGTCCTGACAATCGGCGGCACGCCGTATGGCTGGATCATGGATTCGGAGCTGCCGCCCCTCAGCTTTGCCGATTTTAACTCGGTCATGCTGGTGATCATCGGCGTCTGTGCCAATGGCGCTGTGGCGCTGATCACCTTGATCCTCGTCATTATCCTGGCCTGGAACTATCTGAAATTACTGCTGGAAGCGGCGGAACGGTATGTTCTGCTGGGCGTGCTGGTCTATACGGCGCCGGTCGCTTTTTCGATGGGCGCAAGCCAGACCACATCGAACATTTGGAAATCCTGGTGCCGGATGCTGGGCGGGCAGATTTTTCTGCTGATTATGAATGCCTGGTGCCTGCGCCTGTTTACGAGCATGGTTGGCTCCTTTATTGCCAATCCGCTCTCTTTGTAAGGAGGGGCGCTTTGAAAAAATTCAAGAAAATTTTGTTCCTTGCGCTGATGGTTGCTGCCCTCTCCTGCCTGTTTTGTCAGCCTGCTTTTGCCATCTCCGAGGAAGATGTGCAGGCTCAAGTGGACGCTGTAGGTAAGGAGACGGTTTCCGGCAATGTCCTGATCTGGTTCATGTGTGCGATAGGCTTCTTGAAGGTATCGCAGAAAATCGACTCGTTCATGGCAAGCCTGGGCGTCAATGTAGGCCACACCGGCGGCAGTATGCTGGCTGAGGCCATGATTGCGGCCAAGGGCATCGGCGGCTTTAAGAACTTTTCCAGCCACCACTTTGGCGGCGGCCGCAGCAGCAGTTCCACCCATGTCAATGCCAGCGGTGGAGGCGGCCGGGGCGGCGCCGGGTTTGGCGCAGGCTTTGCCAGCGGCGGTCTGGCAGGCGTAATCAAGCGGAATGTCACGAACAACGCCATCAAGACGGCCACAACGCCCTCGGACGCCAAACCTTCCGGCCTCGGCGGTCTTGTGGGTGGTGCTGCTGGCGGTGTCGGCGGCCACATTTATTCTTCCTCGGTAAGCAAGGGCGGCAGTTTCGCCAATAATGTCATCGGTTCCGTGGCTACCGGGAACATCACTCAAATGGGCTCGATCACCGGTGAAAAGGCCGTTGAAGCCCTGCACTCCTATATGGGCCACACGGCACTGGGGGCTGGGGCAGAGAATATCCCCACCTATCAGAACGTCGAGATCGGCGGCGGTCGCATCACCGGCACAGAGGTCACTCCGGAACACCCGGAGGGCATTGCCTTCGGTATGTACCATGCGGACCAGTATGTTGCGCCGGAGGGCCAGTACACGACCGTTCATGCAGTAGACGGCACCGCCTGGTATAAGCAGTATGCAGTGGACGCTGTGGACAAGACGCCCTACATGGCGCCGGACGGTTCGATTGCCTACAATGAGTCCATCGTGAAGAAGCTGCCGCCCACCCCCAAACGAAAGGATAAGATCTGATGGCTGAAGAACACAAGGACAGCTTTGCTGAAACGGTAGACACTGCGGCCTCCGCAGCACATACGGTCAAGGGCGCCATCAAGGCTGGCAAGGCGATTTCCGGAGCGGCCAAGGGCGCTGCCGCCGGCGGTCCCTATGGAGCTGTGGCCGGAGCAGTCTGGGCCGGGCGCAAGCATATCGGCAAGATCGTTGCCGTTATTGTCATTTTGCTTCTGTTGCCGGTCCTGTTTGTTTTGATGCTTCCTGGGCTGATTTTCGGCGGTTTGATCAATGCCTTTTCGCCAGCGGACACGGAACAGCCTGTCCTCAACAGCGAAACTGCTATCGTAGAGAACGCCAACGACATCACTTTTACCATCAATTCCATCTTGGGCGAGGCACTGGACGATGTGATGGCCCGCATTGAAGCGGACTTCGCCTCTTCCGGCGCTGACCAGATGGAGATCAAAAATCCCTATTCGGCCGGCCCCGTCTATAACGCCAATCTCATCGTCTCGCAGTATTGCGCTGCCCGGGATGAGGATTTTGAGAGCATTTCGCTGGATGATCTGGCCGCTGTCCTGCGGGAGAACAAAGAGCATCTCTACTCTTATACCAGCGTGCGGGAGAGCCGTGAGGTCACATCGGAAGACCCGGAGACCGGGGAGGAAACCACAACTACCGAGATCTGGATGGTCTACACCATCCGCTACAACGGCGAGTCTTATCTTGCTGACCATGTTTTTGCGCTTACGGACGAGCAGAAAGAGCTTGCCTCTGATTATGCCTCAAACCTGAGCATGTTCCTGGGGGACGGCCTGCTGCAGAACCTGACGGAATGGACTGGAAACAGCATCCCCTCTCTGGGCGATGTTACCTTTACAGACGGCGTGACACCGGTGGTCTATTTCAACCAGCTGGACGAGCGTTATGCCAGCCAGCCCTACGGCACCGACAATATCGGCGGCTACGGGTGCGGGCCTACCGCTATGTCCATTGTGGTATCCTCCCTCACGGATGAAACTGTGGACCCGGTGGCGATGGCTCAGTGGTCTTACGAAAACGGCTACTGGTGCAAGAGCAGCGGCTCTTATCACGCTTTGATACCCGCCGCCGCTGAGGCATGGGGCCTGCCGGTATCCGGCTGCACGACTTCCGAGCCCCAGCGGATACTGGACGCCCTGGCTGAAGGAAAGCTGGTGGTGGCGATTATGGCAGAGGGCCATTTTACTTCATCCGGGCATTTTATCGTTCTCCGTGGCGTGAAAGACGGTCAGATCATGGTGGCGGACCCGGCCAGCTACAAGCGCAGCGAACAGCTCTGGGATCTATCCATCATCCTAAACGAAGCAAGCCGCCGTGCTGGAGCAGGCGGTCCTTTCTGGATCATAGGCTGACCTGCCCCTCGGCTGCGGAAACGAGGTAATACATGAGCAACAAAAACGACCATGATACTTATATCATACCGCCGAATTTTATAGAAACAGGCACTTTTTTCGGCGGTATGTTCCGTGCGCGGAATGTAATCGAGGCCGGCATCCTGGTGTTTGCCATCGGGGCGCCGGTTTTTCTGTTCCTTCCGTTTGGGCTGACCACCCGCATCATCATTTTGTGCCTGACCGCTCTTCCGGTAGGGCTGGTCGCTTTGATCGGCATATCCGGGGAGAGCCTTTCGCAATTCCTGGTCATTTTTTTGAAATACCTGCGAAACCGCCGCGTTGTCGGCGGTGATGGTGCGCAGCCGGAGGAAAAAGCGGCGCCCTCCAAATCGGCAGGCAAGCATCTCAAACAGCGGCCTCCCAAGGAGAAAAAGCCCAAGGCCCCGAAACGCCGGCGGTCCGGTGAAGCGGATTTCCCGGCCGAGTTTGACGAAGTACGCGGCTATGAGATCCGTGAAAAGCTCCGGCCCAAGAAAAAAGCCAAAAAGGAGCGCCCTGCCAAGGCCAATAAGGCGAAAAAGAAAGCAAAGAAGCGCCCTGAAAAGGAACGCCTGCCCAGACGCCCCGCCCATATCAAGGAGCAGAAGCTCGCCTGCCTCAATCCGGTGGCGGATTATCTGCCCATTGAGAAGGTGGAGAACGGCATTATCTACACCAAGGACCATCGGTTTGTCAAGGTGGTCGAGGTTGTCCCTATCAATTTCATGCTGCGGAGCGCCAGAGAGCAGAGGAATATCATCTACTCCTTCGTTTCGTACTTGAAAATCTCGCCTATCAAGCTGCAAATCAAGGTCCTGACCCGCCGCGCGGATATTAACCGCCACCTGGACACGGTGCGTCAGGAGATGGCCCATGAGGAAAACGAACAGTGCCGCTTGATGCAGGAGGATTACCTGAACTTTGTGCAGCAGGTCGGTTCCCGTGAAGCTGTGACTCGGCGGTTCTTCCTGATTTTTGAGTATGAGCCCTGGGCCAATACCCGGCGGTCAGAGCAGGAAGATGAAGCGATCCAGTCCCTCCAGAGCGCCGTCCATACGGCCTCCAACTACCTGCGCCAGTGTGGGAATGAGGTCATCGTCCCTGAAAATGAGGATGAGTTTACCGTTGATGTCCTCTATAATCTGCTGTGCAGGAACGAGAGCGCCGTCAAGCCGCTGTCGGTGCGGGCGCAGGAGGTGGTGGCGCAGTATATGGAGCATGGCCGGGAAAGTGAGATCGACCATATCCCGGCGGCGGAGTTTGCCGCCCCCCGGAGCATTGATTTTTCCCATGGACGCTATATCTGCATGGATGGACTGTACTATGCCTATCTGCTGATTCCTTCGGACGGGTACAAAACGCAGGTGCCCGCAGGCTGGCTGAGCCTGATCGTCAACGCCGGCGACGGCATCGACATGGATATGTTCCTTGCCCGCCAACCTAAAGAACGCATCATCCAGCGGGTGGGCCAGCAGCTCCGTATCAACCGCTCTAAAATCAAAGACGCCAGCGACACCAATACAGATTTTGATGACATCGACGGCGCTATCCGGAGCGGATATTTCTTGAAGGAGGGTCTTGCCAACAACGAAGATTTTTATTACCTGAATCTGCTGATTACCGTGACAGCCCCCTCTGTGGAGGATTTGGAGTGGAAAGTCAGCGAAATGAAAAAACTCCTGCTGTCGCAGGATATGAATGTCAGCGCCTGCCACTTCCGTGAAGAGCAGGCGTTTCTTTCTGCCCTCCCGCTGGTTTCCATGGAGAAAGGGCTTTATGAGCGCGGCAAACGCAACCTGCTGACGGGCGGCGCGGCCAGCTGTTATCCCTTCACTTCGTTTGAGATGTGCGATGACAATGGCATTCTTTTGGGAGTCAACAAATATAACAGCTCCCTGATTATCGTGGATATTTTCAATTCCGCGATCTATAAGAACGCCAACATGGCGATCCTGGGCACCAGCGGTGCAGGCAAAACCTTCACCATGCAGTTGATGGCGCTCAGGATGCGGCGCAAAAACATCCCCGTTTTTATCATCGCTCCTTTGAAGGGGCATGAGTTCCACCGGGCCTGCGCCAATGTGGGCGGTGAGTTCATCCAGATCTCCCCGGCCAGCCCGCACTGTATCAATGTCATGGAGATCCGCAAGGTGGATCGGTCGGTCAACGAAATGCTGGACGGCCCCGGTATCCAACTCTCGGAACTTGCAGCGAAGATCCAGCAGCTGCACATTTTCTTCAGCTTGCTCATTCCCGATATGAGCCACGAGGAACGGCAGCTTCTGGATGAGGCCCTGATCCGCACCTACAATGCCAAAGGCATCACCCACGACAACGCCTCCCTGGAAGACCCGGCCAATCCGGGCTGCTACCGGGAAATGCCGGTGCTGGGCGATTTGTATGAGATTTTGAAGGCCGCCCCGGAAACCATCCGCATGGCCCATATCCTTAACCGCCTAGTGAACGGTTCCGCCAGCACCTTCAACAAGCAGACCAATGTGCGGCTGGATAACAAATACACCGTACTGGACATTTCCTCCCTCACCGGCGATTTGCTGACTGTGGGGATGTTTGTGGTGCTCGATTTCGTGTGGGACCGCGCCAAAGCCGACCGCACCGAGGAAAAAGCCATTTTTATCGACGAGTGCTGGCAGCTTCTTTCCGGCGCCGGCGCCACGGGCACCCGGTTGGCTGGCGATTTCGTGCTGGAAATTTTTAAGACCATCCGCGGCTATGGCGGTTCAGCGGTCTGCGCCAGCCAGGACCTGAACGACTTTTTCAATCTGGACGAAGGCCGTTTTGGGAAAGGCATTATCAACAACAGCAAGACCAAAATTATCCTCAATCTGGAGGATGACGAGGCAGAACGGGTCCAGGAGACCCTGCACCTGTCCGATGCGGAAACGATGGAGGTCACCCACTTTGAACGCGGCAACGGCCTGATTTCCACCAATAACAACAACATCATGGTGGAATTTAAGGCCAGCCCGCTGGAAAAGGACCTGATCACCACCGACCGCCGCGAGCTGCGTGAAATTTTGGAGCGCAAGCGCCGCGAACAGGAATCTGCATAGGTTCAAATGATATATATGCGAGGTGAATCCCTTGTTTTGATGTACTGCGCTGGGTGTGCGTCTATATGACGCCTTCCATGAAGAAAAGCGCCGGTTTGACGCCCGGATGGCGTCTTTCCGGCGTTCCAATATTCGATAAGGCGTTCCGATGACGCCTTGATGACGCCATTTGATAAAGGAGGTGAGCCCCATGAAGACCAGGGCTGAAATCTATGGAAATGAGGCTGCGGACTTGCTGCGGACGGTAACAATGTACCCTGGCCTCAGTGAACAGCAGCTTCTTTGTTTTCTCCCTGGCAAAGAAGATACGGCAAAGGCCCTGCTCTCCCACCTGGAGAGGCAGGGCCGCATTTTTCAAACAGAGAGCGGCGGCTATTTCCCGGCCGGCCAGTCAGCAAAAATTGACCGGGCGCTTGTCCGGGCAGTATGGGTCCTGCTGGACTTCATTCAGCGGGCCGATTACCATGCTCCCGCTGATTTTCCTGTCAAGCTCGTTTTCTTTGCCGATGGCGAACTCTACGAGGTGGCCTGCGTTGAGGACGGGCAGGAGGCGCTTGTCTGCCATGCCCTGCGGGGCAACAAAGGTGACAGCCGCCGCATTATTCTGGTCGATTCACCGGCGCAGATTGCCAAAATCGACTGCCCCGGCATTTCCGGGTTCTGCACCGTAGAGGAAAACGGCCAGACACACTATTTCAAGAAAGCAGGAGGCACATGATTGGACCGAAAACTTATATCCCGCCGGATCGGGAGTATCCTTGACGATATATCCCGGCTGAGCAACGCGCTGTATGCGATGGACACCACCGACATCCAGCGTTATCCCGATAACTATGAGACCCTTTCCACCGATGCCGCGCTGCGGGCAGAGCGTATTGCCTGCCGGCTGCGGCATCTGATTTATTCCAGCACGACGATCCGCAAGGGCGATTACCTCAAATCCGCCAGTGTGATGCACGGCATCACCATCACCTATGAGAACGAGGTGCTTGCGGTGACGCTGCCCAGCCTTCTGCCAAAGCGCAGGCAGCGGCAGAGCGCCGAGTTTCTGCTGGACCCCCTCTATTTTGCCCTGGAGCAGTACGCCAAAGAGAACACTTTGCCTCACTACCGGGAATGTGTTGTCTGCTTCGCCCAGGTATATGACCAGGCGCTCCCCACCAGGCGGGTGCGTGACTATGACAATCTGGAGGAAAAGCAGATTTTAGATCTGCTGTCCTCTTTTGTAATGGCTGATGATACCGGCCTGTTGTGTGATGCCTATAACACTGCCGAGCTGGGCGAGCAGGACTGCACGATGATTTTCGTCATGGAGAAGCACCGCTTTCCCGGGTGGCTTGCGGAGCATAAATCAAGCCTGAAATCCATCTCGGATTTTTGAGCATTTTAGGCCCCTTCCGGCCCGACATCCCGCGGAGCCGCTGAAAGCCCCGGATTTTCGGGGCTTGCGGCCATTTGGGTGAGGCTTTATTTTACCGAAGTTCTCAGTCATTACGGTAAAAATCCAGCACCGACAAAGGAGGTGATCCCTTGGGAAAAACAGCCGCACTTTTCCACAGCCGGATACGCTCCCGTTCCGGCTTTTATCGCTGACCGCCATCTCTGGAGAGTTCCCCACCAGCCAGCTGAACCGTCTATCCAGCCCCTACTATTTGGAGGCGGTCGTGACCTCGCTCAAAAAGAGCGGGCTGCTGCGGACCTACTACCGCGACAGGCTCCGGGGCTATCGGCTGGGGGCAAAAGCCAAGGCCGCCCTGCTGGACGGCTGGCCGGATCGTTTCTCTCCCTACCTGACCGGCGACACCGACACCAACCGCCTCAAGAGCGAGGTGAACCGGCGGCTCCGGCTCCACCGCCTCGCGGAAACCTATATCACAATGGACAATGCGGGGATCGAGCTCTTTCAGGATGAAAAGCCGAAGGTCTTTTCGCCGCAGGGCTATCACGGCGAAGCCATCGAGTATCCCGCCTTTTACAGTTCCCGTGAGGTCAAGGAAATGGGGATCGACACCACGCAGGTGCGAAGCTCCCGGTTCGCAGGGGTGCTTCTGGCGCCCACCGGCATTTTTGTCACCTATAACAGCAGCGCTGCCCTGATGAAATGGCGCTGCAAATCCGAGATGCGGGTAAAGGCGCTGATGTGGAGCGTCCTGTGCCAGCAGCGTTTGGCCGGGCAGTACCGCGCCGAAGATGTGCATGGGCTGGTGCTGGGCGACAGCATGGAACTGGCCTACCAGATGCTCACCAGCACCGGCGGGGCCAAGCACGACTATTTCATGCTGGACGGCAGCTACGACCATTTTTATTTTCTCACAAATAACCACCAAGGGGAGGTGATCCTTGCTTTACTGTGTGATCCCTTGAAAACCGCAGAGCTTAACCGCATTCTGTCCCAAGGCTTGATTGCCGGGAACGCCGGAAAGGCCATTGAGCAGGATGCCGCGGAGCAGGACGGAACGCCGGTGCTGTTCGGCTACTCCTGCGACTTGCCCCGGATCACGCGCTTCAGCACCTCCCTCGACCTGATGGAGCGCCCCGGCACGCTGATTTGCTTTGACTTCCAGGCAGATGTGCTGCGCCGTTACTGCGGTAGCCGGGTTCGCTTTCAAACCATTGATTTCACAAAATTCGAGGGGAGGTTGTTCCCATAGATAAGAAGAAACTCATTGCAGGCCTGATCGCTGCGCCGTTTGCCATCCTTGCGATTCTCTACGCAGGCGGCTTTCTGGGGCAGATATTGGGCAACTACGCGGCATGGAAACAGGGCGGCGGCATCCCCGGAGACGGCACATCTCCGGCGGCAGCGTCGCCCGATTTTATTACCTGCCTGACCTCTGTGCTCCATCCCCCCTATGGGGTGTACGGGGTGCTGATCTGCATTGGCCTGCTGGCGGTCCTGCTGCTCATGGTCATGCGGATGGGCTACAGTGATACCGGCGAGTATGACACAGACCGGAACTTTGTCTATTCGGCCAAGGGCACCTACGGCACCTCCGGCTGGATGGGCCGCAAGGAAATGAAGGGTGTGCTGGATCTGGTGCCGGATCTGCGCAAGCATAAGGGCATTGTGCTGGGGATGCTGGACGGGAAAGCCGTCTGTATTCCCGAGAATCCCCGCATCAACGGCAACCTGGCCGTGTACGGCTCCAGCGGAAGCATGAAGACCCGGTCGTTCTGTATGAACCGCATCCTTCAGGCGGTGATCCGTGGGGAATCGCTGATCATTTCAGATCCGAAAAGTGAACTCTATGAAAAATCCAGCGAGTACCTGCGGGAGCAGGGCTATTGTGTCAAAGTTTTCAATCTGGTACTGCCGGAAAACTCAGACAGCTGGAACTGCCTTTCCGAAGTGGAAGGGCAGGAACTGATGGCGCAGCTTTTTGTGGATGTCATTATCAAGAACACCAACAGCACCGGCAAGGGCGACCACTTCTGGGATTCCTGTGAGATGAACCTGCTGAAAGCCCTCGTCCTCTATGTGGACCAGAGCTATGCCAAAGAAAATCGGAATATCGGTGAGGTGTACCGGCTGCTGACGCTGAACGGGGAATCCGACTTGGATAGCCTGTTTGATGTTCTGCCACCCACCCATCCGGCCAAAGCGCCCTACAGCCTGTTCAAGCAGGCCAGCGACACGGTGCGCAGCGGCGTCATCATCGGCCTTGGCTCCCGGCTGCAGGTGTTCCAGTCGGAGCTTATCAAGAAGATCACCACCCGGGATGAGATCGACCTGGAACTGCCCGGTCAGGAGCGGTGCGTCTACTTCCTCGTTACCAGCGACCAGGACAGCACCTTTGATTTTCTGGCAAGCCTGTTCCTGTCCTTTTGCTTTATTAAGCTGGTGCGGTATGCAGACAAGAACTGCGAGGGCGGCAAGCTGCCGGTTCCCGTCCATATCCTGGGGGAAGAGCTCACTGCCTGCGGAACCATTCCGGACCTCTCCCGCCGTCTCAGTGTGATTCGATCCAGAAACATATCCATGAGCTGCGTCTTCCAAAATCTTGCGGGTCTCCAAAACAGATACCCGCTCAATCTCTGGCAGGAAATTTTGGGAAATTGCGACGCGCAGCTGTTTTTAGGCTGCACAGACAGCCTGACGGCGGAATTCATTTCCGAGCGCACCGGTCTGGCTTCTGTGTCAGTGTCCAGTAAATCCAAGCAGCTGGGCACCTGGCGCATTTCCAATTATACGCCGGAATACCGGGAGACCTCCGGCGTCGGCAAGCGGCCTGTCCTCACCCCGGATGAAGTGCTTCGTCTCCCGATTACACAGGCGCTGGTCATTATCCGCGGCCAAAAGGCCCTGAAGGTAGAGAAGATGGACTACTCCAAGCATCCGGAATCCTCCAAGCTCCGCGACTGCAAAGCATCCGCGCACATTCCTGAATGGCGCGAGTTGGAGGAACAAGCGCAGCCGAAACCTGCCGCCGCGCCGCCCCCGGCCCCCAAGCCGAAGGAAAGCGCCCCCAAGAAGCCGGCGGCAAAGAGAAAACCGAAATCTTCCGGTACGCCGACTGCCCCGAAATCGCCCCCGTCACCGCCTGCTTCCGAGGCCCCGGACGGGATCATCACTACAGACAAGGACTCGATCCTTTCTTAAATTCACAACATAAGGAGGTTTTTACTTATGGCAACCAAGAAAAAAGAATTGCTTGAGCAGGAAAATACCGCACCTGAGACCACGGTTACCGTGGAGAACGCTCCGCCCCCTGATGAAGCGCAGGCTGATATGGCGGCACCCGCTGATGGCAGCGATTTGAATGAGCTGCTGGCTTCTATGGATCAGCCGGATGAAGAGGCAGCCACCATTGAGGATGACGGCAGCCTCCCGGAACTCACCGAAAGCGAGATGTTTGGTGAGATGGACACCGATGCTACGGTGGCAGACGCCCTTCCCGGCGATGATGACGCCGCTCTGACAGAGGGCTCTGACAGTGATGATGGCGAAGGTGCCTCTGCTGTTCCCGCTGATGATGGTGCAGCCGATGTCCCCAGTGAGCCTGTTTCTGGAGCGGCTGAGGAACCGGAACCGCCCAAGCCCAAGCGGGCCACCCGCAGGAAAAAGACCGCACCGGCTGAGAGTACGGAGCCGGCGGAAGGAGTTCCCGCAGAAGCAGAGCCTCCTGCGCCGATGGCTCCCGCTGAGGAAGATGTGCCGTCTGATGATAGTGAAGCGGCTGCGGCAGAAGCTCCTGCCTCTCTGGCCGAACCGCTGGCAGAGGCAGCCCCCGCTCCTGCTTCTACTCCCAGACGCACCGCCGCTCCCCGCCGCAGTGAGCCTTCAATCCTGACCATCCGCAGCCGGGAAGATGTGGAGACGCAGGAAGACCGTGAGGACATCATCTGGCATGAGATCCACAACGCCTACCGCACCCGCCGCATCCTCACCGGCAAGCTGGGCGGCATTGAGCAGCTGGACAACCGCAAGACGGTGGCTGTGGTGGACTACAAGGGATTCCGCATCATCATCCCCCTGAAAGAAATGATGATCAATCTGGGCCGCAGCCCCTCCGGCCAGGAATACACTGATCTGATGCTACGCCAGAACAAGATCCTGGGGAATATGCTGGGCGCCGACATTGACTTTGTGGTGCGGGGCATTGACTCCAAGACCCGCAGCGTGGTAGCCAGCCGCCGGGAGGCCATGATGCGCAAGCGCCAGACCTTCTATTTCGACCTTGACCCCGATGGGATGTACCGCGTCTACGAGGGCCGGATTGTCCAGGCGAGGGTCATCGCTGTGGCGGAAAAGGTTGTCCGTGTGGAGGTGTTTGGGGTGGAGTGCTCGATTTTGGCCCGCGACCTTGCCTGGGACTGGATCGGCGACGCTCATGAGCGGTTTGCTGTGGGCGATGAAGTGCTGGTCCGCATCCTCAGTGTGCGGCGCAACAGTTTGGAAGACCTGGGCATCCGGGCCGACATCAAGAGCACTTCGGAAAACACTGACCGGGACAACCTGCAGAAGTGCCGCATCCAGGGTAAGTATGCAGGAAAGGTCACCGATGTTCATAAAGGTGTGGTCTATGTCCGGCTCGCCAATGGCGTCAATGCGGTAGCCCACTCCTGCTACGACTACCGGATGCCCGGAAAGAAGGATGATGTGTCCTTTGCTGTCACCCGCCTGGATATGGAGCGGGGCGTGGCCGTGGGCATCATCACGCGGATCATCCGGCAGAACCTGTAAAAGCAAAAGTGCCTGGGGAGTAGTGACGAACTGCTCTCCAGGTTTCTTTTTTGTCATTATCAGATCCACCACTGTATATCTTTATCACATAGGCTTCCTTTCAAATCCCTATTTCAAAGAATTTATTTTGTGTTTGCGTTGATTTTTCACAAAATCCGAGTTATAATATATAAAAATAAAGGTTTAGGAGGTCGCTTATGCTGATTCAATTTAGTGTAGAGAATTTTCTATCTATCAAAGATAAAGTTGTATTATCCCTGCTGGCCAGCAAGGATAATGAGCATCCAGAGCATCTTATCATGGATGGAAATAAAAGCTATTTGAAGTCTGCTGTCATTTACGGAGCCAATGCTTCGGGGAAGTCTAATGTCCTAAACGCGTTCTGGTTCATGGTAAACTATGTGCTGACCTCACATAACCAGCAGCTTCATAAGACCATTGACCGTTCGCCTTTCAAGTTTGATCCGGAAACGCCAACGCGCCCCAGCAGCTTTGAGGTCATCTTTACCACTGAAGGTATCCGATATGCGTATGGTTTTTCTGCGACAGATAAGGCTGTTACAGAAGAATACCTATATTACTATCCCAACGGCAGACAGGCGCTTATTTTTGAGAGAAAAAATACCAAAGATTTTCGTTTTACGGTGGATATAGATGAACAAAACACGCTCAAGGAGCGCACTTCTGCGAACAAACTCTACTTGTCAGTTGCATCAAACTGGAGTTACTCTAAAGTGATTCCGGTTTTGGAGTGGTTCGCTTCTTGTCAGATTATCACGAAGAATTCCGTGGCAGACGCTTATGGGCTTGAGGCACAGCAGCTGAAAGATGATGATTACCGGCGCGTGATCGCATCTATGCTGCGTGTTGCCGATTTGGGAATACAAGCTTTGCAAATGCGCGATGCAGAGCCTGCTCCATCGCAGCACAGTGACAGTTTTACAAATATTGAGGCCATTCACACGGTACAGGATACCAATGGAAATGCGTTATCCTATGCGTTAAATATGGCAGAGGAATCTGACGGCACCAACAGTTATTTCAAACTGATCGGCGTTGTGAAAAAGGCTTTAGACCAGGGAACGCTTCTTGTGGCTGATGAGATGGACGCACATCTGCATCCTCTATTGACCAGGCATCTGGTATCCTTGTTTGACAGCACAGAATTCAATCCAAAGGGTGCTCAGTTGATCTTCACATCTCACAGCACCAATCTTCTTGATTTGGATTTGTTGAGAAGAGATCAAATTTGGTTCACAGAAAAAGACGAGCAGACAGCAGCCACCGATCTGTTCTCCCTTTACGATTTTTCTGTTCGCAAAGACACTAAAGTAGAAAAGGGTTATTTGATCGGCCGTTTTGGTGCGATTCCCTTTATCAAGGGAGGGCTGTAAAATGGCACGCGGACAAATTGAAAAGCGTGGGCAGCGGCGCAGAAAACTAAAACCTGTCATTCTGATTGTGACGGAGGGTTCTCAAACTGAACCGAAATATTTTGAACATTATCGCAGCCGCCAGACCAATATTGACATTCGTGTGGTCGGCAGCCGCACCAAAGGAGGTGAAACCGATTACCTTGGCCTAATTCGGAAAGCCGTGGAATATCAAAGTAAAAATCAGATTTCTGCATCAAATGGGGATGCGGTGTGGGTCGTTGCTGACGGTGATGTAAACTATAATAATCCTGATCCTATCGCCGCCAAAGACACCTTGCTCTCCAGAGCAAGGAAACTGGCAGATGCAAAGGGAATTCACATTGCAATTTCGAATCCCTGCTTTGAGTTTTGGTATTTGCTGCATTTTCAGTACACAACAAAATTTTTCAAAGATTACCCTGCAGTGAAGACAGCCTTGACCGCCTACCTCTCGGATTATGAAAAAGCCGGCGATGTGTATGCGCAGTTATCTGAACATACAACTGATGCGATCCAGAACGCCAAGCGTGTAGAACAATACCATATTCAAAATGACTGCAATAAACCGTTTGGGATCGCCGTTAATCCATTCACCGACATCTATCAACTGGTTGAATCATTGCTGTAATTGTGCGTAGGCTTTCTCGTGAGCATCATGCAGACCGTATAGAACTCGCCTCCGTTGCTTCGACAAGCACACATTATCTTCAGTTAAGATGATGTGTGCTTGTCGTTCTTGTTTTTAACAACAACACATTGAATTGGCACAGGATTGCCCATACATTGGCGCAGTCCTGCCCTTTCGCCGTAAATCCAAATCTGCTATACTTGGTACAGTCAAAAATTTGTAATGCAGCCGTTCCGGTCGGGACGGCTGTTTTTCATTTGTAAGTAAAGGTGGTGGTTCACATTCATACTTTCCTGCAAAAAGTCCGCAGGACATTGAAGAGCGAACGGGGCGAGGCCAACTATTTCTCCACGGTGGTGTTCATCTTCATCGCCGTTATCCTGCTGGCCTTTATCATCGACCTGTTCGGCATCATCTCCACAAAACAGGAGTTAGACCATGCGGCAGATCAGATGGTCAAGCAGATCCAGCTGTCCGGCGGCATCAACAGCGAGACCGACTCGCTCTTTGACTTCCTGTGTTCGGAGATCGAGGGCGCGGAGAATATCACATACTCCATCGACGCCACATACAAGACGCCTACGCCGTCCGGGATGTCCCGGGCCATCCAGCTGGGGACGCCCTTCTATATCACCATTGAGGGCGAAGCCAAACTGGGCGGCTTCTGGAACCTGGATCTGGTCAACATCACGGTGGTGGCCCGCGGTTCCGGCGTCAGCGAGCACTACTGGAAGTGAGGTGGCCTATGAAGCGTTTCCTTTCACGGCTGCGCCGGCCGCTTCGCAACGAGCGGGGCGAGATCACTTTCTTTGCCTGTTTCTTCGTGGTCGGGGTCGTCATGCTCATCTCTTTCCTGCTTCTATACGCCTCGGTGCGGATCACCTGCATCAACATCCGCAACGGCGCCAAGATGGAGCTGAACAACCTGAGCGCCACCATTTATGCGGACACCTACCGCTCCCAGCGGGAAACCAACTTCGAGGAATACCTGCGCACCCTCTATTCCAGCAATGACTATACGGAAATGCTGGAGGCCACTGTCGCCGGTGGTCTGGCTGAGAAGATCCCGCTCTCCACAGAGGACTATGAGGTATCCAACATCAGCCTGGAGTTCAATGTGGTGGGCGACCGGGTGGAGTACATCTTCTATTGTGATGTGGAGTTCTATGTACGCATGTTCGGACACAATTACCCTACCATCACCCAGCGGGTGGAGCTGACTGGCTACCACAACACCAAATTTTAGCGGCGCTGTTGAAATTCCAGTCAGCTCCGCAGTATAGGCTTTATATAACAGCAAAAAAGGAGTGTGCATACACATGAAGAAGTTTTTCCAATCCAAAGGCTTTATTGTTTCGGCCCTGGCTGTCCTTTGCGTCGCCATCCTGGGCGTCTGCTGGTTCGTGAGCCGGGACCGCACGGATGAATTCCGTCCGGATGAATCTCCTCCCAGCAGTACCAGCAGCGACTGGTCGGATGGCGGTGTGCAGTCTGGCGACGGAGGCGGGGGCGCAGATGCCTATGCGCCCGGCCAGTCTTCCAGCGCCGAAGAGGAGTATCCCAAGGTGACCTCGGAATCCGAGGGCGAGGTTGAAATCGACTTTACCGATACGGAGAAGCCGGAAGAAACACCGCCCCCTGTGCCGGAAGGCAAGACGGAGATCGAAGACCCCGGCGAAGAGCATGAGGTCAATCCCGACCCGGCAGTACCGGAAGTCACCGCCCCTCCCGAAGAGGAATCCACTTCCAGCAATGAGCCGGCCCCCGGCTCCAGCAATGGCAGCGGCGCCGTTTACGACCCGGTGTTTGGCTGGGTAGTCCCCGGCGATGTGCAGCAGTCCACCGGCGACAGCGACGGCGACCTGAACAAGCAGGTCGGCAACATGGGCGGCTGACCACCTACAACTGAATATGGACCTGAAAGGCCGTCACAGGGTTGTGGCGGCCTTCTTATTTTCAAAAAGAACGGAGCGTGATGTATTTGAAACGACTGCTCGCCCTCTTATGCAGCCTCGCCCTGGTGTTCTGCCTCGTTCCTTCCACGGCATTTGCATCGGGAGGCAACGGGAACATTGACGGTGGCGGCGGTGGGATGGGGCAAGGCACATCCTCAAACTTTTGGAATCCCGGCAACGATGGCGTGCGCATCACAGTTGTGGATGCGGAAAGCGGCGCCGCCGTGTCTTCACCGCTGGACTTTTCCAACCGGACACAGAAAAGCAGTATCCTCCATTTCGGCAAAGTCAACAAACTGCAGTACCTGAGCGGCACTGGCCTCTCCCTCCAGTCCGGGGTGGCCTATTCCTGCATCAAGCCCGCGCAGTCCATGCCCACCATCGTCAGCAGCAAGGGCCAGAGCAACATTGACGCCATCAAGCGGTACTTCTGCTCGGAGTACGCCTGCATGATGGTTGCCCAGGCTGCGGGTGTGGACTATGAGCGGATGATCGCCGGCGAATATAAGCTGCTGATCGAGCCCATTGCCTACTTTACCCACAACGGCCAGTATTACTGCATGACGGCCACTGAGGCCGGCCTTTACGATCAGATGTCCGGCGGCAACCTGCGCCGGACCATGACCTCGCTGACCCATAAGAACCTGCCGCTGTCCATGTTTCTGGAGTTCAGTGACCTTGGTATTTCCGCCTGGACCGGCAACACCACCGGGACGCAGAACAATTCCGACATCATCAATACACTGGGCGTCGGCATTGTCTGGTTTGACGAGGCCCCGCCCGAGGGCGAGATCGAGGCCCCTGATGTGGAGTACCGGGTGGATACCGATGTCATTACCTCTGTCACCCTGCGGACGGATACCGACCTGACGCCGGATAATCCCGCTTCGGTGACCTTCCACATCCTCGGCACCACCTACCGAGTCAACGATGTGGTGATCCCCGCAGGTGACAGCCAGGTGGTCTGGGTCAAGTGGCATACCCCCACTACACCGCAGACGGTCACCATTACGGTATCCGTCAGCGGGGCCTATACCGCCCAGGATACCTTTGTGGCGGAAATCGTGGATCTGAATGAGCATATTCCGCCCGACCCGGTGGCGACTGATACCAACCCCGGTTATACGGTACCGTCCCTGCCCAACGAAACACAGAAGCTTACCGCCAACTGGGGCGTCTGGAGCTGCTATTGGGTGCCGGTATGGGTCTGGTGCGACCATGGGGAAGACGGCGGGCACTGGGTCGATGAAGGCTATTGGGAATATGAGTACACCGGCTATTCTGCCTCCATCAGCGGCGTTATGTCCCTGATGCCGGACGATATTGTGCCGACGGCCTCCGGAAAGTCCATGAAGAGCGGGTACGGCGTCAAACAGGATGTGACAGCCACGCTCTCCACCGACGCGCCCACCAGCCACATCACCCATCCGCAGACGGTCTTTTCGGTGTTCCCGGAGTTCCAGTATGAAACCTATCTCCGCCTGCTGCAGCGAGTGTCCAGCGGCCGGAGCGCCAAATTCACCTTCCAGCCCAATGAGTTCTCGACTTACAGCCGGGAAGTGCATTTTACCCCCATCTGGTTCCCGGATGCGACAAACTACACCGTCTTCACCCAGGTCTGGGATACCTGGACGCCGGACGGGATGCTGAGTATCAACCTGAATGACTATGTTTCCATTGACGGGAGCCTCTATGATGACTGGTACACCAATCGAGAATAATGTGTGGATGGCTTACCTGCTCACTGTTTTTCTGGTGGTGACGGGCTTTGCCGTCTACGACATCCTATACAGGCGGGTGCCCGACCGGGCGCTCGTCTTTTTTATCCCCCTGGCCGCGCTGGCCCCGCTGATCCAGGTCTACTTCATTCTGGAGTATGGCCGGACGCCCATTTTCATCTGGCCCGTTGTGGCCGAGGCTCTGGTGGGTGCGCTGCTGGGCTTCTGCATCCCGCTGGCCGCTGCTATGGCGACCGGCGGCAGCGGCATGGGCGGCGGGGATATCAAATTCTGCGGGGTACTGGGTCTGGTCTATGGTCCCTCCGGCATGGCCCTGGTATTTTTGGTAGCCGCCGGCTTCGCCATGCCGGTGGTGCTGCTGTACCGGCGGCTCTTGCGGGACAAACAGCCCACCGCGATCCCGTTTTTACCTTTTCTGGCCTGCGGCTGCTCTGTGGCGACGCTGGCTGAACTATTTTTATGACAGGAGAGATGCTTATGAAACTCAACAACCGATTTATCTTCGGCATTCTGTCCCTGGTTCTGGCGGCGGTCATCGCATTTGTGGCACTGCCCACCATTGCCCGGCAGACCAACGGCAAGACGGAGATTGTCCGCATTACCCAGCCGGTGCTGAAAGGCGAAACAATCACCAGCGACAACGCCGAAGTCGTAGAAGTGGGCGGGTACAACCTCCCTTCCAATGTGGCCCACAGCATGGATGATGTGGAGGGACTGTATGTTACCGCTGATTTGGCAGAGGGCGACTATATCCTTACCAGCAAGGTCAGTACCGTCCCTGTTTCCTCGGATGTGGCGCTCAACGACATCCCCTCCGGCAAGGTCGCCATCTCGCTGACTGTGAAAACGCTGGCCTCCGGCCTGTCGGATAAGCTGCAACCGGGCGACATCATCCGCATTTATCACTTCTTGGAGACGGCGGAAGAGGTGCCGGAGCTGCGCTTTGTCAAGGTGCTGTCGGTCACCGACTCTGACGGTATCAATGTGGACAACACCAAGGAGCCTACCGAGGACGAAGAGCCGCAGCAGTCTGCCACCATCACTGTGCTGGCAAGCCCGGAGCAGGCCCGTATCATTACTGAGATGGAAAATGACGGTGTGGCCCATGTGGCGCTGATCTCCCGCAACAACGACCAGCTGGCCGAGGAACTGCTGGCCGAGCAGGACAAGACGCTTCAGGAGATCTACTTCCCCGAAACACTGGTTGAGGAAAATGCTGAAAGCCAGGATGGTGGAGAAGCCGCTGAAGGCGCCGCAGATAGCGAGTCCACAGGCGAGGCCGGCTCCGATGGGGCGGAAGGCGGTACGGAAACAACTCCTGCGGACAGCATCCCGGAAGACGGCGAATAAAAATGGGCGGTGAACAGATTCACCGCCCGTTTCCTCACTGCTGGTTAGAAAGATGATCCTCGTTAATCAGGAAAAGCTGTGGATTTTCTTTGCCCAAGTCAACAAGACGCTGGGTAAAACCGCTTTTAGAAAATATCCCAAAAATAGGCTGATAGCCTTTCCATACCTTTTGGATTTCACCAGAAGCCTGCACCTTATCGCGGAGAGCAAAAAATACAGGCGCATCCACCGGCTTATTGTGGTATTTGCACTCGCCTGCAAAGAATCGCTTGTTTTGATGGTCCACCGCCATCACATCAATTTCCGTATCGCTGTCCAAATCATTCAGCCAGTAAGCTCCGATCCGCGAGGGAACAAAGTCAATGGCACCTTCCCTGCAAAGGTCTGCAAAAATGGATCTGCAGATATCTTCATAGGCGAAGGCCACAAACTTCTGTACGAAGTCTTTTCGGATTTCATCCAGAACAATCTGCGTATTGTCCAGTTCCAGTTCCCCTTTATATGGATAGACATACCGGAACCAGAAACGCACAAAGTTATCAGAGATGAAATAAAGGCCTTTACGGGACTTCTCCGGATTTTTCTCCGTAACCGGCGTTTCCTTCACGACAAAGCCAAGGTCGCTGAGCGTGGAAAGATATGGCGTCAGCGCGGAAGTTTCTGTCCCCAGAGCTCCCGCAATTTTCCCCAGCTTGTGGTTTCCATCCGCCATCACGCGGATAATGGAAAAATAGTTGACAGCGGATACCACTTCATCTTTCAGCAGAAAGTTTGGTTCTTCATACAGAAAACCGTTCTTCGAGAGAACCGCAGACTCCACCTGTTCCAGCAGTCCTTCCTGATCGTTGAAAAACTCCAGATATTTGGGTACGCCGCCGGTAATCGCATATTGCTCCACCGCACGCTCAAAAGAAAGATGCTGAGCGGCATACACATCCGGGAACGACAAAGGCGCCAACCGGATCTGTGCAGTCCGGCGGCCATACAGGGGGCTGTCATAAGACAGCGCGTGTTTTTGCATCATTCCAATCAAGGAGCCGCAAAGAATCAGCATCACATTGCTGTCCTTGAGGACCTCGTCCCATGCGTTTTGCAGAATAGACGGGAACGCCGGATTGGACTTAACCAGATAAGGAAATTCATCAATAATCAGGACTTTCTTTTCCTCCGGCCGGAATTCCGCAATGATATGGAACAAATCCAGCCAGTCGGAAAAGGCTGCACGCTGCAGCAACGGATTCTGTGTTACCCGGGACACAACACCAGACAGCCGTTTTATGCTTTGTGATTCCACTTCCTCCGTTGCGAGAAAGTAGAATGCCAGCTTACCCTTGATAAATTCTTTAATCAGCGTTGTTTTTCCTACACGCCGCCTGCCGTAAATCACAACAAAGCTGCTGTCTTTTTGGTATTCCCTTTCAAGAGACTCCAGTTCTCGTTGTCTGCCGATAAACTTCATGTTAACGCCTCCTTTATCATAATTCATTTTATGATAATCTATCTTATATTATATATTTGTTTTGCAAAAAGTCAAGGGCATTCCGCCCTTGGGAAAGGAGCTTCCTATGGGAAAAGTCATTACCGTCTGGGGCAGCCCGGGGAGCGGGAAAAGTATGTTTTCCTGCATCCTGGCAAAAGCCCTGACCCGCGACAAGCGGAAAGCCATCATCATCAACGCAGAGATCAGCGTCCCCATGCTCCCGGTCTGGCTGCCGGAACAGATCATCCAGACCAACGCCTCGGTGGGGCAGGTCCTGAGCAGCGTAGAGATCGACACCACGCTGGTGGCAAGCCATGTCACGGTGCTCAAAAGCTATCCTTTCATCGGTCTGATGGGCTATTCCGCCGGTGAGAATCCGCTGAGCTATCCGGAAGTCAAATATGCTATGGTACTCCAGCTGGTCAACGCTGCCGCCAAGCTGGTGGATTTCGTCATCCTGGACTGCAGTTCCAACATGACCAATGTGTTCACCCCGGCGGCGATTGAGTCCGGCGATTTGGTCATCCGCCTGCTTACTCCCGACCTGAAGGGCGTCAACTATCTGAAAGCCCACCAGCCCCTGCTGGTGGATGGGCGTTTCCACTATGACCGGCACATGACCTTCGCCGGCATGGCCCGCCCCTTCCACGCACTGGATGAAATGGGCTATATCATCGGCGGCTTTGACGGCCTTCTGCCCTATGGCAAGGAGATCGACCGCTGCGCCACCGAAGGAGGGATGTTCCAGGCCATCAAATACTGCAATCCCAAGTACACCGCCTCACTCAACAAGGTACTGGACGCTTTGGAGCAGATGGAGCTGGCCGAGCAGGCGGCAGAGGATGCGGACGACGAGGACGAGTTCGAGGAGGATGACGCCGATGAATAATCTCAACGACATATTCTTCGCGCCGGCGGCCAACCAGGACCTGACCTATGACCAGGTGCTGGAGGATGTGCAGCGGTATTTTGCTGAAAATCACGCCTCCACCATTGCCGAGGCCGGCGAGGGCAACGCCGAACGGGCCACCACACTGCTCAAAGAGCTGATGGTGCAGTACATCGTCAAGCGAAAATACGCCATTGAGGGGCTGACCACCGAGGAACTGTGTGAAAAGCTCTATGAGGATATGGCCGGTTACTCCTTCCTCAAGAAATGGATCTACAAGCCCGGCATTGAGGAAGTCAACATCAACGCCTACAACGACATCGAAGTAATCGAGGCCGGTGGGCGCAGCATCAAGATCCCGGACAAGTTTTCCTCCCCGCAGCACGCCATTGATGTGGTGCGCCGTATGCTCAACGCCTGCGGCATGGTCATTGACGACACCATGCCCAGTGTGGTGGGCTTTCTGGACAAAAATATCCGTATCTCTGTGGACAAGACGCCCATTGTGGACCCGGATGTAGGGATCAATGCCTCCATCCGTATTGTCAACCAGCAGACGGTCTCCGAGCAGAAGCTGCTCGATTCCGGCAGCGCCACCGCAGAGATGCTTCACTTCCTGATGGCCTGCATCCGGTATGGCGTCAGCGTGTGCATCGCGGGCTCCACCGGCTCCGGCAAGACCACCATCATGGCCTGGCTGCTCTCCAATGTCCCCAACAACCAGCGCCTTATCACCATAGAGGAAGGCAGCCGTGAGTTTGATCTGGTCAAGCGGGATGAAAACGGGAATATCTTAAACTCCGTCATCCACCTGCTGACCCGGCCCAGCGAAAATCCGGCGCTGAACATCAACCAGGACTTCCTTTTGGAGCGGGTACTGCGCAAGCACCCCAATGTCATCGGTGTCGGCGAGATGCGGTCCGCCGCGGAAAGCCTGTCGGCCGCCGAGAGTTCCCGCACCGGCCATACCGTCTGCACCACCATCCACTCCAACTCCTGCAACAGCACTTACCGCAGGATGATGACCCTCGCCAAGCGCAAATACAGCATGGACGACGCCGTGCTCATGGAGATCATGGTGGAGGCCTATCCCATCGTGGTGTTTACCAAGCAGCTGGAAGACCGTTCCCGTAAGATCATGGAGATCCTGGAGGGCGAGGACTACCGGGACGGGCAGCTCATTTCCCACACACTCTACAAATTTGAGGTGGAGGACAATGTGACCGATGAAAAGGGAGAGATCCATGTGGTGGGCCATCACCGGAAGGTGGGCTTAATCTCGGATACTTTGAAAAAACGGCTCCTTGACAACGGCATCTCCAATAAGGAGCTGGCAGAGTTCATGGACGCCCCGAAGGAGGTGGATTAAAGGTTGCAGTGGATCTACATCATTTGCTTTGCGCTGATCAGCGCGGGCCTCCTGGCCCTGTTCGGCGTGCGGCCGGGGGATTTTATCGATGCCCTGTTCCGCTCCCAGCGCAAGGCCGCTACCCTGTCTGACGAACTCAATGTCCTGATGGGTACGCCCGCCAAGGGCTTCTTCAACCAGGACTATGAGCTGAAGCAGATTTTGAAAGGCACCGGCCGCTCCGACCGCTATGAGGCGGTCAAGCGGCTGTCGCTGATCCTGTTTGCGGTGGGCGCTGTGCTGGCGCTGCTCATCAACAATGTGTATATGGTGCCGATCCTGGGCATTGGCTTTTCGCTGGCCCCCATCTGGTATCTGCGCAGCACAGCCGCCAGCTACAAGAAGCATCTGAACGAGGAACTGGAGACCGCTATCTCCATCATCACCACCTCCTACCTGCGAACAGAGGACCTGATACGGGCGGTCAAGGAAAACCTGCCCTACATCAATGAGCCGGTCAAGGAAAACCTGCCCTACATCAATGAGCCGGTGAAGGCCAACTTCGAGGCATTTGTGTACGAGGCGGAACTGATCAACGCCAACCTGACCAGTGCCATCAACTCGCTGAAGATGAAGGTCCCCAACCGGGTATTTCATGAGTGGTGCAACATCCTCATTCAGTGCCAGTCTGACCGCTCCATGAAAAACACGCTGCCCACCATCGCCCAGAAGTTCAGCGATGTGCGAGTGGTGCAGTCTGAACTGGAGGCCATGATGCAGGGCCCGCGCCGTGAGGCCATCACGATGATGTTCCTGGTGGTCGCCAATGTGCCTCTGCTTTACTTCCTCAACGAAGACTGGTTCCATACGCTCATCTTCACCACACCCGGCAAAATCGCCCTGGCGATCTGTGCGGCCATTATTCTCTTTGCCCTGACGCAGATCATGAAGCTGAGCAAGCCCATTGAATACGGAGGTGACGGCGCATGACCCTTTTGGCACTTGTGGCGATCATCTTCTTTGGTTTTGCCACCTACAACCTGACCTGCGCCTTTGTGGATATTCCCACAAAGAAAACCTCCCGCATGATGATGCTGGCCCGCAAGCAGCAGGGCGTAAAGACCGAGAAACTGCTGGATGTCTACATCACCAAAATCGCCGGACTGATCGCCCCGTACCTGAAGCTGGATAAGCTCAAGCGGAATAAGCTGCAGCGGGCGCTGGATATTGCCGGTCTGGAACTGACGCCGGAGGTCTACACGGCCCGGGCCTGGGTCACGGCGGGCGCCGTCGGCCTCTGCTCTATCCTGATGGTGTTTCTGGTGCCGCTGATGGTTCCCGTGCTGATCGGGCTTGCGGTGGCGCTGTGGTTCTCGACCTATTACAGCGTCTTTGATTTCGTTAAGAAGCGCCGCAAGCTCATTGAAAGCGAAATTCCCCGGTTCGCCCTGACCATTGGGCAGAACCTGGAGAACGACCGGGATGTGCTGAAGATCCTTACCTCTTACCGCCGGGTAGCGGGCAAGGACTTCGGCGCGGAGCTGGACCAGACCATTGCCGACATGAAAACCGGCAACTATGAGAATGCCCTGATCCGTTTTGAAACCCGCATTGGCAGCCCCATGCTGTCCGATGTGATCCGCGGCCTGATCGGCGTGCTTCGCGGCGATGACCAGCGGATGTATTTCAAGATGATCTGTTTTGACATGAGGCAGATCGAGCAGAACAATCTGAAAAAGGAAGCGGCCAAGCGCCCCAAGAAGATCCAGCGTTACTCCATGATGATGCTCATTTGCATTATGATCATCTATCTGGTGGTCCTCTGCACCGAGGTCATGAGTTCCCTGGGCGCTTTCTTCGGCTGACAGGTATTCGCCCACGCCTCTGGTGGGGGCTTTCCATATACCCGCTCCCACCCGGGGGCGAATCTACGATGGAGGTGATGTTTTGTACCGCAGTGGGTTCCCATAGCAGCCGCTATGCCGGCTGCCTTCCATCCATTTCCCCAGGGCCGGCCTGCTCCCAGGCCGGTCCTGAACCTACCGTCTGAACAGGAGAAATCCATGTCGAAGAAAAAATATATTCCGCCTGACGGCGAAGATGGGCGGAGGCGCCGGTTCCGGTGGCTTTTGCGCCAGAAGCCGAAAGCGTATCCGGACAGGCCCCGCTCAAACAAAAACGGCCTGCTCAAACCTATCCGCCGGTCCTGACCGGCCATAACCATACCAAAATCCAATATCACATTTACAGGAGGTATTTCCATGAAGAAGTTTACCAGCTGCATCCGCAGCAAAGCGAACGGCCTCGCGCTTCGGGCCCGTATGGCGCTCTCCAACCAGCGCGGCGATTTCTACATCTCTGATGCGGTCAAAATCATCATCGCCGTTGTGCTGGGCGCCCTGCTGCTGGCGGCCCTGACCCTCATCTTCAACGATACGGTCATCCCCCGGATCACGCAGGAGATCGAGGGCCTGTTTGGCGCGGCCAACTAAGGGCTTGTTCGCTTAAATGCCGTCAGCGGGGATCAGCTTGTGGACATCCACAGCTGGTCCCCGCTTTTTTATTATCTCAAAAAACGACTATTGGAGGTAGAGGATGAAAACATCCTGCAAATTTTATTCCTTTCTGCGGGCCGTCCGTGGGAACTGGCGCAACGCCATCTTTGTCAGCTGTGGCTGCGATGCCTGCATGTATGGCCGGGAGAAGCCCTGTTCCGGATTCCTGCTGACAGTGGATGAGTGCGGTCAGGTCATGCTTCTGCCTGCGGAAACCGTGCATGAGCTGACCGGTGAGGAGGTAGAGCCCGCCGAGTGCAGCGCCGTCCTGTCGCGCTGCTCTTTTGACGCCGCTTTTTCCAAGTACATCGAATGGCATGCGCCGGACCCTTCCGCATGTACGCTCAGGCAGCTTTGTCTGGCCCCCAGCTGCAGCCAGAACAGCTGATTTTTACACAGAAAGACGCCATCGCGCCGCCTTTGGCGCGTCTTTGGAGGTGATGATTTTATGATGAAGCAAAAACAGATCAAATGTCCTTATTGCCATGCCAATGCCTCGCTCCGTCCGGCCAGTGTGGTTTATGGCTTGAACCGCCGCTCCCAGGGAAAATTTCTCTATCTCTGCGACCGCTGGCCCGCCTGCGATGCCTATGTGAGCGCCCATGACAGGACGCACCGGCCTATGGGAACTTTGGCAAATGGAGATCTCCGGCACAAGCGCATTTTGGCGCACCGGGCATTGGAACAGTTGCAGCAGAGCCGGCACATGGAAAAATGGGAGGTCTATATCTGGCTCCAGGCGAAGCTTGGGCTGGATAAACGGCAGACTCATATCGGCCAGTTTTCCGAATGGATGTGCGATGAGGTCGTCCGCCTCTGCAGGCAGGCCTCAGCTCCTCCCGCCGCCGGACAGGCGGCAGCCTGACGGGAGGTGAGCAAATGACCAGTCTGACGAAACAGCAGCAGGAACTCGTTGCTCAAAACCTGCCGGTGGTGCATTGGGTGATCTGCGACTATATCCATGTGAATCCGACTATCTGTGGCCTGGAGTACAGCGATCTGTTCCAGGAGGGGTGCGTCTGGCTCTGCAAAGCCGCGGCCACCTATAAAGACGATGGGCGGGCACAGTTTGCCACCTACGCCAAAACGGTCGTAAAAAACGGGCTTCTGTCCTATTGCCGGACAATCTGCAACAGGGGCAAGATGTTCAGCCGGCTCATTATTGGAGAGCACGGGGAACTGGCCGCTGACGGTGAAGCCCTGAAGCCGCAGTCCGACGTATTTGACACCCAAGTGTCCCTGATGGAAACGCTGTCGCTTCTGGAAGCCAGCAAACAGGACTATGACGGTGTGGCCCGGCTTGGGATCGAAGCCCTGGCGCTCAAGCTTCAGGGAATGCGGGTCACGGATATTGCGGAACTCTACCAGGTTCCGCCCTCCCATGTGGGTGCATGGATCTCGCGCTCGGTCGCCAAACTGCGCAGCGACCCCCGCTTTCTGGCAAGCCTGCTTTAAATTTGTTGAAAACCACGGCCTTCCCGCAGTAAAGGATATGTAAAAGGAGGCATTGATCAATGGAACAGAAAACCTTATATACTGCAATCGGCCGTCTGGAGCGGGAAACAAATGGCTGTGGCCGGTCCTGCCCGGTCATCCGCCTTGGCGGTCAGCCCTACATGGTGGATATGCAGGAGCTGGTCGTTTGGACTGCCCTGAATTGGCGGATCTCCAAATGGGAGGATATTTCTTTTCAGTGCGATAAGCTGGCCTCATCTATGGGTGGTGCTGTCAGCCGGCCCTGGGATGACTGCGTGAACCGCCTGCTTACCCGCGGACTGCTGGTTTCCGGCTGCGGGGAGACCGAATACGATGCGCTGTATGATCTATTGAGTCCCCTGGGCATCATCCCCACCAGCGGCTCTGCCCTGGTGCGCGGCGTATCGTTTATGAAGCTTGTATTCAGCCGTCGGGTTTCAGTCGGGCAGGCGCTGAAGCTGTTTCGCAAAGACCGCCGGACCGACTATGAATCCCGCGTCATGCGGCTCTCCCGGCAGGCCCTGCTTTCCACTGCGGAGATCATCAAATGTGTGGAGCAGGATATCTTCTCCCTCCCCAGCGAGCGGGTCCTGATGGAGAAGGTGTACGGCGACAGCGAGACCACCTGCCAGAACATCGCCAGCCTGATGAAGAACAGCCGGAGCAGCCAGGCGGTAACGCTGGCCGTTGCCAACCTGTATCTGCGCCAGCAAATCATTTTTGAAAGGATCAGTACATGAAAAACCAATTGAGCCAATTTCCCTTTGTCCTGCGGCGCAAGATCCTGCTGACATTCCTGGCCGGGATCGCCAGCATAGCAGTCAGCTTTGTGATCTTCACTGTCGCCGCAGACCGCATCCTTCTGGTGCTGGGTGGACTTATTTTTGCCGCTTCTCTGGTGCTGGGCAGCAGCCTGTGGGGCACCGCCGCCCGGGGCCAGTACGAAGTGGTGGAAGGGATCTGCGCCAGCGTCAGCACCCCTATGCTGCGTCGTTACCGCAAGATCCAGCTGATTGATGAACAGGGGGCGGAGCGCACCTTGCTGTTGAGCAAAACCGCCAAGTTCCAGATCGGCGCCCGCTACCGCTTTTATTTTCAAAAAGGGAGCCGGCCTGCCGTCGGAAACGACTATCTGGATGCCGCCCTCTCCACCAACAGTTTTCTTGGATATGAGGCACTGGAGGACACATCCTCCTATAATGAAGAGATGGAAAGCGGAGAGCAAACACCCCATGAGTAAGAAATAGGGATACGGCATCAAAGCTATGGCTTCGGTGCCGTATCCCTCTATTTTGTTATTCTCATTCGGTAGCCGTGGCCCCGTACTGTTTCGATGATGTCAGCCCCCAGTTTGCGGCGGAGCTTGTAGATCATGCTGGAGATCCCCGTCCAACTGGCGTCAAAGGAGTCCACTGCAACGGCCTCATAGATCTGACGGGCGGTGAACACCTGCCCTGGCCGACGGGCCAGCAGGAGCAGAATATCGAACTCCATCGGGGTCAGTTTAACCGGCGCACCAAACAGCCGTACCAGGTGATGCCGAGGGTAAATTTCCAATGAGTTCATCAATAGTGGTGCATCTTTAGAAGCCGCTAGTGTAGAAAAATCTGAAATTGCGGAAAGTGTAGAAATCAGTTTCTCTAAAGCTTTTTCTTCACCATCACTGAAAGACAGTATTACAAATTTCCCAAATCCATCACCTCCCGATGATTTACTCCATTCTCAGCCGCTCCACGATGCTGTGTTTTTCCAGGTTGCGGAAACACAGATGCGGAATCAGCACCGCAAAGATCAGCAGGATCGGGGTGCAGGCCACCAGCGGCAGCAGGGTGAAGCGGAAGGTGGTAAATCCGCCCTCTACCATCGCCCGGACCACAACGCCCACGGCCAGGCTGCTGATAAGGTACGATGCCGCCAGCGTCAAAACCGCGTAAAACAATCCCTCGTTTACCAGCATCCGATTGAGCTGCTTCTTGGTCATGCCCACGCTCTGGATGACCGCGAACTCACGCTTGCGGGATACGATGGCGGTCACCATCGAGTTGATGAAGTTCAGCACACCCACCAGCGCGATGACCACGCTGACAGCGTTGCCCATGACGGCGGAGGAACGGGTCTGGGCCTCGTACTGCTGTGCCATCGTCTGGCGGGAAGCCACCGGCAGGCCGAGGTCCGTCGTCTCCATATAGTCATCCAGGAACGCCTGTACTGTGTCGATGTGGGCGTCATCCACATTGAGGAAAAGCTTGCGCAGGGTGTGGTCCGGCCACTGCTCGCGGAATACCTCGCTGGGGATGATGAAGCTCAAATTAAACTTGTCGCCCGCGCCCTGCTGCACCGTCAGCTGGGTCACCGGATTCAGAGGATAAACCACCGCCATCACCGTATAGGTGCGGCCGTTCAGTTCCACGGTGCTGCCCGCGGAGGGGGTCGGCAGCACCGGGTAGTCTGTACCCAGTTCCAGGCTGGGGCCCACCGCCAGTACATAGTTCCCGCTGGCAAATTCGGCGGAGTCAAAGCTGCCCTCCAGCACATACTGCTCCTGGGTGATAGCATCCAGCGGGATGCCGTCCAGGCCGTACAGGATGGCAGAGCCGTCGCCAGTCTCTAGGACATCCCGAAGCTGCTGGGCACCAGCAGCGTCGTAGGTTTCCCAATCGGCCAGTTTGTCCTCGGTGTAGAAGGCCGCCACATTTTGCAGTGTGCCCTCGTCCATCTGCCAGTCGATTTGGGCCGAGAACAGGTGGCCGGACGCTTCCACGCCTTCCTGGCCTTCTGCCTGAGCTACCAGAGAATCCGTCAGGGTGGTGCCGTGGGGGTCATAGTTGTTGATATAATCCTCGCTGGTGGCGTCGGACAGTTCAAAGTCGGCCAGGATCAGGTCAGCCAAGTATTTGTCCATGTCAAAGGCAGCGTTTTTGGCGTAAAAGCTGCTGAGCAGCACCAGGCCCAGGGTCAGAGAGCAGATCACCGTGATGGTACGCTTTTTGTTGCGCCACAGGTTGGCCCAGGCCATCGAGGCCAGGGAAGCGTTTCCACGGCGGCGCTTGGTTTTCTTCTTGCTGGAGCTGTCGGCGTCGCTCATGCGCAGGGCCTCAATGGGCGATACTTTTCCGGCGAGCCTTGCGGGCCGCAGGCAGGAGATCAGCACTGTCACCCAGGCAAAGACCGCTGAGCCAATGAAGATGATGGGGCTGGCAGAGACCACGGCCTCGCCGTCTATTGTCCCCATGAGCACCGGCACCAGCACGCTGCCCAGCAGCCAGCCCAGAATCAGACCGATGGGGATACCGATGATGCACAGCCGGTTGGCCTGCCCGTAGATCAGCTTCTTCAGCTGCTTGGTGGTCATGCCCAGGGTTTTCAGCTTGCCATAAAACTGCACATCGGCGGTCACGCTGATCTGGAAGATGTTGTATATAATCAGGTATCCGGCAATGAATACCAGCACCATGCCCAGATACATGGGCATACTCTCCTGGGCGGCCATCGCCCCCATCTCCGGGGAGTAGGCCAGGTTGACATTGTATTCAAGACCCGTGAGGCCGGTATCCGCCAGGATACGGTCCATCGTCGCCTCAATGTTCTGGTCGCTTGCCAGATTGACCTGTACCATATAGAGGCCCAGCACCTGGCTTTCCTCGGTGGAAATGACGCCGCCGGTCATCTCAGCGGCATAGGCCCGGCTGACCCAGGCCATTGAGGAATAACTGGACTGGTTGCCCTCCCAGAAGCCGCAGAGGGTGAAGGTGGAAGTCGTCACTTCCTCGCCGCTGAGATCCTTGCGCCACTCCAGAGTCACGGTCTGCCCCAGCTCATGGGGGATGCCCAGACGGTCCAGGATGCTGGTATCCAGTGCGATCTCATCCGCCGCCTGGGGCATCTGCCCGGTGGTGGGGGCGGCATAGGAATGCCGGGCGTAGGCGTCATTGGCCCAGCGGATCTCCACCGATTGCCCAGTCAGTTGTTGGTTTTCCGCAAGGCCCAGCACGATGCTGCGGCCCAGCTCCGCCACATCCGGGTGACCGGCGATCAGGTCGGCCTGCTCCTCGGTCAGTCCCCGCATGGAGGCCTGGGCATTGTAACCGGTCTGGCGGAAGGTCATCTCCACCAGGTTGCGGCTCATGCTCTGGGTCAGGGTGAACAGGGTGGCGAACATCATAGTGGTGAGCAGGATCGCCAGAATTGCCACCAGATTCCGGCCCCGGTTCGTACGGAACATCCGTTTGGTCAGTACCGGAATAGGACGAAAGATCAATTGTTTTTTCATACTATCCGCCCCCCTTACTGTGCCACAATCCGCCCATCCTCAATGCGGATCACACGGTCGGCCATGGCGGCAATCTCCGGGTTGTGGGTGATCATCACGATGGTCTGGTGAAATTCCTGACTGGTCATCTTCAGAAGGCCGATCACATCGTCGCTGGTCTTGGAGTCCAGGTTGCCGGTGGGCTCGTCGGCCAGAATGATAGAGGGCTTGGAGGCCAGGGCACGGGCAATCGCCACCCGCTGCTGCTGGCCGCCGGAGAGGTTATTGGGCAGACTATCCAGCTTCTTCTCCAGACCCAGCAGCTTCACGATGTTCATGATGAACTTTTTGTCCGGCTTGCGGCCATCCAGAGAGATGGGGAAAATGATGTTTTCCCACACGCTGAGTACCGGCACCAGATTGTAGTTCTGAAAGATAAACCCGATCTGTTTGCGCCGGAAGATGGTGGCCTGTTCGCTGTTCAGCTTGGCAAGCTCGGTATCGCCTACCCGGATGCTACCCTCAGTGGGGGTGTCCAGGCCGCCCAGCATATTCAGCAGAGTGGATTTTCCGGAGCCGGATGTTCCGATGATAGCGGTGAATTTTCCCCGCTCAATATCCAGGTTCACCCCGTCCAGGGCGCGCACCTGCGTCTCACCTTTGCCGTAGTATTTCTTCAGACCTCTGGCCTGCAAAATGGTCTCCATAAGCCGTACCTCCTCGTTCTTTTGAGAAGTCCTCCCTTCTCTTTGTCTGTATCATAGCAGGCCAATGTCTCATTTCAGGTACAGCAAAGGTACATTTTTGTGACATTGCAAAAAAACGCGCCTTCCCACAGGAGGGCGCGTTTTCGCATTTTCATTATTCCACAACTCCCAGCCGCTCCTGAATAGTGCCTCTGGTAATCCAGTACAGGCAAAGGAGCGGGGTGAGCAGCGCCAGCGCCGCGATCACCGGCAGGATGATCCACAGCGGCGTCACATCAAAGGTGTAGACGGCCACCCACGACAGGTCCGCGATCACGCCCGGCATAAACCAGAGGGCAAAGGCCAGGGTGGCCGGAAGAAGAACCGCCGCCATCAGCAGGGCGTAGAAGCCGCCCTCCAGCAGAACCAGGCGGCGCAGCTGGCTGACGGTCATGCCGAGGCTCTGGTACACGGCAAATTCCCTGCGGCGGCTCACAGTCTTAACCACCAGGAGATTGACGAAGTTCAGCACGGCGATTCCCAGCAGCACTGCGGCCACCAGGCCCAGCACCAGCACCATGTTGAGCCGGGCACTTTCAAAGTTCTCCTGATAGTCGCTGCGCAGGGTGATGCTGATGCCCCGGTTCAGGCCCTGCTCATACCCGGCCAGGTATTCCTCAAAGGATGCCTGTTGGCCATGGTCGATGTCCACCGCCAGCTGCCGGTAACTCTGACCGGGGAACAGCTCGTCAAACACGGTCAGCGGTACCAGGTAGTAGAAGGTGAAGGAGGATTCCGGGCTGTTGGTCCCCTCCAGATAGGCATTGTCGTGCATCAGGGAACCCAGCACGGTAAAGCTCCGTCCCTCCAGCTCCAGCGTTTCGCCCGCCGCCAGACAGGAGACGCCCTCATGGTACGCGCCGCCGGCGATCACATAATCGCCGCTTTCAAAGGCAGCCCGGTCAAAGCTGCCGCTGGTGAAGGGACAGTATTCCAGCACATAGTCCAGATACGCCCCATCCAGCCCCACCACAATGGCGGTGTATTCGCCAGTTTCGGTAAAGCGGTCGATGCCCGCCATCCAGTTCGGGAAAGCGGCCTGAGATTCCCGCAGGGTCATGGTCTCGTCGTAGGGCTGGTTGTAGTAATCCACCACCCGCTCTTGCAGCTCGCTGGAGGCCGCCAGCGGCACCTCCCGGCTTTTCAGCGCGCTCACGGAGTCAACCTCCGGGCGGTTCCTCAATTCTTTCACCATCTCCTCTGTCACGCCCCGGTTGCGCTCATTGTACTGCTGGTAAGGGGTCGCGGCGGAGGCGTCTGTGATAGAGTAGTCCCAGGGTGACATGGCGGAGAGGTACAGATCCTCCCGCAAGCTCACATACTGCATTCGGATGTCGGTGAGCAGCAGGACGGCCGCCAGCATGGTGACCAGCGACAAAATGGTGCGCCCCCTGGCCCGGCCAAAGGTCCGCAGGGCCATGCGCGGCAGCGTGACCATTCCCGTCCGCGTTCCGCCCCTGCGGCTGGACCGGGGCGCGTTCACCCGCAGGGTCTGGGCCGGGGTCATACGGGACAGCCGCCAGGACGGCAGCAGGTAGGCCAGCAGGACCGTCAGGAACGAACAGACCGCGGCCACGGCGAAGGGCTGCCAGCTCAAAAAATAGAGGGCCGGGTTCTGCTCCATCCCGACCACCACCCGGGGTGTGACGGCAAGGTTCAGCCCAAATCCAATCAAAAAGCCGGGGATCAGGCCCAGCGCCGCCACCGCCAGCGCCTTCTCCAGCAGATACCGGCGCAGCTGACGGGGCGAAAGGCCCAGGGCCTTCATCCCGGCGAAATAGGCCCGGTCCTGCTCCGCCGTCACCTGCACAATGGCATAAATCATGAAAAAGCCGCACACCAGCACCAGAACGGCGGGCGCGTAGTACGGCCGCGCCTGCTGGCCCGCTGTCTCCATGCGGGCGTCGTTGTAGGCAAGATTGGTGGTAAAGGGCACTTCCGGCAGGCCCTGGTCAGACAGCATTTCAGCCGCCTGTTCCTCCAGGCTGCGGGGCTGGTGCAGGGTGACGCCCAGGGTCAGATTGGCGGCATTCTCGCTGTCGTAATCCGGCATCAGGCTGGCGGCGGTATCCGCCGTGATCCAGGCGCAGGCCTCGGTGAAGTTGGTGGGGCTGGCCCACCAGCCGCACAGGGCAAAGGCATCCGTATGTGTGTTCCCGGCGGCATCCGTCCACTCCAGGGTGACGGGGGCGCCAATCTCCTGTAAAACCCCCAGCGACCCCATGGTAAACTCGTCCAGGGCAATTTCACCCGGCTGCTCCGGCAGTCGGCCGGTGGTGGGGATGGACAGCACCGTTTGGGCATAGTCCCGGTCCGTGACCGCCAGTTTCACCGACCGCTGCCCCAGCATGGGGTCGGACAGGGTGCCCACGGTACTCAGCCGCACCGCGCTTTTGACATTGGGATGCTGGGAGAGCAGCGCCGCCTGATGCTCGGTGAGGCCGGTATAGAGAATGTGGCTGGTGGAGCCGTAGGTGTACTGGTAGTTCAGCAAGTAGGCGTCCTCCACCGCCCCGCCCAGCAGGAACATAAAGGCATACAGGCCGGTGACCAGAGCCACTGCCAAAGCCAGGATGCAGTTTTTGGCCCGGTGAAAGCGGAAATCCCGCTTCGCCAGGGTCCAGCAGACCTTCAGATTATTATTCGCAAGCATGGCCGGACCTCCTTACGCACGGATGCGTCCGTCCTCGATGCGAACGACACGGTCGGCCATCTGCGCCAGCTCCAGATTGTGGGTGATCATCACCAGGGTCTGCCGGTAGGTCTCCACCGACAGCTTCAAAAGGCCCAGCACATTCTGGCCGGTCCTGCTGTCCAGGTTGCCGGTGGGCTCGTCCGCCAGGAGGATGGCGGGCTTGGCGATCAGCGCGCGGGCGATGGCCACCCGCTGCTGGCCGCCGCCGGAGAGCTCGCCGGGGTAGGCGTTCAGCCGCTCCTTCAGGTGCAGCAGCTCCACGATCTCGTCAAAGAAAGCCGGGTCCGGGGTGCTGCCCGCCAGGCTCAGGGGAAACAGGATGTTCTCCTTCACCGTCAGGGTGGGCACCAGATTGAAGTTCTGATACACGAAGCCCACCTTGCTGCGGCGGAACACCGCCAGTTCCTTCTCCTTCAGGCCCCGCAGGTTCACGCCGTCCACGATGACCTCCCCCTCATCGGGGATGTCCATGCCGCCGATCATGTTCAGCAGCGTGGTCTTGCCGGAGCCGGAGGCCCCGATAATGGCGGTGAATTTGCCTTTTTCAATCTCCAGGTCGATGCCATCCAGGGCCTTGACCTGATTTTCGCCTTTTCCAAAATATTTTTTCAGGTTATGTACCGTTACGATGTTCATGGGTGGATTCCTCGCTTATTGTTTGGGAATTGCGTTCACAACCGGCTCCAAAGAAGCAAAGTCCACAAAATCGACCTTTTGATTGAAGGTGTCGATCATGGCGCGGACCTCCGCTGTCTTCTTCTCCTCCGGGAGATGCCGGGCTTTGTTATATAATAGCGTCATCATGGTCTTATGGGCAAGGCTCAGCCGGCCATAGTCGATGCCGCCCCGCAGATGAAACAGCGCCGTCTGGTCAAACAGCGCGGTCGGAAGCTGTCTGCGGACGGAATTTTGAATGTTGCGGATGTTTTCCTGGTCCGTCACATCCGCCAAACCAACAGTGACCAGAATCAGCTTAACTCCAGTGGGCAGCCGTTTGACTGTATGCTTCAGCCCCTTGACGCCTCCCGCATACAGCCCGCCCAGATAGATCACCAATTCGCAGCCATCCAAATTCTTTGCTGAAGTATAGTCCATCGCAGGAATGCCGGTCAGCTGGGACAGCTGCTCGGCATAGCGGCGGGTAGTGCCGTATTCGCTGCCGTAAATGATCTGTTGATTCATTGAGATTTTCTCCATATTCGTTATGACTTCATGAAACCTCGACACCGAAGCCTGTTTTTTATAATATTGTCCTCTTTCTTGGCCATCGCATATGGAAAACATGACACCCCAGAGCAAACACGGCCGCCCCCATGAGGATAAAAAAGGACCAAAGATAGTTCCAGTACCAAGCGTTAGTATCAAACATTAGTGTCAAAAGTCTATTCCAAAACTTCAATCCGGTAGCAATGGCAAAAAGGTCAAACAGAACGTATCCGCCGCCAAACAAATAGATCCACCGCCACCAATAGTTATTGCCTCGATTTTGAAAAAAGGTGACGATTCCGAAAATACACAAAATACTGAGAAAGCCCATCAAGAAATAATAGAACAAATTTCTGCTCTCCATTACTTCCAACCAGAAACGTGCATAGCTGTGACGGTCAATCAGGCCCCATATACGATGCAAATGAAATACTCCAAAGAAGAGGAAAAACCAAGGTTCAAAAAAGAGCACTCTTTTCATATCCAATTTCTCCCGCATAAGTGTCTTTGTTTCACTTGTCCTTTTCATCATGCTCCTCCGTGTTTCACATTTTCAGCTCAGCAGATAAACCGAGAATGTGGTCCCCTCCCCGGCTTTCGATTTTACGCTGATATATCCCTTCTGCCGGGTGATGATGCCGTTGGCAAGATACAGCCCCAGGCCCACGCCCTCCTGGGCCGCCACCTCCGGGGCGCGGTAGAACCGTTGGAACACATCGTTGTAGTGCTCCTCCGGGATGCCGATGCCGGTGTCGGTGATGTCCACCCGCGTGTAGAACTGCCAGGGGCGCACGGTCACTGCCACCTTGCCGCCTGGCGGTGTGTACTTCACGGCGTTGTCCAGGATGTTGCCGATGGCCTCCGCCGTCCACTTGGGGTCGTGCTGCACCGTAATGGCGCCGTCGCACTCCGCCGACAGGTCGATCCCCTTGGCCTCCGCCTTGGCCCAGACGGTGCTCATAGCCTGGGCGATGGTATCGGAGAGCCGAGTCTCCTCCATATGCAGGGTGAATGTCCCGGTTTCCAGCCGGGACATTTTGATAAGGGACTGCATCAGGAAGTCCAGCTTGTCGATCTGCCCGTCCATCGTGGCCAGGAACTCCGCCCTCTTTTCCGGCGGCAGGTCGTGGCCTCGGAGGATGCCGGTAAACATTTTGATGTTGGCGATGGGGGTCTTGACCTGGTGAGAGATGTCGCTGACCAGACCTTGTATGGTCTCCTTGTCCCGCTGGCTCTGGCGCTTGCCCTCGCTCATAATATCAAAATACTGCATCAGCTTGCCCTGCACCTTGGCGGTCAGGCTGTCCTCATAGGGCTGGTAGCCCTCCACCGTCCGGCCGGACATCAGGGCGTCCAGCGTCTCGCACAGGTCGTCGGCAAACAGGCTCACCTGCCGCCGCTGGTACCAGGCCCACAGGCCCACCACGGCGAAGATGGCGGCGCACAGCCCCAGGATGCCCCAGCGCACCGCCGCCCAAGGGACGGTCTGCCACAAGAGCCACACCAGCGCCCCAAACAGCGCCGCCAAGAGCAGGAGCATCCCCGCCCGCAGGACTGTCATGCTGCGGTGCTTCATGGCTTGCCTCCTGTCCAGATGTAGCCCATACCCCGTACTGTTTTGATGTAGGGATGGGTGTCATCCTCGATCTTGGCGCGCAGCCGGTTCATGGTGACGGTCAGCGTGTGGTCGTCGATGAAGTTGCCGCCGCTGTCCCACAGGCGCTCCAGCAGTACCTGCCGGGTAAGAATCTGGCCGCTGTGCTCCGTGAGGGTCTTGAGCAGCTTATATTCATTGGGGGTAATGACCAGTTTTTCCTCGCCCCGCTGGGCGGTGAGCGCGGAGAAGTCCAGCGTCAGCCACCCATCGCTCCAGCGGTCAGCCTGGGGCGCGGGCTGTTTGACACCTGCCCGGCGCAGGACCACCTCCACCCGCCGCAGGAGGATCTGCATGTTGAAGGGCTTGGTCACATAGTCCTCGGCCCCCATATCAAAGCCGCTGAGCACATCGCGCTCCAGGTCGTTGGCCGTGAGGAAAATCACCGGTAGCTCCGGTTTCTGGGCCTTGATCTCCCGGCACAGGTCAAATCCATTCCCGTCCGGCAGGTTCACATCAAGAAGCGCCAAAGAAAATTGTTCATGTTCCAGCAAATATCGCGCCTTGGCGCAGTTATATGCGGCTACGGTCAAATATCCTGCATTGTCCAGTTCAAAACAAAGACCTGTGCTCAAGGCCAGGTCGTCCTCTACCACTAAGATTCGTTCCATCCTTTATACCTCAAACAGAGAATTCCTTTAGCATTATAACAAATGATTTCTCGTTGTAAAATATCAGATTGATTTAAAATCACTGCGATCTTACGCACCATAATAATTGGTTGAGCTTTTTCAGCCATAGCATTGACTATTATACAATACAGCGTGAACAAGAGCAACGAATAACCCAAACTGCCTCTTATTTATTAACGAAAAAGAAAAAATTCATGATGTGCTGCAGAATTTGCGCTGTTTTCTCCTATTTAATAGGCGGAATACTTAATAGGAGGTTTACCCCAATGTATAAGCCCCACACCATTGAGCAATACAAAATCCAGCGTTTTCTGGACGACACCTTTGCTATGGAGCATTTCCTGGTCTCACCGCTGTCCCGCACCTCGCTCTTGCTGGAGGATGAAACCGGCGAGCAGCTTGCTTTCGGCTTTTTGGATGACGAAGTGCGTGAGATCCCGCTCCCGCCGCCGGCCGCCCCGGAAGAAATCAAAGATTTCATCCGGCGCTTCCGGTCCCTCAATCCCAAACCGCGTCTGCGTACCTTTGAAGATATTACCCGCTGGTGGCTGGACCACCCCAATCCTCTGACCTACCAGCAGGCCCTTGGGCTGTCGGACGAGCTCTACCGCCATTTTCTTTCCCGCCCCATGATCGATGAGGAAGACGCTTATCGTCTGGCTTCTTCCGGTCTTGTCAGTGAAGATGATTACCGGGATATTCAGCTCTGGTATCTCGATGGCAACACCATCTCCCACTGGCTCGGTCCCTTCGGCGTGGATGGGACAGGCAATCTCTATCGTCTGATATTCAGCTACGGGACGCCGGCAGCCCGAGCACTCAAATTCTATCTGCTGGATGATTACTACCGCGACATGAACCATATATTGTGATTTGCCTCGCCTAAATATCTATATATAGTATAATACCGCTTGACAAACACAAGATATAGTGTTACACTTATCTTGTAATTGATTTTTGTGCGTTTCCCCTTGTGGGATACAGACTTAGCTTCTGTACCGCAGATTAAAAATCTGCATTGCACACGCAGTCAAGGTTGTATGCTGTATCAAGTGTCAGTGGTATTGCCGCGCCCTTTCGGGTCTGGTATCTGCTGGCACTTTTTATATATAGATATTAACGCCAGAGGCGAAGAAAGGAAGTGTTATGGCACAAATCGTTGTATTTGGCCGAGTCATGCACGAGCTTGTCCCGAAAGAGGGCCAGTCAAAACAGCAATATGTCTGTTTCGACCTGATGGAGCGTTCCGGCAACACCCCGCCGGACTACTATCAGGTATGGGCCCGCGGTGACGATGTTACCCGGCTCATGCGGCTCAAGGTCAAAAAGGGAAGCATGATCTGGCTCACCGGATCGCAAAAACTGGTGGATGTTCGCCAAAAGGACGGAACCACAGTCAAGAAACTGAAAATATGGCTGACGGACTTTGGATTTCTCCCCGGGCAGTCCTCCAAAGCAAAATCCGAAAGTGGACAGCATGACCCTGACGACGCGGCGCCTGTTCCGTCACCTTCCGAGGTGATGAATGGCGACCGTGAACCCCTGCCGGAATAGCTCCCGGCATCCAAGAGGGACCGTATCAAGTTTTCAGAATGATCTGAAGCTTGGTGCGGTCCCTCTTTTTTTGTTTTCAGGCAAAAATCTAAAGGAAGGACGGTAAAGATATGAGTAATGACAAGGGACTTTTGAGCGGCAGCATCACCATCTTGATCGGTGCTGTCATCGCCATCATGGCTCTGGTGCGCGGACCGTGGCAGGCGTGGCTGCTGATTGGGGTATTCACCCTTTGGGGGCTTTGGGTCGTTCTGATCCTCCTGCTCCCGTATATGCAGCAGGCCAAACGCCGCCGGCAGCGCCAGCAGAGAGAACGCCGGCTGCACGCTGAAGGCATTGCCCAGAGCACATTCCAGGTCCCGGAACTGGAGGAACCAGTTTCAGACGACCTGCTGCTCCGCTATGCCAACCACCGGATTCTGGCCTATCTGCGCTCGTCGTATTCTGACGCCTGCTTTGAGTGGTGTGAGAAACGGCCGGCAGAGCTGATCCGTACCAATGGCACTGGGCGCATCCGACTTCACAATGTAGATGGATTCGACCATGCAGACATCACATTCGGGCAGGATGCGACCATCCAGTGTGACCTGCTCAAAATCGTGCCTCTGTCCAAGGCTGGCACAGAACAGGGCGATGAAGCCAATATCCCGCCCAACAAGCAGCCCATTGATCCGCGCATCTGGTATGAAAACTGCGGGCGCGAAGTCATGGAAACGCTGATCGCCGATCTGAATTCCCGTGGACACAGCAAGCTCACGCTGCGGGAAAACGGCGACATCTGCATCCAGCAGGACGATGAACTGGTGCCGCAGGAACATCTTGCGAACTTTCCCGCGAAGGTCTACTGGCCCCGCTTGGTGGAAGTGTTTGAAAGCAAGGGCCTGTCGGCTGAAACCACGGCGCAGGGCATCCAGGTCTCCTGGTGACCGCCATCACCCAGAGAGGGGAGTGAAATCACAATGAAATCAGGGATCAGTCTTGTAGACATGGCAAAGGAGATCCAGCGCCAGGCTGATTTGAAAGCCGACTATATGCTGGACACCCGCAGCCTTCGTCTGGAGCCTTTTGACTCGAAGCTGTACCTCAACGCCTATGACCAGTCCGGTGTCCCGGCGCTTGAACCGCTGGAGGTCAATTCCATTGCCCACCGGCAGATTGGCACACATCTGAAGATTCCAGCAGCCTACTATGACAAGATGCTGGAGGAATATCCCCAGCTGCTGGCACAAAATGTGAACGCCTGGTTCCAGCGGGAGCCCTCTGTCCGTATGATCCGCACCATTGAGGGTACGGCACGGGCATTTTTAAGCAACCGCTACCGGCGCATTGACAACCTTGATATTGCGGGCATCGTCCTTCCCGTCCTTCAGGATATGGAGGGAATGCACTTTGAGAGTTGCCAGCTCACAGAAAGCCGCATGTATATCAAGGTAGTCAACACCCGCCTGGAGGCCGAGGTCGTGCCGGGCGACATCGTTCAGTCCGGCATCATCATCAGCAACAGCGAGGTGGGACTCGGATCGGTGAACATCCAGCCGCTGGTCTACCGGCTGGTATGCAGTAACGGTATGGTCGTAAACGATGCCCAGACGCGCCGCACTCATGTGGGCCGCATCAATGAGGCTTCGGAGAACTATCAGCTGTATTCGGAAAAGACGCTGGAGGCCGACGACAAAGCCTTTGCCATGAAGATCCAGGACACGGTGCGGGCCGTGGTAGACGAGGTGCGCTTTACCCGTGTAGTCAACATGATGCGGGAGGCCAAGGAGGCCCGCATAAATACCACCGATGTCCCCGGTATTGTCAAGCTGGTCAGCAAGGACTTCCACATCACCGATGAGGAAAGCTCCGGTGTGCTGCAGCGGCTGATCGAGGGCAACGACCTGACGCTCTATGGTTTATCCAATGCGGTGACCCGCCACAGCCAGGATGTTCAGGACTATGACCGGGCGACTGCACTGGAGGGCATCGGTTACAACATTCTCTCCATGCCGGCAAGGCAGTGGAGCCGTATCAACCAGCTGGCCGCCTGAGTGGCTGCCAACCATCCAATTTTAAGGAGGAACGAACTATGTACGAACAGAACACTTCTATGATGAACACTCCTGAGCGGAACACTTTCCTGCTCCCTGCGATGGTGGAGGGTGATTTCAGCAGCGATGAGATCGCGGAAGATGCGGACGGCCTGCAGATGATGAGTTTCCAGCGGGTGAAAATTCCCGCCGGCGGCGCCCTGCAGTTCGAGATCCCCACGGAAGACCCCGACAATCCGGATTATGCCCGGACCCTGGAAGGAGTCATTCTCTACAATCATTCTGCCTATACCCTGTGGCCGGAAGGCAGCGAGTATGACGAGGACACCAAGCCTCTCTGCTCTTCTGTGGACGGCAAGACGGGCATTGGGGAACCGGGCGGCGCCTGCGCCACCTGCCCGATGAACGCATACGGTTCGGCCAGAGACGGCGGCCGCGGCAAGGCCTGCAAGAATATGCGGGACATCTACCTGCTGCGCAGCGGCGAGTATATGCCTCTGCTGATTTCTCTGCCGCCTACCAGCATCAAGCCGTTCAAGGAGTTCCTGAACCGGGCCTTTGTCTACCGCCGGCGCGCCACCTATGGCAGCCTGATCCAGATTGGGCTCAAGAAGGAGAACAATGGCAGCAACGACTACAGCGTTGCCACTTTCCGCCTTGTGCGCGACTTCCAGGGCGAGGAACTGGCTCAGATCCGCGCCTATGCCAATGGCTTTAAGGAGCAGATCAAGGCCATCAACATCCAGCGGGCCCTGATCAACGAGGAGCAGCGTACCAACGACTGCGACTATGTGATCCCGGAGTCCGCTACGGCGCCCGACAGCCCCGATGGGAGCTATGTGGTCGGAGAGATCAACGGCAACTACGAGAAGCTGCCCGCGTAATGAGTTTTGTTGCGGCCTCAGCCGCATGACATGTCATCAAGGGATACCTTCGGCTCACGCCGGGGGTATCCCTTTTTTGCTTTAGACTGGAGGAAATATATATGTTATGTGAAGTACCGTTAACAAAGGAGCAACAGGAGTTTGCCGCTGAACATCACGGCCTGGTCTACAAATTTTTAAATGACAACCATCTGCCAGATGACGAATTTTATGATGTGGTCATTTTTCCCTACCTGAAGGCTGTGCAGGATTATTTTTCAGATGAATCGGCACAACGCTATTCATTCGCAGCGATTGCCCGCCACAGAATGCGTCTGTGTGTCTATGATCACTTTCGCTCGCAGGCTCGCCGCAAGCGCAACGCTGAAATCCTCAGCATTCATATCGGCCTGTACCCGGACGGCGTGCCCCTGGAGGAACTGCTGCCGGCGCAGGATGATCTGATGCAGGAATTTGAGATGAAGCAGCTGCTTCATGACCTGGCTGGCCGTGTTTCCATGCAGCAAATGAACATCGTCCGCATGAAGGGCTGCGGCTACGGCATCCGCGAGATCGCCAGCCGTGAAAAGCTCCCCATGAAACGCATCAAGGAGCTTCTGGAAGAGGTCCGCGCGGTGTTTCTGGAGTTGTGCTATGAGTAAATGCCTGCCGCCCCTGGCAGGCCAATGTCAAAAATGAATGGAGGCTGACTATTATGACGAAATCGAAAAAGTCCATTGTAATGCACGGAATGCTTTTGTGCCCGCTGGTTCTCGGCCACTGCGCCTTCCTGCGTGCCAACGGCTCCGACTACCGGACCTCGCCCGTTGTGGCGATCCATGAGCAGTCCGGGGATCTGGTGCATTTCGAAACGCTCAACTCCAACTACTTCCTTTCGATGGACCCTTTCCCGCTGGCGGCCGCCAGCCCGCTCCCGACGGTTCTGGCCGCGTGCGCGTAGAGAAGTCAAAACAATAAGGGGTAATGCCCCATAGGTCCCGGCCGTGGCAGGCGCACTTGTCTGCCGCGGCCTTTTTTATGGAGGAATGTATGGAACAATCCAAAACCCTTGCTGTTTCCGTAAGCGCCAAGGAGTTTGTCACATACCAGTGCAGCCAATGCGGCCATTGCTGCCGCCGCATCGAGGGCTGCGTTATGGTAGAAAGCCTGGACGCCTACCGAATGGCAAAACACCTTCGAGAGCAGCATTGCGGTGTCCGCAGTACGGATGATGTGCTTCTCCAATACTGCGAGCCCACACCGCTCACCGATGAAGGGTATCCCATTTACACACTCAAAACAGTTGGAGCAGAAGCATCCTGTGTTTTTCTGCAGGGCAACCATTGCAGCATCTATGCCACCCGTCCTCGGACCTGCCGCCTTTACCCGTTTTCGGCGGGGCCCGGTGAGCGCGGCCGGGATTTTGAATACTGCCTCTGTTTTGATGATAACCAGCAGTATCACTTCAATGGCGGGAAGGTGCTTGTCAAAGACTGGCTGTACCGCAACTTTCCCCGGGAAGATAAGGAATTCTTGAAGCAGCAGTACCGGGCCATCCCGGAAATTGGCAAGCTGATGCGCCGCATACCAGAGGAACTGCGCCGGGCATCTGTGTTCAAGATCCTGTTCTATCACTATTACAACTTCGACCTGGATCAGCCGTTCCTGCCCCAGTATGAACAAAATAACCGCAGCCTTCTGCATGATCTTCGTCAGCTGGCGCTTCTGGACTGAGGCGGCGCCTATGATGTACGCACTGGAACACTTTTCAGCGCAGGGAACCGGCGGCCGCCCATGTCGATGCTGGATACAGTACGCTATCTGCGGAAAATATGAAATTTTAGAAAAGGTCTGCCAAAACCAGCGCCGGCCGGAGGAATGGCGGGTAATTCCTCTGGCAGCAGGCGTACCAGAAGAAAGGAGTGCCGCATGAGTACCAACCAATACCAAGAGATGCGCAACCGCCAGCAGGCGGAAGTAAACGCATTTCCCATGTTCTTTGCTTTTAATAAACAGCAGTTTGCTGAAGGAATGCGCAAGCTGGGCTTGTCCCCCTCGGACACCCGCCAGGTATGCAGCATTTTTGGAGGCGGCTACTGCCGTAAAAGCGATGTCGCAAAACTGAATGAAATATTCACCCGACACCGAAAAGAGCTGGAAGATGCCATTGCCGGCGACAAAACCGGGCAAGGTTTTATCTGTGATATGTTCCTCCAGGAGTTGGAGAACCATGAGTACAGTTATACCGGCGATGTGCAGGAAACTCTTGATGCTTTGGGCATTACGGCCCAGTATATGGAGGCTGTTCCGCAACTGCTGGATGGCCTGGCTCTGGCCTGTGAAAAGGCTATGCAGCACGATTGTTTCGACTGACCCAGAAAGAAACCATGCCCCACCGGGGTCCGAATCAACAGCCGCCGCAGCTCATATGCCGCCGGCGGGCTTTTCATTGACAGGAGGTGCAATCTTTGAATTTTCACGAAACGATATGCGGCCGCCGCTTTTTTGACGCCCAGCTGCCCCATCTCATCAAGGCTCTGGAACGCATTGCCGATGGCCTTACCCAACCAAAAATGTCTTTGCCGCATGGCATGACTATTGAGCCCAATTTCCTGCATGACCTCTATTACGGCGAGTACGAACCGAGTGTTTTTAAGGAGCAGGACAAAAAGCAGCAGGTACTTAACCACACAGTATCTGCGGCTGAGACCGCTCTACGCGGGGAACTCTCCAAAACTCCTGCAGCTCTGGCAGCTTTCGAGGTGTACCAAACGGCCGCCGGTGAGCGCAACAGCGCTGTGATTGAACAGGCTTTTGAGTCTGGATACCGTACTGCCATGCAAATGCTTTTTGCTGGGCTGGTATCTGCTCCGCCGGAGGACCACGCCAATGGATGAACAGCAGCACAACGCTTTAGAATTGCCAAAAGGATTATACGAGCCTGTGCTCCGGCAGCCGATGGAGTTAGACTTCCTGCTGGGGCAGGAACTCTCCCTTTGCTTTCATGATTTGGACGGCTCCCATGTGTTCAAGACCTGCTATGGCGATATCTGCAAAGCAGTCAATGCCTTACGGGACTATGCACGGCTGCTGGAGATGGCCTGTGAGCAATGGGACCTGACTGGTTTTCATCGTGCCCTTTATGAGTATCATGCGGAAAAAATGAGGGAAATTGCAGGCAAATTTCAGGCCGGCATCGGCTATGACTATGACGCTGCCATGGAAAAATGCCGCAGGAAAAAGAAACGCAAGAAGAAGGAAGATGATTTTGGTGAGGATGCTCTTGTTCTGGCCTTCAAGCGGACAAAGCAACCCGCCGAGCAGATGAAGGAGGCAGATACTGATGTTGATGACTCTCCCTGGGAAGAGGACGAAGACGAACAGGAAAGTGACGACTGATCACAACACGACCCGCCCCAGCGGGTATCGGGATTGCCAGTCTGGTAAGCTGCAAGCCTACCGCTCTTTTGCTGCCACTCATTTGCATGTGTATGAGCGGTGCCGCCATTTTCGTCGCGGATAACTGAACGATTTTTGATCTGCGGGGCTAGGGCATTGTACCCAGCCCCACCCCACAAAAAGGAGGGAGCAATGATGATTTATCATCAGCCTGGAGAAGAATTTTGGCATGAGGGTGTCTGCTACAAAGTCGGCGGACGCATTGTTGCCAATGAAGCGAGCGATTACGCAGGGCTCTTCGGAAATATCCTTGAAATCCGCACCGAGGATGACCGGGAGACTGACAACGACACGCCGGACATCTACTGCGCGTTTGAAGCGCCGGTGCTCTCTGCGGACCGTCTTGCGCTGGAGCAGACCTTTTCACAGCTTTACCGTGAGCAGAAACACATCGAGGATCTGGGCCTGGATATGGTCATTATGGGGCCTGAAATGATTGTTCCCCTTGAGCATCCTGCCCAGGTATATCCCACAGGGACGCTCTATGTAGTCGCCGTCCACTGGGCTACCGATGGGGAGTATGGTTCCTATGAAGCGATCTTCACGGAGCGCACCGATGCCCTACATCAATTTCACAATGATCTTCGGGAAGAATTTCTGGCTGGAAGCATTCCACGCTGGAAAGAAAGCAGCCAATTCGTCGAAGAAGAGTCTGACAACAGCTATGAGTGCTATCTGGACGGCGAATACTGTGAGAACCATTTTTCGATTGCGCTGGAACAGCGGGCGCTGCCTCTTTCCCCTGCATTTTGCCGCAGCACGGCAGAATTGTACCGCGCAGAATGCCTGCGGGATGATTTCAGGGAGCATATTGAGAACTGTGACGATTTTCAAGAGCTCTCTGACACACAGAAAGAAGCACTACTGCGTTCTCCCAATTTGCCGCAGCGGATCGCCAACCAGCTGGAACACAGCTGCGCCTACGGTGAGGCTTACTGGCAGGCGGTGTCCGATGTGGCACGCACTCTGCTGAAAGAGTTGCGCCAGCAATCCGCAGGACATAGCCCCTGCTGACGCTGTGACACATAAATCATAATAGATTGGAGGTTTGACTACATGGACGAAAAAGAAAAGAAACTGCGTGAAGACCTGGAATTCCATCTGGATACGCTCCGGCGCAACTTGGAGGTCGTTTCGATGGAAGATCTGAAAGCGAAATACGCAAAGCCATTCAAAGAACTGAAAGATAACATCTGTAAGACTGCCACCGCATACACCCAGTACATTTCCCTCGGTGGTATCCGCGTCAAGAGCCGCTACGGCGACGAGGCCGTGAAATACATAAATGAGGCAATCAAAGATACTCCGTACCTGAAAAAGATCTCCGAGGCCGCCTTTGAGCGACAGGACATGGATGAGATCGCGGCACTGGCAAGGCAGCTCCGTGAAGTAGTTTTGCAGAGCCTGCATGTGTTCAGCCTGCCGCTTTTCTGCCTGTATGTTCCTACGGAGTGTATGAATGACTACCACACTCCCCCGGAGATCTATAATGATGTCACTTCACAGGTCTTGCGGAACGGGGAATGGCAGCTTGCGGAGCATATCCGCCCCGGAGAACTGATTCCTGTGCAGATTATTTATGAGGTGCCTGCGCCGTCTGAGGAAGCGGCATGAAGCGGCCGCAAAAATACTTGAGCAGCGAGGCTCACGGCTATTTACAGGAGGCGGAGGCCTGCTCCCTGATCCTCAAAGACCTGGAGCGCATATCCGCCAAACTGCAGCGGCGAATCGATAAAGAGGCCGCCGCAAGGCAAGCTGACTTTGAAGCCGCCATGCAGTACCACAGCGAGGCGGAAATTCAGGATGCTTACGGCTGGGAGTTCATCACTGAGGCACAGTATCATGCCTATTTAGATCTGTTCCGCCGTGGCAGAGAAGCAATAGAAAACCATCCTCCCACCATCTCTGAAATGGCGCTCGCCATTATGCGGAAGGTCATTCGTGATTTAGAATCAGACAAACGGGAATATGAGTTTTCCGCTCTCACACCGGAGCAACAGGTCGTGGAACTGCAACGCGCAGAACAGGCCCGAAAGGAATGGAAGGCACATATTGCCCAGCTGCGGGAGAAACAGGGCCGTGTACTCAAATCCGAGGATTTGGAGGCTTCACAGCCTTAGCTTTCCTGCGCCAGCCAAATGCTCTGCCAAATAGGCAGAGGGCATCATTACAAAGGGATCGACAAACCGTACCGCTATGGTCTGCCGGTCCCTTTCTTTATAAAGGAGTAGAATATGAAGAAAAAACCATCTCACCCAATGCTGAGGAAATACACCGTAACGATTGAAGAACAGATCGTTCAGGAGTTTCCCGTGGAGGCTTATGACCTTTCCCATGCGCTGGAAACAGCCGAAGCTGCCTACAAGCAAGGGGAATTGGTGGTACAGCCCTCAGCACCGACTACCCGCCTGATCATGGCACGGCACAACAAGACCGGAAAAACAACCGGATGGAGAGAATTTTAATCATTACTACAAGGGAGAGATAAATATGAACTTATGGCATGACAAGTCTTATATTTCGCCTTCAGCCCCGGAATGGGTCGAACGGGGCTACGCTATGTACGATGTTCATTCGGTGCGCTTTCAATTTGTCTATACGGAAGAACAGAAGAAAGCCAACCGCCGTGCGCATACAGCGGCTGATGAGGGGCAAGCCCTGGTCATGGCCGCTGAAGCACGAAATTCTGTCATGAATCCCCTCATGGACGCCATCGCCCAAAATTTCGTCTGTTATCAGTATGAGGATACCGAGCCGGCGCCTTTCCGGAGCTGTCAGTGGGACCTCTTTTTCTGGTGCAATGATTTCAGCAATACGCTCCACGGCTGTGGCCTGTCCGGACGGGATTATTCCTACTTTACATTGAACTTCAACGAGAACCAGACTGTGGAAAAGCGTGCCGAGGTCTGCTGGCGGCTGCTGCAATTTCTGGAACACCGCTGCCGGAAAAACCGCAATCTGGATGTTGCCGTCCAGTACAGCATCTGGTACGACCATGAGAAGATCGAAAAAGATGCTGACCGGATGAAATGTCTGCTGGCGGGCTGCAGCTGCACCTATGGCAGTAAGGACGGGAAATTCCTGTTTGATGATGGCATTTTCTGCTTCCGTCCCAAGTACGCCAAGCGGCAGCTCTATCGTGTTTCTGATTCCGAGGTTCTTGCCCTGTGCTGGAAACTAGGCCTGACAGACGATGCTGCTGATGGCAGCCCTCTCGCAACGGGGAGGCACAGCGCATGAAGTACAGAGAAATCTATGCCGCATTGGCAAAGCAAAGGATGGATGTCCCGGGGTTCCGCTTTTTTGAAAGCACAGTTGATGCGGCCTGATGATTGCATCAAAAGGGCAAGCAATGCCCCAATACCATTTTAGACTTCAAAGAAAACGGGGGCGTTTTGAACGCCTCCTACACACTGCCCTTACCGGCAGGCTTATCACGAGGACCGGCAGGCTGCGCTTTGCGGCCTTCTGGTCTTCGTTCCGGGGGAAATCATGAAACCAATACCATTTAACATGAAAGGAACGGAATATGCCCTGACCATCAAGATTGCCACCTATCCGGAGGGCAATCTCGCCATCAAACTCTATCAGGAAAGCTTCGGCCAGTTGGTATTCTGGGACAGCCTCACGGTCAATCTGAGCGGCCTGTGTCCCAAAGATTGTGGATATATCAACACCAGATCTGCAGGCAAACGTTTTTACGCCTGGATCAAGCGCAATGGTCTGGGGGAGCGCACCGGCCAGGTTCGGCTGGAGGACGGCGTGGAATATGTGGAATACCTCTTCAACGCCAAAAAGCTGAAAAAGCTGGACCCAGACGGCTACACCTACTATGAACGGCGCTTGAAGGGAGAACTCGGCCGGCGATATGAGCGGCTATATTTGGCGCTTCGGCGGCTGGCAAACCACATTCCGGATTTCCACTACACCGATTACAGCGGGTGGCGCGGGCTGCAAAATTCCCTTGGCGCGCCCCCACTGCGGGTCGAGGCCGAAGATCCGGCACATCACCGGCGCTTCACCTTTGAGCACCGCGGGATCATCCTGCGGACTACGATCACAGACTGTGACACCAATATTGCGCTAAGCAGTCTGTATCGCCGCCGGGAAGATATGGCCGCCGATCTGCTGGCGCTGTTCCAGGACGAGCTGCCTGCTTTTATGCCCTGGTCTGAAACACGCCGCAGAGAAAGCGACGCAAGGCATGACCCGCCCCTTGCTCAGACATTCAAAGAAACAAGCGAAGTCCGCCAAAAGGCGTCAAAAAAGAAATCCAGAAAAAGGAGCACAAAATCATGAAGATCAAATTATATCCCAAAGACCTGTTGGAAACTACCTGGCGTAAAGACAAGACGCTGTATGCAGACGGCGATGCTGCAGAGCCGCCCCGATGCCTGCGGTGCGGCGCCCCTCTGGCCGCCCACCTGATGGTCAATGCCCTCAGCCGCTATGCGGATGTGCAGATCTGTGAAGCCTGTGGCATGGATGAGGCCCTTCGGGATGCCGTCCACGCCCCTTTGCCCCTCACAGAATGGGATGCGGTGAAGCGCGGCAAACTTCCGGCATCTGAAAAAGGGCGCGTATGCTACCTGAATACTACCTGCACCTTCGAGGAAGTATTCCGGCACACCGATACACCGCCCATGCAGTTCACTGGCCGGCCTGTCAGTGAGATCGCCTACTCCCGCTCGGATTATGACGGCCATCGGTGGTGGACAACCTGGCACGATGGGCCTGAGAAAAAGACAGCGCCGGAACTGGTGAAGGAGATCGACAAGTTCCAGAATGCCCTGTTCAAGCTGCCAGCCTTCAAGACGCTGGACACCATGCGGCGGTTCTGCAGGTATGCGCAGGCCACCAGCGAAACGACGGAGTTCAACCTCTATTCCGAAACCGATCACCTGTATATTTGGATTCGGATGATCACCCGGTTCCGGGATTACAATGTCTATGTTCACTATTACGATAAGGCGGCTGTTGAAGGCAAGTGATGCGGCTGAGATACTACGACAAGCATGGTGCAGAAATTCAAGTCGGAATGCTGCTGCATCATGATGACGGCGCTATCGAGCGCGTTCTGGAGGGCGTCAGCAGCAACGGGGATATTACGCTTGGCTTTGAGGCGTCTGCCTCGGAAATTTATCCGCTGAGTGAGTTCAATTTGAGAGAATGGGAAATTGCGGCAGCGTGATTTTGCCGCAGCGAGGCCGCAGGTTGGGGATTTCCCGGCCTGCGGCTGTTATTTTTGAAGACTTTATACAGCTACCATAAATTCATAATCATAACCTATAGACGCCATTCTCTCTTCCTTGTGTTATTCGAGAAATCGAATTATAATACCATTAACAGGAGGTTGTTCTATGGATTATATGACTTTAAAAGAAGCCAGCAATAAATGGGGTGTGACCCCTCGACGGATAAACTACTATTGTGCGGCTGATCGTATTCCCGGCGCAGTAAAAATGGGAACCGTTTGGCTGATACCCAAAGGCGCTCAAAAGCCCGCCGACAGAAGATTCAAAAGCACACGCTGTAAGGATGGTGAAAACAAATGAAGCACATTTTCTTTGTGGAGGATGATTTGAGTTTAATCAATGGTCTTTCCTTTGCAATCAAAAAGCAGGGCTATGCGCTGACGGTTGCCCGCACCAGTGTGGAGGCCGAGCAATTATGGGAAAACGGGAATTATGATCTGGTAATTTTGGATGTGACATTGCCGGATGGTTCCGGCTTCGACCTGTGCCGGAAAATCCGGGCGTCCTCCAAAGTACCGATTATGTTTTTGACGGCTGCCGATGAGGAAACGGATATTATTATGGGGCTTGACATTGGCGGCGATGATTATATGACCAAGCCATTCAAGCTGGCCGTGTTTCTTTCCCGGATCAATGCCTTGCTGCGCCGCAGCGAAAACTTTAATCAGGAGCAGGCCGAGCCAGAACTGCAATCTAATGGAATACGGGTTCAACTTCTCAAACAGGAAGTTACCAAAAACGGGGTTCCTCTTGACTTGACGGCCAGCGAATATAAATTGCTGCGTCTATTTATGGAAAATCCGAACATCATTCTTTCTCCAGAGCAAATTCTGAGCAAGCTCTGGGATTGTGACGAAAAATACATTGATAACAATACTCTGACTGTGTATATCCGGCGGCTCCGCACAAAAATAGAAGATAATCCTGCCGCTCCTCAAAAGATTGTGACTGTCCGACGTATGGGATATAAATGGAACACAGCAGAGTGAGGTGAGCCATGAAAATACTGGTCAATCGAAAAATCAAACGTCTTTTTCTGTATGTGCTATTAGCAGTGGCGATTTTTACCGTAGCTTCTATTCTCATGATTTGCCTGGGCCTGAAAAATATCGCCCTTTATGTGGCAATAGCTGCCGTATTGATGGTGCTCATTATTTGCGCTGTCCTGTATTGGTATTTTCGAGATCAAAGCAAAACCATGAATGAAGCTATCGAACAAATCCGGGAATACATATCCGGGAACCAGAATGCCCGTATTGAGTGTGACGATGAGGGCGACCTGTACCGGCTGTTCCACGAAGTCAATTCTCTGGTCACGATTTTGAACGCTCATGCAGAGAACGAAGGGCGCGCCAAAGCCTTTATGAAGGATACCATCTCAGACATTTCCCATCAGCTCAAAACGCCGCTGGCTGCCCTCAACATTTATAATGGCTTGATGCAGCAGGAGGTAAACGACAGCCCGGAGTTGAAGGAATTTACTTCCCTCTCTGAACAGGAATTGGATAGGATTGAAAACCTCGTTCAAAACTTATTGAAAATCACAAAATTGGACGCAGGAACAATCACATTGGAAAAAGCTCCCCAAAATGTTGCGGATATGATGGGATATATTGAAAGGCACTTCGCTTACCAGGCACAACAGCAGGAAAAAACGCTCATTCTCTCCGGGAATGAAGAAGTTACTCTCGTCTGCGACCAGACCTGGCTGATCGAGGCAATCAGCAATATTGTGAAAAATGCTTTTGACCACACAAAAACAGGAGCCACTATCCGTATTACATGGCGTGCTTTTGCTTCTGTTGTGCAGATTATCGTAAGCGACAACGGCAGCGGCATTCACCCGGAAGATCTGCCCCACATTTTCAAGCGGTTTTACCGCAGCCGGTTTTCAAAAGATACGCAAGGGATCGGGTTGGGCCTGCCGCTGGCAAAGGCCATTATAGAAGCACACAATGGAACGATTGAGGTGGATAGCACACTTGGGGTTGGAACAACCTTTACGATCAACTTTTTGATTCCTACAAAATTGTAGGGTTCCTGTCATAATGCAGTAGGGTTGACGTGCTACTCTTTCTATACCAAGACAGAAAGAGGTGTAATCTGATATGAATTTGTTAGAGGTCAAGAATATCTCTAAAACATACGGGACCGGCGAAGCTACGGTCCACGCTTTGAAACAGGCGACTTTCTCCGTCCCAAAGGGCGAGTTCGTTGCGATTGTCGGTGAGTCTGGCTCCGGTAAAAGTACGCTGCTGAACATGATCGGCGCGCTGGATACCCCCACTTCTGGAAAAGTGTTCATCGACGGCAAGGATATTTTCTCGATGAAGGAACGCAACCTGACGGTATTCCGGCGGCGGAACATCGGCTTTATCTTCCAGAGTTTCAACCTGATCCCGGAGCTAACGGTGGAGCAAAACATTATCTTCCCGGTGCTGCTGGACTACCAAAAGCCCAACAAAAAGTATCTGGAAGAACTGCTGACGGTGCTGGGCTTGAAAGAACGGCGCAACCATCTGCCCAGCCAGCTTTCCGGCGGCCAGCAGCAGCGTGTGGCGATTGGCCGTGCGCTGATTACCCGCCCGGCTCTGATCCTGGCTGATGAACCCACCGGCAACCTGGACACCCAGAATACCAGCGAAGTGATCGCCCTGCTGAAAGAAGCCTCCCGGCTGTATGAACAGACCATCGTGATGATTACCCACAGTCAGAGTATCGCCCAAACCGCTGACCGCATCCTGCGGGTGTCGGATGGCGTGGTGACTGATTTTGGGAGGTGCCGGGAATGAGAAGTTATTTAAGCCTGATCCCGATTTCAGCAAGGGTTCACCGGCGGCAAAACCGCATGACGCTGCTCTGCATCATTTTCGCCGTGTTTATGGTCACGGCTATTTTCAGCATGGCAGAAATGGGCGCTCGGATGGAGCAATCCAGACTGTCAGATAAGCATGGTGAGTTTTCGCTTATCGACAGTCTCATGGACACCGCAATGGGGCAGACATTGATGGTTACGGCGGCTGGAATGTTTCTGCTGGTTCTGATTGCCGGGGTATTGATGATCTCCAGCAGTATGAACAGCAGTGTGGCGCAGCGCACCCAGTTCTTTGGCATGATGCGCTGCATCGGTATGAGTAAGCAGCAGATTATCCGTTTTGTCCGCCTGGAAGCCTTAAATTGGTGTAAAACCGCCGTTCCCATTGGTCTTGTCCTTGGGATTTTGGTTTCCTGGGTATTATGTGCTGCTCTACGATTTTTTGTTGGGGAAGAATTTTCAAACATTCCCCTGTTTGGTATCAGTGGCATTGGAATTGTCAGCGGTATTTTGGTGGGTGTGATTACTGTCCTGCTGGCGGCGAGAACCCCAGCTAAACACGCTGCAAGGGTTTCCCCCGTTGCGGCGGTTTCTGGTAATTCCGAAAAAGCAAAAGCAGGTCATCACGCTGTCCATACAGTTTTTCTCAGGATTGAAACGGCGCTGGGTATTCACCATGCTGTGGCTGCAAAGAAAAACCTGTTTTTGATGACCGGCTCCTTTGCTTTGAGTATCATTCTGTTTTTGAGCTTTTCTGTTCTGATTGATTTTGTCGATCACCTGATGCCGCAATCGGCTGCCACCTCTGATATTGATATTTCAAGTAGTGACGGAGGCAATTCCATCGACAGCGATTTGGTACAGACGCTTTCAGCAATGGAGGGCGTGAAACAAGTCTATGGTCGCAGAAGCAGCTTCGACGTGGCTGCCGGTCTGGATGGTGACACGACCCTTTCCAGCACTTTGGATTTGGTTTCCTTTGACGATTTTGACCTGAAGGCTCTCCAAAAAGACGGTACACTCCGTTGGGGAAGCGACTTGTCAGAGGTTTATGGTGACAGCGAGTATGTCCTTGCAACTTGGGATCAGAATACTCCCTGGGCCGTGGGAGATACCATTCTCATAGGGGACGAGCAGATCACGATTGCCGGGCTGTTGAAATATGACCCATTCAGCGGGGATGGTCTCACAGGTGGCAAGATCACTCTGATTACATCTGACGAGACATTTATCCGACTAACGGGTATCACCGATTATTCGCTTATTATGATTCAGACCACTTCCGACGCAACGGATGAAGATGTAGCCGCCATTCGTCAAATCGTGGAGGAAAGCGGTTATACCATGAACGATAAGCGGGATGAACGCACATCTGGCACTTATTTTGCCTTTGTTGCCTGCGTCTATGCTTTTCTTGGCATTATCACGCTGGTTACTGTGCTGAACATCGTGAACAGCATCTCCATGAGCGTATCGGCCCGTATTAGGCAGTATGGCTCTATGCGGGCAGTAGGCATGGATGGCCGACAGCTTTCCAAAATGATTCTGGCAGAAGCCTTCACCTACGCCTTTTGGGGCTGTATCATCGGCTGTGCGGTTGGTCTGCCTTTCAGTAAAGTAATCTATGACTTCCTTATCACGGATCACTTTCCTTATGCGTCCTGGAGCCTGCCTATCGGATCGCTGGCCGTCATCGTACTGTTTGTCATTGCTGCGGCGGTGCTTGCCGCATATTCTCCGGCCAAACGAATGCGGACAATTTCGGTGACGGAAACCATCAACGAACTGTGACAGGAATTATGAGCCGGTACAAACAAAGGATTGAACCACAAGACTAAATAAAACCAATATATCTAATAAGAAAAAGAATATCCGAGGTGTATGAGTTATGAAAAATGCAAGGAGCATGAGAAAAGTAACGATGTATGGCATTTTAGGAGCTTTTTTAGTAAATGGCATAGCATTGATATATCTTTGGTTTGTTAATAATACAGGAAATAACATTGCGTTGTCCATGCTATGGTGTGCTGTTAATGCTATATGGTTAATCGCAGAAATAATTTGCACCAAGAAATTAGAACACCCTATTTATAAAAATTGGAGAGTATGGGTATCTTGTTTGTTCTTACTGATAGCTCTTTTTACTTTGGCGATTTATATGTTTACAGCATCCATGCCATAAGTAAAACATAAAAAACTGATTATCTGCCGCACGACGGCAAAAGAAAAAAAGCCGTCGTACAGCAGCCCTTTTGACACGCCCATACGATCAGCGGCGGCTTTGAGAAATCAAGGCCGCCGCTTTCATTATCCTAAAAGGAGTGTGATGTCAGGACTGGTGGCCCAGGGAGGGAGCCGCCGTGAGAGCAGTAAGATGTAGTTTATCAAAAAAAGCCTTGCTTGCGCCTCGGCTCTTTCCGCTCCTCCACCGGTATTATCCTGCCGGTTAATCGGCAGTCACAAAAGAAATGAACTTGACGCCAGTTTCCCCCTTCGGGAGACTGGCGTTTTTGTTTGTCGTTTCAGGAAAAAACGTGCCATGAGAAAAACCATTTTGCGGTTGTTGCTCCTTGTAGTAGCCGTTGCGGTTATGGCGGGTTGCGTATTGATTGGCCGTGGTTACCAGATGTATCAGGCGGCGCTGACCCAGCAAAGTCTTGAAAGCAAAGTAGAGGAAATCCAGTCTGATTCGAGCTATACGGAGTTATCAGAACTTCCCCAAATGTATCTGAATGCCGTTGTAGCCGTTGAGGATCACCGTTTTGAACAGCATTTTGGAATTGACCTGATTGCCATAGGTCGGGCTGCATGGAATAATCTGACCACCTGGAGCCTGCGGGAAGGCGGTAGCACAATTACGCAGCAGCTTGCCAAAAATATGTATTTTACGCAGGAAAAGAGCTTTATTCGTAAGGTTGCAGAAATGTTTGTGGCGTTCCAGTTGGAACACACCTACACGAAAGACGAAATCCTGGAGCTGTATGTCAATTCCATATATTTTGGGGATGGCTATTACGGCATTGGTGACGCCTGTAAAGGATATTTGAATAAAGCGCCCATTGAGATGACAAATTATGAGTGTACCCTTATGGCGGGCATTCCCAATGCTCCCTCTGTGTACTCCTTAACAGAAAACCCGGCCTTGGCGGAGCAACGGCAGAAATATGTGGTCAGACAAATGGTAAAATACGGCTATATCACCGAAGATCAGGCACAATCAGTCTTCAAATAATTCAGCTATACAGGCAGCGACCTTGATGGTTCCATCAAGGTCGCTGTTTTTTTAATTGCAATTCCTACAAAATTGTAGGGTCGCTGTCATAATGCAGTAGGGTTGACGTGCTACTCTTTCTATACCAAGACAGAAAGAGGTGTAATCTGATATGAATTTGTTAGAGGTCAAGAATATCTCTAAAACATACGGGACCGGCGAAGCTACGGTCCACGCTTTGAAACAGGCGACTTTCTCCGTCCCCAAGGGCGAGTTCGTTGCGATTGTCGGTGAGTCTGGCTCCGGTAAAAGTACGCTGCTGAACATGATCGGCGCACTGGATACCCCCACTTCCGGGAAAGTGTTCATCGACGGCAAGGATATTTTCTCGATGAAGGAACGCAACCTGACGGTATTCCGGCGGCGGAACATCGGCTTCATCTTCCAGAGCTTCAACCTGATCCCGGAACTGACGGTGGAGCAGAACATCATCTTCCCGGTGCTGCTGGACTACCAGAAGCCAAATAAGAAGTATCTGGAAGAACTGCTGACAGTGCTGGGGTTGAAAGAACGTCGCCGCCATCTGCCCAGCCAGCTTTCCGGCGGCCAGCAGCAGCGTGTAGCGATAGGCCGCGCACTGATTACCCGTCCGGCCCTGATTCTGGCCGACGAGCCGACCGGCAACCTGGATACTCAAAACACCAGTGAGGTGATTGCTCTGCTGAAAGAGGCTTCACATCTGTACGAACAGACCATCGTAATGATTACGCACAGCCAGAGCATCGCCCAAACCGCTGACCGCATTTTGCGGGTGTCGGACGGTGTGGTGACTGATTTTGGGAGGTGCAAAGAATGAAAAGCTATCTGAGCCTGATCCCGATTTCTGCAAAGGTGCGGAAACGCCAGAATCGAATGATGATTCTTTGCATCATCATTTCCGTCCTGCTTGTGACCACAATCTTTAGTGCCGCAGATATGATTATCCGAGGCGAAACGGTTACCATGCAGGCTAAACATGGCAACTGGCATATCCAGGTGAACAATATTTCGGATGAGATTGCCGAAGAAATCAGCAACCGCCCCGATGTCACTGCCGTTGGATGGTCAGCGGTGTTCAATGAGGATGCCGACCAGCCTTATACCATAGGCGAGCGAAAAGCAACACTATACGGTACGGATGAAACCTATCTGGCGCAGTTGGCCGATGGCATGGAGGAAGGCGCTTTCCCTCAGAGTGACCAGGAAGTGGTACTCAGTTCAAATGCCAAACTTGCACTGGATGTGCAGTTGGGTGATTCTGTGACAGTTCAAACACCGGCAGGAAATGTGGATCTTACTATCTCCGGCTTTGGTTCAGACGATCAGGAGTATTACGAAGGGCAGACATATTTGGTTGCTGTTTATATGACAAAGGATGCTTTCGTATCACTGATGAACGAAAATGGCGTTTCGGACTATGCCCCTGCCTGCTATATGCAGTTTCAGAGTGCGGCAAAAGCTGCCGACGCCATTGCTGAAATTCAAACACAGTATAGCCTGCCAGAAGGAAGCATCCGTGAAAATACCGCTATTATGGGACTTGCCGGGCAGAGCAGCAACGAGTCCATGCAAAACGTCTACGGATTGGCGGCCATTCTGTTTATCATGGTTCTGTTGGCCGGAGTGCTAATGATTTCCGGCAGCATGAACAGCCAGGTGGCGCAGCGAACGAAGTTCTTTGGCATGATGCGCTGCATCGGTGCAAGCCGCAAACAGGTGATTCGATTTGTAAGGCTGGAGGCGCTTAACTGGTGCAAAACAGCAATCCCGATTGGCCTTATCGTAGGTACAGTCATCACATGGGCCGTCTGTGCGTTGCTTCGCTACGGGATTGGCGGTGAATTTGCGGGTACTCCGGTCTTTGCACTCAGCCCGATTGGACTGATAAGCGGCGCAGTGGTGGGCCTTGTGACAGTTCTGCTGGCGGCGCAGGCTCCCGCAAAACGTGCGGCAAAGGTATCTCCAATGGCAGCCGTTTCCGGCAACAGCGAGACGCTCCCTGCGACACGCCATACGACGAGATTGCTATTTGGAAAGGTCGAATGGACATTAGGTGTTCATCATGCAACTGCTTCTAAGAAAAACTGGTTCCTTATGACGGCCAGCTTTTCTCTGAGTATCATCCTGTTTCTTTGCTTCTCTGTGGGACTGGATTTTGCTCGTGAATTGGTGCCGTCCCTGCGATCCTGGCAGCCGGATGTTACTTTGAACGGGTATGCAAATGCCCTTCTGCTGGAACCGGATCTGTTGAATGAAATTCAGGAAATTCCCCATGTGGAAGATGCCTATGGTATTGCATACCTCGAAAATGTCCCTGCCACATCCTCCAGAGAAGGGATCGACCATGTTAATCTCATGTCTTATACAGACTATTTGCTGGATAGCGCAGCAGATAGTGTGGTTGAAGGCGATTTGTCTGCCATCTACGGGAACAGCGGGCAGGTTATGACGATCAGCAACAAAGACAATCCTTTACAGGTTGGGGATACGATTCAGATTGACGGAAAGGAAGTCACCATTACCTGCGCCGTTTCCGATGGCGTATATTCCAGCGAATACAGTGTAATCTGTTCTACCGAAACCTTTGAATGGCTGACAGGCGAAACAAACTACAGCCTGATTGGCATACAGTTGGATGCCGATGCAGACGATGAGACGATCCGGCAAATCAACAACCTGGTTAGCAGCGATATTATTCTTGATGATTTGCGGCAAAGCAATCAGGAAGATGCGGCAACTTACCTGGCTGCACAGTTTGTGCTATACAGTTTCCTTGCAATTATCGCTATGATCACGCTGTTCAATATCATCAACAGCATCTCGATGAGTGTGACAGCCCGCATCAAACAATATGGCGCAATGCGGGCGGTTGGAATGGATGGCAGTCAGCTTGCGCGCATGATTACAGCGGAATCCCTCACCTATGCCATTTCTGGCCTTGTAGTGGGTTGCGTAGCCGGATTGCTTTTGAGCCGATATTTGCACATCATGTTGCTTACAAGGTATTTCGGTACAGCTTGGAGTTTGCCAGTATCACTGCTCTGTATTATCGTTCTGTTCGATTTTGCGGCAGCTTTCCTGGCAGCTTACGCACCCTCAAAACGGATACGCAATATGGCGATCACAGAAATTATTAACGAGTTGTAACTCCTTTTAATGGAAAATCTTATCATAAATTCCTATTATCTTTTTAAATCTTCTTAAATGCCATTGAAGCCTTATTTTACAGGCTTCTAAGGCATTTTTCATAGGGTCAAGCACTTCACATAGATTTTTATATCTCTATGTATTTTACCGTTCGGAAGTAGTAAATTCTGTGGTAAATACTCTTTTTACCACTATGCACAAAGCCTGTCCATTTCAGACCTTGCAGAAGCATAAGAACCGTGTGCGTAGTAATTCAGCGTCATGGTGATATTGGCGTGTCCCATGATATACTGTAATGTATTTGGGTTCATTCCTTTATTCGCCATATTCGTACAGAACGTATGACGGAATGTATGCGGTGTGATGTGCGGTAAAGGTTCATCATGTGTCTTGTTATACTTCTTTACCAGACCTCTTAACATACCGTCATAATTCGTGGCTACTCTAGGCAATCCTTTTTGATTAAGGAACAGGAAACGGCTGTAACCATCTACTGTAAACGATATACCTTTCTCACGGTTCTTGATAACTCGCTTAAATGCTTCATAAGCCTTTTTGCTCATTGGCACTTGTCGGCTACCATTCTTTGTTTTAGGTGTGGAAATGTAATAACCGATTTCCTTATCCTTTAGCAACTGGTGTTCTACAAGGATTGACCTGTTACGCATGTCAACAGCTACATTTAAGTCCAATCCACAAAATTCAGAAATACGCAAGCCTGTTTCCAGCAGTATGACGACCTCATCATAATACTTGCGGTACGTCTTATCTGACTGCATAAAGGACAATAGGCTGGCTTCCTGCTCTGGTGTCAAAACTACCTTTTCCTCGGTGTCGTCGTCCAGAACGTCGCTCAACTTAAAATCAAACGGGTTCTTTCTGATGTAGTCGTCCTGTATTGCAAGATAGAACGACGCTTTCAAGGAACGCTTGTAATTGCGGATAGAACTGTACGCCACACCATTTTCACTCATACGGATTGCCCACTCTTTAGCGTCGGACAGCTTTACAGTATCAATCGTCATGCTTCCTAAAGGGTCTTTTTTCAGCAGGTTCATAAACTGCTTACGTCCCTTTACCGTATTGCGTTTGACATTCTTTCTAAGGCTGTTCTTTTTGTCATAGAGCTGGCATACCGTGATTTTCTTTCCCGTAGGGTCGATACCGTCATTAAGGTCTTTCTGCAACTGTTCAATCTTTTCTCGTAGGGAAATATCCTTACGTTTTCCTTTTGGTATCTTGTCTGTGGGAACGAGTTTCCATGAATAAAGCGAAACAGGTTCTCCTAATGCGTTGGTACACTTATATAAATATCTTCCGTCGGCTCTCTGGCTTTCTCCTGTGCGTAAAATACGTCCTTTGTTATCTCGTCTGACTTCTTTTGCCATTACAGGAAGCTCCTTTCGTAAAAGGAGCAAGCCTTAAACTCGATAGGCAGTTTCACCCTCAACTTTCATATAGCCCTCATTGAACGTCGAACCGATAGAGCCGTCATTCATCACTTTTTCAACGATACCGACACGCTCGGCACTTTCTGTCCAGTATTGCTTCTCGGAAGCGTGGACTGCCGTTGTCGGCAAAGCGGTAGCGATAGTTGCAAAGGCAAGGAAGCCTGTGGCTAATCGCTTCAATATCTTTTTCATAGCTTTAAATTCTCCTTTCGTTTGGATATAGAAAAAGCCGTCCATTTCTGAACGGCTGGAAATAGAAAAGGAACGTCAATATCGGCGTTCCATAATCTACTTGCGATATTCAATTTTTAGTTTATCAATACTGATGTGCTGTACCATATCTATCAGAGCTGGGACTTCGTATCGAGTTCAAGGCTTGCTCGTTTGTAGTAAATTCGTGGTAAATTCAAAGTTTGAAGTCCTCAAAAAATACGATAAATACAGTGTTTTAGGGGATAATCGGACTTTTTAGAAAGATTTTGCAATTTAAAAATATATAATTTCTTGTTCAAAGGGGGAATCTGCATGGGAAGTTTATAATTCTATCTTTTGATGACAACGAAAGTATGCTCTTTAGCAAGGCGGTATTGGCCCTGGCATCTATCACTGACTTTTCTACTATGGCTGTTTCCTCGGAGGAACCGCTCCTTTTTGGGCCATTACTAATTGCCCCGAAACAACGCCAGGTTTGGAAATGTGGCCAGACGGTAGACCTGACGCCGATGGAGCTTGACATTCTGCTCCTACTGGCCCGCCGGCCAGGGCAGGTGTTCACTGCCCGCCAGATCTATGAGGCCGTTGCCATGGACTCTTTTGACGCCAGCTGGACGGGGATCTCCAGCATGGTCTATAAGCTCCGCCGCAAGCTGGGGGCTGGCATCATCGAAACAGTGCGGGGCCACGGCTACAAATTCGTTGCCCCAGGCACCTCGCTAAAATAAAGCAAGCGCACAACGGATCTCCTTCCGCTGTGCGTTTCTTTTATGGTTACTTTCTTTTCTCCATGATAAATTCACAATCCCATGATATACTTCGATTGGGTGATTACTAATGAAACGCATTCTAATTGTTGAAGACGAGCCGGATATTCAGGAGTTGCTACGCGCCTACCTGGAGGATGCCGGTTATCAGACCGCCGTGGCCGGGGATGGCGTGGCAGCCCTGGCCCTGTTTGGGGGACAGCCTTTCGACCTGGTTTTGTTGGACCTTATGCTCCCGAAGATCGACGGCTTTGGGGTCTGCGAGCTGATTCGCCAGCAGTCACAGATCCCCATTTTGATGCTCACCGCTCTGGACGGGGAAGAATCGCAGCTCCGGGGCTTCGGCATGGACATCGACGACTATGTGACCAAGCCCTTCTCTATGCCGGTGCTGCTGGAAAAGATCCGGGTCATCCTTCGCCGCCGTGGAACCGCCGGGGAAGACAGCCGCCTGCGGTACCGGGACCTGACTTTGGATCTCGACACGCGGGAGGCCCTGTTGGACGGTCAGCTCCTGGACCTGACCGCCCGGGAGTTTGAACTGCTCCACACCTTCTTAGCCGCTCCGGGCCGGGTGTTCACTCGGGAGATGCTGCTGGCGAAACTGTGGGGCTATGACTTCTATGGGGACGAACGGGTGGTGGACAGCCACATCAAAAACCTCCGCCACAAGCTGGGGCGGAACTATATTGATACTGTAAGGGGGGTGGGCTACCGTGCTGCGAAAGAGGATCACTGAAAGCCTGACAGCCCGGATCTTTCTCATTACCGCCGGCGTCCTGCTCGCGGCCGGGGCGGTCACCTTCAGCTTTATCGCCTGGGCCTCCCCCAGCACCTATACCGCCGTCGTGAATGATGACCTGACCGCTCAGGTGGACGCCCTGGTGGGGAAACTGGCGGAGACGACGCCCGCAGACTGCGGCGAGCTGCTGGATGACTTTGTGCTTACCTCCGGGGCCAACGCCATGCTGGTGGGGCCGGACGGGCGCCTGGTGGACACAGGGGCCAAGCTGACGGTGCAGGCTGTGTATGAGGATGATACCATGGTAGTCACCACCTCAGAGCAGGAAAGCACCGTCGGTTATCACAGCCAGGACATCCGGGAAGGCGATACGGTAGCGGTCACCATGTCGGAGCAGGCTACCATTACCGCCGAGGTGGTGTTTGCAGGCCAGAACGAAAGCTATACCCTCTATGTCACCCCGCGGATCGAAGTGGAAAATCTGGCGGTGCGGGCGCTGATCCAGATAGCCCCCTGGCTTTTGATGGTGTTATTGGTATTTTCTCTGCTGTGCGCCTTGATTTACTCCCGATACATCACCCTGCCTATCGTGCGCATGAGCGGGATCGCCGGGAAAATGGCGGAGCTGGACTTCCACTGGGAATGCGGTGAAAAGCGCAAGGACGAGATCGGCAAGCTGGGCCGCAGTCTGGATCAGCTTGCCCGGCGGCTGGACACCGCTCTCACCGACCTGGAGAACGCCAATCGGGCGCTCCGGGGTGAGGTGGAACGGGAACGGGAGCTGGACCGCCAGCGGATGGCCTTCTTCAACGCCGCCTCCCATGAGCTGAAAACTCCGGTGACCATTCTGAAGGGGCAGCTCTCCGGCATGCTGGAGGGGGTTGGCGTCTATCAGAACCGGGACAAGTACCTGCTTCGCTCGCTCCGGGTAACGGGACGGATGGAAAATCTGGTGCAGGAGATGCTGGCGATCTCCCGTATGGAAAGCGGCTCTGTGGCTGTGAAGCGGGAGCCCGTAGAGCTGTCCGCCTTGATCGAGCGCCAGCTTGCCTTGGACGCGCCGCTTCTGGAGCAGAAGGAGCAGCGGCTGGTGCAGGACCTGACGCCGGGGATCGTTATCACCGGGGATGCCTCTCTGCTGGGTCGGGTAGCAGGCAATCTGCTCTCTAACGCATCCCTCTACTCGCCGGAAGGGGCGGAGGTACGGGTGTGGTGCGGCCTGCTGGACGGCAGCCCAGCCCTGACGGTGGAGAACACCGGGGCCCGCATCTCAGAAGACGCCCTGCCGCATCTGTTCGAGGCCTTCTACCGGGAAGAGAGTTCCCGGAACCGGGCTACCGGCGGCAGCGGCCTGGGGCTGTATCTGGTGAAAATGATTTTAGCCCGACATGGGGCGGAATGTACCATCGAAAATACAGAGGACGGGGTGCGGGCTGCGGTGCGGTTTGAAACGGACGCTGTTTCTGGACTTGCCGCCGGGAATATGATAGGATAAGCATAGATGATCCAATGGAAGTGAGGGTGCCTGCGGAACAGACGATTTTGATTCACACCTGTGGCTACAAGGCAGATATCTGGAAAAAAACATCTCATTTTTGGATTGCCGGAAAGGGCATCCTGCGCCCGGTTCATTGAGGAGGTGAACGAATGAAGCGCGGACTTGATGCGGCTCCATGCAAGGCTTGAGCTGGATGGCTTGTATGGAGCAAACGGAAATACCCCATCCCAATGGCCTTGCATGATGAAACGGGAAAACAATCATGCAAAGGAGTATTGAGATGAATTACAAAAAGGTTGATTTCAGCACCTGGCCGAGAGGCGATCTGTTTCAGTTTTATATGGACCACATGCGAGTGGTCATGAGCCTGACGGTGGACATGGATGTGACGCCGCTGGTCCGGTTCGTCAAGCAGCGCGGCATGAAGTTCTATCCGGCCATGATCTGGGTGGTATCCCGGGTGATCAACGCCCATGAGGAGTTCAAACTGGGCTGGGACCAGGATGGAAACCTGATCCGCTGGGACTTTGTTTCCCCCAGTTATGCCCACTTCCACCCGGAGGACGGGAACTTCACCAAGCTGGTTACGCCTTACATGGAGGACCTGCCGGCATTCCACGCCCGTTTTCTGGAGGACCGGGAAAAGTACCGGGAACTCCGGGGCGTGGTGGAAGGGCAGCCAACGAATCACTTCGATGTGTCCTGTCTGCCCTGGGTTCGCTACCGCCACTTCGATGTCCATGTGTTTGACCAGGGGGACTTTCTGGCCCCGGTGGTCACCTGGGGCAAGTACGAGGCGGAGGGCAGCAGGCTGGTCATGCCGCTGACCATGAACATCCACCACGCGGTGGCGGACGGGTTCCACCTGTCCCGGTTCTTTACCGAGGTACAGGAACGGATGGACCGTATGGCCGCAGACAGTCCACAGGCTGAGGACGGAGGTGAACAGGTTTGAAACGCGCAATTTTATATGTCCACGGCAAAGGCGGCAGCGCCGGGGAGGCAGACCGCTTCCGGGCCGTCTGCCCCGGTTTCGACGTGCTGGGGGTGGACTACCGGGGGGAGCTTCCCTGGGAGGCGGCACCCCAGATCGCGGCCGCCTATGACGAGGCCCGCCGGCAGTATGAGCACATCATTCTCCTGGCCAACAGCATCGGGGCCTATTTCACCATGCTGGCCCTGGGGGATCAGGCGCCGGACAGGGCGCTGTTCGTGTCGCCGGTGCTGGACATGGAACGGCTGATCCTGGACATGATGGCCTGGGCCGGTGTGTCGGAGCAGGCGCTATGCGAACGGGGAGAGGTCCCCACAGACTTCGGGGAGACCCTGTCCTGGGCGTACCTGTGCTATGTGCGGGAGCATCCCATCGCTTGGCAGGTCCCCACGGAAATCCTCTATGCCGGGGGCGACCATCTGGTGTCCCGTCAGAGTGTGGAGCAGTTCGCGGCGGAGCACGGCGCCGGTCTCACCGTCCTGGAGGGCGGTGAGCACTGGTTCCACACAGAGGAACAGATGGCCTTACTGGATAGCTGGGTGAAAAAACATCTTTTATAGTGTTAGAACGGGGCAGGCCGGTGGCCTGCCCTGTTTTCTGCCTTTCTCCATACAAATCACAAATTCCCTCCATCTTCACTCCATATTGCCCTGGTATTCTTTCATCATCCCAAGCAGAAAGGAATCCGACAATATGGAAATCAAGATTCAAAACGTCAGTATGACCTACCCCAGCGGGAAGCAGGCCCTGAAGGGGCTGAACCTGGAGTTAAAATCCCCCAGCCTCATCGGTCTGCTGGGCCCCAACGGGGCGGGCAAATCCACCCTGATGAAGCTGCTGGTGGCGGCCCTGCAGCCCACCGGGGGGAACATCCTGCTGAACGGGGTGCCGCTGGCCAAGGTCGAGAGCCAGTTGAAGGCCAGTCTCGGCTATCTCCCCCAGGACTTCGGTTTGTTCGATGAATTGACGGTCACCCAGTTTTTAGACTACATGGCCGCACTCAAAGGGATCTCAAATCCAAAGGCCGCGATCCAAAAGACAATACAGGCGGTCAATCTGGAAGAAAAGGCAAAATCCAAGATCCGCACCCTCTCCGGCGGCCAGCGCCAGCGGGTGGGCATCGCCCAGGCCCTGTTGGGGAATCCCCCCTTCCTGATCTTTGACGAGCCCACTGTGGGACTGGACCCGGAGGAACGCATCCACTTCCGCAACCTGTTCTCCCGCACAGCCGAGGAGCATCTGGTGCTGCTCTCCACCCACATCATCGAGGATGTGCAGTCGGTGTGCGACCAGATCGTGGTCATCCACCACGGGACCATCCTGTTCACCGGCACGCCGGAGCAGTTGATCCAGTCGGCGGCCGGCCATGTGGGCGTCTTTTGGGAGAAGGATGAGACGCTGGAGCAGGGGCTGCACATCACCGCCCGGGTGAACACCAGCCAGGGTATCCGCTGCCGGGCCGTGGCGGACAAGCTGCCGCCCTATGCCCAGGCGGAGGAGCCCTCTTTGGAGGACGCCTACCTCTATCTGATCTCCAGGGAGGCGGTACAATGAAGACAATGCGGCTCTTTCCCCTGGAACTGAAGCGGCTGCTGCAAAGCCGCCTGACCTGGCTGATGATGGCTTTGGCGGTCCTCTCCCCGGCGCTGGGGCTGGTACTCTACAAACCCGCCACATCCACCACCATGCTCTCCATGTATTTGGCAAACCCCGCGATTGCCGGCGGTGTGGCCGGCGCCATCCTCTTCGGCCTGCTGACCATCTTTGAGCTGGACCGGGCCTGCCGCAGCCGGGTGGACATTCTCACCGACGCGGTGGTGTCCCCTCTGACCACGGCCCTGACCCGCCTGCTGGCCCTGCTGATGGCCGCGGTGCTGACGGTGGGCCTCACGATGCTGGTCTGGCTGCCCATCAGCGTGGGGCTGATCGGCGCCGTGTTCACCGGCGCAAACTATGTGCTGGCCTATCTGCTGTTCATGGGGCTGGCGCTGCCCCTGGGCATCCTGGCGGCGGCCGCAGCCTACCAGTTCACCCGCCGGGCGGATCTGTCCATCGTCCTGTTTATCGCCTTCTGCGCCCTGAGCCTGACGGTGTGGGCGGCAGAATGGCAGTTATGCTGGCTCAATCCCTGCGTGTGGGCTTTGTCCGATGATTTCTCCAACCTCCGTGTGTTCCGGTCGGTGGCCTGGATGCGTTTCACCTGGCTCCTTGCACTGGCCGGGGTTTGGACAGTCTCCTATCTCTGCATCCGGCAGTATGGGAAGGACGTGTTCGGCTCCCTGGCCCGGAGCGTCCGGCGGCTCTACCGCCCGGTGATCGCCCTGGCGCTGCTGGCCTGTTCCGGCGCCGCCTATGCCGCCCAGCCCTTTATCGACCACAGCAACCCGGATTTAACGGTGATGTCCTTCTATGAGATCCCCTATGCCGAGGGCGTTACCTTTGTCCGCCGCACCGCTCAGGTGTTTCCGGACACCGATGCCGGCACCGTGACGGGCCGGGCCTCCTACCAGTTCCGGAACACCTCCGGCCAGGAGCAGAGCATTTCCTTCGGCGTCAACCCGGGCTACGCCATCTCCAATGTGAAAGCCAACGGCGCTGACGTTCCCTTCACGGTAAGCGACTACCAGGAGTATAACGAGGCTCTGCTGGAAGTCACCATTCCCGCAGAGGAAGAAGTGGAGCTGACCATGGAGTACAGCGGATTCCCCCAGGAGAGCATGCCCACCATGCAGGGCGGCAAGGAGCTGAGCCGCGAATACCTCTGCCTGGAGAACTCGGCCCTCTCGCCCCGTGTGATGAATGTCATGCCCGGAGATGCCGGCTATCCCGCTGAAATTGAGATCACCCTGCCGGAAAATATGCTGGCGATTCCCTTCGGCTCCAGCGCGGCGGAGGTCGTCGCGGAACACGAGGACGGCACCAGAACATGGCGGTATGAACACAACGGCGCCGGCGGCATTCTCTACGCCGGGGACTATATCCGGGAGGACATTGAGGCCGGCGGCATGACCATCCAGTTCTACTACGGTCACAAGCATCAGGCCGTCATGGAGGCCGCCAAAGCCGTGGACGCGGTGAAGGAAGTGGTGGACTACTGCACTGAGCACTATGGTTCCTTGTCCTTTGGTACAGGTGAAACGCTCAAGCTTATCCAGAGCCGGGTGGCCGGCGGCGGCTACGCCACCACCGGGGCCAGCCTGCTGGATGAGGCGGACTTTACCGCCGCCAACCTGGGGAACACCGAAAAGGGCGGGGGCGCAGGCGAAGTGATGATTCACGAATTGGTGCACCAGTGGTGGGGCCTGGGCAACATGTTTGATACCTCCGATCCCACCAGCCCCTGGTCTGCCGAGGGACTGACTGTCTACACCACCTACCGTATCGTCAAGGATCTGTACGGCGAGGAATATGCCCAGGAGCATTATGTGGATCAGTGGCAGAAAGCGGTAGATGACTACTACCTGAACTTCTATGTGCGCAATCCCGAATATCTGGAGATGCTGCCGGCGCAGGTGCAGCTTGCCATCTCCAACAGTCTGTCTCAGGTTCGGCAGTACAATGAGATGCCCCTGAAAATTTGGAAAGCGGAGCAGTTGGTGGGCGGCGAGGAGGCCATGGATCAGATCCTCCATGACCTGTTCAACCGGGAGCTGGACCCCATGTATCCCTATCTGACCTACCAGGAATTTTTGGATGCCTGCGGGCTGACGGAGGAGGATTTGAACCTTGCGTAAGATTTTTCGATATGAATGCCGCAGGCTGCTGTGGAACAAGTTTTTTATCGGGCTGGCGGTTGTGCTGCTTCTCTACGGGGCGCTGGTGCTCCATGCCGTGACCATCCTGGGGGTATCCCACACCGCCCCCTTCTCTCCCTGGAGCTTTGGGGATTATCTCTCCCGCATGCTGCCTTTGCTGTGGATCGGGATGCTGTTCTTTCTGACCTTCTATACCTCGCCCAAGGCCCGGCGGGCGGCAGTTCTCATGGACGCTACGCCGATGCCGCCCAGGCAGTACGCTTTGGCCCGGTGCGCCGCGGCCCTGACGGGCGGCGTGCTGCTGAGCCTGCTGTGCATGGGAGAGGCGGCGGTGTTCTACGGCCGCATGTTCCACTGGTACGGCTGGGGGAGTCTTCTGCTCCCGGCTCTGGCGACCCTTCTGCCCGCCCTTGTGTTCGCACTGGGGAGCGGCTGGCTGCTGGGGCAGATCCGGCCCTGGCTGGTGTATGTGTGGATGGCGGTACCCTTCCTGTGTATGGCCTTGCCGCTGCCCGACGCCCTGGGAATCTGGAACGGACATTTTTTCAGCAAGTACCCTCTAGCACTTGGTACTTTAGACCCCGCCTTCTCTATGCCGGCCGCAGTTCTTATCGTTCAGTGCATACTGTTGGCCGCGGGCATCGTCCTGTTGATGGTTCGCCCCGCACGATCCAAAAGATAATAAGCGGGCGAAGTTTGAATGACTGGAGGTGAGCTGCTTGGGAAGTTTATAATTCTATCGTTTAGGGACGATAAAGAAGCCCTTTTTAGCAAAGCAATATCGGCCTTTGCTTCAGTCGCAGACTTGTCCACGGTGGCCGCCTCCGCAGACGCCCCGCTGCTCTTTGGCTCTCTGCAAATCGACCCGCAGCGCAGGCTGGTCCGGGAGGCCGGCCAGACGGTGGACCTGACGCCGATGGAGTTTGATATTCTGCTCCTGCTGGCCCGCCGGCCAGGGCAGGTGTTCTCTGCCCGCCAGATCTATGAGGCCGTTGCAGCGGACTCCTTTGACGCCAGTTGGACGGGGATCTCCAGCATGGTCTACAAGCTCCGGCGCAAGCTGGGGGCTGGCATCATCGAAACAGTGCGGGGCCACGGCTACAAATTCGTTGCCCCAGGCACCTCACCAAAATGAAGCAAGCGCACAACGGATCTACTTCCGCTGTGCGCTTCTTTCATTCCTCACGCCAGTAATACGGCTCCGGCACACAGGGCTCCTTCTGGTGTTTGTGAATTCGATTTGAAAGATGGGGAATTGCTGTGAAGCAGTTTTTTCTCTTTGCAAAATTCGTATTCCCAATTTATGAATGAAAATTATTCATTGACATTTTCACAAATGGTGCTATACTTATTGATAGAAGGAGGTTGAGCCATGAATACCATAAAAGAAAACTCAAAAGCAGCGTTTAACCAACAGGCCGCCACCTACGATAAAGATATTAAGGGCCAGCACGCCCGCTCCCTTTATCCTATTCTGCTGGAAAAGCTGTCACACATTCCTTTCCACTCTGCTCTGGATTTAGGATGTGGGACTGGTGAAATGCTGAAACTCATTTTTCAGAAGGATACCCATAAAGAATTGTGCGGCATCGACTTGTCGGAGGAAATGCTTGCTGTTGCTAAGTCAAAACTTCCGGAACAAGTCAAGCTGTTACTGGGAGATAGTGAGTCACTCCCTTTCCCGGATAACACTTTTGATGTTGTGTACTGCAATGACTCTTTTCATCATTACCCAGCTCCGCAGAATGTATTAAAGGAAGTGCATCGTGTTTTGAAGCCGGAAGGGACCTTCCTGATGGGGGATTGCTGGCAACCATTTGTAGGGCGCGTGATAATGAATTTCTATATGCGCCATAGCAAAGAAGGCGATGTGAAGATATACTCTGAAACAGAAATCGTTTCGATGCTTTCAGAATATTTTCATAATGTGTCGTGGGAGCAGATTGGAAATACGGCCTGTATTGCTATGGCTCAAAAATGAGTGATATTCAATCATTGATTCTTTAGCGTGGGCGTGCTATTATAAAAAGAAAGGAGGCTCGGACTATGCGGATTACAAAAGAACCAGAAGCACGCAAGCAAGAGATCTTGGATACTGCCCTCAAATTGTTCGGGGAAAATGGATATGAAAAAACCTCGATTACAGATATAGCAAAAGCAATCGGCGTTGCTCAAGGTCTATGCTACCGATACTTTCCGTCCAAAGAGGCGCTATTTGACAGCACGATTGAACAGTATGCAGATGTTCTGGTGGAACAGCTTGTTGGCTTTGAAAAGGACGATCACAAGTCCCTGCGGCAGATCATCGAAGATATGCCTGCCACGATGGAAGATCGGGACACAAAGTACTATTCAGTTTTTCACCAGGCCGAAAATAAGAAATTCCACGATCAGCTTTCTCTAAAAGTATGTGAGAAGTTGGTTCCGCCTGTGGAAAAGCTGCTACAGCGGGCCCAGCAAAACGGTGAGATCCAGATTGATGATTTGCAGGCTGCTGCGATGTTTTGTGTATATGGACAGCTTGGCATCCTGTTGGCGGACGAACTGACACAAGAAGATAAATCAAAGCGGATTCGAGAATTTCTCATATATGCGCTTCGCCTTTGAAAAATATCCCCTGCTATCGGGCGGGGGATATTCAAAGGTCAATAACTGAATAGTTTTCATTCACATACGGAGGAGCTATAATGAATGACCCTTCATGCTTTACAAACTTACATGAATATTACACTTTCATTTATGCCATAAGCTACATGATGTTAGTAGAAGTTGGAATCTGGATCTACAATTTTAGGGGCTGGTTGAGAAGGCTGGATAAGAAAAATAGTGATTATGGAACGCTTCTGATTGTTATGTTGGGGTGTTGGGGAAGTTTTTACTTCAGCCCTTATTTCAGGAGCCAACAATTTACGCAAATAGCTGGAGAAATACTTCTCCCTCATATTTTTTACTATGTGGGTGTGGCTTTAATTCTAATAGGCACGACATTGCGTGCTTTTGCGGTCTGGAGCCTGCGGCATTCCTTTACGCTTGCTGTCAAAACAGGCAGCAACCAGCAGTTGGTTACAACCGGCGTTTACCGATATATCAGGAATCCCGCTTATGCCGGAACAATGTTGAGTATGCTTGGAAATGCTTTTTGTTTCCGTTCTGCTTTTTCGCCCTTCATTGTGTTACTAATTTTGGCAGTCTGCTATGGAATTCGGATTAAGGTAGAGGAAAAAGCATTATATGAGTGCTTCGGAGAAGATTTCAAAAATTATTGTTTCCGTTCATGGAGACTGATACCTCTTATTTGGTAACTGGCTACTGTTTTAGTAGCCATAAAATATCATTCAAATATGAATGTTCTTCATTCAATTATAGAAAGGAAGTTTTTATCATGCCAACAAAAATTGATTTTGTAGGTGGGAATACAAAGCGTTGCCTTATGGCGATGGCGCTCCCGATGATTGCCGCCATGTTCCTCAATATGATGTATAACCTTGTGGACAGCCTGTGGATCGGGAACTTGCTGGGAGAAACAGCCTATGCCGCATTGACAAACTCCACCCCCATCATCCTGATCTTGACTTCCGTTGCGATGGGCGCAACTAACGGTGTATCAATTCTGATCTCCCAGGCGATTGGCGCGAAGGACAAGAAAAAGACAGAGAGTTTGATTGCCACATCCTTCTGCGTTGCGGTAGCTTTCTCCCTCCTTGTGACGATTCTGCTTGAGGCGTCTCTTCCTGCAATTTTGAAGGCGCTGAATACTCCGGCCGAAACTTATGATATGGCATACAGCTATTTGGCCATCTATGTACTTGGGTATCTTGCAGTTTACCTTTACCTTTACTTCACCGCTGTTTTGCGGAGCTTTGGCAATTCTATGTTTCAAGCAGTAGCCATGCTGGTGTCAACAATTTTGAACGCGATCCTCGATCCTATTTTTATTCACTTTATCGGATTTCACGGTGCGGCGATTGCTACACTTCTTTCTCAGGTCATCTGCCTGCTGTTTATGCTGATCTATCTGAAAAAGAAAAAGCTGTTTGCATTCAAAATTTCTGCGTTTGACAGAAATGCTGTATTACCCCTGATTCAGAAAGCAATCCCTTCTGTCATCCAGCAAAGTATCCCTGCAATTAGCACGACTTTCCTCACGGCGCTTGTCAGCACCTATAGCGTCACCGCAATAGCAGCTTATGGAGTAACGGGAAAACTGGAAACCATTCTTTTCTACCCGGCAATGGCACTGAACATGGTTTTGACCACTATTATTGGACAGTGCGTTGGTGCAAACCGTTATGATCGGGCCAAGGACTATCTAAAGTGCGCTTTGGGATATGGCTGTGGCCTGCTCGTAATTCTTTCCGTTGTGGTGGTCGGTTTTTCGAGACAGCTTTCCGGTCTATTCGTCCGCAGTGAGGATGTGGCCGCTATTGTTGGAACATATTTTTTGATCGTCAGCATTGGGTATATTCTTAACACCGTCACAAATTGCTATTTAGGTTCCCTTAACGGGATGGGGAAACCGTCAAAGAGTATGTTTCTGATGATTTTCTATTACATTGTAGTCCGGATGCCCTTGGCGTACTTACTTTCCTATCTGGGGTTCGGCCTAAATGGAATTTGGGTTGCGGTATTGATCAGTCATGTGGTAGCCAGTGCCGCCGCAAGTATTTCTGGAACTATCTCTTTCAAGAAAAGGCTGACTGCAGAATAGGAAACTTATTATATCGCAGTTCTAACTATAGGGAGGTGATTCGTTTGGGAAGTTGGTAATCCTGTCTTTTGATGATAACGATGATGCTGTCTTTAATAAAGCAATCGCCGCTCTTTCTTCTATTGCAGATTTTTCCACGGTGGCTGCCTCCGCAGACACGCCGCTGCTCTTTGGCTCCCTGCAGATCGACCCGCAGCGCAGGCTGGTATGGCAGGCTGGCCAGACGGTGGAGCTAACGCCGATGGAGTTTGATATTCTTCTCCTGCTGGCCCGCCGGCCAGGGCAGGTGTTCACCGCTCGCCAAATCTATGAAGCTGTTGCGGCGGACTCCTATGACGCCAGCTGGACCGGGATCTCCAGCATGGTCTACAAGCTCCGCCGCAAGCTGGGGGCCGGTATTATCGAAACAGTGCGGGGCCACGGCTACAAATTCGTTGCCCCAGGCACCTCACCAAAATAAAGCAAGCGCACAACGGATCTTCTTCCGCTGTGCGCTTCTTTTATTCCTCACGCCGGTAATGCGGCTCCGGCACATAGGGCTCCTTCTGGTATTTGCGATATTTTTCCGGTACTTCGGCAGGCTCCTCCAGGCTTTCCGCACTGTAATCAATCGGCTCATCACAAACAGCGTCCAGCAAAATGCGCTCCAAATGCTCAAATTCTGAAAACTGATCCAGGGAGGCCATCACAAAGGAGTCGCGGACATAACCGGCACTGGCAGCCATCAGCTCCTGATCCATAAAGTATCCATGATACTCCACAAAAAAGGTCATCATCATTACAACCGTTCGGGTATTTCCCTCCCGGAAGGGATGCACCTGCCAGATTGGCGGAAAGAGGCTGGTAAGCTGATGAACAAATTCTTCCCGGCTGATGCCATCCCAGCGAGTATTTCTCAGCCGCCTAAAAGCCTCGTCGAGATCTTCCTCTATCCTGTCATCGTTGCTGTACCAAACGCTTCGACCTGCCAGCAGTTTCTCCCGCTTTTCGATATTGATGATGCGGTACTGGCCGGCCCATTCGTAAATGTCGCCAAACAGGCATCGGTGGATCTCCCGTAGGCCATTTGGAGAAAAGTCTTGAAAGCCCTGTTCGTATAACAGCATCATATTGGCTCTGGATTGCTCGGCCTCGATGCGATCCAGTGTTTTCTCATTTTTGATGTCCAGCTTGTTTTTCAAGACAGGCACATCTTCATACAGGTATGGATCAGACACGGCTCTGACGCTCCTGCTCCGCGATCCGGCGGTGATGTGCCAGCAATGCCTGCTTCATCTGTTCGCCCGTCAACTCACCGCGTGCCCAGCTGGCAGACAGTGACCGTGCATAGCTGGAAATCGGCGCACCCTCAATGGCGTTGATCGCGTCAGCCGTCTTGACCGCTGCAATCCGTTTCTTTTCCAATGGACTCATCGCGCCTTCACCCCCTTCATTGATTTTAGTATAACACAGAACAGGCCTGTTTCCAATAGGCCAGACCAATGCGAATCTTTCTGAATTAGCAGCGAGCCTCAATGATTTCCTGCTCGGTGGTGCTGCCGGTGGACGGTTGGTACTCAATTTTGAAAGTTTGGATCAGGGTGGCTCGATGAGTATAAAAGCATAACGCTTTTTTGCTATTTCTCTTGATGATTTTTTCCATAATCAATCAATGTACCTATAACAATTCCAATCAACATTCCAATACCCGCACAAATAGGAATAGCAAAAAGATTTTGCAGAAACGCCCATCCCAATACACCCATGCAACCACCGACAATAAATCCTGTTAATAAGCCAATAGTTAAGTATCTATTGTTTTTCATATTGTTATATCCCCCTAAATTGAACTTTATCGTTGGCTCTATTATACTATGACCAGTTGCTTTTTGGAATAGATGAATTGTAAACTTGCTGAACGGGAAAAGCTTGAAACGCAAGGTATTCTCAGGTGGCAAATACATTTTAAGCCCACGGGAAAGACCCTGAGACAGCGATCTCAGGGCCTTTCTCATAGACTTAAATCCGGAACAGGTCAATCGCCCGCATCAGCGTGATGCACAGCTCCTGGTACAGATCCTCGTCCAGTCTGCCGTTAATCACGGCATACTTGAGCAGCAGGGGCCGGTACATGAGCAAAATGCTTGTGCTGGCCTCTTGGTCACCGCCCTTGGCTCGCCGCAGCATCTGTTCAAATGTCATATCCGTTCACCCCCTCGATGTTCTTCTTCAACTTCCGGATAGCCCGGTAATACACCGCGGCCGCGCCCTTATACGACAATCCCAGCTGCATACCGATCACATCGAATGGGCGCTTGTCCAGCACGCGGGCCAGGAACACATACCGTTCCCGCTCGTCCAGCTGTTTCAAGGCATACAGGAGCGCACCGCTCTCAATTTTCTCCCAGAGGGGCAGCCGCTCCATCACTTCCTGCTCCAGCGTCTGGCTCACAGCAAAGATCGTATCCGTCAAGGTCTCCTGATTGCTGTACGCATAAAGGGCCTTCAGATAATCCCGCTGGGTTCGTCTGACTGCCTGGATTAAGTAACCTGTAAACTTGATTTGCAGTTCTTCCTCTGCTCGTCCATTATTTCGTTGCCACATGGCCTTATCCTCCAAATAGTTCAAGAATTTTAAGGGAATTCTTGAACCTTTGGCGGAGACCGGCACCGAACTAACGGGCATCTTGCCTTGCCATATAAAGAAACGCGGCCGGCCGCACACCGCAAAGGTGAGCTGCCGGCCGAGTGATACACATAAAGAAGTCCGTCATGACTTCCGGCGCCCGCAGGAGGAGGCTTATCGCTCGATTTGCGATGTTCCCGCCTACTCCCGTGAAAAGGGCGGCGGAAGAACCGTATTGTAAAGTAAGCTGTGTGTCGAAATGTAAGCAGATGGACGAACCTCTTTATGTGCATGATCCATCTTTCCATCATGCACTTCTGGCTCCCTGCCATCTGGACCACACTTTGCACACGAGCCCGCCGATGCTATGGGCTGGCGGCGGGCCTGCCAATCATCTTAGGTGCAGTGTTGTTCCGAAAACTTTGTTGATTTTTGTCGGATTATAAAAGAAAAGGCGGCCTCATTCTCTCTGGAATAAGACCGCCTGTTGTAACTTGAAATTACCTCTGCTATTTTGATTTCTCCGTCTCATAGACATCCCTCCCGTTCTTTCTACCCATATATGGCTTCAAAATGCCATATTAAGTGTAAAGGGCAAAGATCGCTGGATTTTGACTGAACGGCAATTTTTCCCATCAGGCGGTTATTTCCATCAAAATTTTGCAGCTTTAACACAAAGAAAAAGGGCGGGCAAAGATCTGATTTCTCCGCCCGCCCTTTCTAAACAAGATTTATCCCTGGCGCTTGACCTTCAGGTGCTGAAAGCTGTCCTCGCTGATGGCGTGCTCCATCCGGCAGGCATCTGCCTCAGCCGTTTCTTGATCCACGCCGGCCTCTATGAGCATTTCCGTGAAAAAGCAGTGCTTCTCATAGGTGCGCTCGGCCACCTCGCGGCCCACATCGGTCAGGCGAATGAAGCCGTCCTCGTCCCGCTCGACAAATCCGCCGGTCTGCAGTGTTGTAATGGCGTGGGTGATGCTCGGCTTGGTGAATCCCATGTGTCGGGCAATATCAACTGGACGCACCATGCCCATTTTCTTTTGGAGAACAAGGATAGCCTCCAGGTAATCTTCTCCCGACGCATGGAGTTTCATTACATTGCCTCCCTTATTCCGCAGGTTCCAGAGACAGAATATCGAAGAAGCAAGGTGTTCCTGTGAAGGTATAGCCTGCAATCTTATCAGTGTTATAAACGAGCATATCCTTTTGATAAGTAAGAGGAATATCCAACACATTACCTACATCGTAGTTAAATAAGTAGGTGTAGGTATCCCGAACTTCTTGGTCATCGGACATATTAGTCAATTCTTTGATGGTAGCAAGGAACTCGTCAGAGCCTTCAATGCCAGGCAACGAGGGTGTCTGCGGCACCATGCTGTCCATAGGAGTAAACCAGCAATGGGGAGACGCAAAGGCGTACTGGCAATGCCACAAGGTCAGATCGAACTTGCCTTCCAGATAATCGGCATACCACTGCATCTGCTCAGTCCCGTAAATCGTAATATCAATTCCCACTTCTGCAAGCTGGCTCTTGATGACTTCGGCAGTAGGCATACTAACGGATGTGCTGCCAGTCTCCAGTGTGAGCAAGAGACTCAATGGTTCTCCGTCTTTTTCGCGGATACCAGTGCTTTCATTCATCAACCAGCCAGCCTCATCCAGAAGCTGATTTGCCATATCCGGGTTATAGTCATAAGTTGTTTCTAACTCAACATCCGCATAGGGAGTATCGCGGGTGGCTGGGATGTCTGCCGGAGGTTCATAACCGTTAGAAATAGCTACGGACATTTCCTCTTTATCAATGGCATAGGCTATGGCCTGCCGTACACGAATATCAGACAAATAGGGGCTGGTGGCATTGGTGGTGATTACTTGCACACGGGTATCTTTTTCGGCCATCTGTCCGTCAATCCCGTCCATAGCAAGAGCCTGGTCGTATTCCTCATAGGTCAGAAGCGTGCCCCCGTAGATCATGTCAATCTCGCCGGTCTGGAGAGCCTGGAGGCGGGAGGTCGAGTCAGGAATGTATTTGACGATAATCTCATCCCAATAGGGTGTTTCTCCCCAATAGTCCTCGTTCCGAACAAAGCGAGTGTACTCGCCGGCCACATACTCGTCATAGATATACGGGCCTGTGCCTGCAACACCGGAGATAGTCTGGAAGTCACCGGGGATAATGTACTCCGGCGCGCTCATGGGGTTTACATCCGGCCAGCAAAAATCCTGAAGGTAGGCATAGAACGGATGGTCGTAATGAAGCGTGATTGTGTACTCATCGACAACCTCAATCTCTTGAATGTCAGTAATGCCCTTCAAACTGTAAAAGGATGGGTTAGACTGCTTATGTTCCAGATTTGTCTTGACTGCTTCGGCATTGAAGGGTTCCCCATTGTGGAAGGTGACGCCCTGGCGCAGATGGAATGTAAGCTCCGTCTGGTCATCGTTATACTCCCAGCTCTCTGCCAGGCCGGGGACAATCTCACCATTGTCAAAGTCCACCAGGTTTTCATACACCAGCTTGGATGTGCAATAAAGAGAGTTATTCATGTAAAGGGTAGAGAGGTCTGTGGTTTCTGCTCCAATAGCGTAGGTCAGCACTTTCTTTTCAGAGTCTGCCGTAGTTGATCCATCGCCGCCAGACTCCGCAGATGTCTGATTACTGCTGCAAGCAGTAAGGAGCATGGCGAAACAACAAATGGCCGCAATGAGACGAGCAAGTTTCGATTTTTTCATGGTTTACTTCCTTTCCTGTAAATTTATGTCAATATTAGATTGACCGATATTAACGATTTGCCCGCTTTCCAGCTCATAAATGCGCTGGGACAGGCGATAGGCGAATTTCATATCGTGGGTGATAAGGAAATAACTGCACCGGTATTCCCGATGGTATGCCTCCAGGACCTCCCGAATCGCCTTTTGAGAAATCAGATCAAGTCCGCTGGTTAACTCATCCAAAATAAGATAGTCAGGCCGCACAGCCAGCGCCCGCAGCAGTGCAACGCGCCGCTGCTCACCCCCAGATAGGTTTTTGGTTGGCGTATCCAATAGTTTTCTGCTGGTGGCCGTCAAATCCATCAGTTCTAAAATTCTCTGTTTACGCTCCCCGAAAGATAATTTGGTCAAATTGCGTAATGCTTCCTCCAAGTTATGCCCTACGGAGAGCCTACGGTTCAGGCTGCCAGTGGCATCCTGGAAAACGGCCTGTATCTTTGTGCGATGGCTACGCCACTGTCCATAACTCCATTTGGCAATGTTCTCGCCATCAAGCAAAATCTCGCCACTGGTGGGTCGTTCCAAACCGATTAAGAGGCGGGCCATTGTGCTTTTTCCACTGCCGCTTTCTCCGGTAAAACTGATATTTTCCCCTTTTACCCATGTAAATGAAATGTCTCTTAGCGCACGAAAGGGCTTGCCGGAGGCGTCCAGAAACTCTTTGCTCACATTTCGGACTTGGATTTCTGCCATGTCCAGCCACCTCCTTCCTCAACCATAGCCAAACGCACGAACTCTTTTGTCCACTCCTTATGAGGGGCGGCAAACAAATCTGCTGTTGTGCCATACTCTACAATGATGCCGCTCTGCATCACAAGCAGATCATCACAGAGAGTGCGAATAGCTGCATCATCATGGGACACAAACAGAATTGCTGCCTGTTGTTTCATCCGCATCAATACCTGGATCAGATACTCCTTGTTTTCCTCATCCAAAGCGGAGGTCGGCTCATCTGCAAAAATGTACCGAGGGGAAAGGCCAATTAAAATCGCCATAGTTGCCCTCTGAAGCATCCCTCCGGACAACTGGCTGGGGTAGGAACGATAAACCCGATCCGTATCCAGAAGATTGACCTTTTGCAGAACATCCATACTAAGTTTGCGAGCAGCATTTTTGTCTAATCGAAGCCGTTTCCGAAATGTTTCTGTCATCTGTGTCCCAACTGGCACATGAAGATTAAACGCAGTCATCGGGTTTTGCGGAATAAAGCCCAAAGTTGTCCCGCAGAGATCCCGCCGCACTTTTTCTGGCTTTTTTAGCAGGTCCTCTCCATCCAGCAATATTTGTCCAGAGTTAATGGATACATCCCCATCCGATACCCCCATCAGCGCCTTTAAGAGTGTGGTTTTGCCGGAGCCGCTGGCACCGGTCAATCCAGTACAGACACCGGGGGTCAAGGTAAACTCCACACGATCCAGCAGAACGACTCCTTTTGATGTTTGAACAGACAGGTTTTTGACCTCTATCATGCCGCGTCACCTCCCTCCAACTGTTTTGCCAACAAATTAAAGGCCAAGGTACACAGGAAAATAAATAGTATCGGCAGGAAAAGCAACGATGGATGGGTCATCAGCATACTGCGCCCCTCGGAGAGCATCGAACCCCAGTCAATCACATCATCGCCCAAGGTTAGCCCGATAAAGGAAAACGCCGAAATATTCATAATCATTTCCGCGCAGGATAGGCAGAGGAAATGTACCAAGGGTCGGATAATGTTCGGCAAGATATGGACAAATAACACCCTGCTGCGGGAGGCCCCGGAGGACACCGCGCACAATACATAAGCCTTATCCAGTTCAATCTCTGTCTGTGTTTTGACCAGTTTAATCATCCTCAAAATCAGAGAGACCGTCAGCGCCACCAGCATCGTAGGGATGCTGTTTCCCCATATCCCGACAAAAATGATAAGGTAAGCTAAAGGTGGGATCGCTGTCACAGCGTCCAGCAAGCTACTGAACACCAAACTTCTGGCGGCATTTGCTCTGCCCAGCCATAATCCGATCAGCGTACCAAGAACAAGCACAATGCCTCCGCCCAGCAACACAATACCGAGGGTCACATAACCGCCATACAAAAGTCGGGATAATTCACAGCGACCAAACTGGTCGGTCCCCAAAGGGAACTCTGCACTGAATGGCGCATACTTGTTAACAATATCCATCGCCTCCGGGTCATGTGGTGCGATAAGAAATCCGAGAAAACAAAAAATAATGATGAGGACCGGAATTATCCATTTCAAATGTTTCATTACAGGTCCCCCTTTCGTGTCTGGAGCAGGCGCTGGATAATGTCTGCCAGAATGTTGAAAATCACCAGTGCAAAAGCAAGGAACAGCACCGTTGCGTAAATCACGGGCAGATCACGATTTGTCAGGCTGTTTACAATCCGATACCCCAATCCTGGCAGAGAAAAAATGTTTTCCACTATGGCGGATCCCGCCATACACATTCCCATCATCTGCATAAATGTCGGAACCGTAGAGATGATAGCCTGGGGCATAGCGTAGCGCACTACAATATAAGGATCGCTTAACCCCCTGCAACGGGCGTAGAGAACACTGTCCTCACTCATGGCCTGCTGAATCGCTTTTGAAAGCATTTGCCCGAAAAAGGCAATCCCGCCCACCGCCAAACAGAGTGCCGCCGGAAGGTATCTCATTAAACCTGTATTGCCAGATACACTAATCAGGTTCCATCTCACGGCCACCACATCAATAAATGAAGTTGCCAAATAAAACGCTGGGATTGATATTGCCGCGATGGACGCAAATGCCAGGATTTTGCCGATCACATTCTTTCGTGTCAGATAGAGCAGAACCCCCAATATCAGTGCCCCAACCGCTTGAAGAACCGCAGATAGTAGCACAATACAGGCAGTTTCCTTTAGTGCTGATCCGACAATAAGGAAAACATCCCGATTATCCACATACGAATTTCCCAAGTCAAAATGAAGCAAGTCATTCAGCCAGTCCAGATACTGTACGACAATCGGGCGATTCAATCCCATCTGCTCACGCACTGCTTCAATACGCGTCTCATCGACCGTGAATATACGGCGCGAGTAGGCTTCGGCGGCATCGATGGGCGAAAGCTGCATCAGGATAAAAGTGATCGCCGTTACCAGAAATAAGGTTAAAAAAAGTTGTAAAATTTTTTGGAGTAGAAATCTTTTTGTACTCACACCTCCGCCTCCCTGCACTATGCGTTGATTTTCCAGTCAATCGCAGCTTTACGATTCAAAATGAAATCAGCGTAAATGCCCTTTTGCTGGATGAGTTGGTCGTGGGTGCCGTGTTGAACAATCCTTCCGTGATCCACCACTAAAATCTGGTTTGCATGGCGCACCGTTTTCAGTCGATGGGCGATCATAATAATGGTCTTGCCTCCGGTTAATGCTTCAATGGCCGCTTGAAGTTCCGCCTCATTCTCCGGATCAACATTTGCGGTTGCCTCGTCCAAAATTACGATGGGAGCATCCTTCAGCATGGCTCTGGCTATGGAAAGCCGCTGACGCTCACCGCCGGATATTGTGGCTCCTCCTTCACCAATCACCGTGTCATAGCCGTCAGGCAGCGCCATAATGAAATCATGGCACCGGGCGGCTTTTGCCGCAGCCACCACTTCTTCATGACTGGCCGCCGGCTTACCAAACTTGATGTTATTTTCAATACTGTCGTTGAACAAATACACATTCTGAAAGACCATACTGAAATTGCTCATCAAGCTGTCCAGCGAATAGTCTTTTACATCAATACCGCCCAATTTCACGGAGCCTTTGTTCACATCCCAGAACCGGGCCATAAGGCTGGTAAGCGTTGTTTTGCCGGAACCGGAGGGTCCCACAATAGCGGTAGTCGTGGCTTCTGGAATTGTGAAGCTCACATCATCAATGATTTTCCGATCTCCATAGGAGAAGTCCACATGCTCAAATGAAATGTCATGGCTTTTCGGCACCTGAACAGAGCCGCCCTCATCCATCCTGGGTGCCCGGTCAATTTCCTCTACCCGGTCAATGGAAGTATCAATCATCGGCAGCATAAAGAACATCTCACCAGCCGATTCCAATTCGCTATATACCAGGAACGCAGATACCACCATCATCAAGCAGGTGAACAGCGACATATTCCCTTGCAGGAAAAGCCAGATGGAAAGCAGGATTGCCAATACAGAAGTAACACGCAAAACAACCTGCTCCAGCACATTGTAGGGGATGCGTTTGCGCTCCAATTTGAAGTTTTGATTTTCTGTTTCTTTGATGGTATTGTTTAGAGTTTGTTTTGCCGCTTTATCCCCGTGGAAAGCACGCACCACACTCATGCCCTGTATGTATTCCAGCACAGCATCCACCAATTTAGTCTGTGCAGTCAATCGCCCTGGGGAAAGCTCACGGGATTTCTTAAGCAGTCGGGAATTGACCCAAAGGAACAGCAGCATCCCAACAAAGAACACAAGACCGATTCTCCAGTCGAAGCACATGATCGCCAGAGAAAAGATCGTAGTCCGGATCATACCCACAACTGTCCGGGCGATCACTGCAAAAGACATACTCTCCAAATCGGACATTGTAGAGGTGGCTGCCGCAGTAAGACTGCCAAGGCTCTGTGCGTTGAAATAACCCATCGGCATATATTTCATGCGTTCACCGATGTGAATACGCTTTTCTCCGCACATTCGGTAGTTGGCGTGTCCTTCGCTATTGTGGGCCAGATACCAGCAGAACGCGGCACCAGCCACACTAACCGCCATAATTCCCAAAGCCGTCCATGCGGTGGCCCCGGTCATGTTCTGTCCTACCAACGCCCGCAACACTATCAATAGAGCGACAAATTGTAAAGCCTCAAAGATGCTCCGCAGCAGTTCAAAGGCCATACCTTTATACCAAGTGCCTTTCTCCGCCCCGGAGAACCGAAAGAACCGTTTATATGCGTCAAACATACGCCGCACCTCCTTCCATCTGATCGTTGTCCCGCGCCTGCGTGTGAGCTGCCCACATTTGCTGATAGAGCGGACACCGTTCCAACAGTTCTCCATGTGTCCCGGCATCCAAAATCTTTCCGTGATCCACCACAGCAATTTGTTCCGCTCCGGTAATGGTGGACAGGCGATGGGCAATCACAATGAGTGTCTTTCCGTGAGTCAGCCGCCCTATGGCATCCTGAATGACCGCCTCGTTTTCCGGGTCTGTGTAAGAAGTTGCCTCGTCCAAGATAACAATGGGTGCATTTTTCATCATGGCGCGTGCAATAGCTACTCGTTGCCGCTCGCCGCCGGAAAGATGTCCGCCAGCACCTCCCACAATCGTGTCATAGCCATGTTCCAGTCCCATGATAAACTCATGACAGCCCGCAGCCTTTGCCACCGCTTCGACTTCGGTATCCGTTGCATCCGGCCTTCCCATGCGGATATTCTCGCGGACGGACAAGTTGAACAGAAAATTATCCTGGGATACATAGCCAATCAGATCCATTACCTGCTCTGGAGGAAGTTCTTTTGCGTCAACACCTCCAATGGTGATATGCCCGCCTCCAACATCCCAATAAGAGGCGATAAGTTTCGCAATCGTGGATTTACCAGAGCCGGACGGTCCTACCAATGCCGTTGTGGTTCCTTGCTTGATGTCCAGGGTGATGCCGTTCAGAACTTGCGTATCCTTATAAGCAAAAGTCACATCCCGCAGGGAAATATCCAATCCTTTGAGATTTTTCCGCTGGGACGGACGATCCAGATCAGGCTCGGACAATACGGCAGTAATTTCTCCGGTGATAGTAGCAATTTTAGAAAAATCATCCGTCAGAAAGATAGCTGCAACCAGTGGCCCCATAATGCCAAGAGAAAGAATGGCAATGGTGATAAAGTCCGGAGCAGACAAAGAGCCGTTCATATAGAACAGGCATCCCACAGGCAGCACACCAATCAATACGGCCGGCCAAATCGTCATCATCAGAGCAGAATAGCCCTGGGTGGATTTCATCCAGTCCAGCATGAGATCCACGCTCTGGCGGACAGCCTGTGTAAACTTTCCATAGGAGGCAGCACTTTGATTGAACGCCTTGATGACCTCAATCCCATTGATGTACTCCACAGTGGTGGCGCTCATATACTTACTTGCCTGAACAACAGCACCGTATTTTTTAGGGTATTCCTTCATCTGGGCCATGTAACAGAGCATCCCGATAGGTATCGTAATCAGGGATACCAGTGCCATTCTCCAATCCAACACAAACAGGTAAATAATGATGGCGATGGGGACAAGCAGGTTAGAAGTCATTTCCGGGATGATATGTGCCAGAGGGACTTCCATTTGCTCCACACGCTCTACCATTGTGGTTTTCAGCCGTCCCGAAGGTGTATCCGTCAAATATCCCATAGAAACACGCGTTAATTTATCCGCAACCGCCTGTCGTATTTCTGAAAGCACATGGAATGTCGCTTCATGGGAACATCTGGTTGAGAGGCCGTGAAAAACAGACTTCATCAGGTAAGCAATAAGGGCAACAATCCCCCAAGTCAAATAAGTAGAAAAATTCGTTTCACCTCCGATCAGCAAATTTACAATCCTTGCCACAGCGAAATATGGCACGATACCACTTGTGACGCTGATAACAGCAAGAATGATAGAGAGCAAAAAGCCTGATTGATGCGGTTTAATGAAGGTCATCAAATTTACAGAATCTTTTTGTCGCTGCATACAATTCCCTCCTTTTAGTTAGCAGAACCTAACCATAGATCAAAAGTAAAAGCCGACAATCCACAGGATTTATCCTGTAAATTATCGGCTCTGCGTCTTGGCGTCTGGCTCTGATAATATGATGCTTTGTCCCTGCACATCTACGATGTGTTCTTTTCCGCATTTAGGACAAAATAGCGGAAAGTGTTTGAGAACAGTATCCGGATTTACTTTCGTGCGGGTTTTGTTGCCGCAGGTAGGACAGTGAATCCAACCGTTGCGGTCAATCCAACCACTCATACGACATCACCTCCATCCGTAGAAAAGATGGTCTGCCATCCAGCGGTATAGAAACGCCGCATTTTGCGGATATGCTCCAATGCCTGGGCTTTTGGCATATCGTGAATGATAACCTCAAACATTCCCGTATAGAAAGCACTGGAAAGAAGATGATTTAGTTCCGGCGTAAGTCGGCCGCTTGTTATTGCATCATTTCCAGATGCCTCAATATACTTTGCGGTACATTCTGTATCCAGCTCAACAACACGATGAATGAACTCTTGATAGACACTATTCTCTCCGCTGGTAAGCAACAGCTTAAATTCATCGAAATGATCGTAAAGATAGTCCACTACTTTAGGAAAGCCATCATTGGAATATCGAAGCATCTGCTGTGTCTGCTCATTACCTGGCATCGTGGTAAACCCGGATAATACGGTTTGTAACAATTCACAAAAGCCGTCCGCCGCCGGTTGAACCAGGGACCGATATAGGCTTTCTTTATCAGGGTAGCGAATATAGATTGCGCCTTTACTCGATCCAGCCTTTTCTGCAATTATCCGAAGAGAAGCATTTTCATATCCATTTGCTAAAAACTCCTCTTTAGCACATTCCATGAGCTTTTCAGTCACTCCCGCCACTCTTTTTGCCATAGTTCGCCTCCCTTCATTCAAGACCACCAGTTTCAATCCATCGGTCTTAATATAGCACAAAGCATTTTGGCAGTCAATAGGAAATTTGCTGTGTTCTACACTTTAGCCAAAAATCGCATCCATAAGTTCTCAAAACAGTATAGAAAAAAGAGAAAGGTTACAACAGTAAGTACCAACAAATAGACTCTTGAGTTCAAGTAATATTCATCTGAAAATGTTTGCAGTAGGTAGTTCAAGCCCTTTGTAAAGTAAGATCTGAATATTGAATTTCTCTGGAAGTTGTTCTCATAAGACTATATCAAAGAATAACACATTTCACCTTTCCCGTATCTGGATGGATCAACACCACAGGCAGTTTCCTCGCCTCTGCCATCCGCAGCACCGCCTCCACGCCGCTCGGGCCAGCAGGCTCATCATCACACACGGCCACCAGGCAATCAGCGTGTTCTACCATGTAGGCAGTGCGCTCCCGATACCCTTGGGCCCCCACGATTTTGCTACCCATTACAAACTGGTCGCAGTTTTCCTTCAGATGGCGCAGACGCTCCCGACTCTTTGGGTCCCATCGCTCGTCATGGCCCGGAAACGGGTAGACCAGCACGATCTCCAGCTCCTGGTACTCTTCCTGCCGGCGCATTTCCAGCAGGATCTCGCCGGCCCATAGATCAACGCCAAGGGCCCCACCAACATAGAACCGGCGCACACCGCGCCGGTACAGTTCGGTAAAAACATCGTGCAGCCGTTTCTTCAGGCGCTTGCACGAGGTCATATATTCCTGATACTTGAATTTGAACCGTGTAGGCCGCTGACTGGTAATTGCACACGAGTAAAACTGGGACATCTCATCTCCTCCAGAAACTTTTTTCTCAATATAGCCCATTATACTTGCTATGGCTGATGAAGTTCAACCATGGCCGCTTAATTTTTTATGTTATAGCGGATAAAATATAGCTATAGCATGGAGGGTTACGAATGGGCGAACTTTTGAAAGAAATGGGCCAGCGGATGCTGGACCGGCGCAAACAACTAAAACTGACACAAGAGGCTCTGGCCAAGATGGCACATGTCACGCCCCAGACCGTTTCCACTGCGGAGCTGGGCACAAAAGCCATGCGGCCTGAAACGATGCTGAAGATCTGTGATGCGCTTGATATCAGCACAGACTATCTCCTGCGCGGTCAGGTCATGGAAGGCGACACACGCCTGCTCAATCAAAAGGTCTCGTCGTTGACTCCCTGCCAATACCGACACCTGGAAAATATTATCGACAACTTCATCGCGGCTATACAGGAAGAAAAAGAGGTATGAGCGCCAGCGGCAATGCAGCCCTCATACCTCTTTTTATATCATCTCCCCTGACGAAAAGCTTCCATTGTGCTGGAAATCAGGCCGAGGATCGCATCATCTGCCTCCGGTTCCTCTCCCAGCTCCGGCACATATTCCGGCTCCGGCGTCTGCTCCTGCGGCACCGGGGCCGTTGTTGTTTCTGCATCCGGGCAGGCGGCGGGGGCGGCGGCAGGCTTTTCAGAGTGCCTCGTCTCCTGGAGCAGAATCTCACGCACGATGGCTTCAATGGCGGCCCGGTCTATGGCCGGTGCCGCTGCTCTTAACGGTTGTGGATCATCCGCAAAGTGGGTATCGTAGAAAACGACTGCATTGGCGATATACTGTGCTTTCCCGTGGTCAGGTTGTTTTTCCAGCAGTTCGACCGTTGCTAAATGGATCGGGTCGCTGATATTGAACCGCAGGGAAAAACGCCCCCGTTCTTTCTTGGCCGCCATAGCTGTCACCTGCCCGCAGCTTCAAGACGGTACAGATACTCATATCCGGCTGCATTGGCGTTGATATTGGAGACGAACAACGGCTTACCCACTTTTCCGGATGCCTCAATCTGCCGGCGCAAAAGAATGGCGCCGCCGCCCACAAAGACCACCGTGCAGTAGCGCAAGTCCAGCATCCGCTCCCGCAGGGTGCTGAACAGGTCGTTGACGAACTCCTGTGCCAGCTGCTCCACCAGCCGGACCACCGACGACGGGTATTGCGTCTGCTTGCCGGTGAGGATGGCGTCCACATCTCCCTCATCCAGCAGCAGATCCAATTCCGCGTTGCCCCTGGACCTGATCTTATTGTAAAGCAGGATCACGCCGTTTTCCAGCGAATCACAGGAGCTGAGGTCGGCTTTTCCATTTTTCATCAGCAGATAGTCTGCCGTGAAGCCGCCAATGTCCACCACTACCGCCTTGGCCTCATTCATCAGCGTGTGGAGCATGGTGGCCGCCGCCGCGTATGCCTGGGGATAGCAGGCCACATCATCAATGCTGATGGCGTAATGCTTGTCCCGGTACTGGAATTCTACGATCCCTTTCTTCTGGAAATAGGCCGTGAACTTTTCCGCCTGGGCGCCGAAGTGGGCGGGCGGCAGCCCCACCGGCAGCTGGATGTGGTACAATTCTTTCTCGTCAACGCCCCGGGCCGTCAATTCCTCCGCAATCGCAATCAGAGTCAGGATAAAGAAGCGGTCATCCCCAGTCTTGTCCTTACGGTAGGGAATACGCTCGTTGGAGAGCGTATAGTAGTTACCGCCGTATTGCAGGCTCGGCCCAAACGGCCGGGTCATGCTCTGCTGCAGGCCGGAAACGAACGGGGCGCAGTGAACCGTCTTGATTTGTTTATTGCCATGATCGACACCAATTAACATAGGTGAATGCCTCCTTTTTTGCTTTATACATATCCTTTACGCCTGGATGACGCCTTTCTCAACAGGCGACGGCATATTTTTTGAAACCCATGTTTATCATGCGGGGCCATGGCTACCGTTTCACACCAGAATAACAAAACAGCGCCGCCTCGGCTCTACCGGGGCGGCGCTGCTGTTATATCGGTATGTTCAACAATTTGGCTCAATAGTGTAATCGACAGCAACCTTTCTTTATTTTAGGGAATGAGGGAGTAAAATTTCGGGCTTTATAACTGCTTTTTATTAAATGCCCGGATTGCTGCCGCTAAAAATACCACAGATAAAACCACTGAAACAATAAATGGAATAAGAAACTCCGTCATTGAAATCTCACCTGAAATCAGGTCAACATTTCGTGAAGTGAGGACAACCGGGTTAAAGGCAGATAACGGTTTTACAACACTTAAAACAGAGAACAGGGCTACAATCCCGCCAGTAAACAGGATGCTTGTAAAAGTCTGCTTGAATAGAACACAACCGAGTATGAGGATGCTAAGATAGAGAAATCCAATCATCCACATAAAAAACGCAGACGGTACAACATTTGAAAGTGAAGCATCTGGCCAAAGGTAATATGTATATCCATAGGCACCTACAAAGCTCACCCAAAAGCTAACCGTCATAGATACTGCTGCTACGGTGTACTTTGCCATAATCACAGATGGCCTTGCCAATCCCTTTGTCACCAGCAGTAGCAATGTCCCTTTGGAATACTCACTGGACATACAGCTTCCAAACAGAATGATAAATGCGCTAAATCCAATGCCGGATATGTTTTTAAAGAATTGCTGCCATGCGTCAAGGGCGACAGGTTCCTCGGTGATTTCTAATCCGGCTCCAAATGCAGCTATAATTTCCGGCGTGAATTTTGCCAGAAAAGCACTGGACATTCCGAAAACCGCAAAGATTGCAAACAGGATTAAAAAGCGGTAGTTTTTTAGATTTTCTACAAACTCTTTTTTTACAAATGCAATATAGCCTTTCATTTTATCACCTCCAAAAATAGGCTTTCAAGCGACGGCTCCATAAGTTCCACCTTGACCGGCACAAGGTCTGCTTCGGCTAAAGTGGAGAAGATGGTATGCTGGGCCTTTTTCATCTCCCGGCTGTGTATTACAATTTCCCGCCCCTTTTCTTCTGATCCGTTCAGGAGCGATTGTCCTGTCATACATTCTTTGAAATGCTGTAAATCGGCCTCGGTTGAAAATTCAATTAACAGGCTGTCATGGCTATGCAACGCTTTGATTTCCGAAAGCGTTCCGCCAACAGCAATATTACCGTCATTCAAGAGTGCCACATGATCGCAAATGCGCTCCACATCGGATAAAATATGCGTTGAAAACAAAACCGTTGTTGTCCCACGGATTTTATAAAGAATGTCCAAGATTTCTTTTCTTCCCACCGGGTCAAGGGCGCTGGTAGGTTCATCACAAATCAGCAGTTTAGGATCAGCCAATAACGCCTGTGCAATTCCAAGGCGCTGTTTCATACCACGCGAATAACCGCCAACACGCTTTTCTACGCCATCAAGACCGACAAGGGAAAGTAGCTTTTTTCCCTTTTGAGAAATGCTTTCTTTGGGAAGGCCAACAATTTCTCCGCACAGTGTAAGATACTGCATTGCAGTCATATAGTTATAAAATTCCGGCACATCCGGCAAATATCCAATATACTGATTTGTTTTGGTCTGCCCAAAGCGAACCGGTTCATTACACACAAGGATTTCTCCCTGATCGGGCTGCAAAAGCCCCAAAACCATTTTCATTGTTGTTGTTTTTCCTGCACCGTTTTGTCCAATGAAGCCAAAAACGCTCCCCTCTGGAACAGACATATTCAGATCTTTTATAATTTGCTGCTGTCCAAAACTTTTAGATAGATTGCGGATAGAAAGCACATTCATTTTTCCTCACCTCTCCCAAAAACAAAATAGATAATCGGGCCAAACATAAGGATAACCAGAGAGATTACAAGCCACATAGCCCTGTTCCCAAAGCGATAATGCGGATGCCGGAGAATATGCCGGACAGCGGCCACGGCAAGGATCACATCAATCACAAAGATGGGAATAAGAAGCGGAAATATTTCCTGCAACAAAGACATACCAATTTACCTCCTATTGTTATAATTCGTATCGATATTTGCGGGGGTTCGACATTTTCGCCTTAATATTCCCGCATAGGTTATATTACCACTATGGAAATAAAAAAGCAATACCTTCCCTTGACTTTTTATTTCCGAAGTGATAATATTTTCAAAAAGGAGGTTGAACATGGGCAGCAAGAATTTGAATGAAAAGATTATGGAATGTATTTCAAATCCGGCCAAGAGCCGCCTGCTGATAGAAATAATGCGTCGAGGGGAAGTTACCGCAAAGTATTTGGCTGAAAAATGCTCAGATATTCCTCAAACTACACTATATCGTAATTTGAAACGAATGACCGATGATGGACTATTGAAAATCGTTAATGAAACACCAATACGCGGAACAGTTGAAAAGACTTACGCATTAACTTTTGACCCGTCTGATCCTCCATCAGTTCTCGGAGAAAATTCCGGTGCCATTTATATGCAGATGTTCTTTCAGTATTTTTTGACCTTCGCCAAGATTTTTCAAGAATACTGCGACACACCGGGAATTGACATAAAAAGGGATCGGTCTGGTCTTAGCCTTTCTCATGTTTATTTGACAGATGAGGAACTGGAAAAAGTGGTATCGGATATTGCTCAAATCTTATATCCACTTCAAGATAATAAACCAGAGCCGGGTCGCAGATTAAGAACGGTTGGATTGATTATCTCCCCGGAACATAAGGCGGATGAATAGAGAAAAACGCCCTATATGCACAGGGCGTTTTCTCTTGACTTAATATTCCCATAATGGTAATATTTTGTTATCGGGAATAATGGAGATACATTATGAAGAATGAACGCGAAAATGCACTGGACAAAAAATTCCATGCGTTATCAAATCCAACCAGACGAGAAATTCTAATGCGGTTAAGCCAAAAACCGCACTCTGCCGGAGAGATTGCAGGATATTTTCAGATAACACCTGCCTCGATTTCTTATCATCTTTCTCTGTTGCAAAGGAGTGGCTTAATTTGCTGTCGTCAAGTAGAAAAACGGAGGATATATAGCATCAATCGCGGCTCATTGGATGAAGTGTATCTGTGGCTAATGGGTCTATATAATGCTAAGTCAAATAAGTGATTGTAAATTATTCGAGCAAAAATTAGGAGGTGGGGGAAAATTGGGAAATTTATAATTCTATCCTTCAGCGACGACGAGGACGCCATCTTTGCAAACACTGTGACGGCTCTTGCTTCTGTTGCGAACTTCTCCACAGTGACCGCCTCCGCAGATGCCCCGCTGCTCTTTGGCTCTCTGCAAATCGACCCGCAGCGCAGGCTGGTATGGCGGTCCGGCCAGGCGGTGGAGCTGACGCCGATGGAGTTCGACATTCTGCTCCTGCTGGCCCGCCGGCCAGGGCAGGTGTTCTCCGCCCGCCAGATCTACGAGGCTGTTGCCGCGGACACCTATGACGCAAGTTGGACGGGAATCTCCAGCATGGTCTACAAGCTCCGCCGTAAGCTGGGCGCCGGTATCATCGAAACGGTGCGGGGCCACGGCTACCGCTTCACACCAAAATAACAGAACAGCGCCGTCCCGGCTCTACCGGGGCGGCGCTGCTTTATCATAGGTCGGTGCAGGTTCCTTAAACAGTATAATTATTAAGTATGGTAGCAATAGCTTCTGGCGCATCTTTGCTAATCTCATGGCCTGCGCCGGGGATGATTTGCAAAGTTGCTTGGGGAAGTAGTCCATTTAACTTTTTCGATGCTTTTAGGTTGGCACTATCTTTTTCACCGCACAAAATAGTGACAGGGCAAGTAATTCCGTTTAATTGTGAGGTAAAATCCAAAGACCGCATAGAGTGAGATAGCTTAATCGTATCCCTTTTTGATAGTCCCATGTTCTCAAAACTCTTGTTGGGCATGCAGCGGAACAAGAAATTTTGAAAATCAATCAGTAATGTTGGTACTTTATATTGTGCGCCGATTAAGATCAATGAATCTACTTTATTCCCATGACGAATAGTAAAATCGAGGGCGAGCAGTGCCCCAAACGATAGGCCACAGATACGAAGCGGCTCTGTAGCGTTAGAATACTGCCGTTCCAAGTCAGCCAAAATCCGGAAATAGGATATTTCATTTCCTGTTGAAGAAAAAAGCTCCGGGCATTCAACATTGGAAGTTGAAAGTTGACAGACTACCTCTTTCCAGTCTTGTGCAGTTTGTCCTAATCCATGTAAAAGAACTGTTTTCATTGTTCGTCTGCTGCATCCCCTTTCCTATGATAAAGCAAATAATCTACCCCAAAGCACACAAGAGAAAGTGCAAGGGTAATCCCGCTGTTGAATATGTCAGATGTAAAATCGAACTGGACTTGTGGCAAAAAATAATCTGAAATATGGGTAATCGCAATCGGCACTGGGATCAAAACCAACAGGGCAAAACCAAATGCTCTCCACATATTTTTCTTGCACTTGCGGAAAATTCCATATATTACCCAGATTGCAGCAATCGCAATTAGCGTTATGCAAATGCCCAGCGTGAATATAACTGACTTTTGCAAAAGCAAGGACAATATTGCCAATAGTGGAATAGGGATAGCACTGATTACAACTAAGGTTTTCAAAACGATCTTTGTTCTGGAAATCAGACTTGGAAGTAACATAAGCCATGCAGCGATGATGGAAACAGCGACAATCAATGACCATGATAACCTGTCCGAAGTAAAGTAGTCGCAGATCAGGCATACGCAGCCAGCAATCAATGCTGCAGCAGAAACGATTACCAAAATAATGCGCTTGCCTCTTTCAGACAAACGATAATTGCGCTTCTTATATGGTAACTCATCCGGCTCGGTCATTTCATCTTTAATAAGATAATCAGAGGACACATTGAAAATGTCGCTGAGCTGGGCTATAAAATCCAAATCAGGGGTCGATTGTCCCAATTCCCATTTTGAAATCGTCTGTCGTGTAACTGTTACCTTTTCAGCGAGTGCCTCTTGTGAAAGTCCTCGCTGCTTTCTCAATTTTTGTATTTTCTCTCCGAGGGTCATATTTTTGTTTCCTCCTGCTATTTGATTTGAGAAAATCATAGCAAATAAGACGCCCTATTTCTACCAACACAAGCGGGAACCGCCGCAACGAACCATTGCGGCGTTGCTTTTTAACGCATAATCAGCTATTAGCAAACTAGCCATAGGGACACCCTCCACCAATCAACAAATACACACAGACAGGCCGCCGCTAAATTGTAGGGATTTGCTTCAAAAAACCGCATAAATCCGCCGTTTTCGGATGGTGGATATTTCAAAAGGTGTTGCTTTCGGGCAGCGCCTTTTGTTTTGCCGGTCTGAAAGAAAAGGGGGTGAAAACATGGCCGAGCCGGGTGCATTGGATTACTTTTACGGAACCGAGGCAGAGCAATATACCTTTTACCGGATTCCGAAGGTGTTGTTTACCGACCCCGGCTTCCGGCGCATAACAGCAGACGCGAAAATCCTGTATGGCCTGATGTTGGATCGCATGGGGCTGTCCATACGCAATAACTGGCTGGACGAACAGGAGCGCGTGTTTATCTACTTCACGTTGGAAGAAGCAATGGACGCGATGTGCTGCGGCCACAACAAGGCGGTGTCCCTGTTCACCGAGTTGGACAAGGTGGGCCTGATCGAGCGTAAGAAGCAGGGCCAGGGCCGCCCTACAAAAATCTACGTCAAGAACTTCATCCGGAAAGAGGAAGTCAAGACTTCCGAAAATCGGAAGTCTGCACTTCCCGAAAGCGGAACTCTTGACTTCCGAAAATCGGACACAATCAATACTAATAAGAATAAGACTGATCTGAGTGATACTGATCCATCTATCTATCCGGCGGTACGACCTCCGGAAGATAGACCGCCTACGGCGGCTGATACGATGGATACGATACGAGCCTATCGGGAGATTTTGAAAGAGAACATTGAGTATGACCATCTCCGGAAAAATCTTGGCTACGACTATGAACTCCTGGATGAAATTCTGGAAATCCTGGTGGACACGGTATGCAGCACCCGAAAAATGATCCGCATTGGCGGTGAGGACTTCCCAAAAGAGGTTGTGAAAAGCAGGCTGTTGAAGCTGGACTCCAGCCACATCGAGTATGTGATCAGCAGCCTGCGGGAAAATACGACGAAGGTACGGAACATCCGCGCTTACCTCCTAACCTCCCTCTACAATGCGCCTACTACTATCAACAGTTACTACACCGCACTTGTCAATCACGATATGTATGGCAGTGGGTAACTGTTTTTTCATACTCAAATGAGGGCGGCGAGCCGGTCTTATCCGGCCCGCCTTGATTACCCATCAGCAAATGAACGGCACTGTGTCAAGAACGCGCACGGTGCGCGTTCATTTTATTCTTGACACGGGGTCGTTTGTTTGCCACCCGGCATGAAGCCGGAGAAAGGAGCGACCCCGTGAAGAAGCCATTTGCATATATTTCTGCCGCATGGAGCGGTCAGGAATTTACCGACACCGACCAGGCTGCGGTCTACTGCCGCAAGGTCTATCTGGCCGGTTTTACCCCGATCTGTCCCATCCTCTATTTGCCGCACTTCCTCAATGACACCATTCCCGCCGAACATAAGGACGGGATTGATATGGCGCGGGAACTTTTGCGGCGTAGCCATGTGCTGATTGTCTGCGGCGACGAGGTGGATGAAGCCGTAAAGAACGATATTGCTGTGGCGCAGCGGCTTGGCATTACGGCCACCACACTGGACGGTATTTTGAAAATCCGGAGCCAGGGCCATGAGGAAGCCCGCTGATACTCTCCACCGGCTGCTGCGTTCCCTGCTGCACCGGCTGGTGGTGCCGCCTTAGTATCTTCTTTTCCATTTCCACCCTGCCGGAAAGGAGGATAGCCCATGCAGGAAGAACTGGAACAAAAATCTGTGGCGATCAGCATTAAGGCGGGAAAGCTGACCGCAAATCTCTTGAAGAAAGCCGTGGAAAAGGCCCTGGCGGAAATGGAGAAAAGCCAGAAAAACCCGAAAATCTATAAAGGCAAGCAGAGTGTGAAGCACCTTGTCCGGCAGGGCGCAGGCGTTTCCAACATTGAGATTACAGACGGCAACATCAAATCCTTTGAGCGCGTTGCCCGCAAGTATGGCGTTGATTTCGCGCTGAAAAAGGACACCACAAGCCAGCCACCCCGTTATCTGGTATTTTTCAAGTCGCGGGACGCGGATGCACTGACTGCTGCCTTTGCGGAATATTCCGGCAAGGTAGTAAAGCGCCAGTCCCAGGAAAAGCCTTCGGTTCGCCGCCAGCTTACACAGCTTCAGGAGGTTGTCCGGAAAATGGCACAATCCCTCTCCCGCAATAAACAGCAGGAGGTGGCGCGATGAAGAACCTGCCAAAGATTAACCCAGCGAAAGCGGTCAAGGCAAGTCTACCCTATGTGTTTGCCGGTTTGCTCTGCACAAAGCTGGGTGAAGCCTACCGGCTGACCACCAGCGGCGATGTACTGGATAAGCTGCTGGCAGCCTTTACAAAGCTGGGCCTTGTATTTCAAAATCCGCTTCCCAGCTTCCACCCCTTTGATTTGCTGGTGGGCGCGGTAGCGGCTGTGCTGCTGCGTCTGGTAGTCTGGTCAAAAATCAAAAATGCGAAAAAGTACCGGCACGGAGAAGAATACGGCACGGCCCGGTGGAGTGCATAATTTTAAGTGTAAAGGACACCTACATGGACGCACAGGAGGTTATGCACATGACTGATTATAGCAAAATTACCGCCCTTTACTCCCGCCTTTCCGTGGGCGACGAGGACAGGGACGGCGGTGAGAGCAACAGCATACAGAACCAAAAAATCTTTTTGGAGAACTATGCCAGAGGACAGCACTTAACCAATATCCGGCACTACATTGACGATGACGAAAGCGGCAGATTTTTTGACCGTTCTGCCTATTCCCGCATGATGGACGATGTAGAAAACGGAAAAATCGGTGTCTGCATTATGAAAGACCTGACGCGCTGGGGGCGCGACTATCTCCAAGTTGGCAACGCTATGGAGATATTCAGACGGAACAATGTGCGCTTTATCGCGGTCAACAACGGGATAGACAGCGAGAAGCCCGACACATTGGAGTTTGCGCCCTTTATCAACATCATGTCGGAGTGGTACGCAAAGGACATCAGCAAGAAAGTAAAGACCGGCATTAAAACGAAGGGCATGAGCGGAAAGCCGATTGCCACCGAAGCCCCCTACGGCTATATGAAAGACCCGGACAACAAGGATTTTTGGATAATCGACGAGGAAGCCGCCGAGGTTGTGCGCCTTATTTTCCGTCTGTTTATCGGCGGGAAGAACCGCAACCAAATCGCCGTATATCTGACGCAGGAGCAAATCCCTACCCCTACTTTCTACATGAAAGACCGGGGACGGGGAACGTGTAAAAACAAGGCGCTCAATGAGGATAACCGCTACAAGTGGAACAAAGTCACCTTGACCCATATCCTCACGCGGCAGGAGTATTGCGGCGATGTAGTCAACTTCAAGACTACAAAGCATTTCCGGGACAAGCGGAACCACTATGTAGACCGGAGCCAATGGCAGATAACCGAAAATGTGCATGAGCCGATTATTGACCGCGCCGACTTTGAAACCGCACAGCGGATTTTGGAAAACGCGCCCGTCAGACGCCCCAACGGGGACGGGGAAATCCACCCTTTGTCGGGCTTGCTTTTCTGTAAGGATTGCGGCGCAAAAATGCACATCCGCATAGATTACAGGAACGGCGGCAAGCGGCATGTTGCCTATTGCAGCGAGTATCACAAGGGGAAAGCCAAAAACCCCAAGTGCCATTCCCCACACATCATCGACGCGGACTTGCTCATGCAGACCGTCGCGGAAGTGCTGAAGAAAATCGAGGACTACTCTATCAGCAACCGGGCGGAGTTTGAAGCCTTAGTGAAAAAGAACCTTGCCATGCAGCAGACCGACCAGACCAAGAAGCAGCAGAAACGTATCCCGCAAATCACGACACGCCTTGAACAGATTGACAAGGTGCTGAATAAGCTCTATGAGGACAACGCCCTCGGCACTATCCCGCAAGACCGCTATGAGCAAATGTCGCAAAAATATTCGGAAGAATACTACACACTGAAAACGGAGCTTGCCACACTCCAAGAGCAGCTATCCGCTTATGAGAACGCGGGAGGGCGGGCGCAGAAGTTTTTGAAGCTGACGGAACGCTATGCCGCCTTTACTGACCTGACCCCCGCCATTCTCAACGAGTTTATCAGCCGGATTGAAGTGCATGAGCGCGACAAGAAAAGGGCAAAACAGGCTGTTCAGCACATCGGGATATATTTTAACTATATCGGCAGATTTGAGAACGAAGTGACGCAGCTTGCAGAGCCTACGGAGCAGGAAGTCCGGCAAATGCGGGAGGAAATCGAAGAAGCCCAAAAGGAAAAGAGCCGCGCCTACCACCGGCAGTATTCAAGGGAGTACCGGGCGCGAAACCTTGAAAAGCAACGGGAATATGACCGCATGAAAGCGCGGGAATACCGGGCAAGGAGAAAGGCGCAGGCCGCCGCCGCAGCACCCGCACAGTAAAACAGAATACCGACAACTAAGAGGGATTTTCCGGGCTACGGGAAATCCCTTTTTCGCGCCCGGAGAAAGGAGCCGCCTATGGCAGAACAGACCCCCGACAGTATCATCACGACACAGAAGAACGGACAGACCATCGTTGCGGAATTGTTTTTCAATCACAGCGGCACAGAAACATTCCGCGACAAGCTGCTCAAAGTGATACTTGCCGACAGCTTGCAGGACGGTCAAGAGCCGGAAAAATCGGAAATTTTGCGATAACAGCCGCCCCGACGATACATTCCCCGTCCGGGCGGTTTTTATCGTCAAAAACGCCGTTTTCTCCAAGTCAAGAGCCGGAGAAAACACCCGAAAAATGCCCCTATTGCGTAACAGGGGCGCAGAAAGGAGAGTTTATGCGAACAGGGCTTCCCAAGCAAAAAAAGACCACAGACATCTGGTTTGATGAGAAAGACCCGTTGATCCATATCCGTACCCACAATACCGACTTGAAGAAGCGGCTTGCCGCCTATGCCGAGCAGCACCCCGATGTGTGCCGCCAGACCGACGCAGACCCGGAAACGGGCTGCATGGAGTTTGACATTGAGAAAGGCCGCTTCTCTTTCCGTCTGACCGCCCCATACAGCGAGGAACGGCGGGAAGCGGCGCGGCGGTACGCCAGAGAGAGCAACGCCGCCGACAGGCTGAAATAGAGTGGAAATGTTCATAGTTTTGTGCTATACTTTTTCTAAAAGCAGAGTAATACTGCGGAATTGATTGGAGGACAACACAATGGTTACATTTATGAGATTAAGATAAAACCGCGAGTTATGTTGCGGTTATCCGTATTGCATAACTCGCTTATTGAAGCAGAGATGTAATTACGGAGGAAAAACAAATGAATAATAATTTATCACGCTTTGCAGACAGCAAGGTTTATTTTCAATGCCCAATTTGCACAAAATCAATGGATATACAAGGCAATAGCCTAATTTGTAGACATGGACATTGCTTTGATATTTCAAGATATGGGTATGTAAATTTGTTGTTAAAATCATCGCCCAAAACCAACTACAGCAAGCGGTCTTTTGACAACCGGCACCAAATTTTGGAGTATGGCATGTATGATGTTGTGTTGGAGAAAATCATACAGTTTATTTCTGATACGCCATCTATAAGAAACATTTTAGATGTTGGTTGCGGCGAGGGTTTCTATGCAAGGCAGATACAGCAAAGAACAGAACGAAACATCTTTGCCTTTGACTTGTCAAGGGAGGCAATACAGATTGCATCAAAAAAAGACAAGCGCAAAGCAGTGAAGTGGTTTGTTACTGACTTATCAAAAATCCCTTTGAAAGACGGAAGTATGGATTGTATTTTAGACATATTTTCGCCTGCACACTACAAAGAATTTCAGCGATTGCTATCTCCTAACGGATATGTTGTGAAAGTAATTCCTACGAAAAATCATTTGAGGGAAATCAGGACTAAAGTGCAAGCACACTTGAAAAATCCAGATTATTCAAATGAGTCTGTCGTTGAATATTTTGAGAAATATCTTAAAACCATTTCAAGAGAAACGGTTTCAGCCACCGTACAGTTGTCATCAGAACAAAGAATGTCGTTTATTGAAATGACGCCGCTTCTCTTTTGCGTTGAAAAAGATTGCGTTGATTGGCGTACTCTCACACATTTGACAATCGAAGCTGATGTTTTAATAGGAATGTATTAAAGGGCGTATTGATATTTAATATTCCCATTTATTGAGCAGAACGGAGTAAACCAAACACCCTAATCAAAAGGACAGCCGAGGAAATCGACTGTCCTTTTTCTATGCCGACAGGTAGAAAGGAGTGACCACCCATGACGAAACCGAGAGAAAAAAACCGCGAGGAATTGCAAGCCGAGATTGAGGACGGGAAGAAGAAAATCCGGCAGCTTGAAAACCGGGAAAAGGTGTTGCGGCAAAAGTTATCCCAAGAGGAACGCAGGACGCGCAGCCATCGGCTGATCGTCCGGGGTGCGGTCTTTGAGAGCATTGTGCCGGAAGCCAAGACCATGACCGACGAGGAAGCCGCCGCCTTTCTCCGGCTTGCCTTGACGAGCGAGGAAGCGCGGGCTTATCTGAAAAAACGCACCAAGGGCGGGAAAAGCGAATAATCCCTTTGGCACAAAGGGCGCATTATCCGAGATATTCAACTATTCGAGGAAATTTTCAAATAGTGGCCATATAATAAGGATTTCAAAGAAATTTCCTCGGATAATCTTTCTCTACATGATACAGTTAAAGCCA
>NZ_NFLE01000013.1 GCF_002160755.1 Lachnoclostridium sp. An14
TCAGAAAGAATAGTATGAGTATATCGCTAATGGGGAAGATGTGAAAGGATAAGAGCTATTTGTGAAAAGGTAAAAGCTAGACGGGGTTGTGAGAGTAGAATTTAACTTTACATTTCACATTCTTGAAAAATAATAGAAAAAAGTGTTGACATTTGTCCGAAGATATATTATACTACCGAAGTGCTGAGGCACAAAAGAGCAAACGGCCTATTGGTCAAGCGGTCAAGACGCCGCCCTCTCACGGCGGAAACCCGGGTTCGATTCCCGGATAGGTCACGAAAAAGGCTGTCGCAAAAGCAGGAGATTGCTGGAGCGGCGGCCATTTTGTTTTTGTGTCATGTCACAGGGCAAATCTGAAAGTCCAATATTACAATACCAGTATTTTTACATTTCAAAAAAATCCATTATAATCATCATAAAAGGAAATGAGGTGCATTCGTCAGTGTTTGCGGAGCGTTTAAAGCGACTGAGGCGTTCCAGGGAGCTGAATCAGGTACAGCTGGCCCAAAAGCTTGGTGTTCAGAAACAGAGCATCAGTAATTGGGAAAACGACAACATCATGCCATCGGTGGAGATGTTGGAGCGGGCAGCAGATTTTTTCGGAGTGACCACCGATTACCTGTTGGGCAGAGAGAAAAAAACGGAGAGCAGGTTTTTGCTGGACGTATCCGGACTGCGGCAGCGGGAGATCGACCATATCCGGCAGCTCATTGAGGATCTGCGGAGGCAGTGAGAAATTTTATCCATTCTGATTGATCTATTATTCTTTTATATCTATCTGATTTTATCATTTACAGGTCCGAGGATCGGGACCACAGTTCCAGGATGTGAGAAACGTAGGTTGCAAAGAGAAAAAGAGGTATTATGAGGCTGATTTTGTGGTTTGGAAAACTGGTTTCCGGGATCACGATGCTGGCTCTTTTGTTGGCATCCCTGTTTGTGGTTCCACGGCTATTTGGTGTGGAGCCCTATATTGTGATTTCCGGATCCATGGAGCCGGCCGTTCACACCGGCGCGGTGGCGTTTGTGAATACGGGAGACCGGGAGTGTCAGGTGGGAGACATCATCACCTACCGGCTGAATGGGGGCGATGGGGCGCCGGTGGTGACCCACCGCGTGGTTGGAGTGGAAAATGGGAGCTATATCACCAGGGGAGATGCCAATGAGGTGCCGGATCTGGCGCCGGTAGAGCCTTCGCAGGTGCTGGGCACATTTCTGTTTCAGATTCCGTGGATCGGGTATCTGGTGGCGTCTTGGCGGCCGTGGATGGCAGTGCCCGCATCCCTTTGGCTGATTTTTCTCAATGGGACAGCCATGGCGTTGGAGGCAGCGAGCTCCGGGGACGGGGCATCAGATAAAAAGAAAAAGGGAAAGGAGAGCGAAATGGAGGCTGCGGACGTTTCGCGGAAAAACATATGAAAACATACGGACGGAGGACGGCGGCGACAGCGGCTGTGTGCGCGATGATGGGAGCGCTGGCACTGGGAGGAACCATGGCTTATCTGACGGACAATGAGGCCCATGTCAACACATTTACGGTGGGAAAGGTGCAGATTGACCTCCAGGAGCCGGGCTGGGATCCGGGAGACGGCGAGGAGCTGGTTCCCAATGAACGCCTGGATAAAGATCCGAAGATCGAAAATACAGGGACGAATCTGGCCTATGTATTCGCGGAGGTGAAGATCCCGGCCAGGGATGTGGTGACGGCGGGCGCGGACGGGACCAAGAAGGCCAGCGCCGTCCAGGATCTGTTCACCTACGGCACAGTGAAACTGGAGGAGGAGAAGGAAATCTATACGGCGGGAGGCATCAATGAGGGCTGGAGCCTGCTGCGCTCCGACCAGGCAAAGACGGACGGGAGCTACAGCACCTATCTGTTTGGCTACAGCAGGCCGCTGGCGAAGGGGGAGGAGACTCCAGGAGTATTCGACCAGGTAAAGCTGATCAATCTGGTGGAAGGACAGCTGGACTCCCAGAGTTTGGAGATCCCGGTGAAGGGATATGCCATTCAGGCGGAGACCAATGGGGACGGACAGACCACCATTGAGGGCGTGGAGATTGAAAATCCAGAGCTCCTGACGGAGGAGGAGATGAAGGCGGTGTATGCCGTATTCGCTGGGCAGAACAGCACCTTTGCGGATCTGACGGACGTGGAGGACGGTCTGAAGGAGGCGGACACCAGCGGAGAAAAGGATCTGTCGGGAGGTTCCATCACCAGATGATCAGCATGAGGAGAGAGTATGAGGAAAACCGCAAAAGGGATGATGGCGGCCGGAGCCCTTCTGATGGCGGCGGCTCTCGGCTTTGAGGGGACGTACGCTTACTTTACGTATTTGCGGGAGGTTCGGAACCGTCTCTCGGTGGGGCACAATGAAATTACCATCACCGAGGACTACGATCCGCCGGAGGAGATCACGCCGGGGGAGGATACCTCCTTTTATAAGAAGGTTCAGGTGCGCAATACGGGGCCGGTGCCCTGCTATGTGCGGGTTCGGCTGGAATATTCCGATTCCCATATGAAACAGTTCTGCACCAATGTGCTGGAGGGAAACCGGGCGCCGGCGGAGGAGTGGGGAGCAGTCATAGAGGAGTTTTCCGGCGGTGCGTGGATTTTTGGGGACGATGGTTTTTACTACTGCCGGGATGTCCTGGAACCGGGAGAGACAACAGGGCTGTTGCTGGAGCAGGTGGAAGTCAGTGTTCCGGAGGAACAAAGCGATATGGTGACGGAATTTGAGATTCTGGTCTATGGCGAGTCGGTTCAGACTATGGTTCATGAATACGGGCCAAACGGGGAAGTGACGGCGGTGGAGGCTGCGGACTACCGGGAGGCGTGGGATCAGATTCTGGAGGGATTGGAGCAGAAAGGAGGGGCGTGATGGGAAAGAGAGAAGGAAGATGGCCGTTTTCTCTGGTGGTATCTGCGATGGCGGCGGTATCCGCGGCAGTTTGGTGCCCGATCCATCCCCTTTCTGCCGCGGCCGCCGTGCGCTCCTATTCCGTGGAGGCGGAAAACAGGATCGGAACGGGGGATGTGAATATCACCCTGGAGGAGTTTCAGCTGGACGAACAGGGAAGGGAGATTCCCTATGTGGACGGGAAACAGGTGGTACCCGGGCAAAAGGTGGACAAGCGCGTGCGGATCCGGAATGAGGCAGAACCAGCTTGGATTCGGGCGCGGGTGGAATACAGCACGGAGGATGGGCTGGAGGGGATGTCCGATGAGATGTTGGACGGAATGGATCCGGTCTGGAAAAAGTGCGGAGCCTACTTTTATTACAGGAAACCGGTGGAGACGGGAGAAGAAATTTCCCTGTTCCAAACCCTCACGGTACCGGCGGACTGGGATGAGAGTGCCGGCGGGAAAGGGTTTTCCGTGACGGTGACGGCCCAGGCTGTTCAGACGATCCATGTGTTTCCGGACTTTGAGACGGAAGATCCCTGGTTTGGGATCCCGGTGGAGGAATGTGTCCACAGCCCTTATGTCCTGGACGAGGAGGGAGAACGACAGGAATTTTCCGTAATTTTTGAAAATGGATCTGAGGGCTTTGTAAAGACGGGAGAGGATTTCTTCGACAATTTTTCCCGGCTGATGCCGGGAGATACGGTGCAGGATGAAGTGACAGTGGGGAGCCGCTACCGGGGAACGGTGGACATCTGGTTCCGGACGGAAACGCTGGAACAGTCAGAAGATGGGAAACGCCTGTTGGAACAGCTGCGGCTGACAGTCTGGAAGGGAGAAGATCTGCTCTATGACGGGCCTTTAGAGGGAAAGGAGCTGGAACCTGGGATTCTTCTGGCGGAGGGGTTGTCAGCGAATGAGCAGGAGGAGTTGGTTTACAGGATACATATGCCGGAGGAGCTGACCAATTCCTCGGCGGTAAAGCAGGCGAAGGTAAAATGGATATTCCGCGCGGAGTATGGAACTTCTTCCGGCGGAGGCGGAGGTTCTTCCGGTGGAAAGCCTTCCGGCGGGAACCAGGTTCCGAAACCGGGAAAAGAGGTGCCGGAGAGCGTTCCGGAGGTCATCCAGGAGTGGGTGGAGGCTCTGCTGCCGAAAATGGGCGACAGCAGCCGTCCGGAATTGTGGCTGTCTTTGTTGGCCGGCGGATTTCTGCTGCTGGCTGCCGCCATGCCGGGAAAGAAACGGTAGAAGGAGGGGAGAATGGGAAGAAAAGAGGAGAAAGGCCGGCGGAGCCTTCGGCTTTGCCGTCTGGGAAAACGGATCTTGGCGGGGGCATTGGCCCTCGCCCTGGCAGTGGTTCCGGTACCGGCGGTGAAGGCGGCGTCTGTGGCGGAGATTTCCGGCTTTAAAGTGTGGATTCAGTGGGCTAGCGGTTCTTCGGCAGATGTGCTGAACTGGAATGCCTCCAGAGAGGAAGAAAAGACGCTGGTTTTGCAGGTCCATTACCGGAGTGACGAAAACAGGAGCTTTGAGGGAATTCCCGCGAACAGCATCCGGATCCGCGTGCCGGGAATCGGTATGGCGTGTCGGGATTCCGTAAAAAGGGCGGAGAGCACGGCAGGCAGCGGGGAAGGGGAACGGATTTGGGGCTATACTTATGAGGCTACCACAGATACCTACGTATTTACCAATGAGAAGGCTGTGGAGGGAGAGACCAGTCTTGCGGGAGTATTCCAGCTGGTGTGGAATCTGAATTCCAGAGAGGTGACAGACGGCTACGGGCAGACCATACAGGCGGTGCTGGAGAGAGGAGGAGAGACGGCTCTCACCAATGGGATCCGTTTTTCGTTCACTTCCAGGGAGGACACCTTTGCGCTGGAGGCCCAGGCCAACGCCCTGGAAGGCCCGGATGGCCTTGGGGAAGATGCCAACAGCTACTATTGGGTACGCTACGGGGTAAAAGAAACCATTTCGGAGCGCTCCCGCGCCGCAAAGAACAAGTACTATACGGTAGAACTGCCGGAAGGGGCAGAGCTGAAACGGGTGGGAGACGGAACCTTTGAACGCTTGGGAGGGAATCGCTACCGGTTTTCCTACGGGGCTTATCAGAATGTGTATATTGCCTATCCCAAAGAAAAGTTTGGAGGAACAGAGGTGGAACAGACCTTCTCTCTGTACGGAACGTATCTGGACAGGGAAAAGGAGGTGCTGTTGGCGGAGGACAGGACGGCCGTCATTCCCAATGACTACGGCTTTGTCTATAACGGGAACCTCTACTGGGTAGGAAAAGGAGGGTGGGTTTTAGAAGGCGCCGATGCGGTGAAACGGGAGCGGCTGTATCAGGGTCAGGTTCTGGACTATACTTTGATGGCCATTGCCAGACATCCTGTCCAGACGGCGGCGTTTTCAAATGCTCTTTTCGCGACTGCCCCGGAGTGGGATCTGGAAGTGGCTAGCCCGTCGGAAAACAGGACGGCAGCCCTTTCGGAACGACTGGATGAGACGGAACCCCTGGGAAACATCTCACCGGTTCTGGAACTGTCCATGGCCAGTCCGTCACAGTGGGAGAGTTATGAGATTCCGGAGGAGGACGACGTACAGGGGGTGGAGCGGATGCTCTTTGCGGAGGGCCGGGCCCCGTCCATGGATCTGTACCTCTGCGACGATTTTATTGACATCACCGGGGCGGACGGATCCTTCCGCCAGCTGGGGGACGAGGAGTACGAGCTGGTGGATGTCACCATTCCCTCCCGAACGTCTTTCACCAATGCCAACGGATTTCCCGTGGAGAGCGGAAAGTACACAGTGGAGATCGTCCTGGGAACGGACCGCCACGCAGAGGCGGCAGCAGCGTTCCCCGTTGATGGAAATGCCCATACTTACCGTTTCCCCCAGGGGACTAACCGCTTTTTCATCCGCATCCGCGATGTGAAGGAGTCCCTCTATATCAACCAGTTCGACATCCGACTGAATGTGAAGTTTCACTTAAATCCCCGCAAACCGGTTATGGAGAGCGGCGTGATCCGCAACAATGATGGGCTGATCGTGGAATACGGAGGCGTTCATCATAATACGGTGTTTGATGATTCCTATCTGGGATCCGACGGGGAGCGAGTGCGGAAACGGGATCTGGACACCTATGGACTGCTGGTGCAACGGTGGTATTACGATTATCCCTACGAGTCTGACACCGTTTATCACGATGTGAAGGTTTCCGTGGGGGAGTTTGAAGGAGGCGAACAGGGGTATCAGGCCCAGGCCAGCTTTCGCTCGGAATTTTACCGGGCGGAGGATCTGAAGGGCTGGGAAGTGTATTCCCTTTTGCCTGCCGGAGTGACGGTGGACCGGACCCGGGACGGGACAGTGAGCCTGATCGGCGGGTTTTTCGACGAATTTGGCAGCCGCCTGGATCAGACGGCGTTAAAGGATGGATTTTCCCTTCAAATCACGGACAATTACAATCACACGGGGAGAACTCTGGTAAAAGGGCGGTTTGACTACGCTCATATACCGGTGAGCTGCCCGGATTCCACGGCTTACGCGGTGTTTCAGGTGCCGCTGCTGGTGGCCTTTGAGGATCTGGAGCAGTACGGAACCTCCTATGTGATCGGGGCAGAACAGCTGCTGGACAGCGACGGAAAAGGGAGCAGCGCTTACGGCACCGGCAAAAACGGCCTGGACGACGGTACCGCTTTCAGTGACGAGGCATGGAGCGACATCAACGGCGATGGAGAAACCGATCAGGCGCTTGTGTTTCACAGCTGTTCCGCGTCCATTGCCAAGGTAATGGCCACTCAGATCGAGCTGAAGAAGTTTGTGAGTACGCCCAGGACCTACGGAAACTATTGGACGAATATGGCGGAAAACGGGGAATACAGGGATCTTTGGGCGTATTTTCAGCACAGATATACCTACCGCCTGAATCTGAAAAATACGGGCACGCCGGCAGCCCATGTAGTGATTTATGACGAACTGGAGCGGGGAGTGGCCCAGGACGGGAGCCGCAGCCAGTGGAGAGGCGTTTTGGAAACGGTGGATACCTCCCGCGCGGAGGCGCTGGGATTGGGGCCGGTGGTCTGGTATTCCACGGCAGAGGTTCCCGGAACGCTGGACAGCGGAAACTGGAGCCGTGAGTTGCCTCCTGATCGGGCGGCGATTACGGCCGTTGCCGTGTCCTTTGAACAGGAGAGGATGAAACCTTCCCAGGATGTCTGGGTGGATCTGCACATGACGGCGCCGGAGGCGCAGGATGCCCTGGTGGGAAAACAGGCGGTGAACGGGTTTTCGATTACCTTTCAGGCTACGGGGCGGGAGGACGCCCTGGAATCCAATCCTGTCGCGGTGAAACTGGATCATCCCAAAGGGACGGCAGCCGTGGAAAAGGTGGACGAAGTGTCCGGGGAAAAACTGTCCGGATTTGAATTTGAGCTGCTGGAGAAAGATGGCAGCCGGGCGGCGGTCATCACGGAAAATGGAATGGCACCGGAAGATGTCAAGACGGGAACCTATACCCTGCGGGAGACAAAGGCGCCTCAGGGATATGAGAAAGCGCCGGATCAGGAAGTAACCCTGGAAGTGGGCCTGAACCGGATCACCGTGAAAGATCCCCGGATCCCAGGAGCCGTAAAGCTGATAAAAAAAGATGCCTCCGATTCTACGATCCGCTTGAGCGGAGGGGAATTTCGCCTTTGCAAAACCGACGGAACCCTTGTGGAGAAAGGGCTGAAAACGGATGAGAACGGGGAACTGACCGTAGAAAACCTGGAGTGGGGAGACTACTACCTGGAGGAGATAAAAGCTCCGGAAGGCCACTATCTCTACGGCAGCGCGAGACGGTATTTCACGGTGGGAGCAAAGTCTCTTGTTGTGAGGCTGGAGATGGAAAACAGAAGCTACGGAACGGTGACCTTGGAAAAGCGTGACGGGGATCAGCCGGAAAAGACTGTTTCAGGGGCTGTGTATGAGCTTTACGACAGCCTGGGAAACCTTCGGGGGACTTACACGACAGACAGGGACGGCAGGCTCACTGCGGAGAAACTGGAATGGGGATCCTACTACTTTCTGGAAAAAGAGCCAGCTCCCGGCTATGAGTTGAGGGAGGAGCGGATTGAGTTTACCGTATACGGCGGAAATGTCCTGGAGGAGATCCTGCTGGAGACCACAGACGAGGAGCAGACCGCGGCAGTCCGCCTCACAAAATCCGACCGGGAAAATGGCGAAAAGCTGGCTGGTGCCGTATACTCCCTGAAACGGGAAGGGCCGGATGGGGATGTGGACATGGGTATCTACAAGACGGACCGGACGGGAGAACTATTCATAGAAGACCTGAAATTTGGAGACTACAGACTGGAGGAGATCGGAGCGCCGGAAGGCTATCAGCTCCCGGAGGAGAACCAGGTGGAGTTTCGTCTGGATGCGGAGACTGCCGGGATGGTGCTGGAGCTGGAACACGAAAATGACCGAAAAAAAGGAGCCATTCTTCTGAAAAAGGTAGACGAGGAAGGGGTGCCGGTGGCAGGAGCTGTCTTTGATCTGTACAAGGACGGAGCCCTGTACATGGAAGGACTGGTGTCGGATGAATTTGGCTTGATTGAAGTGGGAAGTCTGCGAGAACCGGTTCTGGAGTGGGGAACCTATGAACTGCGGGAAACCGGAGCTCCGAAGGGCTATGAGCCGTCGGAGGAATCCCTTTCCTTTGTCATTGACGCCGGCCACGTGCGTGTCCCTGTGACGGTGACAGCAGTCAACTCCAGGGAAAAGGGAACGGTAAGACTGGTGAAATACAAAAAAGGCGACCGGGAGACGGTGATTCCCGGGGCGGTGTACGGGCTGTACAATGGGGAAGGCGTGTGCGTTCAGAAACAGACCACTGATGAAAAGGGAGAGGCGCTGTTTGAGGAAATTCCCTGGGGTTCCTATTATCTGCAGGAACTGTCTGCCCCGGAGCCCTATGGGGTTTCGGAGGAAAAACTGCGGTTTTCCGTGAACCGGGACAACTGCCACATTACGCAGCTGCTGGAGGGGGAGGACGAAGTCCGGCGGACTTCTCTGACCATTGTAAAGCAGATCGGAGCGGAGGATGTTTATCAGCCCTACGGAACCCCCACCTTTTTGTACCGCATTGAAGGAAAGGACGGGACTGGGGTCAAACATACCTGGTACCGGCAGATTGTCCTGGGAGAAGGGGAGCAGACCGGCTCTGTAACGCTCCAAAACATCGAGGCCTCTGACGAAAACGGATACCGGATCACGGAGCTGGATACGGTGCGCTATGAGCTGGAACATATATCGGGAACCCATATCCGGGATATAGACGTTGGCCAGGGAAGTGCCGTGGCAGATCTTTGCGGCTATACGGAGGCAGAGGCTGTGTTTGAGAACCATTTGACGGAGTGGCAGAAGGTTTCCCATACGGCAAATGCGGTGAATGTGGTGAAGAAAGAGCGAAGCCTCACCTATCTGGAGGTGGAGTACACCGGGCCGGAGGATGTGACGGAACTCTTTGCGGACGGCAGACTGCAGCTGGCGGGAAACCGGGATTTTCTGGAATCCTATCTGACTGTCACGGCATATTACGATGGAGAGGACTCTCAGGGGAACATTTCCAGAGTGCTTTCCTGGAAAGAATACCGCCTGGAGCCGGAATATCTGGAGGGGCAGGGAACGGCAGCTCCCTATGCCTATCAGGTACAGGTGTCCTACGAGGAAAAGGGGACGAGGCGGAGCGGCAGCTTTCAGGTGGAGGCCAGGGCGGACCGGGCCGTGTACACTATGGTGTATCACAATCCTTTTGGAAAGAATACGGAACCAGTGGAGGAACTGGTGCGGTATGGGACAACCTGGCTGTTGACGCCGGAGGAGCCGGCGGGGTACCAGTTTGACGGCTGGTACGAGACGGCAGATTTTGCGGGAACCGGTTATCAGCCGGGAGATTCCTATGAAAATCAGGACCGGCAGAAGGTGGATCTCTACGGGAAATGGACGCCCATTCCCTACCGTGTGACCTATCATTTGGAGGGAGGCACCCTGTCGGGTCAGAAAACCGAGTATACCGTGGAGACGGAGACCTTCTATCTTCCTCAGCCTCAGAGGGACGGCTATACCTTTGCCGGCTGGACAGGCTCCAACGGCGGGACGCCCCAGAAAACCGTGAGCGTTGAGCGGGGAAGTGTGGGAAATAAGGAGTTTACAGCCTGCTGGACCCCGGTCACCTATACCATTTCCTACCAATTAAACGGAGGAACCATAGCCGGGCAGAAAACGTCCTACACGGCGGAGACTGCCGATTTCCTGCTACCGACACCGGTGAGAGCGGGATACCGGTTCACTGGCTGGACAGGATCCAATGGCACGTATCCTCAGACGCAGGTCATAATCCGAAAAGGAAGTACGGGAAACCGCTCCTACACGGCCAACTGGCAGCAGCTCTACGGCGTGCTGATACCGGGGATGCAGTTTAACGAGACCGTAAAGGAACTGTCTACCGGAGTCTCCTGTTCCTTTGGTACGGCAAACACGGCGATCCGAAACATCGCCGTTGCAAATTCAGCCCCGGAAGGAGCCAAAACGGTACTGGTATCGGAGAGCGGCAGTCCGGCGGAGGTGCTGGCGTACTTCGAGGAGACATCGGGAACCCTCTATCTGGTATGTGAAAGTAATGACATTCGTCTGAATGCCAGAGCCAACTATGTGTTTAACAACATGGACGGCCTCACAAAGGTAGATCTGACCATGTTCAACACCTCTGAAATGACCAACACCGCCAGTATGTTCAACGGCTGTGAAAATCTGACGGAGATCCGGCTGACGGGAGTGGACACGTCAAATGTGACGATCATGTCCCGGATGTTCGCGGACTGCAAGAACCTGAAAACCTTGGATTTAAGCAGCTTTTCCACCCAAAAGGTCACCACCATGCAGGATATGTTTTCCAACAGCCAGAATCTTTCGGCCATCACTTACGGCAGCGGATTTGTGTATCCGGATTCCTGCAACACCGAGTTTATGTATTACAAGTGTCCGGCCAACAAACCTGCATGGAATGGCACATGGACTGCATACGGAAAGTTTACTCCTGCGTCATAAAATGGAGAAAAACCCCGTAAATACTGGATCAATTCCACTAAAACCCGTGAAAAATCTGTCAAGCTGTTTGCAAAAAAATGCAGAAAAATTGAATAAGCGCGGTTGCTGCCTCCTGCGAAATGTGCTATGATTGTAACAGAAACATATTGTATACAAAATACAAACAAAGTACAAGATTCAAGGAGGAGATCGCTATGGCAGTACACGTAATAGATGAGGCAAATCGCTGCTTGCAGTGTAAGAAACCACTGTGCCGGGAGGGATGTCCCGTTCATACCCCCATTCCGGATATGATCCGGGCTCTGCGGGAGGAACGGCTGGAAGAAGCAGCCTATATGCTGTTTGACAACAATCCCATGTCCCTGGTGTGTTCTCTGGTGTGCAATCATGAAAATCAGTGCGAAGGCCACTGCGTGTTGGGAAGAAAGGGTCACCCGGTTCACATCAGCAGCATTGAAAACTATATTTCCAACACCTACTTTGAGCGAATCCGCGTGGAATGCCAGCCCCGGAACGGAAAAAAGGTGGCGGTGATCGGCGCCGGCCCTGCCGGCATCACCATCGCCATCCTTTTAACCAAAAAGGGCTACAGCGTGACCATTTTTGACTCCAGGGAGCGGATCGGAGGAGTTCTTCAGTATGGAATCCCGGATTTCCGGCTGCCGAAAACCATTTTGGAGCGGTATCAGAAAAAATTGGAATCCATCGGCATCCGCATCCGCCCCAATACCACCATCGGCGGCGCCCTGGAAATCAGGGATCTGTTTCGGGACGGCTATGAGAGCATCTTTATCGGCACCGGAGTATGGCGTCCCAAAACTCTGGGGGTAAAAGGAGAGTCCCTGGGAAACGTCCACTTTGCCATCGACTACCTGGTAAATCCAGACGTCTACAGCTTAGGGGACCGTGTAGCCATCATCGGCATGGGAAATTCTGCCATGGATGTGGCCAGGACAGCCCTGCGCCACGGTTCCAGGGAGGTGACCTTATACGCCAGGGGAGAGGCCAGCAGCGCCAGCCAGCACGAAACGGACTACGCGAAACTGGAGGGGGCTATGTTCCGTTTCAACAAGGCGATACAGGAGATTAATGACGACGGTCCGGTGTTTCGGGAGATTTACCGGAACGAGGAGGGAAATATTGCGGGATACTCCCAGGAGACGGAGCAGGTGTACGCGGACTCTGTGATTATTTCCGTGAGTCAGGGACCAAAGGATAAGCTGGTAAACACCACGGAAGGTCTGAAGGCCACCTCAAACGGGCTGTTGGAAACTACGGAGAACGGCGAAACCACGGTAGAAGGAATTTTTGCCTCCGGAGATGTGGTTTTGGGGGCAAAGACGGTGGTGCAGGCTGTGGAATATTCCAAGAAAGTGGCAGATGCCATGGATTCCTATATGAAAGCCAAAAAACAGCAGAATCACAACTTTTAAGTTGTAGTTGATACAATTCCTTGACTTTAGCGTTTCTGTGTGATATAGTTTGGTCAATGGTTAGGAAAAGGTCGAAGGGGACGCTACTGGAGAAAGTGCGTCCTTTTTATTTAACAGGAAAGAGCGTTTCCTGTTAAATAAAAATGTTTCGCAAGGAGGCGCGCTCCGCGCAGCATGGAAATGGATTTCTTTACGGCTGCGGCTCAGTCCGAACGATATTTCCGGTGTATGGGAGATCTCGCCGGGGAGTGGACTTTTTCCAAATTCCAGCAAAATACTTCGTAAAACGGAGATCAATGAGGAGGAAAACGATTATGAAGAAATGGACAGCACTCACTTTAGCGGCAGTAATGGCAGCATCTATGGCAGGCTGTGGCGGCGGCACGGACGCCGGGACGACGGCAGCTCCGGCAGCGGACACCACAGCGGCAGATACGGCAGCAGAGAGCACGGAGGCTGCGGCAGATGATACCGAGGCAGCAGACGCCGCATCTGATAAAGTTTATCAGATCGCAACGGATATTACTTTCAAGCCTTTCGAGTTTGAGAATGAGAACGGAGAGATGGTGGGAATCGACCTGGATCTTTTAAAGGCAATCGCTGAGGATCAGGGTTTCACCTACGAGCTTCAGGTAGTAGGTTTTAACGCGGCAGTTATGGCTATGGAGACCGGCGCCGCTGACGCGGTGATCGCGGGAATGTCCATCACTCCTGAGAGAGAGGAGTTATACGATTTCTCTGATCCCTACTTTGAGTCCGGCGTAGGCTGCGCAGTTCTTTCCACCTCCGAGGCGACGGATTACAGCGATTTCGCAGGAATGCAGGTGGCTGCTAAGACCGGTACGGAGGGCTGCAAGTTTGCGGAGTCCATCGCAGAGGAGTACGGCTTTACGGTAGTACAGTTCGACACCTCCGCAATGATGTATCAGGATGTAATGGCAGGAAACTCTGTAGCCTGCTTTGAGGACTACCCGGTTATGGGCTACGAGATCAGCCAGGGCATGGATCTGAAACTGTTAGATAAGCTGGAGTCTGCCAATAACTACGGCATCGCAGTGATGAAGGGCCAGAACGCGGAGCTGATCGAGATGATCAACGCCGGCCTTGCGAACTTAAAAGAGAGCGGAAAGTACGACGAGATCATTGATACTTATATTAAGAAGTAATAAAAAGTGAATCTGAAGTCCGGCGGAGAGTTCGGGGGTACGGCCCCCGGACTTTCCGTGCGGTTTTCAAAAAATGGCCATGGGCAGCGGAGAGCGGAAACTGCGGATTTCGTTTTCCGGTGTTCACGGCAGAAAAACTGAGGAAAGCAGGTAAAGGACCATGATACAGATCGCAGATATTCTGGCGAAGAATTTCCCTGTGCTGCTGGCGGCGCTGGGAGAGACTCTGAAACTGACGGTGGTAAGCTTATTTTTTGCCACCATCATCGGTGTGATTTTTGGATTGCTTAAGGTGTCTGGAAAGAAACCGCTGAAGATCCTGGCAGATATTTACATCGACATTATCCGCGGCACGCCGCTGATGGTACAGACCATGATCATTTACTACGGCATCGGCCAGATGCTGCGTCCCATGGGATTTATGTGGGCGAACTACGGCGGCTCCTTTGCGGCGGCGGCAGTGACCCTGAGCCTGAACGCAGGCGCCTATATGGCGGAGATCATCCGCGGCGGAATCGAGTCCGTAGATAAAGGACAGATGGAGGCGGCCAGAAGCCTGGGAATGTCCTATGCGAAATCCATGCAGAAGATCATTCTTCCCCAGGCGTTCCGGACGATGCTCCCGTCCATTATCAACCAGTTTATCATCTCCCTGAAGGATACCTCCCTGGTATCTGTAATCGGAGTGTCCGAGCTTACGAAACGAGGAAATATCTTAACAGCGAATGCAGCGGCCCGCTCCATGGCAATCTGGGTGACGATCGCTCTGTTCTATCTGGTAATCTGCACCATTCTGTCCAGAGTGGCAAAAATCATGGAAAGGCGGGTGTCTTATGGCAAATAAGATCGTGGTAAAGAACCTGAAGAAAACCTTTGGCCATCTTGAGGTTTTAAAGGATATTAATATGGAAGTGGAAGAAGGAGAGGTGGTCTGCCTCATCGGTCCCTCCGGATCGGGAAAGAGTACCTTTCTGCGCTGTCTGAACCGTCTGGAGGACATCACGGACGGCGTGGTACTGGTGGATGGCCATGCCATGTCAGATAAAAAGATCAATTTAAATAAAATCCGGGAAAACATTGGAATGGTGTTTCAGCACTTCAATCTGTTTCCTCATCTGACGGTGCTGGATAATATCACCATCGCTCCGGTGGAGCTTAAGAAAATGACAAAGGCCGAGGCCAGGGACAAGGCCATGGAGCTTCTGGAAAAAGTAGGGCTGTCTGACAAGGCGTCCGCTTTCCCGGCCCAGCTTTCCGGCGGCCAGAAACAGCGTGTGGCCATTGCCAGGGCTCTCGCCATGAATCCGGACATCATGCTGTTTGACGAGCCCACCTCCGCTCTGGATCCGGAGATGGTGGGAGAGGTGCTGGAGGTAATGAAACAGCTGGCCGCGGACGGAATGACCATGGTGGTGGTGACCCATGAGATGGGCTTTGCCAGGGAAGTGGCGGACCGGGTAGTGTTTATGGACGGCGGTTATATTGTGGAGGAAGGCACCCCGGAGGAGGTATTCGGCCATCCCAAGGAGGAGCGGACCATCAGTTTCCTCAATAAGGTGTTGTAAGCAGCGGGACGAGGGCTGGTAAGGTTGGGAAGTTCCGGAGCAATTTCGGACATAGGGGCGTTTCGCGGGACTCCCGTGAAAGCGCCTGTCCCGAAACCTGGTGTGATAAAGGAAAAAGGCACAAAACGTCAAACCGAAAAATCCGGTTCCCGTAAAAGGTTTCGTAAAAATTGCCGCTGTAAAAAGCTAAGGTAAAAAGCTAAAGCTAAAAAAATCCGGCTCCCGTAAAATTCTGCTTGCCAAATCCGGATTTTATGGTATAATAAAAACTGTTCTTGAAACAGGCAGATGTAGTTCATCGGTAGAATATCAGCTTCCCAAGCTGAGGAGGCGGGTTCGATTCCCGTCATCTGCTTTCGAAATTATGAGAGGAACCCTTGAGCTATCAAGGGTTTTTTCTTCGTTTTACAGGAAGTTTTTGCCTTTTCCGGGTCTGTGGGAATGTCCGCAAGTCAGAGGGAATAGAGGAGATGTCTGCGAGCCAGAGGGAATCTTTGCAGACAAGAGGAAATCTCCGCAAGCCAGAGGGAATGCCGGCAAGTTAGAAGGGACCTTCGCAAACCAGAGAGAATCTCCGTCAACCGGAGAAAGCCTCTGTAAATTAGTAGAAGGAGCCTCCGCAAGCCAGAGGGAACCTTCGCCAACCAGAGGAAACCTCCGCAAGCGAGAAGGAATCCCGCAAGCTGGAGTGAACCTCCGCAAATAAGAAGAAGACTCCGCCAGCCAGTGGGAATGCCAGCCAGCCAGAGGGAACCTTCGCCAGCCAGAAGGAATCCCGCAAGCTAGAGGGAACCTTCGCCAGCCAGAAGGAATGCCCGCAAGCCAGAGGGAACCTTCGCCAGCCCATGCCCTCCCCCTTCGCCCCCTTCGCAGAAAAGCAGGAAAGAAAAGGCATCCTCCCTCCGCCCCCTCATCATCCCTACAAATTTCGCAGTACCCATTTGCTCTGCGGCATCCGTCGCAGCGTCAACCTCATACCTCAACCAAAGAAAGGAGGACAGCTCTTGCTGGCAGAAAATCGAAAGAAATGGAAAGAACGGTGGGATTCCTTCACCGCGGAATGTGGCCGCGGCCTCTGGCTGACGGTGTTTGCGGCAGTGTTTGTATACGGGATCCGGCTGGTGGAGGAAGACCTTTCCATCGACACGGAAATTATGCTCAATAACCAGCAGGAGATGCTGGACTCCTGGATCGGAATCGGGCGTTTTGGACTGGTATTTACGAAAAAACTGTTTGGTTTTCAGCGTCTGGTGCCCTTTACGGAAAATCTGATGATGTTGCTGGCGCTGATCGCCGCGGGAGTGGTGCTGTCCTTCGCCCTTTGGACCTGGTGCGGGGAAGACCGGCGTTACCGGACGTTTTGCGGGATTCTTCCCGCCCTTTTCCTCACTGGCCCCTGTTTTGCGGAGCAGTTTCACTTTACGCTGCAGGCGTTTCCAGTGGCCTTTGCCATGGGATTGGCGGCTGCGGCGGTATTCTCCATGGAACAGTGGGCCTGGGAGAGAAGGAAGGTCTGGTGGCTGGCGACAGGCGTTCTTTTAGGGGCGTGGGCGGCAGGCACGTATCAGGTGCTGGCCGCCATGGAGGTGGCCCTGTTTGCCATGGCGTATTTCCTGCGGGTGACAGAGGCGAAGGGAGAGAAAACATGGCTTGTTTCCGGGATTCGCTCGGCGGCGGCCTTCGGGCTCACCATGGCCCTCTATGCCGGTCTTTCCGCGGCGGTAAAGGCGGTGACCGGCTCCTACTCCGCCTATGTGGAGGGACAGATGCACTGGGGCGAGGGGATCCGGGTCTGCCTGCACTACATTTTAAATGACGTGACCAGGATCTTAAAGAGTACGGAGATTTTTTACCACCCGTGGACCGCGCCAGTGCTGGCGGTGTTTGCCCTGGCGGCGGGCTGGCGGATTGTCCGGCTGCCCGGATCCCTGGAGCGAAAGCTGTGCGCCTGGTTCAGCCTGGCGATGGTGGCGGCATCCCCCTTTTACCTGACAGTGGCCACCGGCTACTACCAGCCGGCCAGAGCGCAGCTGGTTTATCCCCTGGCCCTGGCCTTCTGGTGCAGCTACCTGACGGCCCCGTGGCCGGAACTTCGCGAAAAGGAATCCTGCGAAAAGGAGCCTTGTGAAAAGAGGGGAACGGAGGCAGAACCTGGGGATTCCGTGCCCAGATCAGCTGCAGCCGTTCCATCTTGCAAAGCCGGAACTGGGAAACGTCCTCCGGCCCTTCCCTGGCTGAAATGGGCAGCCTGCCTTCTCTGCGCGGTGATCGCCGTGGATCAGGCCCAGGTGACCACGGGATTGTTCCGCACGGCGGCGGAGGTGAGCCGAAACGATCAGCAGCTGCTGAACCGGATCTACAGCCGGGCGGAGGAAGTGGCGGACACGGAGGATATGTCCCAGGTGATGATCCTTCTGGTGGGCAAACGGGATCCCGTCCTGTCTCCGGACAGCCTCACAGGGGATACCATTGGCTATTCCTACTTTAACTGGGAGGACGACATCCTGGGAGTGACCGGCCGGATCTTTACGGAAAATGGCCTTGGCCGGGCCATGGGCCTAGAATACGGCCCGGTGAATACCCAGTCCTATGAAAACGCCGTGGCACAGGCAAAGGGCCGTCCCATCTGGCCGGCAAAGGACAGCGTCTGGGAAGTGAGCGAAGGCGTGGTGGCGGTAAAATTGGGGGAGGAATAGAAAATTTCCTTTAAAAGCGGCGCCTGCGCCCATTCCCCACAAGGTACAACCGGTCTTAAAGGCGGAACATTTCCCGTGGGCGGGCCGCAGGCCCTGTGCGCGGATTTCCGACTTTTGAGCCCGGTATCTTGCAAAACGAAAAAATTTATGCCATAATCAGGTGGCATATGAACGGATAGAATACGAGATTTGGAGGCATTACATGGCAAAGACACAGTATAATGCGGACAGCATCACCGTGCTGGAGGGCCTGGAGGCGGTGCGCAAGCGCCCTGGTATGTACATCGGGGACGTGGGCACCAAGGGGTTAAACCATTTGATCTATGAAATCGTGGACAACGCGGTGGACGAACATCTGGCGGGCTACTGCAACGAGATCTGGGTGACGCTGGAGGCGGACGGTTCCTGCACCGTAAAAGACAGCGGCCGCGGCATCCCGGTGGGAATGCACAAAAAAGGCATTTCCGCGGAGCGGGTGGTGTTAGCGACCCTCCACGCGGGAGGAAAATTTGACAATGAGGCCTACAAGACCAGCGGCGGCCTCCACGGCGTAGGCTCCTCTGTGGTAAACGCCCTGTCTGAGCGGATGGACGTGAAAATTTACCAGAACGGCGGCATCCATCACGACGCCTACGAGAGGGGAATCCCCACAGTCCAGCTGGAGAACGGCCTGCTGCCGGTGGTGGGAAAGACGAAGGCCACGGGAACGGAGATCAACTTCCTGCCGGACGGGGAAATCTTTGAAAAGACCAGGTTTAAGGACAAATGGCTGAAAAGCCGCCTGCACGAGACCGCTTACTTAAATCCGGCCCTGACCATTCATTACGAAAACCGCAGAGCCGGTGAGGAGGAGCAGGTGGACTACAGCGAGCCGGACGGAATCGTGGCCTACGTGCGGGAATTAAATGCTGGCAAGGAGACGGTGCACGAGCCGATTTATTATAAGGGGACGTCGGAGAAGATCGAGGTGGAGGTAGCCATCCAGTTTGTGGACGCCTTTGAGGAGAACACTCTGGGATTCTGCAACAACATTTTCACCCAGGAAGGCGGCACCCATCTCATGGGCTTTAAAACCCGTTTCACCCAGCTGATCAACGGCTACGCCAGGGAGTTAGGGATCCTGAAGGAAAAGGATAGCAACTTCACCGGAGCGGACACCAGAAACGGTATGACGGCCATCGTGGCGGTGAAGCACCCCGACCCCATTTTCGAGGGTCAGACCAAGACGAAACTGGCCAGCGCCGACGCCACCAAGGCCGTATTTTCCGTGACCGGGGACGAGCTTACCCGGTATTTTGACCGGAACTTAGAGGTGCTAAAGGGCATCATCGGCTGCGCCGAGAAATCGGCGAAGATCCGCAAGGCGGAGGAAAAGGCCAAGACCAATATGCTCTCCAAATCCAAGTTTTCCTTCGACAGCAACGGAAAGCTGGCAAACTGTGAGAGCCGGGACGCCTCCAAGTGCGAAATTTTCATTGTAGAGGGAGATTCCGCCGGCGGCTCCGCCAAAACGGCCAGAAACCGCCAGTACCAGGCCATCCTGCCCATCCGAGGAAAGATTCTGAACGTGGAGAAGGCTTCCATGGACAAGGTGTTGGGAAACGCGGAGATCAAGACCATGATCAACGCCTTCGGCTGCGGCTTTTCCGAGGGCTATGGAAACGATTTTGACATTGGAAAGCTGCGGTACAACAAGATCATCCTGATGACGGACGCGGACGTGGACGGGAGCCATATCGACACGCTGCTGCTCACCTTTTTGTACCGGTTCATGCCGGAATTAATCTACAACGGCCACGTGTACATCGCCATGCCCCCCCTCTATAAGGTGATTCCCAAAAAGGGGCAGGAGCAGTATCTGTTTGACGACAGGGAGTTGGAGCGCTACCGGAAAACCCATACGGGAGAGTTTACCCTTCAGCGGTATAAGGGCCTGGGAGAGATGGACCCGGAGCAGCTCTGGGAGACGACCCTGGATCCGGAGCGGCGGGTACTCAAGCAGGTGGAGATCGAGGATGCCCGCATGGCATCGGAGATTACGGAAATGCTCATGGGCAGCGACGTGCCGCCCAGACGGCAATTCATTTACGACCACGCGGACGAGGCGGAGATTGACGCCTAGGCGGCGGGCATGGAAATAAGCGAGGAGAATTCAAATGGCTGAAAAGATAATAAAGACGGAATATTCAGAGGAAATGCAGAAAAGCTACATGAATTATTCCATGAGCGTGATCACCGCCAGAGCCATCCCTGACGCCAGGGACGGCTTGAAACCGGTACAGCGGCGGGTACTCTACGATATGAGCGAGCTGAGGCTGAACCACGACAAGCCCCACCGGAAAGCGGCCCGTATTGTGGGAGATACCATGGGTAAGTACCATCCCCACGGCGATAGCTCCATCTACGACACCCTGGTGGTCCTGTCCCAGGGCTTTAAAAAGGGAATGCCTCTGGTGGACGGACACGGAAACTTCGGCTCCATCGAGGGCGACGGGGCGGCTGCCATGCGTTACACCGAGGCCAGGCTGCAAAAATTTGCGGAGGAGGTCTATTTAAAGGATCTGGACAAGACCGTAAATTTTGTCCCCAACTATGACGAGACGGACAAAGAGCCGGAGGTGCTGCCGGTGCGGGTGCCAAACCTCTTGGTAAACGGCGCCGAGGGCATCGCCGTAGGCATGAGCACCAGCATCCCCACCCACAACCTGGGAGAGGTGGTGGACGCGGTGATGGCCTACATCGACAACCCGGACATCTCCACGGCGGAGCTGATGGAAAAGCTGCCGGGCCCCGACTTCCCCACCGGCGGCATCATCGCCAATAAAAGCGATCTGCCCGCCATCTATGAGACCGGCTCCGGACGCCTGAAACTGCGGGGGCGGATCGAGGTGGAGCTGGGAAAACGGAAGGCGGACCGGGACAAGCTGGTGATCTCGGAAATCCCCTACACCATGGTGGGCGCCGGCATCAACAAGTTCCTGGTGGACGTGGCCGACCTGGTGGAGTCCAAAAAGCTGCCGGACGTGGTGGACATTTCCAACCAGTCCAACAAAGAGGGCATCCGCATCGTGCTGGAGCTGAAAAAAGACGCCGACGTGGAGAAAATCAAGGCCATCCTCTACAAAAAGACGAAACTGGAGGACACCTACGGCGTCAATATGCTGGCCATCGTGGACGGCCGCCCGGAGACCTTAAACCTGCGGGGGGTCTTAAAGAACTTCATGGACTTCCAGCACGAGAACACCACCAGGAAGTACAAGGCCCTGCTGGAGAAAGAGCTGGAGAAAAAGGAGGTCCAGGAGGGACTGATCCGGGCCTGCGACATCATTGACCTGATTATCGCCGTGCTCCGGGGCTCCAGGAACTTAAAGGACGCCAAGGCCTGCCTGGTAAACGGCGACATTTCCAATATCCATTTCCGCACTCCCGGTTTTGAGGAGGACGCCAAGCGCCTCTGCTTTTCCGAGCGCCAGGCCACGGCCATCCTGGAAATGCGGATGTACAAGCTCATCGGCCTGGAGATTCTGGCCCTGGAAAAGGATTACAAGGAGACGGTGAAAAAGATCGAGCGGTATCAGAAGATTTTAAAAAGCCGGAAAACCATGGATCAGGTCATCAAGGACGACCTGCTGGCCATCCGGAAGGAATTTGCCATTCCCAGGCGGACGGTCATCGAGGACAGCCGGGAGATCGCCTACGTGGAGACTCCCGCGGCGGAGCAGCCGGTGGTGTTTGTCATGGACCGGTTCGGCTACTGCAAGACCCTGGACCGGGCCGTGTATGAGCGGAACCGGGAGACGGTGGACGGGGAGCACACCCACGTGGTGCCCTGTATGAGCTCCGACCGGATCTGCCTGTTTACGGACATAGGCGCCCTGCACCAGGTCAAGCTGGCGGATGTGCCCGCGGGAAAGCTGCGGGACAAAGGCGTTCCCATCGACAACCTGAGCCGGTTTGACGGCACGAAGGAGGAGATTGTTTACCTGGTGAACGGGGAATCCCTCTATGAGAGCACCCTGCTCTTTGCCACAAAGCAGGCTATGGTGAAACTGGTGCCTGGCAGCGAGTTCTGCACCAACAACCGCACCGTGGTTTCCACAAAGCTCCAGGAGGGAGACAGCCTGACGGCGGTGGTGCCTGTAAACGGGGAGCACGACGTGATTCTCCAGACGGACGGCGGCGTATTCCTGCGGTTTTCCATGGAGGAAATCCCTGTGATGAAGAAGGCGTCCAAGGGCGTCCGGGGCATGAAACTGGCCGACGGAGAAAATTTAGAAAAAGTTTATTTATTAGGAGACGATCCTGTAGTAGAATATAAGGGAAAAGACGTCCATCTGAACCGGCTGAAACTGGGAAAGAGGGACGGAAAAGGAACCCGGGCGAGGCTTTAATCCCGCCCGAAACAAAGGAGAAGGAGGAAATTTTATGCCAACACTGACAATTCCCACACCTCATATGACTGCGAAGGTAGGAGACGTAGCGGAGACCGTGCTGCTGCCGGGTGATCCCCTGCGGGCCAAATTTATTGCGGAGACGTTCTTAGAGGACGCCGTACAGTTTAACGCCGTGAGAAATATTTTCGGCTACACCGGAACCTACAAGGGAAAGAGAGTATCCGTTATGGGTACCGGCATGGGCTGCCCGTCCATCGGAATCTATTCCTACGAGCTGATCCACGGCTACGGCTGCAAAAACCTGATCCGCATCGGCTCCGCCGGCGCCTTAAATCCCAACGTAAAGGTGAAAGACCTGGTATTTGGAATGGGCTCCTGCACCACGTCCAACTACGTGAGACAGTTCCGCCTTCCGGGAGATTACTCCTGCATCTGCAGCTATGAGCTGCTGGAGAAGGCCGTGGCAGCCGCCAAAGAGAAGAATCTGCGGTACCACGTAGGAAACCTGCTCTGCTCCGATATGTTCTACACCCCCAATATGCCGGAGATCGGCACGTCCTGGAGCGACATGGGCGTCCTGGCGGTGGAGATGGAGTCCGCAGCCCTTTACAGCAACGCGGCCGCGGCCGGCGTGAACGCCCTCTGCATCGTGACCATCTCCGATTCCGACATCACGGGAGAGGCCATGACGGCACAGGAGAGGCAGGAGAGCTTTACCGACATGATGGAGGTTGCTCTGGCCCTGGCCTGATGTTTGCGTAGTGCGGACATTTGTTTGCATATCGGCAAAAAACACTTGAAATTTTCCTCGTCTTGTTATAGGATAGGAGAAAAATGTCGGCAAGACAGCGAAAGAGGAGAATGATTATGGAAAAGAAACTGAGAGTAGGCGTTCTCGGCGCCACGGGTATGGTGGGACAGCGGTTCATTTCCCTGCTGGCGGATCACCCCTGGTATGAGGTGGTAACTGTGGCGGCCAGCCCCCGTTCCGCGGGAAAGACGTATGAGGAGGCTGTGGGCGGACGGTGGAAAATGGCCGTTCCCATGCCGGAGGCCGTAAAAAAGCTGGTGGTGATGGACGTGAATCAGGTGGAGGCTGTGGCCGCCACTGTGGATTTCGTGTTCAGCGCCGTGGATATGACGAAAGAGGAGATCAAAGCCATCGAGGAGGCTTACGCCAAGACGGAGACTCCCGTGGTATCCAATAACAGCGCCCATCGCTGGACTCCCGACGTGCCCATGGTGATTCCGGAGGTGAATCCGGAGCACTTCGAGGTGATCGCCGCCCAGAAGAAACGTCTGGGAACGGAGAGAGGCTTTATCGCCGTAAAGCCCAACTGCTCCATTCAGAGCTATGCCCCGGCCCTGGCCGCCTGGAAAGAATTTGAGCCCTACGAGGTGGTGGCGACCACCTACCAGGCTATTTCCGGAGCGGGGAAGACCTTTAAGGACTGGCCGGAGATGGTGGAGAACATCATTCCCTACATCGGCGGCGAGGAGGAAAAGAGCGAGCAGGAGCCGTTGCGCATCCTGGGCACTGTGGAAAACGGGGAGATTGTGAAGGCGAAGGAGCCGGTGATCACCTGTCAGTGCATCCGCGTGCCCGTGCTGGACGGACATACGGCGGCGGCGTTCGTGAAGTTCCGGAAGAAGACGACGAAGGAGGAGCTGGTGGAAAAGCTGGTGAGCTTTAAAGGCCTTCCCCAGGAGCTGGATCTTCCCAGCGCTCCGAAACAGTTCATCCAGTATATGGAGGAGGACAACCGCCCCCAGGTAACCCTGGATGTGGACTTTGAGAAGGGCATGGGCATCTCCATCGGCCGTCTGAGAGAGGACACGGTCTACGACTGGAAATTTGTGGGACTGTCCCACAACACCGTCCGCGGAGCGGCGGGAGGAGCTATCCTCTGCGCAGAGCTGCTGACGGCGAAGGGATATATCAGCGCGAAATAAGCGGAGGATAACGCGATGGCTTACAGCAAAACTTTATTCGGCGAAATGCCGGACGGGCGTCAGGTATACGCCTACACTCTGGTAAACGGCCATGGGACGGAATGTACCTTCCTGGACCTGGGCGCCATCTGGAACCGGATGGTGGTGAAGGATAAAAACGGAAAGAGCCGGGATGTGATCCTGGGCTATGACCGGCCGGAGGACTATCTCCAGGACGATTCCTTCTTCGGGGCGATCGTGGGCAGAAATGCCAACCGCATCGCCGGCGGCCGCTTTACCTTGGAAGGAACAGAGTACCAGCTCACCGCCAACAACGGCCCCAACAATCTCCACAGCGGCCTGGATTTTTACCGGAACCGCCTTTGGGAGGCCCAGGCCGGAGCGGACGAGACGGGGACCTATGCCGAGTTCTCCCTCTGGAGTGAGGACGGCGACCAGGGATACCCCGGAAAGGCCAGAATCGAAGTGCGCTACACCCTGGGAGAGGATGACAGCGTCTCCATCTCCTACACCATGGTGGCCACCAAAACCACAGTGGCCAACTTTACCAACCACGTGTATTTCAACCTGGCCGGACAGGAGACCGGGACCATTCTGGATCAGAAGGTGCGGATCCTGGCGGAACAGTTTACCCCCACGGACGCCACGTCCATCCCCACCGGGGAGATTCTTCCGGTGGAGGGAACTCCCATGGATTTCCGGGAGTTTAAGGAGATCGGACGGGAGATTGGCGCCAGTTATGACCAGCTGATCATGGCCAAAGGCTACGATCACAACTGGGTGCTGGACGGCTACGACGGCAGCCTGCGGCTGGTGGCGGAGGCGGTGGACGAAAAGACCGGCATCGGCGTGGAGGTCTACACGGACCTTCCCGGCGTGCAGTTCTACACCGGCAACTACATCGACGGCACCCGTCCCGGAAAGGGCGGGGCGAAGTACCAGGAGCGGGCGGGTTACTGCTTTGAGACCCAGTACTATCCCGACGCCGTCAATCACCCTCAGTTCCCGTCCCCCATTCTGCCGGAGGGGAAGGAATATCACACCGTCACGGTGTACAAGTTTACGGTTCGGTAAACCGGCCGTGCACCGGCGTGAGCGTGCACCAGCAACGCACATTTAATACAATATTTAATAGAAGAAACAGCTTGCCCCAAAAGGGCAGAGTGGGCCCCGGCGCGGGATTCTCAAAAGAGAGTTCCGCGCCGGGGCTTTTTGTGATCCCGGGCTGCCAGGGGCAAAGCGCTGTTTATCCCTTCATTATTATAGGAAGTATTATAGGAAGTTTCACGTTTGGCAAAACGAAAGCCGGAAGCGGAAACGCGCTCCAGGCAGAGGAACACGGCTGCTGCCCAGAGTCTCTCGGCAGAAACGTACCACTTCCAGTCCACTGGCAACTGGAAAAAATACCCATTTTTACGGAGTGCAGCGGAAAATAGCCGCGCAGACTGTGAAAATCCCACAACGTGTGCAGGAAGAACAATAAAAACATCTGAAAATACCAATATTTTGAGATAAATACAAAATTGATACAAATTGTGAAAAACGAAATCGACACATCCCACCAATATTGTACAGAAAAACAAAATTGGTACAGTTTTGCTATGTACAAATATCAAATTGGTACTTATTTTCTCAAAAAAATTGGAATAAAAGTAAAAAAACATGGGCAGAAAATACAAACGCTGTATTGACAAACCTGGCGGCATGATGTACAATTTGACCATAAGATAAAGACGGACAAAAAACAGAACAGGCATAATGACAAGAACTTCTGAGTTGTCCCGGGGCCGAACTGGTCATTATCTGAAAAAGTAAAAAAGAGGCAAACTTGTATTTACAAGTTGCACTCAAAATAAAAAGGAGGAAGAAACATGAAAAAAAGATTATTCAGTGTAGCCCTTGCTACGGCCATGGCATTCTCCGTGGCAGCCTGCGGAAGCAATGAGACCGCTACCACAACGGCAGCGCCGGCAGGTGATACGGAGGCGGCAGCAGATGCAGCTGACACGACCGAGGCGGCAGAGGCGTCCACCAGCGCGGAGGGAAAGAGAATCGGTATCTGTATGCCGACCCAGTCCGCAGAGAGATGGATCAACGACGCAGCCAACATGAAGAAGCTGCTTGAGGAGAAAGGCTACGCTGTAGATGTGCAGTTCGCGGAGGATGATCCTCAGGCTCAGGTTACCCAGGTTGAGAACTTTGTAGCTCAGACTGTGGACTGCCTGGTTATCGCGGCTGTTGACTCTGACGTTCTGGTAAACGCAGAGGCTCAGGCAAAATCCGCAGGCATCCCGATCGTAGCTTATGACCGCCTGCTGATGAACACCGACGCAGTTTCTTACTACGCAACTTTCGATAACGTAGGCGTTGGCCGCGTAATCGGTAACTACATCAAGGACAACAAGGATCTGGAAGGCGCCAGAGCAAACGGCGAGTCCTACACCATCGAGTTCTTCATGGGCTCCCCGGATGACAACAACGCGCTCCTTCTTTACAACGGAATCATGGAAGTTCTCCAGGAGTACTTAGACGACGGCACTCTGGTTTGCAAATCTGGCAGAACCAGCTTTGACGACACCTGTATCCTCAGATGGTCTCAGGAGACCGCTCAGGCGAACTGTGAGAACATCCTCACTGCTTACTACGCAGATGAGAAACTTGACATTGCCTGCTCCGCATACGACGGATTCTCCTACGGCATCAAGGCAGCTTTAATGGCAGCTGGCTACACCGTTGGCGGAGAGGACTGGCCGATGATCACCGGACAGGATTCCGACGCGATGGCAGTAAAGAACATCATCGAGGGTTCTCAGACCATGTCCATCTTCAAGGATACCCGTATCCTTGCTGACAAGTGCGCAAGCATGATCGACGCGGTTCTGGCCGGAGCTGAGCCGGAAGTAAACGACACCGAGCAGTATGACAACGGCGTATTCGTAGTTCCCACCTATATGTGTGAGCCGCTGGCCGTTGATCAGAGCAACTATCAGGAGCTCCTGGTAGACAGCGGATACTACACTGCTGAGGATCTTGGCTTATAATTTCTAGCGGATCATATCTTTGTTTAACAGGAAACTTCGTTTCCTGTTAAACAAGAATGCTCCGCAAGGAGGCACACTCCGCGCAAAGGAAAATGGCTGCTGGCGTAGCCGCGCTCCGGCGCGAGTGTGCGCCAAGCGCACACTGTTTTAAGACAGAATGACAGACTGATAAGGGCGGCGGCAGAAAACCGTCGCCTTTGTTATACGCAATCGCCGGCCGGAAGGGGGGATTGCGGTGGAACCATACCCGCGAGGAGGCGGGAGAGAGGAGAGGCGCAAGAATGGCAGAATTAATTCTGGAGATGAACCACATAACCAAGAAGTTCTCCGGCGTCAAAGCTCTGGACGATGTGAACCTGAAGGTGGAAAAGGGAGAGATCCACGCGCTCTGCGGCGAGAACGGAGCGGGTAAATCCACGCTGATGAATGTTCTGTCCGGAGTGTACCCGGCGGGAACCTACGAGGGAGACATCGTCTACAAGGGCGAGACGTGTCACTTCAAAAACATCCGCGACAGTGAGGAAAAGGGAATCGTTATCATCCATCAGGAGCTGGCGTTAAGCCCGTACCTGTCCATCGCCGAGAACGTGTTCATGGGCAACGAGCAGGTTTCCATGAAGGGCGTGATCGACTGGACGATGACGAAGAAGAAGGCAAAGGAAGCGCTGGAGAGCGTGGGCCTGGGTCACGAGAACGTGAACGCGCCGATCAATACCCTGGGCGTAGGAAAACAGCAGCTGATTGAGATCGCCAAGGCCATGGCAAAGAACGTGGATCTGCTGATCCTGGACGAGCCGACGGCGGCGTTAAACGACGAGGAGTCCGCTCACCTGCTGGAGCTGATGCTGGAGTTTAAGAAACGCGGCGTGACCTGTATCATTATTTCCCATAAGTTAAACGAGATCAGCTATGTGGCGGATTCCATCACCGTAATCCGTGACGGCCACACCATCGAGACCTTAAAGAAGGGCGTGGACGAGTTTACGGAGGACCGCATCATCAAGGGAATGGTTGGACGTGAGCTGAGCAACCGCTATCCGGAGAGGAAGGACTGCCCCATCGGAGATGTGGTAATGGAAGTGAAGAACTGGACGGTATACCATCCGGAGATCGCCGACAAGAAGGTGATTGACAACATCAACATCAAAGTGCGGGCCGGAGAGGTGGTAGGCCTGGCAGGCCTGATGGGCGCCGGCCGTACCGAGTTTGCCATGAGCCTGTTTGGACACTCCTACGGCCAGAAGATTTCCGGCCAGGTGTTCATGCACGGCAAGGAAGTGAGCACTAAGACGGTGCAGGATGCCATCAAGAACAAGATCGCCTACACCTCCGAGGACAGAAAGACCTACGGACTGGTGCTGATCGACGACATCAAGCACAACACCACCATGGCCGCTCTGGGGACTTACTTCTCCAAGCACGGCATTGTGAATAAGAACGAGGAGATCCTGGCGGCTGAGGACTACAAGAAAAAGATGAACACCAAGGCTACCTCCATCAATCAGGCGGTAGGTTCTCTTTCCGGCGGAAACCAGCAGAAGGTGGTTCTGGCCAAGTGGATGGCCACGCAGCCGGATGTCCTGATTCTGGATGAGCCTACGAGAGGTATCGACGTAGGCGCCAAGTACGAGATTTACTGTGTCGTCAATGAGCTGGCACAGTCGGGACACGCGGTGATCATCATTTCCTCAGAGCTTCCGGAGCTGATCGGAACCTGTGACCGGGTGTACGTGATCAATGAAGGAAAGATCGCCGGCGAGGTGAGCCGGTCTGAGCTGACCCAGGAAAATGTTATGAAGACGATTATGGAACACAATAAGGAAAAGGGAGGAGAGCAGTAATGGAAAAAAAGAAATATATCAACATGGATATGAAATCCTATGCCATGATTCTCGCGCTGGTCGTGATCTTTGGCCTGTTTTACGTTCTGTCAAAGGGGGCAAACGCCACTCCGGTAAACATCAATAACCTGATCATGCAGAATGGTTACATCATCATCCTGGCTACCGGTATGCTGCTCTGCGTACTGACCGGTAACATTGATCTGGGCGTTGGCTCTGTAGTAGCTCTCAGCGCCGCCTGCGCAGGCAAGCTGGTGATGGAGCAGGGCTGGTCCGTACCGGCCTCCTGGGCAGTTGCCCTTGGCATCGGCCTGGTGATGGGCGTATTCGCCGCCGTATTCATCGCCTACCTGGACATCCCGCCTTTCGTTGTAACCCTGGCTACCCAGCTGATGGGCAGAGGACTTACATATACCTTACTTGCATCCAAGACCGTTGGACCCCTTCCCACCAGCTACACACAGGTGGGCGCCGGTTTCCTTCCTTCTATTAAAGTGGCCTTCGGCAGCGGGCAGATCGACCTGCTGAGCGTGGCCGTGGCCGTGGTTGCCACCGCGTGCATCCTCCTTTCCGAGCTGCGCACCATCAAGACGAATAATAAGTATGGTTTCCCGAACATCACTCCCTGGCAGATGGTTGTGAAGAATGCCATCTTCATCGTACTGATCTGGTTCATTATGACCAGCCTTGGCAGAAACAACGGTATCCCGCTGCAGCTGCTCATCGTGGGCATCATCGTGGCCATCTACCACTTCATCACCAGCCAGACCGTTGCAGGCCGTCAGATTTACGCCCTGGGCGGTAACCAGAAGGCAGCCCGCCTCTCCGGTATCAATACGAGAAGGGTATTCTTCTGGATCTATGTAAACATGGGACTGCTTTCCGCCATCGCCGGAATCATTCTTTCCGCCCGTCAGGGCGCTGCCAACCCGAAGATGGGTGACGGCGTAGAGCTGGATGCCATCGCGTCCTGCTACATCGGCGGCGCGGCTGCGGCCGGCGGCGTTGGTACTGTTACGGGAGCCGTGGTTGGAGCCCTGGTTATGGGCGTTCTGAACAATGGTATGTCCATGATCGGTCTTCCTACGGACTTCCAGAAGGTAGTTAAGGGCGCGGTTCTGCTGGGCGCCGTTACCTTCGACGTGCTGAGCAAGAGAAAGAAAAACTAAAGCTATTGCATTTTGTTTCCCGATGTATTAGGATAAGGACGAAATAGCGAACGAAAAGGAAACGGTGTAAAAATGGCAAAGTATCTGGAAATCGTGAGATGGGTGGAGAACAGGATAAAAAACGGGGAGCTGGCAGACGGCGATAAGCTGCCGCCGGAGAACGAGCTGGGGGCCATGTTCGGCTACAGCCGTCAGACCGTGCGCCACGCCCTCTCTGTGCTGGGCAAAAAGGGGATCCTGGAGTCCAGGCAGGGAAGCGGCAACTATATCCGGAGCGGCCAGTCTGCGGTTTCCGAGGATACGAGAGAGAAACGGATCAAGGTCATCAGTACCTATATCAACAGCTATCTGTTCCCGAGGGTGCTCCAGGGAATGACAAGGACCCTGGAGGCGCACGGGTGCAGCGTCGGCATCGCCTTCACCTACAATCACATCGACGATGAGAAACGGGTGCTGGAGGAGGTGCTGGGAGAGGATGTGGACGGCGTCATCGCCGAGCCGGTGATGAGCGGAATCCCCAATGTAAACTGTGATCTCTATGAGAAAATACGGGAAAAAGGGATTCCGGTGCTGTTCTTCCACTCCTATTATCCCGGCCTTGGCATTCCCCACGTGTCTTTAAATGACGTGGAGGCGGGAAAGGCGGCCGCGGAATACCTGATCAGTCTGGGACACCGCAGGATCGCGGGAATCTTTAAGAGCGACGACGGTCAGGGACAGCGCCGCTACCAGGGCTATGTGGAGGCGCTCCGCGCCCATGACATCCCCATCCGGGAGAGCCGGGTGGTATGGCTGGACACGGAGGACGAGAGAAACTTCACCTACTCCAGAGACCGGATTTTAAATAGGATGAAGGGCTGCACCGCCTGCGTCTGCTACAATGACGAGGTGGCCCACGCCCTCACCGGCCTGCTCCAGGAGGAGGGGATCGCCGTACCAAACGAAGTATCCCTGGCCAGCGTGGACAATTCCGAGCTAGCCAGGCTCAACGCCGTGCCCCTCACCTCGGTGATCCATCCCATGGAGAGCCTGGGGGAACGGGCGGCGGAAAACCTTCTGGCTATGATCCGGGAACCGGATTTTGACGGGACCTACGAGTTTCCCGTGGAGATCAAGGTGCGGGAGTCGGCGGTGCGCTGCAGAGCGCGGGGATAGAGCGCCGAAACTGCGTACAGCGACAACAATGAAAAGGAGAGAGCGCTATGTTAAATGCAAAAAAATATAAATTCTGGTTTTGTACCGGGTCTCAGGACCTGTATGGAGACGAGTGCCTGGCCCATGTGGCGGAGCATTCCCACATTATCGTAGACGAGTTAAATAAGAGCGGCAAGCTGCCGTTTGAGCTGGTATGGAAACCGACCCTGCTCACCAACGAGATGATCCGCAGAACCTTCAACGAGGCAAATCAGGACGAGGAGTGCGCCGGTGTGATCACCTGGATGCACACCTTCTCTCCGGCAAAGAGCTGGATCCTGGGCCTTCAGGAGTACAGAAAGCCCCTGTGCCATTTACATACCCAGTTCAACCGGGAGATCCCCTATGACACCATCGACATGGATTTCATGAACGAGAACCAGTCCGCTCACGGCGGCAGAGAGTACGGCCACATCGTAAGCCGTATGGGCATTGAGCGCAAGGTGGTGGTAGGCCATTGGGAGGATGAGGATGTGATCGCGTCCCTGGCCTCCTGGATGAGAACGGCCGTAGGCGTGGCAGAGTCCTCCCACATCCGCGTCATGCGTGTGGCGGACAACATGAGAAACGTGGCCGTAACCGACGGCGATAAGGTAGAGGCTCAGATCAAGTTTGGCTGGGAGGTAGACGCTTACCCGGTAAACGAGATCGTGGACGCTGTGAACGCCGTTTCCAAGGCAGACACCGACGCTTTAGTGGAGGAGTATTACAGCAAGTACACCATCCTCTTAGAGGGACGGGACGAGAAGGAGTTCAGAGAGCACGTAGCCGTACAGGCACAGATCGAGCTGGGCTTTGAGCGGTTCTTACAGGAGAAAAACTACCAGGCCATCGTGACCCACTTCGGCGATCTGGGCGGCTTAAAACAGCTTCCCGGCCTGGCCATCCAGAGACTGATGGAGAAGGGCTACGGCTTTGGCGCTGAGGGCGACTGGAAGACGGCAGCCATGGTGAGACTGATGAAGATCATGGCGGAGGGAACTCCCAACGCTAAGGGAACCACCTTCTTTGAGGACTATACCTACAACTTAATCCATGGCAAGGAAGGCATCCTGCAGTCTCATATGCTGGAGGTCTGCCCCACCATCGCGGACGGCGAGATCTTTATCAAAGAGCAGCCTCTGTCCATGGGCGATAGAGAGGATCCGGCCAGACTGGTGTTTACCGCCAAGGAGGGCAAGGGCGTTGCCACCTCCCTCATCGACCTGGGAGACCGTTTCCGCCTGATCATCAACGATGTGGACGTAAAGAAACCGGAGAAGGATATGCCGAAACTTCCGGTTGCGAAGGCATTCTGGACGCCGCAGCCGGATCTGAGAACGGGTGCCGCAGCCTGGATCTACGCCGGCGGCGCACATCACACCGCATTCTCCTACGATCTGACCGCAGAGCAGATGGGAGACTGGGCGGCCTGCATGGGCATCGAGGCGGTCTACATCGACAAGGACACCACGATCCGCAACTTCCGCAACGAGCTTCGCTGGAATGAGGCTTACTACAAATTCCGCTAAGACGGAGGAGGGGAGCACCTATGGCTGAGGAAAGAGAAAAAATCATACAGGATATTCGCGAGGGCCGGACGGCCATCGGAATTGAATTTGGTTCCACCAGAATCAAGGCGGTGCTGGTGGGGGAGAGCCTGGAGCCGGTGGCTCAGGGCAGCTATGAATGGGAAAATCATCTGGAAAATGGTATCTGGACCTATCCTCTGGATGAGATCATAAAGGGACTTCAAACGTGCTATGCCGATTTAAAGCAGGAGGTTCTAAATCTCTACGGAGAGGAGCTGACGACAGCCGGCTCCATCGGGGTCAGCGCCATGATGCACGGGTATATGGCTTTCGACGAGGCGGGGGAGCTTTTGGTTCCTTTCCGCACCTGGAGAAATACCATCACCCAGGAAGCGGCAGAAAAGCTGACTCAGATGTTTTCCTACAACATTCCCCAGAGGTGGAGCATCGCCCATCTGTACCAGGCTATGTTAAACAAGGAGGAGCACCTGCCCAGACTGTCCTACCTGACCACCCTGGCCGGTTTCATTCACTGGAAACTGACCGGTGAGAAGGTACTGGGCGTAGGGGATGCCTCCGGAATGTTCCCCATTGATACGGAAAAGGGCTGCTATTACGAGAGAATGGCAGACCAGTTTGACAAGCTGGTGGAGGAGGACGGGTACTCCTGGCGCCTTCGTCAGGTACTCCCTGCCATCCTCATGGCAGGAGAGCCGGCCGGCCGGCTGACAGAGGAGGGAGCGCGTCTTTTGGATGTGTCAGGCTCCTTAAAGGCGGGAATCCCCTTCTGTCCGCCGGAGGGAGACGCGGGTACGGGAATGGCTGCCACCAACAGTGTGGCGGTCCGCACCGGAAACGTGTCGGCAGGTACCTCCGTATTCGCCATGGTGGTGCTGGAGAAGGAGCTCTCCAAGGTCTATCCGGAGATCGACCTGGTTACCACTCCTTCCGGCCATCTGGTGGGAATGGTTCACTGCAACAACTGTACCTCAGACTTAAACGCCTGGGTATCCTTATTCGGCGAGTTCTGCGAGCTGATGGGAATGCCGGCGGACAAGGGAAAGCTGTACGGAGCCCTCTATAACCACGCCATGACGGGAGACCCGGACTGCGGCGGACTGCTGTCCTACTGCTACTTATCCGGCGAGCCGGTGACGGGCTTTGAGGAGGGACGCCCCATGTTTGTGCGTACCCCGGACAGCCGTTTCACCCTGGCGAACTTCATGAGGAGCCACCTGTACAGCTCTCTGGCCACCTTAAAGATCGGCATGGATCTGATGTTAAAGGAGGAGGGCGTGAAACTGGATCGCCTCATGGGCCACGGCGGACTCTTTAAGACAAAGGGCGTGGGCCAGAAGATCATGGCCGCGGCCGCGTCTACCCCGGTTTCTGTGATGGAGACGGCGGGAGAGGGCGGCGCCTGGGGAATCGCCCTGTTGGCTGCCTACACCGTGAGAAAGGCGGAGGGGGAGACCCTGGAGGACTTCCTGGCAAACAAGGTGTTTGCGGATGCCGTTTCCGTTTGTGAGGACGCGGACGAGAAGGACGCTGAGGGCTTTGGAGTGTTCGTGGAGCGCTATAAGGCCGGGCTGGCGGCAGAGAGAGCTGCCGTGGAGCACATTGAGCTGTTGAGCTGATGGAGGGAAACCAGATGCTGGAGGAATTAAAAAAGGAAGTATATGAAGCAAATATGAAACTGCCGGAGTATGGGCTGGTGACCTTTACCTGGGGCAATGTCTCCGGGATCGACCGGGAGAAGGGGCTGTTTGTGATCAAGCCGTCAGGGGTGGATTACGACAAGCTCCGCCCGGAGGATATGGTGGTCATGAACCTGGCGGGAGAGAAGGTGGAGGGAGACTTAAATCCCTCCTCCGACACCAAGACCCATGTGGTGCTCTACAACCGTTTTCCGGATATTGGGGGAGTTGTCCACACCCACAGTCCCTGGGCTACGTCCTGGGCGCAGGCGGGAAGGGACATTCCCAGCTACGGCACCACCCACGCGGATTATATCTACGGACGGGTGCCCTGTGTGCGGAATCTGACGGCAGAGGAGCTGGAGGAGTACGAGAAGAACACGGGAGTGCTGATTGCCGATCACTTTGAGGCGCACGGTCTGGACCACATCGCGGTTCCCTGCGTGCTCTGCAAAAATCACGGCCCCTTCACCTGGGGCAAGGACGCCCACGAGGCGGTTCACAACGCCGTTGTACTGGAGGAGGTGGCCAAGATGGCTGCCAGATGCGAGTGGATCAACCCCCATGTGGAGGAGACCCCTCAGTGCCTGCAGGACAAGCACTATCTGAGAAAACACGGCGCAAACGCGTACTACGGACAGAAATAAGAAGGAGGTTCCGGTATGAGATTTTTTATTGATACAGCGAATGTAGATGAGATCAGAAAAGCAAATGATATGGGAATTATCTGCGGAGTTACCACCAACCCGTCCCTGATCGCCAAGGAGGGCCGTGATTTTAAGCAGGTGATCTCCGAGATCGCCTCCATCGTGGACGGCCCCATCAGCGGTGAGGTAAAGGCTACCACCACCGATGCCGAGGGCATGATCGCCGAGGGCCGGGAGATCGCCAAGATCCATCCCAACATGGTGGTAAAGATCCCCATGACCGTGGAAGGCTTAAAGGCTGTAAAGGTGCTGTCCGCTGAGGGCATTGCCACCAACGTGACTCTGGTATTCAGCGCAGCCCAGGCTCTGTTAGCCGCCAGAGCAGGCGCCACCTACGTTTCCCCGTTCTTAGGGAGACTGGACGACATTTCCATGCCGGGCATTGACCTGATCAACGACATCACGGAGATCTTTGGAATGCACGACATTCAGACGGAGATCATCGCTGCCAGCGTGCGTCATCCCATCCACGTGATCGACTGCGCGAAGGCCGGCGCGGACATCGCCACCGTTCCCTACAAGGTACTGGTGCAGATGACGAAACACCCGCTGACGGATCAGGGCATCGAGAAATTCCAGGCGGATTATAAGGCTGTATTCGGGGAGTAATGGGCTGAGAGATCCCATTCCTCTGTGAAATAGGAATCCAGGCCGGACCTTTGGATTGAGGGTCCGGCCTGGATTTTTTGTGTCAGAAACTGTGTTCCCTATGACACAAAAGTCTCCGGCGGGAGGCGCACTCCGCGCAGAGGAATAAGGCTGCTGACGCAGCCGTGTTTCGGCGCGAGTGTGCGCCAAGCCGTACACTGTTTATGTGCTACAGATACCCGTACTTCCTGCGATTAGCGGCCAGGAAGATCAGGGAGACGGCGAAGGCCAAAAGCTCTGCCACGGAGATGGAGTACCAGATGCCGTCCAGGCCCAGAACCAGGGGCAGGAGCAGGACGGAAAACACCTGGAACACCAGGGTCCGCAGGAAGGAGATGGCCGCTGAGACAGCCCCGTCGTTTAAGGCGGTGAAAAAGGAGGAGGCGAAAATGTTGGCTCCGGACAGCAGGAAGGAGAAGGCGAAAATCCGGAAGGCGTGCTTTGTCATGGCAAACAGCTCCTCATCGTAGCCCACGAAGATTCCGGCCAGAGGGCCGGCGAAGGCCCAGGCCAGGGCGGTCATGCCCACACCGGCAGCCGTCACCAGGAGAAAGCTTTTCTTTAACAGGTTGGTCAGCTCTCCCGTGTTGCCGGAGCCGTAGTGGTAGCCGATGATGGGGGCGGTGCCGATGGTGTAGCCGATAAATACGGCGATAAAGATAAACTGGATGTACATCAGGGTACCGTAGGCGGCCACGCCGTTTTCCCCGGCGAACTTCAGCAGCTGGAGGTTGTAGAGGACGCTGATCAGGGAGGTGGAAATGTTACTCATCAGCTCGGAGGAGCCGTTTACACAGGCCTTGATCAGGGGGCGGGCCTCCAGCTTTGCTTTGGCGAACCGCAGGCGGCTGGTGTTTGGTCGCAGGAAGTAGATCAGGGGCAGGAGGCCGCCGATGCACTGGCCGATGCCGGTGGCGATGGCAGCCCCGGCCACGCCCCACCGGAAGACGGCGATAAAAAGGGCGTCCAGCAGGATGTTTGCCAGCCCGGCGGTGGTGGTCACTGCCAGGCCCAGCTTTGGCTTTTCCGCGGTGGCCAGAAAGGTCTGGAACACGTTTTGCAGCATAAACGCCGCGTTAAAGGCCAGCACGATCCTTCCGTAAATCACGCAGTCCTCCAGCATAGCCTCCGTGGCGCCCAGCAGCAGGGAGATGGGGCGGATCAGGGCAATGCCTACCAGGGAGAGGATCACACCCAGGATGGCGGTGAGCTTTACCAGCATGGTGAGGTAGCGGTTGGCCAGGTCCTGTTTCCCCTCGCCCAGGGTCTTGGCGATCAGGGCGCTGCCTCCGGTTCCGATCATAAATCCCACGCCGCCCAGAATCATGAGGAAGGGCATGACGATGTTGACGGCGGCGAAGGGGGTTTTTCCCACGAAATTGGACACGAAAAATCCGTCCACCACGCCGTAAATGGAGGTGAACACCATCATAATAATGGGGGAGATGCAGAAATAAAACAGTTTCTTGTAGGTAAAATGGCTGGATAACGTAATGCTCATGTTTTCCTTCCTTTCTCGTCGTTCTGGTCTGTTTTTTATCCGGTTTGGCCGGGGGCATCCGGGATTTGCGGTTCCGGCTCCTCCGTCTGTTTCGTTTTGCTCAGCACAAGTTCCTCAAACCCGGCGTTTAAGCGCTGGCTAAAATATTCCAACGCCTCCACAAACTCCGGGGAAAAGTTTTGCAGGGTGTCCAGGATGGCCTGTTCCTCCGCCTGGTAGACGTCGTTTAACAAGCGGCGGGCGAGCTGGCGGCCCTGGTCCGTGAGCACCATGGCCTTTTCTTTGGTGTGCTGTCCGCCGTCAAAGACCAGGTTGCCGTCGGCTATCATGTGTTTGACGATGGAGTTTACGGTGGTGCGGGGGATCAGCCACTGGTCGCTGATTTCCTTCTGGGAGTGGGGCCTTTCGTCGTCCAGGGCATAGAGGAAGGCCAGGGTGTTTTCATTGACCCCGTAGTGTCTGCCCAAAAGGTAGTACAGGCCGTCGATCTGGTTGATGGCAAGCATGATGCGCCGGATGGTTTCATAGGGATGGTCCAAAAGAAAGCCTCCTTTTTTGTTTTTATAAGGTGAAAATGGTTCTGTTCTGATATTATAATACGAAATCGTACTGATGATTATAATACGAAATGGGATTAAAGTCAACAGGGGAAATAGGCGGATGAAGGCTGGAAGATAGACGGATGGAGGCGGAAAATGGGCGGACGGAGGCAGAAGATGGGCGAGCGGAGGCGGAAAATGGGCGGACGGAGACGGGAAATGCGCCGCGGTTTGGGATTGGAGAGGGGAAAAACCGGGGAAAGCACGAAAATTTTCACAAAAACTTCCCCGCCCTGTATGGGCAAACTTTCACAAATCGGGAAAAAACAGGAGATGGGGCCTTACACGGGGATCGGTTTTTGTATTAAAATAGAAGGAACAGGATAATCGTGTTTTAGAATTGGAGATGAGAGGAATGTTTCAGGCTGGAGATGTGATCGTTTGCGGAACCCATGGCGTGTGCCGGGTGGAATGTGTGGGCCCCCTGGATGGGGGCGGGATTTCCAGGAGCGGAGTGGAGAAAGGCCGGATTTACTACACCCTGGTGCCGGTCTATGAGAAGGAGAGCGTGGTGTTTACCCCGGTGGACAATCAGAAAATAGTGATCCGTCCAGTGCTCTCCAGGGAGAAGGCCCTGGATCTGATCGACGGGATGCCCACGGCGGAAATGCTGACGATCACCGACGAGAAACGGCGAGAGACGGAGTACCGGGAGGCCCTTTACGCCTGCCAGGCGGAGGCGCTGGTGAAGGTGTTAAAGACCATTTACGCCAGGCGGCGCACCCGGCTGGCCAGAGGGAAGAAAGCCACGGACGCGGACAGCCGGTACATGAAACTGGCGGAGGACTGCCTCTACGGGGAGCTGGCCGTTTCCCTGGGGCTGGAGCGGGATCAGGTGCGGGGATTTATCCGGGACCGGATTGGGACGGCGGAGTAGGTTCCAGGTTTCCCCAGAGCAGCTGGTGCTGGCGGCACACCCGTTCCCGCACCTGGGCTAAAAAGGGCTCCGGGCCCAGCACCTCCACCACCGGTCCGAAGGAGAGAATGTCGATGAGCAGCTCCGTCTCGTCAGCGGTGTCGTAGTAGATAGAGCAGAGCCAGCGGCCCTGTTCCTCGTCGTACTCCGTGTGCTTTTCGTAGTTGGCGAAGTGGAGCATACACCGCTCCAGGGAATTGCGCTCTCCCCCGATGGAGAGCAGTACCGGCTCCTTTGCCCGTTTCACCGGACGGAAACGGAAACGGCCGGGGGAGACGGCGGGGCGCTCCGAGGAGAGGCGGCAGTCCCGGACGCGGCTTATATTCAGGATGGATTTGCGGGAGAAGAAACCGCGAAACCGGGCCAGTCCCAGAAGGCGCAGCTTGTCGTTTTTGGAGGAGAACTGAATCTGACAGGGAAAGATTTCAAAATGGCGGATCCGTCCCCCTTTTCCCTCGTAGGAGATCAGGAGAACCTGGCCCTCCTCCAGGGCGGTGAGGATGGTGTGGAACCGGGAGCGGTAGCCAGGATCTTCGTAGGGATCGCCGTCGGCAAACCGGTCGAAGTAGCGGAAATCCTCCTCCCGGTAGAGAGGTTCCACCCCGGAGAGGGACTGACGGAGCAGGGCGATTTCATCATCGTCGAAAAACAGGGCAAAGCGGCTGTCCTCCAAAAGGGCCCGCAGCCAGGCCTTCTGCAGGCTGGTGAGAGGGAGCTTTGGAGGCGGAGAGGCAAGGACGGAGCGGAATCCGTCTTTTTCTTTTTTTAAAAGGGGAACGGGGCCGCCGGTGAGTTTGGGAATCAGGGAGAGAAAGGTCTCCTGAAACCCGTAGGAGCGGCAGAGGTGTTCCATTTCCTGCCGTCCCACCGGGCGGGAGGCGGCGGCCTCTAAAATGTGGCGGGCGGCGGTATAGTAGCAGTTGTAGAGCTTGTCAAACAGTTCCATGGAGTTCCTCCTCATGGGGTATGGGGGCCGTACATCCGGTACATCCGTTCCCAGTCCCGGATGAGTTTCTGGATGTCGGTTTCGTTGGTGCCCTGGATGTCCAGAATGCGGCCGGTGAAGGATTTGATCCAGGATAGCATTTCATTGGTGTCGAAGAAGGTGGCGTAGTAGAGGTACTCGCCGTCGCGGATTTTGGAAACCTCGCCGCCCCGGCCCTCCCGCTCCAAACGGTGCAGGATGTGGCCTTCCGTGGCCTCGTCGATGGCAATGCGGATGGCCACCGTTTCCTGGCGGCCGGTCTGCTTTCCAAAGGATACGCCCCAGCAGCGGGATTCGTTGCGGTGCAGGGCGGCCATGGCTTGTTCAAAGGCGGGTGCGGGACCGGTGACGGTGACGGAGACAATGCCGTCCAGGCGGGCGGTGTTCAGCCGCCGGAAGTCGGGCTGGTAGTAGCAGAGGTAGCGGCGCCCTGTCTGGGTGCTGACGAAAATTTTTAATGGAATGCCGGAAAGGGAGGCGCCCCGCCCTGTCCGGCTGCTTTTGTATTCGCAGGTGATCTGGGAGCGGCTTTGGATGGCGTCCAAGAGCTGGGCCAGAATGCCGTCCTCCAGGGTGTGGACGATGAACTGGTGCTTGAACTGGAACAGGCGGTTGGAGGCGTTTTCCCGGTCCAGAAGGGTGCTGCCGATGAATCCGAAGGGGGCGGCGCCCTGGAAGAAGGAAAGGGCGGCCGTCATCCGTTTCCAGAGAGGGGTCGTTTCCGCCTCTAAGGGCTGGGCCAGGCGGTAGGTCACCCGCTTTCCCTCTCTGGAGGAGAGGAACATCCCGGCGGTCTCGTACTCCCGGCATTTCAGGCGGACGGTCTGGCTGTCAAACAGGGCCCCGTATTCTGCCGCCAGGAAGTCGCAGAGCTGGCTCACCGCCAGGCCCTGGGGGTGGGAGGTCAAAAGGTCCGGGAGAAGGAAGTGGAGGGCTAAGTCGTTGTCGGTGAATCCTTTGGATTTCCAGGCGGCGTAGAGGGGATTTTCCGGCACCTGCATACTGTCCACGGTGATGGAAACCTGCTTTCCCCGGGCGGTGTAGCCGGAGGCCACCCAGGGGGAGAGCCAGCTCTCGATCCTGCGGCGCTCGTTGTCGTAGGTTCGAGAGCTTTTTTCGCCGAAATCGGCCCTGGATTTGAATCCATAGATGAAAAACTGACGCATATAGTCCCGGACACGGCTGAAGTTTTTGATCAGTTCCTGGAATTCCTGCATGGTTTGGCCTCCTTTTGGAGTGTAGGATGTTTTCATTATCCCATCTCGACTGCGTCTCGATGGAGTTTCTCGTCAAACGCGGATTCGTGCAAGCACGATCCGCGCTTTCCTCGTCATTATACCATGTGCACTAAATTCGTAAAATACCTCATTAAGTGCACAGGCATATGTTCTCACTAGGCTCGTGAAAAACCTCGCCAAGTGTTCACATTATACCACATTTTCCAGTGCGCAACATTTTTTAAATGATTTTCTGGAAAAAATGGGATATTTTGGGAGTGTAACCAAGATACAGACGCAGACAGAAGACGGAAAGGAAGTGGAAAAGAATGTTTGTGATGTATGAGAAGGACAGCATGAAGGTTCCGGTGCGGATATGGCTGGAGGATGAGAGAGAGCTTGAGGAGACCTGTAAGGAACAGGCGATACATCTGGCAAATCTTCCGTTCCTGCACCGGTGGGTCTGCCTGATGCCGGACACCCACACGGGTATGGGAATGCCCATCGGCGGGGTGATTGCGGCAAAAGACGTGGTGATCCCCAACGCGGTGGGGGTGGACATCGGCTGCGGCATGGCCTACACGGAGACCAATATCCCGGCGGCTCTCCTGCGGGAGACGGAGACGGGAAACGGCAATCTGCTCCAGGCCATCATCGGGGATGTGATGCGAAATGTCCCCGTAGGGTTCGCCCACCACAAGACGGTGATGCCCTGTTATACCATGGACCGGGCCATGGAGGAGTTTGACCGCTATGAGCGGGACGGAGAGCTTTTGGGGCAGCTGGAGGCGGGATATTTTCAGATCGGAACCCTGGGCGGCGGCAACCATTTCATCGAGCTCCAGGAGGACGGAGAGGGAATGGTGTCGGTGATGATCCATTCCGGCAGCCGTCACGTGGGAAAATCGGTGTGTGACTATTTCCACCGGATCGCCAGGGAGTTAAATGGGAAATGGTACAGCCAGGTTCCCGACGAGTACCGGCTGGCCTTTCTGCCCACAGATACGGACGAGGGAAAGCGGTATCTGGCCTGGATGCAGCTTTCCATGGATTTTGCCAAAGAGAACCGGGAGAAGATGATGCTGGCGGTAAAGGCGATCCTGGAAAAGTGGATCGGGAAGTACACCAGTCTGAATCTGGAGTTTTCCGGGGACATCAACTGCCACCACAACTACGCGGCCCTGGAGACCCACTACGGCGAGGAGGTGTGGGTTCACCGGAAGGGCGCCATGCGGGCGGGAGAGGGAGAGCGGGCAGTGATTCCCGGCGCCATGGGCTCCTTCAGCTACGTGGTGGAGGGAAAGGGAAATCCAGAGAGCTTTTGCTCCTCCTCCCACGGGGCAGGCAGAAGGTATTCCAGAAAGGGCGCCATGGCGGTGTTTTCCTGTGAGGAGGTCATGGTGGATTTAAAAGCTCAGTCCGTGGTCCTGGGAAAGAAAAACAAGGCGGACGTGGCGGAGGAGAGCCGGTTTGCCTACAAGGACATTGAGGGGGTCATGGAGCGCCAGAAGGATCTGGTCACCCCTGTGAAACGGTTGAAAACCATCGGCGTCGTAAAGGGATAGCCGAAGGATTCTGAATATTGGCAGGCAGCCTAAGGGCGAGGCGTTCTTCCTGCGCCTCCCGGCGCCGCCCCCTCTGGCGGGAAGGTGTTCCGGCGGTCTGCAAATTCCCTGTAAAGGAAAAAGACACGATTTTCGTGGGTTCAAATCCCACCGCATCAGGAATGCGTAGCTAAGCTTGGTATAGCAATCGTAAGGCATTGCACCACAGTGCCCCATCTATCAGGAAGGGAAGGAAAGCGCCCCAGGCTCCGGCCGGAACCAGACGAAAGGAAGGGAACGGCAGCCCTCCTGCCGGCCTGCGCCGCCTTAGTCACGGCCGTTTCCACGGCAGGGCAGACGGAATTTCCCTCCGGACAGCACCATCGTCCGGAAGAAATCCCGTTCCCCCTGTCCGGGAGGAAACGGCCCGCGGGACGGCCCCCGGCAGAGGGTGGAGCGGGGCACGTTCCTTTCTGTGACAGGAAGGAAAAGAAATGCCGGTGAAACGCGGCGCCTGTTCCCTGGAAGAATGACGGGACATGGTTCAGGAGGAAGAATATGATAAAGAAAGTGATTATGAAGGATCAGGAATGTGGATATTTGTTGAGAAACGGGAAATATGAGCGGCTTTTGACGGCGGGGGTCCACTGGATTTTCCCGGCCTGGGGCTGCGAGGTGAAGAAGGTTTCCATGAAGGGGGAGGTGGACAGAAAGGGCATTCCGGAGGATGTGCTCATGAAGGATCCGGAGTTTGCCTCCAGGGTGGTGAAGACAGTGCTGCCGGACACCTCCATCGCCATCCGCTTTGTAAACGGCGCCTTCCACGAGGTGCTCACCAAGCCGGAAAACCTGTTCTGGAACGTGTTTGAGCGGAACGAGTTTCAGACGCTGGACATCACCGCCACGGATATGGAGGAGGTGCTGCCGCGGATGTACCTGGAGCTGATGCCGCCGAAGTTTTACAAGCGGTTTACGGTGAAGGAGGGAGAGGCGGGCCTGCTCTACATAGACGGCCGGTATGAAAGGCGGCTGGAGACGGGAACCTACTATTTCTGGAACTACGGCAGGGAGGTCACCATGCGTACCGTGGACCTGCGGGTGCGTCAGATGGAGATCGCCGGTCAGGAGATCCTGACAGCGGATAAGGTAGGAGTGCGGCTGAATGTGGTGTGCAGCTATCAGTTCACCGACCCGGAGCGTCTGGTAGCCACCATGGAAAACCCGGAAACGCAAGTTTACGCCTTTGTCCAGCTGATCCTGCGGGAGTATGTGGGAAATTACCGGCTGGATGAGCTGTTAGCCAGGCGGGAGGAAATCGGCCGTCTCGTCTGGGAGCGGATGAAAGAGCAGGGAGAGCGGTACTGCGCCAGGTTCCTCCTGGTGGGAATCAAGGACATCATCCTGCCGGGGGAGATTCGGGAGATTATGAACACGGTGCTGGTGGCGGAGAAAAAGGCCCAGGCCAACGTGATCATGCGCAGGGAGGAGGTGGCGTCCACCAGGAGCCTGTTAAACACCGCCAGACTCATGGAGGAGAACCGGGTGCTGTACCACTTAAAGGAAATGGAATACTTAGAGCGGATCTGCGATAAGGTGGGTTCCATCTCTGTGGCCGGCGGCCGGGGAATCCTGGAGCAGCTGGGAGAGATGATGGGAACGAAGGAAAATGTAAAAAAACTCTTGACATTTTGCGGCCTCTTTGATACGATGAAAATGTAAAAACATTTTGACATTGTAGAAAGGAGGCTGCTTTTTATGAGGACAGCAACCAGTGTGATCGCGGTGGTGCTTTTTGTATTTTTGGGGATTTTTCTGGCCTGTGTCATTTCCATCTGCGCCATGCTCATTTCCCTGAGCCGCCAGGGGGATGAGAGGCGCCAGCTCATCCTTTCAAAGGCCAGCAGCCAGACTCTTTATATCACCGTCGGATTCCTCCTTCTCTCCAATATCGGGCAGATCGTGGGGATCGCCATGGGAGAGGGGACAGCGGAGGGGATCAATCCCTTTGTGATGCTGGCGGTGATTTCCCTGATCTTCGCGGTCTGCCTGCGGTTTTATAAGAGGAGGTTTGGAGACTGAGATGGAGAACCGGATCCGGGAGTTTCGGAAGGAGCTGGGCCTGTCCCAGGAGGAGCTGGCCGCACGCTGCGGCGTATCCAGGCAGACGGTGAACGCCATTGAAAACAATAAATACGACCCCACCCTCGCTCTGGCTTTTGCCCTGGCAAGGGAGCTGGGGGTGACGGTGGACGGGTTGTTTTTGCCGTCCTAGGGAGGCTGTTTTGGCAGCTGCCCGTCTGTTCTGAGGGAGAGGAACAGAGGAACAGAGGAACGGGAAGGGAAATTTGCGGGGATTTTGGGCATGATAAGGATAGGAGCCGGCCTGTAGGGCCCGAGTTCGCGGCGGCGCAGGGAAAAGGTTGCAGCATATCCTGTCAAAACCGGCGGGGCGCAGGATGGTTTTGACAAGTCCGGCAGGTTTCGGTAGAATAGAGGCAGTTGAGAATGGACGCAGGCGGGAATTGCCGCTGCCGGAAGGATATTCCCGAAAGGGAAGAACGGGCAAAGGCACCCCATGAGACAGGAGGATGACAGGATGCAGGAGGAAAACACCAGAAGGAGCAGAGGGGAAATGGGGGAATCCAGACGGCCCCGGCAGGCGGGGCAGGTAGGAACTGTTTCCCGCGGCCGCAGCAGAGGGAGGGCAGTTTCCCGGAGGAGGAAAAAACGGGGGCCGTCTGTCCTGGCGCTGGGCCTTCTTCTGGCGATTTTATGTGTCGGCGGCGTGGGGGCTGCCGCCCTGCTTTCCCGCTCTCAGGGGCAGGGAGAGGAGGAACCTGGGAAAAGGATCCAGGGAGAGACCTTTCCGGGAGATCCGGGTGTTTCCGGCGAGAATGACGGTTCTGGAGCGGATCCGGCAGAGGGCGTCTCCGGCGGGCACGAAGGCGGGGAGAGCGGCGGAGACAGCAGCCAGAGAGCGGACACCTCCGGCACGGGCCGTTCCACCCCTCAGGAGCAGCTGGCAGCTATGACCCTGGAGGAGAAGGCGGCCCAGATTTTCCTGGTGACGCCGGAGGCCCTCACCGGCTACTCCCAGGTGACTCAGGCGGGAGAGGCCACCAGGGAGGCTCTGGAGACCTATCCCGTAGGCGGCCTGATCTATTTTTCCCAGAACCTTCAGTCCCCGGAGCAGGTGAAGGCCATGACGGCGGGAGTCCAGGAGTACGCCAGGCAGATCCAGGGGCTGCCTTTATTTTTGGCCATTGACGAGGAAGGGGGAACAGTGGCCCGCCTGGGGAACCATCCGGCCTTCGGCCTTCCGAAAATCGAGAATATGGCAGAGATCGGGGCGAAAAAGGACGGAGAGCGGGCCTATGAGGTGGGAACGGTAATCGGTTCTTATTTAAAAGAATACGGGTTTAACATGGATTTTGCCCCGGACGCGGATGTGCTCACGGAGCCGGGAAACAGGGCCATCGGCTCCCGCTCCTTCGGAGACGATCCGGAGCTGGTGGCAGAGCTGTCCGGCCAGGTGGCTAAGGGGCTGCGGGAGCAGGGGATCATGCCGGTGTATAAGCATTTTCCAGGTCACGGGGCCACGGCGGGGGACACCCATGAGGGGTTCGCGGAGGCGGACCGGACGTTAGAGGAGCTGAAAGCGGCGGAGCTGATTCCTTTTCAGGCGGCGGCCCAGTCCGGGGCAGAGTGCATCATGGCGGCCCACATTTCCCTTCCCCAGGTGATCGGGGACGGGACGCCGGCGTCTTTGTCGCCGGTGATGCTCACGGAGGTGCTCCGGGGCGATCTGGGCTTTGACGGGCTGATTGTCACAGACGCCCTGAATATGGGGGCCATCACGGAGCACTACACCGCCGGTGAGGCGGCGGTAAAGGCCTTCCAGGCAGGAGCCGACCTCCTTCTCATGCCGGAGGATCTGCCGGCGGCTTACGAGGCCATTCTCCAGGCAGTGCGGTCGGGCAAGATCAGCGAGGAGCGGCTGGATCAGTCGGTGGGGCGGATTTTGGAGAGGAAGGCGGAGATGGAATGGTGAGAGCAGGAGCGAAATTTGTGAAAGACATACAAATTTTGCTCCTGTTTTTTGTTATAAATCACGTTGTTATACAGTGGAAAATTTGATATGATGATAACAGATTTTGAAAGCGCTTTCAAAATACACAAAAGGAGCAGAATCAATGGCAGCATCCATCTACGATGTGGCGAAACGGGCGGGAGTATCCATCTCCACCGTGTCCAGAATTTTAAACAACAGTGCAAATGTAAATGAAAAAAAGGCGGAGGCCGTCCGGGAGGCTATGGAGTATTACCAGTTTGTTCCCAACCAGTTCGGGCGGGGGCTGGCAAAGCAGCAGTCGGAGATGGTTGGCGTCTACTTTCCTTATCAGCCGGATTCCATGTTTGAGAACGCCTACACCTTAGAGCTGTTGAAGGGGATTGAGAAGGTCCTGTCCGCCTGCGGCTACAGTATGGTGCTGATCGGCGAAAATCTGGACTATAAGAGCCGGAAGGCCTCTGAGCCTAAGTTTCTGGAATTTATCCGCCAGAAAAAGATCGACGGGCTCATCCTCAGCGGCGTATCCGACGAGGATCAGCTGAAACGGATCTGGCAGTGCATGGATGAAGATTACCCCATTGTGTACGTGGGACGAAAATTCCACGAGCGGGGGATGAACGTCTACGCCCAGCTGGAGACCTACATGGTGGAAATGCTCCAGGTGCTCTATGAAAAGGGGCATCGCCGGATTCTGTTTTACACCTCTTCCCTGCATCGGATCTATTTGGACAGCATTCTGAAACGGGCGAAGGAAACGATGGGAGATCTGAATATCTTTCCGGTGGAAGGGGCTGATCAGGACTATCCCAGGGAGATGGTGCTGGCCGATTTAAAGGAGTATGTGGTGAAGAAGGGCTGTACGGCCATCTGCACCTCTTTGATGGGCACAGCCCAGGGCATTTTAAACAGCTGCACGGAACTGAAACTTTCCGTGCCGGATCAGGTGTCCATTCTGGCGGTAGAGCACCGTCTGGGGGCGGGAAGATTATTCTATCCTCAAATTTCAGCTTTTTACGTCCCAGCTCAGGATATGGGGCAGGGAGCGGCGGAGCTTTTGGTACGCCACATGGAAAAACGGGAGTTAAAGGAGACCTCCAGGGAATACATTACGAAATTTATAGAACGGGAGTCAATAAGGGCCATGGTGTAACAGCCGGAAACCCTTTTGATTATCCCATTTTTGAAAGCGCTTTCTGAAAGCGCTTTCAAAAGAAGAAAGCAGAGAAGAAACGAGGCAGAAACAGGCGGGCGGCCGCCCTGAAAAGCCGCAAATATAAAACGAAAGGCAGGAACCTTATGAAAGCAATCATGGTGATGTACGATTCCCTGCGGAGAGATCTGCTGGAATCCTACGGCTGTGACTGGACCATCACGCCGAACTTTAAGCGTCTGGCGGAAAAGAGCGTCCAGTTTGAGCAATGTTATGTGGGAAGTATGCCCTGTATGCCGGCCCGCAGGGAGCTCCATACGGGAAGGGTAAATTTCTTTCACCGCAGCTGGGGGCCCATGGAGCCCTTTGACGACTCTATGCCGGAGATCTTAAAAAAAGGCGGGATATACACCCACCTGGTGAGCGATCACCAGCACTACTGGGAAGACGGCGGATGCACCTATCACAACCGATACAGCTCCTGGGAGTGTGTACGGGGACAGGAGGGGGACCTGTGGAAGGCGGATCTTAGCTGCCGCTATGACAAAAAGACCGTATTTAAAAACAAGGAGGTCATGCTGGAATATCCCCCTTATTCCCGGATGATGGCCCAGGATCTGGTAAACCGCAGCTACATGGACACGGAGGAGAAAACCTCCCAGGCGGTGACGTTCCAGGGAGGTCTGGAGTTCATAGAAAAGAACCACGGAGAGGATGGTTGGTTTCTTCAGATCGAGACCTTTGATCCCCATGAGCCTTTTTACAGCTTAAAAGAGGACAAGGCCCTCTACCCCCACACGTTTTTGGGGGACGGGGAGATGGAGGCGGACTGGCCGCCCTATGCGCCGGTGGCGGAGGATGAGAACACCATCCAGCACGTGCGGTGTGAGTACGCCGCCCTTCTCACCAAATGCGACCGCTATCTGGGAAAGGTGCTGGACCTTATGGACCGGTACAATCTGTGGGAGGACACGATGCTCATTGTAAACACCGACCACGGGTTCCTGCTGTCGGAGCACGGCTGGTGGGGGAAGACCAATATGCCCATTTATGAGGAGATCGCCCATATTCCCCTGTACGTATACGATCCCAGGAGGAAAGAGCTGGCGGGAGCAAAGCGGCATTCCATCGTGCAGACCATTGACTTAGCCCCCACCCTGCTGGAGTTTTTCGGAATGGAGATCCCGAAGGATATGGAGGGAAAACCGCTGTGTCAGGTAATGGACCGGGATGAGCCCATCCGGGAATATGCAGTGTTCGGCTACCATGGGAGCCAGGTGGACGTGACCGACGGACGGTATTACTACCTGCACGCGGCCAGCCATCCGGAGGCTCCGGTGTACGAGTACACTCTGATGCCCACCCATATGCGCTGTATGTTCCAGCCGGAGGAACTGGCGGACATGGAGTTAGCGGGCCCATTTTCCTTCACGAAAGGCTGCAAGGTGATGAAAATCCTTTCCAAAAACCGCATGGGGGACACCACTTCCTTCGGATCGGCCCTTTACGATCTGGAACAGGATCCGGGCCAGAGCTATCCCATAGAGGACGAGGCTGTCCGAGCCAGGATGATGGGCTATATCCGGGAGTATATGGAGAAAAACGAGGCTCCTGAGGAGCTGTATGACCGGTTGGGACTCTAAGGGCGAGAACGAGAACGGAGGAAACCAGATATTGCCAGGCTGTCAAAAATGTGGTTCCATTTGAGATGGATGTCAGGATGGGCCTGGAATTGAAAAAATGGTCCTGCAGGGACCGGGAAAGAAGGTATTTATGGAAGTAAAGTATGCAAAAGCGAAGTTTGTGGATGTGTTTAAGTATTCCTTTGGTGGGTTGGGATCCAATCTGGCATTTTTCCTGACTATGTCCTACCTGACATTTTTCTACACGGATATTTTTGGCATCAGCAGTATGGTGGTATCCGGCCTGATGCTGGTATCCCGGTTTATTGACGCCTTTACCGATCCGGTTATGGGTATGATTGGCGATCACACCCGTTCCAAGCTGGGCAAATACCGCCCCTGGATCATTTACGGGGCTCCGGTGCTGGGGGTGCTTGTGTTCCTGCTGTTCACGGCGCCGGACCTGTCCCCCAACATGAAAATCGTGTATGCCTACGTGGTTTACATCGCCTATTCCCTGGCATCTACGGTGGTAAACATTCCTTACCACTCCTTGACCCCAGTGATGTCCCAGGATCCCGATCAGAGAACGGTGATTGTTTCCTGGAAACAGGGGATGGGAACGGTTTCCCAGTTCATCGTTACCGTCCTGGCTCTGCCGTTAGTGGAGCTGTTCGGCGGCGGGAAACAGGGCTGGGCCATTTACGGCGCCTTCATCGGCATCCTCACCACCGTGGCCTTCTGGATCTGCGCCTGGGGAGGCAAGGAGTACGATCTCTGTGACATGGAGGAGGAGAAAAAACCTTTCAATATGCTCCATGACCTGAAACTGCTGATGAAAAACCGTCCCATGCTCATGCTGATGATCGCCTTCGGAACGGACGTGTTGGCCAACGCCACTTACAGCGCCGTCAATATGTACTATTTTAAATACGTACTCCACAGAGAGGACCTGGTGGCTCCGGTGGCATCTGCCATCCTTTTTGCCGGCATTGTCTCCATCCCCCTTCTGCCCGTCCTGTCGAAGTGGATGGGAAAGAAAAAGCTCTACTGGCTGGGCAGTTTCTTCTCTATTTTCCCGCTGGTAGTGATGTGGCTGCGGCCCACCGCCGGGGTGTCCGTTCTCATGAGCATGATGGCTGCCTTCGGTTTTATTTCCAAAATTCCCTCTAACCTGGGCTGGGCCATGCTGCCGGAATGTTCCGACTACGCGGAGTGGAAATTTGGTCAGAGGGCGGACGGGCTGATGTCTTCCTCCCTCACCTTTATCAACAAATTCGGCATGGCCATCGGCGGTTTCATCGCCAGCTTTTTCTTAGGGCTGGTAAACTTCGTGCCCAACCAGGAGCAGACGCCCGCCGTCCTCTCCATGATCGTGTTCCTGCGGTTTGGAATGCCGGTGTTAGGCTATGTGGCATCTCTGATTTCCATGGTGTTTTATGACATTACCAGCGAAAAGTACGCCCAGATCCGCAGCGAGCTGGACGAGAGAGCCAGGAAGGGGGCCGGAAGATGAGAAGGTTTCTGGCGGTAGACATTGGCGGCACGGCGGTAAAATGGGCGGTGATGACCGAGGAGTTTCAGATCGGGGACCGGGGAGAATTCCCCACCCCCTACACCGACGCCCAGGATCTGGCCGGCCGCATCGCCGATCTCTGTAAAGAACGGCAGGGACAGCTTTCCGGTGTGGGCATCAGCGTGCCGGGGACGCTGCAGGATGAGCCGGACGGCATCATTGACGGGGGAGGCGTCCTCCGCTACCTGCACCAGGTGCCCTTTGGGAAATTGGTGCGGGAACAAAGCGCCCTTCCCTGTTTCGTGGAAAACGACGGGAAAAGCTGCGCCCTGGGAGAATACGTGGCAGGCGCCTTAAAGGGCTGCCGCGTGGGCGTGGTCATGGTACTGGGAACGGGAGTGGGAGGCGGAATCGTCATCGACGGCCAGGTGTTTAAGGGCGTTCACGCCTTTGCTGGAGAATTCAGCTATTTATTTTGCCGGCCGGGGACCCGCCTGGGCTTTGGGGAGGATATTTTCGGATTTCAGGGAGGCTGGAAAAACGGCCTGTTATCTCTGATGCTAAAGAAAAAAGGGCTGCCGGCAGATACAAAGATGGACGGCCGGGAAATGTTCCGGCTGATTAACGGAGGAGATCAGGAGGGCATCGCTGCTCTGGAGGAGTATTGTCAGGGCATCGCTGTCCAGATTCACAATCTGCAGGCGATCCTGGATCCGGAGCTCTTTGCCATCGGCGGCGGCATCAGCAATCAGCCGGTACTCATGGAAAAGCTTGAGAAGGCCCTGGACGCCCTTTACGAGGGCACTGTGTTTACCCAGTTTCCCATCCCGAAGGTGGTCCGCTGTAAAAACGGCAGCGATGCCAACCTGCTGGGAGCCGTTTACCAGTGTATACAGAGAATGGAGAGGTGAGAGATGAGCGTTTATTTTCCGAAAAATTTCCTCTGGGGCGGGGCTACAGCCGCCAACCAGTATGAAGGCGCCTACCGGGAGGATGGCAAGGGCCTTTCCGTCCAGGATGTGATGCCGCGGGGCATTATGGCCCCGCCTACGGCGGAGCCCACGGAGGACAATCTGAAACTTCAGGGGATTGATTTTTACCACAGATACCGGGAGGACATCCGCCTGTTTGCGGAGATGGGCTTTCGGGTTTACCGAACCAGCATCGCCTGGAGCCGCATTTTCCCCAATGGGGACGAGGAGGAGCCCAACGAAAAGGGGCTGGAGTTTTACGACCGGGTGTTTGACGAATGCCTGAAATACGGGATCCAGCCCATGGTGACCATCAGCCACTATGAGACGCCCCTCCATCTGGCCAGGACCTACGATGGCTGGGTGGACCGGAGAATGATCGGTTTTTACTGCCGGTACGCCGAGACCATTTTCCGCCGTTACCGGGGAAAGGTGAAATACTGGCTCACCTTCAACGAGATCAACAGTGTGCTGGAGGCCCCGTTTATGAGCGGCGGCATCGCCACTCCGAAGGAGGAGCTGACGGACGGGCAGCTTTATCAGGCCATTCACCACGAGCTGGTGGCCAGTGCCATGGCCACGAAGATCGGCCATGAGATCGACCCGGAAAACAAGATCGGCTGCATGGTGTTAGGGATGCCCACCTATCCCCTCACTCCCAACCCGGAGGACGTGTGGTATAACCTTCAGGAAGACCGGAAAAATCTGATGTTCAGCGACGTCCACGTCCGCGGCTACTATCCCGGATATATGAAACGGATGCTGCGGGAAAAAGGGGTGGAGATCGCCATGGAGCCAGGGGACGAGGAGATGCTGCGGGAACACACGGTGGACTACATCGGGTTCAGCTACTACTCCAGCCTCTGCCAGAGCGCCGACCCAGAAGCAGAGGCAGCAGGGGGAAACCTCATGGGCGGCTGCAAAAATCCCTACTTAAAAAAGACAGACTGGGGCTGGGCCATTGATCCCAAGGGCCTGCGCATCCTGTTAAACACCCTCTACGACCGCTACCAGAAACCGCTGTTCATCGTGGAAAACGGCCTGGGGGCCGCGGACCTGCTGGTGGACAGCCCGGACGGTCCCACAGTGGAGGATGACTACCGGATCCAGTATCTGAAGGAACACCTGCTGGAGGTGAGTCAGGCCATCCAGGACGGCGTGGAGCTGTGGGGCTACACCACCTGGGGCTGCATTGACCTGGTGAGCGCGTCCACGGCGGAGATGAAAAAGCGCTACGGTTTCATCTACGTGGATCGGAACAACGACGGCACGGGCACCCTGGCCCGTTACCGGAAAAAGAGCTTTTTCTGGTACAAAAACGTGATTGAGACAAACGGACAGTGTCTGGAAGAATCATAATAATGAAGGCATGGCCCCGGAGACGCGACAGGAGAGCAGGCGTTTCCGGGGCCGCGTCCGTCTGGAAACATACTTTTCCAAAAACCATGTTGATTTCTGAAATATTCTTTAGTATAGTATGTATAGATTATCGTGAGGCCAGAAGGCAGAAGGAGTATCAGACATGATAAGAATAGCAGTTGACGCCATGGGCGGGGACTACGCGCCGGGAGAAATCGTAAAGGGTGCCGTCCAGGCGGCAGGCAGGAGAGACGACATCCAGATCGTCCTGATCGGTCAGGAGGCTGTGGTGGCGGAGGAGTTAAAAAAACACACGTACCGGGAAGGCCAGATTGAGGTGAGAAACGCCACAGAGGTGATCGCCACCGAGGAGCCGCCGGTAAACGCCATCCGCAAAAAGAAAGATTCCTCCCTGGTGGTAGGGATGAACATGGTGAAGAAGGGAGAGGCCGATGCCATCGTGTCCGCCGGCAGTTCCGGGGCCATCCTGGTGGGCGGCCAGGTCATCGTCGGCAGGATCAAGGGCGTGGAGCGCCCGCCGTTAGCCCCCCTTATTCCCACGGAGACCGGTGTGTCCCTGCTCATCGACTGCGGGGCCAATGTGGACGCCAGGCCGTCCCATCTGGTCCAGTTTGCCAGAATGGGCTCCATCTATATGGAGAACGTGGTAGGCATCAAAAACCCCAGGGTCGCCATTGTAAACATCGGCGCCGAGGAGGAAAAGGGAAATGCCCTGGTGAAGGAGACCTTCCCCCTCTTAAAAGCCTGTGAGGACATCAATTTCATCGGCAGCATCGAGGCCAGGGAGATTCCTCACGGCGGGGCGGACGTGGTGGTCTGCGAGGCCTTTGTGGGCAATGTGATCCTGAAACTCTACGAGGGCGTGGGGGCTACCCTGATCTCCAAGGTGAAGGAGGGAATGCTCACCAGCCTGCGCAGCAAAATCGGCGCCCTCCTGGTAAAGCCTGCCCTGAAGGAGACCTTAAAATCCTTTGACGCCAGCAAGTACGGCGGCGCCCCCCTTCTGGGATTAAACGGCCTTGTGGTCAAGACCCACGGTAATTCCAAAGCAACGGAAGTGTGCAATTCCATCATCCAGTGCGTGACTTTTAAAGAGCAGGGCATCAACGAAAAGATCAGAGAGAGCCTTGGCACGGAAAAAACAGAGTAAGGAAAGGAATGAGGTCATGGAATTTGAGAAATTGCAGACGATTATTGGAGAGGTATTAAACATCGAGCCGGACGAGATCACCATGGAGTCCACCTTTGTGGACGATCTGGGGGCGGATTCCCTGGATGTATTCCAGATCATCATGGGCATTGAGGAAGAATTTGACATTGAGATCCCCAGCGAGGAGGCGGAGAAGATCGTTTCCGTGGGCGATGCGGTAGAGCAGATTAAAAATGCGCTGAACTGAAATTTAGGGGAGGCGTTGAGATAAAAGCCCTGACCCAGGGCTTTTTATGTTGTGTTGTAGAAAACAGCGTTCCCTATGGCACAACAGCCTCCGGCGCGGGTGTGCGCTGCTGCGCACACTTGTGCCATAGAAAACAGCATTCCTTATGGCACAACAGCCTCCGGCGGATGCACACTGCGCGCAAAGGGAAATAGCTGCTGACGCAGCTGCGCTCCGGCGCGGGTGTGCGCAGTAGCGCACACTTTTTAAAAGAAGGGCCGGGCCAAAGCGGGGCCGCGGCCCTTCGGGGAGAGAGGAGAATTATGAATCGTAAATTGGAAAAGCTGGAGCAGGTTATCGGGTACCGGTTTCGGGACAAAACCCTTTTGTCCCATGCCATGACCCACAGTTCCTACGCCAACGAGAGACACTGGGAAAAAGCGAGAAACAACGAGCGGCTGGAGTTTTTAGGCGACGCCGTGCTGGAGCTGGTCTCCAGCGACTTCTTATTTCAAAAAAGCGGACAGATGCCGGAGGGCGAGATGACCAGGACGAGGGCCAGCATGGTCTGCGAGCAGGCCTTAGCCTACTGCGCCGGGGAGATCCATCTGGGAGAGTACCTGCTTTTAGGCCGCGGTGAGGAGGCCACGGGAGGACGGGAGAGAAGCTCCGTCGTGTCAGACGCCATGGAAGCGCTCATCGGCTCCATCTATTTGGACGGTGGTTTTGCTAGTGCAAAAGAGTTCATCCACAGATTCATCCTGAACGACTTGGAGAACAAGCAGCTCTTTTATGATAGCAAGACTATTCTGCAGGAAATGGTGCAGGGAATGGGAAAAGAGACCCTCACCTACGAGCTTTTGGGAGAAGAAGGGCCGGAGCACAACCGCGTCTATGAGACCTGCGCAAAGATCGGCGGCCGGGAGATCGGCCGCGGCCAGGGACGCTCCAAAAAAGCGGCGGAGCAGATGGCGGCCTACAAGGGCATTTTAAAGCTCAAGGAGGAAGGCGCCAGGGAGCCGGAAGAATAAAAGGGGAATCTATGTATTTAAAAAGTATTGAAATCCACGGTTTCAAGTCATTTGCCAACAAGATCGTATTTCAGTTCCACAACGGCATCACCGGCATCGTCGGCCCCAACGGCAGCGGAAAGAGCAACGTAGCCGACGCCGTCCGCTGGGTGTTAGGCGAGCAGAAGGTGAAACAGCTGCGGGGTTCCAGTATGCAGGATGTAATCTTTGCCGGTACGGAGCTCAGAAAACCTCAGGGCTTTGCCTCCGTGGCCATCACCCTGGACAACTCCGACCACAAGCTGCCAGTGGAATACGACGAAGTGACCATCACCAGGCGCATTTACCGGTCCGGGGAGAGCGAGTACCTGATGAACGGCAGCGTCTGCCGCTTAAAGGACATCAACGAGCTGTTTTACGACACCGGTATCGGCAAGGAGGGCTACTCCATTATCGGCCAGGGCCAGATCGACAAGATCTTAAGCGGAAAGCCGGAGGAGCGCAGAGAGCTGTTTGACGAGGCCGCCGGTATCGTCAAGTTCAAGCGCCGCAAGGTGGTGGCCCAGAAAAAGCTGGAGGACGAGAAACAGAACCTGGTTCGCGTGACGGACATTCTCACGGAGCTGGAAAAGCAGGTAGGCCCCCTGGCCAGACAGTCCGAGACGGCCAAGGAGTACCTGCGGTTAAAGGAAGAATTGAAACGAAGCGACGCCAACGCCTTCCTTCTGGAGACAGAGGAAATCCAGACCCAGAAACGGGAGCTGGAGGAAAAGGAGTCCATCGTCTCCGGCCATCTGGCGGATGTGAAACAGGCCTCCGAGGACTTAAAACAGGAGTATGACCGCCTGACGGAGTCCATCGCCGCCCTGGACCAGGAGCTGGCGAAAAAGCGGGAGGAGCACACCAGCGCCGGGATGCTAAAGGGCAATTTAGAAGGCCAGATCGGCGTGCTGCGGGAGCAGATCAACACCGAGCGGATGAACGCGGAGCACATCGCCTCCCGGGTGGCCGCCATCGACGGGGAGCTGGCAGAGAAAAACACCCAGATGGCAGGCTACGAGGCGGAGCGGGACGAGGTGGCCGCCGAGGCGGAAACCTGCGTAAAGCGCCAGGAGGAGGCGGAGGAAACCCTGCGCCGCACCGAGGAGTCCATCATGGTGCTGGACCAGCGCATCGAGGAGAACAAGGCCGCTATTATCACCAACTTAAATGAAAAGGCGTCCTTAGCCGCCAGAAAGCAGCGGTACGCCACCATGCTGGAGCAGGCCCAGGTGCGCCGCTCCGAGGTGGCCCAGCGCTTACTGAAATTTAAGAGCGACGAGTCCGTCCAGGACGAACAGCTGAAGGTGGAACGGGCGGCCCTTTCCGCCATTGAGGAGGAGCTTTCCAGTCTGGCGGAGCGTCAGGCGGCGTCGGAAGGCCGCATCGACGAGCTGGAGCAGGAAGTGCGCCGCTTAAACCGCAATTTAAACAACACCCAGCAGCAGTACCACACCAGCCACACCAAGTTAGACTCCCTCCGCAACCTGGCGGAGCGCTACGAGGGCTACGGCGGCAGCATCCGCCGGGTCATGGAAGTGCGGGACCGGGTGCGGGGCATCCAAGGGGTGGTGGCGGACATCATCACCACGGAGAAAAAATACGAGGTGGCGGTGGAGACGGCCCTGGGAGGTAGCATCCAGAACATTGTCACCGACTCGGAGCAGACTGCCAAGCAGCTCATCGAGTATTTGAAGAAAAATAAATACGGCCGCGCCACCTTCCTTCCCCTCACCAGCGTGAGCGGAAAAGGCGGATTCCATCAGGAGGCGGCCCTAAAAGAGCCGGGGATCATCGGCCTGGCCAACCGCCTGGTACACGTGGAGCCTCAGTACGAGGGGCTGGCGGACTACCTGTTAGGCCGGGTGGTGGTGGCGGAAAACATCGACTGCGCCATCGCCGTAGCCAGGAAGTACCGCTATTCCCTGCGGATCGTCACCCTGGAAGGCGAGCTGTTGAGCGCCGGAGGTTCCATGACGGGAGGCGCCTTTAAAAACACCAGCAACCTCCTTGGACGCCGCCGGGAGATTGAGGAGCTGGAGGAGGCCTGCAAAAAGGCCCTGGTCCAGGTGGACGAGATCCAGAAGGACCTGGCCTTAAACGAGGGCCTGCTCTCCGAGGAAAAAGAGCATCTGGAGTCCATCAAAAGCTCCAGACAGGACGCAGTGCTGCGCCGGAATACGGTGCAGATCGGCATTTCCGGCCTGGAGGAGAAGAAGGCAGAGATCGCCGAGTCCTCCACCGACATGGTGCGGGAGAATAAGGACCTGGAGGAACAGCTGCGGGACATCGCCGCCAGCCAGAGCGAGCTGGGAAACGAGGAGCGGCAGCTGGAGGAGAAAAACGCCTCCATCACCCAGGAAATCGACGAATTAAACGGCAGGCTGGAGCAGGAAAAGCAGGCCAGCGTCCTGCGGAGAGAGGAGCTGGCGAAGGCCCAGTTAGAGACCTCCGGCCTGCATCAGAAACACCAGTTTGCCTTAGAAAATATCCGCCGCGTCCGGGAGGAGATGAAACGCCTGGACGAGGAAAAGCAGAGCCTTGGAAACGGGGCCGGCGACAGCAGCCAGGCCATCGCGGAAAAGGAGGCGGAGATCGGCCGCTTGACAGAGCTCATCGAAAACGCGGAGAAAAACGCCACCCGCCTGGCAGAGGAGCTCTCCGCCGCCACCCGCGACCGGGAGGAGCGGACGGCCAGGCAGAGCACCTTCTTTGAAAAGCGGGAGGAGCTCTCCGGGGAGGTGTCCCGCCTGGACAAGGAGATGTTCCGTCTCCAGAGCCAGGGAGAAAAGCTGGCGGAGCGTCTGGACAGCTACGTGGACTATATGTGGAGCGAGTACGAGCTCACCTATTCCCGGGCCGAGGCCCTGCGGGACGATGGCCTGCCGGGGCTTTCAGAGTTGAAAAAGCAGGTGGAGTCCTTAAAGGCCGCCATCCGTGCCCTGGGAAATGTAAACGTGAACGCCATCGAGGATTACAAGGAGATTTCCGAGCGGTATGAGTTCATGAAAGGCCAGCACGAGGACCTGGTGAAAGCGGAGGCCGTGCTCTTAAACATCATTGAGGAGCTGGACGCCGGTATGAGGCGGCAGTTTGAGGAGAAGTTCCGGGAGATCCGCGGCGAGTTCGACAAGGTATTTAAGGAAATGTTCGGCGGCGGAAACGGAAAGCTGGAGCTTTTGGAGGACGAGGACATCCTGGAGGCGGGCATCCAGATCATCGCCCAGCCGCCGGGAAAGAAACTGCAGAACATGATGCAGCTCTCCGGCGGGGAAAAGGCCCTGACGGCCATCGCCCTGCTGTTTGCCATCCAGAATTTAAAGCCGTCCCCGTTCTGCCTGCTGGACGAGATCGAGGCGGCCCTGGACGATTCCAACGTGGACCGTTTCGCCAATTACCTGCACAAGCTGACAAAGTACACCCAGTTTATCGTCATCACCCACAGGAGAGGCACTATGGTGGCAGCGGACCGGCTCTACGGCATCACCATGCAGGAGAAAGGCGTTTCCACCCTGGTGAGCGTCAACCTGATCGAGGACGATCTGGACAAATAAAAGGGATACAAAATGGACATGACCGCTAACGCGGTCATCACAAATCATGAAAGCCAGATGGCTCCACGCCTACGGCGTTCCCGCCATCTGCCGACGGTATTCGAAATCCGGGCTGCCGCCCTACTTTCTCATACCGTCTTGCCCGTCTGATGCCGATATATCTATGCGCGAGGGCGCGCCCATCTATATCGTCGCCATCCGGGGCTTTCATAGTAAATAGGAGGAAAAGTGTATGGAGGAGCAGAAAAAAGGATTTTTTGGCAGGCTGGTGGAGGGCCTGACCAAGACCAGGAACAACATCGTGTCGGGAATCGACTCCATTTTCAGCGGATTTTCCGCCATCGACGACGACTTTTATGAGGAGATTGAGGAAACCCTCATCATGGGCGATCTGGGGATCCAGACCACCACGTCCATCATCGAGCACCTGCGCCAGACCGTAAAGGAGCAGCACATCAAGGAGCCTGCGGAGTGCAAGCAGATTCTCATCGACAGCATCAAAAAGCAGATGGACCTGGGGGAAAACGCCTACGAGTTTGAAAACCGCAAGTCCGTGGTGTTAGTCATCGGCGTCAACGGCGTGGGAAAGACCACCTCCGTAGGAAAGCTGGCGGGGCAGCTAAAGGACAGCGGCCGCAAGGTGCTTTTGGGGGCGGCGGACACCTTCCGCGCCGGAGCCATCGAGCAGCTGACGGAGTGGGCCAACCGGGCGGGGGTGGACATCATCGCCCAGCAGGAGGGCTCTGACCCGGCCGCCGTGGTCTACGACGCCGTCTCCGCGGCCAAATCCAGGAACGCGGACGTGCTGATCTGCGACACCGCCGGCCGCCTTCACAACAAGAAGAACCTGATGGAGGAGTTAAAAAAGATCAACCGCATCATCGACAAGGAGTACCCGGAGGCCTACCGGGAGAACCTGGTGGTACTGGACGGCACCACCGGGCAGAACGCCCTGTCCCAGGCCAGACAGTTTATGGAGGTGGCGGACGTGACCGGCATCATCCTCACCAAGCTGGACGGCACCGCAAAGGGCGGCATCGCCGTGGCCATCCAGTCGGAGCTTGGCATCCCGGTGAAGTATATCGGGATCGGTGAGAAGATCGACGACCTGCAAAAATTTGACGCCGGCGCCTTTGTCAACGCGCTGTTCGACATAAAAGAAAACTGAAGAAACGGACCGGAGGGGGAAAAGTATGGGCCGGTTTGATGTGAAGACTCCTTTGAGGAGCAATCTGCATTATTTTTTGAAATGGACATTTATATCCTGCGTCATCGGGATTGCGGTGGGGCTTGTGGGAGCGGTGTTTGGCCGGGCGATCACCTGGGTTACCGCCTTCTGGCATGATCATTCCTGGACGCTGTTTCTGGCGCCTGCCGCGGGCCTGGCCATCGTCTGGCTGTACCGCACCTTCCACGAGGAGGGCAACCGGGGCACCAACCTGGTGCTGGAGGCCATCTCCGCCAACGAGGAGGTATCCCTGGCCACGGCGCCTCTGATTTTCTTAGGGACGCTGCTGACCCATTTCGTGTCCGGCTCTGCCGGACGGGAGGGGGCGGCCCTGCAGCTGGGAGGCAGCCTGGGAAACCAGCTGGGAAAGTGGATGCGGCTGGACGAAAAGGATAAAAAGATCGCCGTGATGTGCGGCATGAGCGCCTGTTTCGCGGCGCTGTTTGGCACGCCCATGGCGGCGGGGATCTTTTCCCTGGAGGTGGTGAGCATCGGCGTGCTGTACTACGCGGCCCTGGTGCCCTGCGTGTTTGCCTCCTTTATCGGGGCGGCCATCTCCCGGCAGTTCGGAAACCTGCCGGAGCAGTTTCTGCTGGAGGGGGCGCCGGCTTTCGGCATTTCGGAGGCGGTGTTTACCGTGGGCCTTGGGGTGGCCTGCGCCCTGGTAAGCGTCCTGTTCTGTATCATCCTGCACCAGTCGGAAAAGCTGTACCGGAAATATTTTCCAAACAGCTACCTGCGGATCCTGGCGGGCAGCGTCCTCTTTGTGGGCCTGACTCTCCTGGTGGGAAACCGGGAGTACAACGGCAGCGGCATCCATCTGGTGGCGGAGATCATGGAGGGAGGACAGGTGGGCCTGTTTGCCTTCCTGTTAAAAATGGTGTTTACCGCCGTGGCCCTGGGCGCCGGCTTTAAGGGCGGAGAGATCGTTCCCACCCTGTGCGTAGGGGCGGCCTTCGGCGCGGCGGTGTCCCAGATCACCGGCATGGATCAGGCCCTCTGCGCGGCCTGCGGCATGGCGGCCCTGTTTGTGGGCGTCACCAACTGTCCCATCGCCTCGGTGATCCTGGCCTTTGAGATGTTTGGCTATGGGGCCATGCCCTACTTTGCCATTATCGTGGCGGTGAGCTTTACCCTGTCCGGCTACTACGGACTGTACAAGAGCCAGAAATTTGTGTACTCCAAGCTGAAGGCGGAGTATATCAATATTCGCTCTCACGAGTGAGGAAACTTGGAAATAGGCTGTCTGTGGGACGGAGGTGAGAATGTCTGCGGTACACGGACAAATGAAGGTGTCCGCAGTACACGGACAGACGGGAGAGAAAGAAAGGAGGCGTTTTCCTGGTGAAGATCATCATTTCCCCGGCGAAGAAAATGGAGACGGAGACGGACCTGATGGAGGCCTTGGGAGAGCCGGTGTTTCTGGAGCGGGCGGAGCGGATCCGGGACGTGCTGCGGGGGCTTTCCAGGGAGGAGTTAAAGGAGCTCTACCAGGCCAACGACAGCATTACGGAGTTAAACTACCGCCGCCTCCAGGAGATGGATGTCCGCCGGGGGCTGACACCGGCGGTACTGTCCTATGTGGGCATTCAGTACCAGTCCATGGCGCCGCGGGTGTTTACGGACCGCCAGTGGGAGTACGTGAGGGACCACCTCTGTATTTTAAGCGGGTTTTACGGCATTTTAAAGGCCATGGACGGGGTAGTGCCCTACCGGCTGGAGATGCAGGCGAAACTGTCTGTGGACGGGAGCCGAGATCTGTACGGATACTGGGGAGACGCCCTTTACCGGGAGCTGACGGCGGGAGAGGAGCGGCCGGTGATCGTAAATCTGGCCTCCAAGGAGTACAGCCGCGCCGTGGAGCCCTATCTGCGGCCGGAGGACCGTTTCATCACCTGTGTGTTCGGGGAGCTGGCCCAGGATAAAAAGGGAAACCCGAAGGTAAAGGTGAAGGCCACCCAGGCCAAGATGGCCAGGGGCAGCATGGTGCGATACCTGGCTGCGGTTCAGGGGGAGGAGCCGGAGGTGATGAAGGAATTCCGGGAGGACGGGTTCCGGTTTTCGAAGGAGCTTTCTGCGGAGAACGAGTACGTGTTTTTAAAGTGAGAGCCGCCGTTTCTCTGCGGAAGGCAGAGGCGGAAAAACGGCGCGGAACAGGGGAGTTTTCCCGTGATTTTCCAGAAGTTTTTCAGGGATTTCACAGAGGGTTTTCCGGAAAAGACTGAAAGAAGGTCTTGAAAAATACCTGGAAAAAATTTTTTCACAGGGGATTGACAAGCCGGAAAAACAGCGCTATGATACACCTAAATTCATAGTTCGCGATGACGAGGAGGAGTAGTCGGACGGGAATCTACAGAGAGCTGCCGGTTGGTGCAAGGCAGTGAGGAAGGTCCGGTGAATATCACCTCAGAGCTTTCGGGCTGAAACGGTTTGCAGTAAGCCTGGACGGAGAACAGCCGTTATCCTGTTGCCCATTGTCAGATGGGAGCGAGTGGCCGTGCAAGCGGCAAAAAGAGTGGTACCGCAGAGGTTTGAGCCTTTGTCTCTTGGAGTAGAGACAAGGGCTTTTTTGTTTCCTGTGAAACAAAACCGCATTTCCGGATTTCCTCCAATCCTGGAAACGCGGCGTTTCCAGGAGGAGGGAAACAGCCATTCCTTTCGCTGCGGAACGGTGTCTGAGGGCAGAGATGCCGGCAGACCGGACGAGAGGTTGTCAGGACGCCCCGGATCAGGTTCCGGGGCGGGTAAAAAACCTGGGTCAGCCGCAGCCGCCCGCCCGGCCCTCGCCGGTCGCGGAGATGGAGAATGATAGGGAAAAGGAGAAACTGTTATGGAAACATTAAAAAAGGTAACCGGATTTGTAAGCCGAAATATGGCAGTGATCGTGATCGCTGTGGCGGCCCTGGCGCTGTTTGCACCCTCCACCGTCAGCTTTTTAAAGACCAGCTACGTCAATCCCCTGCTTGGCATCGTGATGTTCGGCATGGGACTGACCCTGAAACCGGGAGATTTTAAGGTAGTGTTCAGCCGCCCGAAGGACGTGGTCATCGGCTGCATCGCCCAGTTTACGGTGATGCCTCTGCTGGCCTTCGGCCTGACGAAACTCTTTGGCCTCTCCCCGGAGTTGGCCATCGGCGTGATCCTGGTGGGAACCTGCCCCGGCGGCACTTCCTCCAACGTGATGACCTACCTGTCCAAGGGAGATGTGCCCCTGTCTGTGGGAATGACGGCTGTTTCCACGGTGCTCGCTCCCTTCCTCACCCCCTTCCTCACCTACGTTTACGCAGGCGCCAGGGTGGACGTGGATATGATGAGTATGTTTGTCTCCATCGTGCAGGTGGTGATCGTGCCCATCGCTGCAGGTTTCGTCATCAACCATTTCTTCCAGAAGTTTACGGAGGCTGTGGTGGAGGTTCTGCCCCTGGTGTCCACCACCGCCATTGTGGCCATTGTAGCGGCCGTGGTTTCCGCCAACTCCGCCAAGCTTATGACCTCCGGCCTTCTGATCGTGGCCGTGGTAATTCTTCACAACGTGCTGGGGTACGTCCTGGGCTACGGCATCGGCAAGGCGTTAAAGCTGGATGTGACCAAGTGCCGCGCCATCTCCATCGAGGTGGGAATGCAGAACTCCGGCCTGGCCACCTCCCTGGCGGCCACCCACTTTGCCCAGTATCCCCTGGCCACCATTCCAGGGGCGGTGTTCAGCGTGTGGCATAACGTGTCCGGAGCCATTCTGGCAAACTTCTTTGCGAGAAACGCGGAAGGTCAGAAGAATGAGAGTGCCGCGGGCACCGAAAGGACGGCCCAGGCGTAAGGAAGGACGGGACGGAAAGCGGCCCGCTGCCATGAAAAATTTGTTACAGAAATTTGTTATAGAAAACGGTTATAGGAATCTGCCGTAGAAATTTGTCCTGGAGATCTGGTGACATGACGGCAGCAGGAGAGGAAACGGACTGTCTGATCCGCGGAGAAATGGGCCGCGGGCGGGCAGTCCGTTTTGCGCGGAGCCGGGAGGCGGGAAACGCGGGAGGGGATGGGGGAGATGCTGCGGAGAATTTGGTGGCATTTAAAATGCTTTTAAACAAAATTGCTGAAATAACTCTTAAATAAAAATGACATCTTTTTTTGAGAAAATAGTTGACATATACCAATAACAGAGGTATAGTTAACATATGCCAATAATATCCTGGAAGAAGGAGGACACAGATGGCGAGACCGGTAAAGGGAAAGCAGGTGGAGCGGCTGCCCAGATACAGCCGTTTTCAAGCGGAAGGCAGGGGAGAAACGAGCCATGGGATCCGGATGGCGGTGGAGGAGTACGAGACGATCCGTCTCATCGACTATCTGGAGCTGACCCAGGAGGAGTGCGCTGTCCGTATGGGCGTAGGCCGCGGGACGGTGCAGAGCCTGTACGCGTCCGCCAGGAAAAAGCTGGCCAGGTTTCTGGTGGAGGGAGCCGGGCTGGTGATCGACGGCGGTGAGTTTGTGCTGCGCGGGCCGGAGCATCCGGCCGTTTCCGGGATAGGGCCGGCAGGGAAAGGAGATTTTACGATGAAAATTGCAGTGACATATGAAAATGGAGAGGTATTCCAGCATTTCGGACATTCGGAACAGTTTAAGATTTACGAGACGGAGAACGGGGCCATCGTCTCCTCCCAGGTAGTGGATACCAACGGCAGCGGCCACGGCGCCCTGGCCGGTTTCCTGGCGGACAGAGGGGTGGAGGTGCTCATCTGCGGCGGCATCGGAATGGGAGCGAAAAACGCCCTGGCAGAGGCCGGCATCCGCTTATACCCCGGGGCTTCCGGCGACGCGGACCGTCAGGTGGAGGCGTTCTTAGCAGGCAGCCTGTCCTACAATCCGGATACCCAGTGCAGCCATCATCACGGCCACGGCGAGGGACACTCCTGTGGGGAGCACGAAGGCCACGGACATAGCTGCGGCGGCCACGGACACACCTGCGGCTGATGAAAGTGGCGGCGGCCAGAACCCGCTGAGAATAAAGAACGAAGACAAAACGTACCGGCAGAACCTGAAAAAGGCGTTGCCGGTACGTTTTTGTCCGTGGTGGACGTACGTTCGGAAGGGATGAGTGGAGGGAGGACGCAGGGCTTATTTTGCGGTGCAGGCCGGAAAATGCTTTGCGCCGTCCCGTTTTTGCGGTATAATGGGGAAAGCGTTTTAAAGGGGGAACAGATGAGATGACAGCAGTAATCACAGAAAAAATCATGGAGATGGTATTTTTGCTGGCGGTGGGAGCCGCCGTGCTGAAAACTGGGGTGATCGACGGGGCAGCGAATAAGAAACTGTCCAACTTTCTCCTTATGGTGGTTTCCCCGGCCCTGATCATCAGCTCCTATCAGATGGAGTTTGAGCCCCGTCTGCTCACGGAGCTGCTGCTCACCGTTGCCCTGTCGGCGGTGAGTTTCGCGGCCATCATTTTTCTGTGCCATTTCATTCTCCCGCCCCGTCCGGGGTTAGACAGCCCGGTGGAGAAGATGGCGGTGATTTACTCCAACTGCGGCTTTATCGGCATTCCCCTGATCAACGGCATCCTGGGGGCGGAAGGGGTGTTCTGCATGACCGCCTACACCACCGTCTTCAACGTGCTGGTGTGGACCCACGGGGTGATCCTTATGAGCGGAGGCGGGGAGCACGTGCGGGTTCGGGATATGTGGAGAAACCTGGTCACTCCGGCGGTGATCGCCGTGGTGACCGGCCTGTGCCTGTTTCTGACCGGGACCAGGCTGCCGGAGGTGGTGGCAAACCCCATTTCCAGCGTGGGAAATATGAATACCCCCATCGCCATGATCGTGGCGGGGGCGAACCTGGCCCAGGGCAACCTTCTGGACAGCTTAAGGAAGGTCCGGGTGTACTACATCAGCTTTTTAAAACTTCTGGTGGCCCCGGCGGTGACGGCTCTGCTGTTATTTGTGCTTTCCCCCAGCTTTCCCGTGTCCCTGACCATTTTCATCGCCGCCGCCTGCCCGGCCGGCGCCATGGGCACCATGTTTGCCCTCCGCTACAACCGGGACAGCGGCTACGCGTCGGAGCTCTTTGCCGTCTCCACCCTGCTGTCCATGGTGACCATCCCCCTGCTCTCCGCGGCGGTGCTGCCGTTTTTTGTTTAACAGGAAACAGTGCTTCCTGTTAAACAAAAATGCTCCGCAAGGAGGCGCACTCCGCGCCAAGCGCGCACTTTTTTAGGTGAGGACGGGACGGATCACGCCTTCTGTAAAAACCCTTGACAAACCCCATGCCCGTGACTATAATCGAACGTGAACAGAAAACCCAGAAAAGCGAAGATGGGGACAGTACAGAGCAGGCAGCCATGCAGAGAGAGGCGCGTTTGGTGCGAGCGCCTTATGGAGGCAGTTTTTGGAAAACCACCCCGGAGCGTCCCTTAATCGGGAACGGTGATTCCGTTATCATCAGAAATGAAGTGGTCCGGCGCGCGGCGCGCGGCGGGCAAGCAGGGTGGAACCGCGATGAAAGATCGTCCCTTGCCGTAGGCGCTACGGCAGGGGACTTTTTATTATTTAACAGGGAACTGCGTTTCCCGTGACACGAGAGCCTCTGGCGGGATGCGCACATTGTTGCTTTATTTGTTTTCAGAGAGGAGAGATACCATGAAAATTACGTTAAAAGACGGCTCCGTAAAGGAGTACGGACAGTCCATGGCTGTCATTGACATTGCGAGAGACTTAAGCGAGGGGCTGGCCAGAGTGGCCTGCGCCGGCGAGGTAAACGGCGAGGTGGTGGACCTGCGCACGGTGGTAGACCAGGACGCCCAGGTAAACATTCTCACCGCAAACGACGAGGGCGGACTTTCCACCCTGCGCCACACCGCCAGCCATGTGATGGCCCAGGCCATCAAGCGCCTGTACCCGAATACCAAGCTGGCCATTGGCCCGTCCATCTCCGACGGTTTCTACTATGACGTGGATCCGGAGAACCCCCTTACGGCCGACGATATGGCAAAGATTGAGGGAGAGATGAAAAAGATCGTGAAGGAGGCCCTTCCCATCGAGCGTTTCACCCTTCCCAGGGAGGAGGCCATCGCCCTGATGAAGGAGAAGGACGAGCCCTACAAGGTGGAGCTTATCGAGGACCTTCCGGAGGGAGAGGAGATCAGCTTTTACAGACAGGGCGAGTTTACGGACCTGTGCGCCGGCCCTCACCTGATGAACACCAAGGATCTGGGCAAGGCCTATAAGCTGATGAACCTGGCAGGCGCCTACTGGAGAGGCAGCGAGAAGAATAAGATGCTCACCCGCGTGTACGCCACGGCGTTTGCGAAGAAGGCAGATTTAGAGGCCTACATCACCATGATGGAGGAGGCCAAAAAGAGAGACCACAGAAAGATCGGCAAGGAGCTGGGCCTGTTTATGATGCACGAGGCCGGTCCTGGATTCCCCTTCTTCCTTCCCAAGGGAATGGTGTTAAAGAACACCCTGTTAGATTACTGGAGAGAGATTCACCGCAAGGCGGGCTACGTGGAGATTTCCACCCCCATCATCTTAAACAGGAGCCTGTGGGAGACCTCCGGCCACTGGGATCACTATAAGGAGAATATGTACACCACCGTCATCGACGGCGAGGACTACGCCATTAAGCCCATGAACTGCCCCGGCGGCGTGCTGGTATACGCCTCCGAGCCCCGTTCCTACAGAGACCTGCCCCTGCGCATGGGCGAGCTGGGACTGGTACACCGCCACGAGAAATCCGGCCAGCTTCACGGCCTGATGCGGGTGCGCTGCTTTACCCAGGACGACGCTCACATTTTCATGACGCCGGAGCAGATCAAGGACGAGATCAAAGGCGTTGCCAACTTAATCGACCAGGTGTATTCCCTGTTCGGGTTCAAGTACCATGTGGAACTCTCCACCAGACCGGAGGACAGCATGGGAAGCGACGAGGACTGGGAGATGGCTACGGACGGCCTGAGAAGTGCCTTGGACGAGCTGGGACTTCCCTACGTGGTAAACGAGGGCGACGGCGCGTTCTACGGCCCGAAGATCGACTTCCATCTGGAGGACTGCATCGGCCGTACCTGGCAGTGCGGAACCATCCAGCTGGATTTCCAGCTGCCCCAGCGGTTTGAGCTGGAGTACACGGGAGCGGACGGGGAGAAACACCGCCCCATCATGATTCACCGGGTGGCCTTCGGCTCCATCGAGCGGTTTATCGGCATTCTGATCGAGCACTTCGCAGGGGCCTTCCCCACCTGGCTGGCTCCGGTGCAGGTAAAGGTTCTGCCCATCTCCGATAAGCATATGGCTTACGCGGAGGAAGTGACGAAGACTCTGTTTGACGCCGGTATCCGCGCGGAGGTGGATACCCGTTCCGAGAAGATCGGCTACAAGATCCGCGAGGCGCAGATGATGAAGATTCCCTATATGCTGGTGGTTGGCCAGAAAGAGGAGGAGGAGAAGACCGTTTCCGTGAGGAGCCGGTTTGCCGGTGACGAGGGCAGCCTGGAGCTGGCGGCTTTCATTGCGAAACTCCAGGAGGAAATCGCCTCCAGAACGAACCGTCCCGTAGAGAAGGCGGAGGAGAAATAAAAATCATTTGACCGATCCGGTTTTCATAAAAAATGCGTGCATCCGCCGGAGGCTTTTGTGCTATAGGGAACGCGGTTTCCAATGACATGAACGTGTGCGCAGCTGCGCATACCCACGTCAGCAGCTATCTTCCTCTGCGCGGAGCGCGAAAAAACGCCCATGAATAAAATGGGCGTTTTTGCATATCCTAAGGGTGTTTCAGACAATATTCATCACCGAAGGAGGAATGTGCGATGACAAAGCTGGACTGTAATGTGACAAGCTGCGTGCATAACGCGGACAACTGCTGCTGCAAGCAGGAGATCATCGTGGAGGGCAGCTCCGCCAACAAGCGCTGCGACACCTGCTGCGGCAGTTTCGACGAGAGCAGGGACGGTTCCTTTAAAAATATGTTCAAGTCCCCGGAAAGCCGCCTGGAAATCGAGTGTGAGGCGGTAAACTGCGTGTACAACGCCAGCCGGCGCTGCACCGCGGACCGTGTGGGAATCACCGGCCTGGGGGCCAGCAAGGCGGGAGACACGGAGTGCTCCACCTTTAAAGCCAGATAGGAGACTGGAAAGCAATAGGACGAAAAATCAGGAAAGCGGGGCTGTTTCGCGGATTGCTGCGGGGCGGCTCCGTTTTGTCATGTCATAATAGGAAAAAGCGTCCCCCTATGACACAAAAGCCTCCGGCGGGAGGCGCATTCCGCAGGGAGGAAACTGGCCGCTGCCGCAGCCGCGCTCCGGCGCGCGTGTGCGCTGCTGCGCACACTTTTTGTGTTTTCCGGGCGCGGAAGGGCTGTTGGAAAAAGAAAAAGGGGACGGCGTCGCGGCCGTTTCCGGGCGGGGGCCGCTATCTGTTGGAAATTTGATAAAATTTTCTGATTTTTGTGATGGGTCACAGTGAAATCCGGTACACAAATGGAGTAGAATAAAGTATAATCAGAATAAAGCATAAATGCGGGAAGGGGGTAAGAGGATGATCAGGATTCTGACGCTCATGGAAAACCGGATGGGAGAGCACAAAGGGCTGACAGCGGAGCACGGCCTGTCCTTTCTGATTGAGGGGGACGGGAAACGGATCCTTTTTGACTGCGGCAGCGGGGAGAACACCCTGAAAAATGCCGTGAAGCTGAACGTGGATCCGGCATCCGTGGACATTCTGGCCTTCAGCCACAGCCATTACGACCACGCCGCCGGCTTTCTCAGCCTGGCGGAGCAGGGCCTGCGGGCGGAAACGTACATAGGGGAAGGATTTTTCCAGGAAAAGTACGCAGACTGCGGACAGGGAAAATACACCTACCTGGGCTGCGGCTTTTCCGAGGCGTATTTAAGGGACCATGTCTCCTCCCTCACAGTAAACCAGGGAACGGTGCGTCTGACGGACCACTGTGTGCTGGAGACGTCATTTCCCCGCGTCCATGCCTTTGAGCAGGTTCCGTCCCGTTTCGTGAAATGGGATGGGAAGGAGATGGCGCAGGACCTTTTTGAGGATGAACAGTGCCTGGTGCTGGATTTGGGAGAGGAGATCGCCGTGGTGGTGGGCTGCAGCCATCCGGGGATCCTAAATATGCTGTCTGAGGTGCGCCGCCGCTGGCAAAAGCCCATCTGCGCCGTGCTGGGCGGCACCCATCTGGTGGAGGCGGACGAGGAACGGACCAGGCAGACCATCCGGGAAATGAAGGCCATGGGGATCCGGAACCTGGGCTTAAACCACTGCTCCGGCGCCCAGGCGGAGGAATGGATCGACCAGGACGAGACGGTGATCCACACCCACCTGTCGGTGGGGGCCTGTATGTTTATGGAGTAAGGCGCGGATACGAGGGAGAAGGAAGGAGACGGCATGGCGTTTGCGGGATATGCCCAGGACTTTGTGGAGGCCACTTCCAAGCTGGTGAAGGGAAGAACCATCAATATCATGGACCGGAGAGGCTGCATCGTCGCCTCCACGGAGAAGGAGCGGATCGGCACCTTCCATGCGGGAGCCTACGAGGTGCTCCAGACGGGGGAGCCGGTGCTGATCTCCGAGGAAAATGTGGAACGCTACCCGGGAGCCAAAAAGGGATACAACCTGCCCATCTGGAACGGGGACCGGATGGAAGGGGTGATCGGCATTTTCGGAAATCCGGAGGAGGTGGAGGACATCGCGAACCTCCTTCGGGTCTACGTCACCCAGTATTTTAAGACCCGCACCAGCGCCAGGCGGGAGCGCCTGGAGACGGAGGTACGCCAGCAGATTCTCCTCCGCCTTCTCTCCGGAGAGGAGGCAGAGGAGGGGATGGACTGGGAAATGTTGGGGGTGCGGCTCCGTTACCCGGCCCGGGTGATGGCGGTGCGCTCCGGCCAGTACCGGCGGGAGACCAGCTCCTATCCCAGAATTGAAAAGCTGATGTTAGAAAATGCCTTGCTGCGGCCGGAGCGGGATCTTTACGGAATGGTGGGGAACTGCTATATCGCCCTGGTATCCGGCCTTACTCAGGAGCGGCTGCCAGCCTATCTGGAAAGCCTGCGGCTGTTTCTGGAGACCAGGGGATTTAAGGAAGTGCGGATCGCCCTGGGAGAGGAATGCGCCGGAAAGGAACAGGTGCCCATTTCTTATAAGGAAGCAACGGCTCTCTTAAAAGACCGGGATGCAGGAATGGTGTCCTCCATCAGCGACCCCGGCTGCCGGATGCGGTACTACAAGGCCGTGCTGGCCGGCGGGGAGGCGGAGGCGTTTTTAAACCGGCTCCAGCAGCGGGCCCTGGCCGACATGGACCGGGAAAGCCTGTTTCAGTGCCTGGACACGGCAAAGGCCTACTACGGCTGGGACCGAAGCGTCCAGAAGGCGGCGCAGCAGCTCCACATCCACAAGAACACGCTGCTGTACCGCATGGGACGGCTGTATAAATGTCTGGGGCTGGAGGAGGAAGGGGATTACACAAAAGAGTTTTTTATCCGGCTGCTGATTGTGCGGCTGGAGAGATAGAAAAAGGAGGTAGAGAGTATGTCAGGAGCTTTTATGTTTGCGGTGATTATCCTATCGGTGGTGGCTATGGTGCTTGCCATCTCCAAGTGGAACCAGCACCCGTTTCTGGTGCTGACCATCATTGCGGTCGTGGTGGGCCTGCTGTGCGGAATGGACACAGAGACGGTGATCACCACGGTGAAAAACGGATTCGGTAATATTTTAGCCAGCATCGGCATTGTGATCCTGTGCGGCACCATTATCGGAACGGTGTTAGAGAAAACGGGCGCGGCCCTCACCATGGCCAACAGCATTCTGAAGGTGGTGGGAAAGAAAAACAGCGTGCTCACCATGGGCCTCACCGGCTATGTGACCGGCATTCCCGTGTTCTGTGATTCCGGTTTCGTTATTTTAAGCCCCATTTCCAGGGCCCTCGCCAGCCAGTCCAACATTTCTCTGGCAGTGATGGCCACAGCCCTGTCCGGCGGCCTGTACGCCACCCACTGTCTCGTTCCGCCCACTCCCGGCCCCATCGCCATGGCCGGAACCCTGGAGGCGGATCTGGGACTGACCATTTTGATCGGCCTGATTATTTCCATCCCGGCTACGGCGGTAGCCATCCTGTACGCGAAAAAGGTGTCTGCCACCGTACAGATCGACGCCAACCCGGAGTACACCGTGGAGGAGCTGCAGGCCAAATACGGAAAGCTTCCGGGAGTGCTCCACAGCTTTTCCCCCATCCTGCTGCCCATTATCCTCATCGCCTTTAAGTCCGTGGGAGACTTCCCCAGCAATCCTCTGGGCACCGGGATGTTAAAGACGGTGGTATCCTTTATCGGAAACCCGGTGATCGCCCTGTTGATCGGCGTATACCTTTCCTTCACCCTGATCCCGAAGGAGGAGAAGAAAAACACCTTAAAATGGGTGGGAGAGGGCGTCACCAACTCCGCCGGCATTCTTGCCATCACCGGAGCGGGCGGTTCCTTCGGAGCCATTCTTCAGGCTCTGCCCATCGCGGATCAGCTCACCGGTATGCTGGGCAATGTGGGCCCGGTGGCAGGCATTTTAGTGGCCTTTGCCATCGCCTCCTGCTTAAAGCTGGCCATGGGCGCGTCCACCGTTGCCATGATCACCACCTCCGCCATGGTGGCTCCCATGATGGCCGGCCTGGGGCTGACCTCGGACATCGCCAAGGTGCTGATGATTATGGCCATCGGCGCAGGCTCCATGACAGCCTCCCACGCCAACGACTCCTATTTCTGGGTAGTATCCCAGTTCTCCGACATGAACACCTCCCAGGCCTATAAGTGCCAGACCGGCATGACGGCTGTGATGGGAATTACCACGATTATTGTGGTGACAGCGCTGGCGTTTTTCTTCGCGTAAGCGGTATGTGAAAGGGGCGGTCCCAGGCGGGCCGCCCTATGTTTCTGTGCGGACGCGCTGTCATAAAAAAGGTCACAAGGGTGACAAAAAATATAATCTGGAAAAAATAGTTGACAACCAGGGCGGCATATGCTATCATAACAAAAGTTGTGAGAACGACTGACAGGAAAGCAGGTATCCGCCTCACCCTGGCACGAGCAAGTGACCTGGGTTCATATCGCAAGCACCCCGCGGGAAAGCTGATAAAAGGCTTTGCAGGGAAATGGGAATGGCTCTGAAAGGAGAATGTTTGCGGCACAGACGACGGCGGATGGGATGTTTTTTCCCATCTGTTTTTTTGTCCAATTCACTTTGGAGGTGCACGGCTATTAGCGATTTAATGATTAACGAGCAGATTCGCGACAAAGAGGTCCGTCTGATCGGAGAGAATGGGGAGCAGCTGGGGATCATGTCCGCGAAGGAGGCCTACAAGATGGCTCAGGACGCGGAGCTGGATCTGGTAAAGATCGCCCCGACGGCAAAGCCGCCTGTATGCAAGATCATCGACTACGGAAAGTATTGCTACGAGCAGGCGAGAAAAGAAAAGGAAGCCAAGAAGAAACAGAAGGTCATCGAGGTGAAGGAGGTTCGCTTATCTCCCAACATCGACACCAATGATCTGAACACCAAGACCAGCGCGGCCAGAAAGTTCCTGGAGAAGGGCAACAAAGTAAAGGTCACCCTGCGTTTCAGAGGCCGTGAGATGGCGCATATGTCAAAGTCCAAGTACATTCTGGACGATTTCGCGGAGAGCTTATCCGACATCGCTGTCATCGACAAGCCGTCCAAGGTGGAGGGACGGACTATGGTCATGTTTTTAACTGCAAAGCGTTAAAAAATAGACAACTATCAAGGAGGAAAATACAATGCCGAAATTAAAAACAAGCAGAGCTGCTGCAAAGCGTTTCAAAGTAACGGGAACAGGAAAGTTAGTAAGAAATAAGGCTTACAAATCTCACATCTTAACTAAGAAGTCCACAAAGAGAAAGAGAAATCTTAGAAAAGATATTATTACCGACGCTACCAACGCAAAGGTAATGAAGAAGATTTTACCGTATCTGTAAGGATTTTTGAAATTAAGAAGGAGGAAATTGACCGATGGCAAGAGTAAAAGGCGGTTTAAACGCAAAGAAGAAACACAATAGAATCTTGAAGATGGCGAAGGGCTACAGAGGCGCCCGTTCCAAACAGTACCGGATCGCAAAGCAGTCCGTAATGAGAGCTCTGACCAGCTCCTATGCTGGACGTAAGGAGAGAAAGAGACAGTTCAGACAGCTGTGGATCGCCCGTATCAACGCGGCTGCCCGCATCAACGGCTTATCCTACAGCAAGTTCATGTACGGCTTAAAGCAGGCCGGCGTGGAGATGAACAGAAAGATCCTTTCTGACATGGCCATCAACGACGCAGAGGGCTTTGCAAAATTAGCTGAGCTGGCAAAATCCAAGCTGGCTTAAGGAAACCCGGCCCATAGTGCGACGGAAACGAACATCAGAAATAAAGACTGCTGCAGACAGAAGAACCCGCGAAGGGGGCTCTGGCTGCGGCAGTTTTTTGTATTTAACAGGAAACTGCGCTCCCTGCAGCACAAAAAGCCCCCAGCGGGAAACGCACTCTCCGCAAAGGAAACCGGCCGCTGGCGCAGCCGCGCTCCGGCGGGCCGCCCCTCCCAACCGCTCCAGGGCGAAAAAGATTGACAGTATTTGGGAACAGGAGTATAATTTTGAGAAATCAGCCTGTTTTTAGCGGAAAGACATTTGGACGTCACGGAGAGAAGTCCAGGATGAAAAAACGGGCAAATACATAGTTGTGAGGGAAAAGTATGGTTCGATATTTTGCGAAACGGATCGGCATCATGATCATCGCCCTGTTCATGATCGCGCTGGTGACCTTTGTCATCATGCACTCCATTCCAGGCGGCCCCTTTACCAGCGACCGAAAGACGTCGCCGGAGGTGGAGGCGGCCTTAAATGCCAAGTTCAATCTGGACGCTCCCCTTCCGGAGCAGTTTTTCGACTATGTGGGCGGGCTGCTCCACGGAGATTTCGGCCCCTCCTACAAATACCCCGGAAAAACGGTAAACGACTTCATCTACAACGGATTCCCCGTCTCCGCCAAGTTAGGCGGAATCACCATCCTGTTTGTGCTGCTGGCGGCCATCCCCATGGGTGTGGTAGCGGCGGTGAAAAACGGAAAATGGGTGGACATGGCGGTGATGGCCCTGGCCACCATCGGGGTGACGATCCCGTCGTTTATCATCGCCTCCCTGCTCATTTACCTGTTTTCCTACCGGTTAAACTGGCTGCCCACCTACGGCATTGACACCTGGAAGGGCTACATCCTGCCGGTGGTGGCCTTGGGCGGCTATTCCATCAGCTACATGGCCAGACTCATGCGCTCCAGCCTGCTGGAGGTCATGGGGCAGGACTACATCCGCACCGCCAGGGCCAAGGGCCTCTCGGAGGTAAAGGTGGTATTCCGCCACGCCATGAGAAATGCCCTGATCCCGGTGATCACCGTGCTGGGCCCCACCATCGCCAACCTGATGACGGGAAGTTTCGTGATTGAGAAAATCTTCGCCATCCCCGGACTGGGCGGCTACCTGGTAAACAGTGTGACCCAGAGAGACTACACCACCATCATGGGCGTGACCATTTTTTACGCCACCTTTCTCATGGTGATGATCTTTGTGGTGGACATTTTCTACTGCCTGATTGATCCCAGGATCAAATACGAATAGGATGAGGTTAGAAGACATGGATAATAAATGGGAAATGCTCCCGTCCTCCAGCGAGGACCGGGAAAAGATATGGACAAAGAACAGGACCTTTGCCGGGGACGTGTGGTTCCGGTTCCGCCGGAAACCTACGGCCATCGCCGGTTTCGTCCTGATCGTTCTGCTCCTTCTGTTTGCCCTGGCTGGGCCGCTGTTTACGGACTACAGCTATTCCGTGCAGAATCTGGAGGTGGTGAATATCCCTCCGGTGATGAAGGTGTTTGACGCCCCGGACGGAAACGGCTCCCTCTACATCACCCAGGGCTTAAAAGTGCTCTACGTCAACCCGGACGGCACTCTGGGAGACCAGTTAAAGAAGGTGCGGGAGGATTCGGAGATGAGCATGACCATCTACGACTACAACGGCGCGGAGGTGGGCCTCTACTACGGCCAGAAACCCTACGTGATCGCCGATCCCGCCACCAAGGTGATCTATCCCAGCTCCACCGTCCGCAACGCCTCCTACCTGCTGGGCACGGACTCCCTGGGGAGAGACATTCTCACCAGGCTCATGTACGGCATCCGGGTATCCCTGCTGGTGGCCTTCATCGCCGCGGCGGTGAATATGGTCATCGGCGTGCTCTACGGCGGGATCTCCGGCTATCTGGGGGGAAACGTGGACACGGTACTCATGCGTGTAGTGGATATTATCAATACCATTCCCCTGACGCTGTACGTGATCCTGATTGTGGTGCTGCTTGGCTCCGGCCTTCAGAGCATCATCGTGGCCCTGGGAAGCGTGTACTGGGTGGATATGGCCAGAGTGGTGAGAGGCCAGGTGTTAAGCTTAAAACAGCAGGAATTCGTGCTGGCGGCCAAGACCATCGGCTCCTCCACCAAAACCATCCTCTTTCAGCACCTGATCCCCAACGCCATGGGCTCCATCCTGGTGACGGTGACCATGCTGATCCCGTCGGCCATCTTTATGGAGGCGTTTTTAAGTTTCCTGGGCATCGGGCTTCAGCCGCCTTTAGCCAGCCTTGGCACCATGTGCAACGACGCCACGGCCAACCTGCGGACCTGTCCGTACCAGATGTTCATACCGGCCCTGGGAATCTGCCTGATCATGTTCGCCTTCAATTTTGTAGGCGACGGCCTGCGGGATGCCCTGGACCCGAAACTGAAGAAATAGGAGTGGGAAAATGGAACCAATCTTGACCATAGAGAATCTGAAAACATCATTTATGACCAGCAACGGCGAGGTGCAGGCCGTCCGCGGAGTGAGCTTTACCGTGGGAAAGGGGGAGATCGTCGGGCTGGTGGGAGAGTCGGGAAGCGGAAAGAGCGTCACCTCCATGTCCATTTTACGGCTGCTGGCGGACACCGCCAGGATCAAGGAGGGAAAAATCCTCTTTGAGGGGGAAGATCTGGCGAAATGCTCCAAGGCCCAGATGAGAAAAATCCGGGGCGGAAAGATTTCCATGATCTTCCAGGATCCCATGTCCTCCTTAAACCCCCTGATTCCCGTAGGAAAACAGGTGGCGGAGATGATCCGGGAGCACCATCCGGAAAAGAGCGGGGAGGAGATCCGCAAAGAGGTGCTGGAGCTGTTTGCCAGGGTCCGCATCCCGGAGCCGGAAAAACGGTATAAATCCTTCCCTCACGAGTTTTCCGGCGGAATGCGCCAGCGGGTGATGATCGCCATGGCCCTGGCCAACCGGCCGGAGCTTTTGATCGCCGACGAGCCCACCACGGCCCTGGACGTGACCATTCAGGACCAGATTTTAAAGCAGCTGCGGGAGCTGGAGAAACAGTTTGGCACCAGCATCATTTTCATCACCCACGATCTGGGGGTGGTGGCAGAGCTCTGTGACCGGGTGATCGTGCTGTATGGCGGCCTGGTGATGGAGGAGGCTCCCATCGACGATATTTTTGAGAATCCGAAACATCCCTACACCCTGGGGCTATTGGCCTCCATCCCGTCGGTGGACCAGGACAAGAGCCGCAGGCTGCAGCCCATTCCCGGTTCGCCGCCGGATATGACGAAACCGCCGGAGGGCTGTCCCTTCGCCCCCCGCTGCAAATACGCCAGAGTGATCTGCGGGCGGGAGCTGCCGGAAATGACGGAGATCTCCCAGGGGCACCGTTCCCGGTGCTGGCTGCTGGATCCGGAGGCGCCGGCGGAGAACAACCCGTTCGCGGAGACGGGAGAGAGGGGGGAGAGCCATGAGTGAGACGGCCATGCTGGAGGTGAAAAACCTCACCAAGCATTTCAAGGCGGGCCGCGGACAGGTGGTCCACGCCGTGGACAATGTGAGCTTTGTGCTGAAAAAGGGAAAGACCCTGGGGCTGGTGGGAGAGTCCGGCTGCGGCAAATCCAGCTGCGCCAGGACGGTGATCCGCATCTATGAGCCCACGGAAGGAACCATCCTTCTGGACGGCCAGGACATTTCCCATATGAAACAGAGGGAGTTAAAGCCTCTGCGGCGGAAAATGCAGATGATTTTCCAGGATCCCTACGCCTCCTTAAACGCCAGGATGACGGTGCGGGACATTATCGCCGAGCCCCTTCTGGCCCACGGGGTGGTGAAGAAGAAGGACCAGGCCAACGAGCTGGTTTACCCCATGCTGGAGCGGGTGGGGCTCACCAAGGAGCACGCCAACCGCTACGCTCACGAGTTTTCCGGGGGCCAGCGCCAGCGGGTGGGGATCGCCAGAGCCCTGATTTTACAGCCGGAGCTGGTGATCTGCGACGAGCCCATTTCCGCCCTGGACGTGTCCATCCAGGCCCAGGTGATCAACCTGCTGCGGGATTTCCAGGAGGAAAAAGGAGTTTCCTACCTGTTTATCGCCCATGACCTGTCCATGGTGCGCTACGTGTCCGACGACGTGGGAGTGATGTACTTAGGACAGCTGGTGGAGGTGTGCGAGTCGGGAGAGATCTATAAAAATCCCCTCCATCCCTACACGAAGGGCCTTCTCGGCAGCATTCCCATCGCCAACCCCAGGCTGGCGCGGGAGAAGGAAAAGAGCAGCATCGAGGGAGACATTCCCAGCCCCATCGCGCCTCCGTCCGGGTGCCGGTTCCACACCCGCTGTCCCTTCGCGAGACCGGAGTGCGGGGAACGGGCGCCGGTGTTAAAGGACGTGGGAGGCGGCCATATGGTGGCCTGCCATTTATACGGATAAGGCGCGTCGGGATCCCCATATTATGATTTCCTGGATATGGACAGGAGATCTGGGTGAAAAGGTTGAACCGGCCCCTTCACCGGGGCCGTGGCAATAAAAAGAAAAAAGGAGGAGTTTAATTATGAAAAAGAAACTCACCACCGTGCTGGCCCTCGGTCTGGCCTGCACGGCTATGCTGGCCGGCTGCGGCGGAGGAACCACGGAAACCCAGCCTCAGACCATCGCGGAGCCCACATCCGCGGCAGAGACAGAGACCGCCGCGGAGACGGCAGAGCCCACGGGAGCTCAGGAGCTGACCTTCGTGCTCAACAATGAGCCGGACAGCTTAGATCCGTCCTACACCAGCAATTCCTTCGCCTCCCCGTTTATCACCAACCTGTTTGAGGGCCTGGTGACCTACGACGAGAACGGCGAGCTGGCTCCTGGAAACGCGGAGTCCTGGGAGGCCAACGAGGATATGACGGTCTACACCTTCCACCTTCGGGAGGGCTTAAAGTGGAGCGACGGCAGCCCGCTGACGGCGCAGGATTACGTGTATTCTGCCCTTCACGTGATGACGCCTGCCACCACGGCGCAGTACGTGAACATGATGACCGACTACATTGTAAACGGCCAGGAGTACTATGACGGCACCGCGGCCGTCGAGGATGTAGGCGTAAAGGCCCTGGACGACAATACCATCCAGTACACCTTAAAGCAGCCCACCCCCTTCTTCGCGGATGTGGCCAGTATGTGGGTGTATGCCCCGGTACAGGAGGCCACAGTAGAGGCCAACGGCGACAAGTGGTCCACCGCGGCCGACACCTACGTTTCCAACGGCCCGTTCAAGGTATCTGAGATCAACATGGGTGAGAGCGTAGTGCTCACGAAAAATGAAAATTACTGGAACGCGGAGAATGTGACTCTGGAGAAACTGACCTTCCGCTACATTCTGGATCTCTCCACTGCCCTGACCGCCTATGAAAACGGCGAGGTAGACGGCGTGAGAAACATCCCCGCCGGAGACATTGCCCGCTTAAAGGCAGAGGGCGCCGGCACCCACACCGCCAATATCTACGGCACGGTGTACTACAACTTCAACTGCCAGGCTGAGCCCTACAACAATCCTCTGGTGCGCAAGGCCTTAAACCTGGCCATTGACAGAGAGTCCCTGATCAACAACGTGGCTCAGGTAGACGCCCAGCCTGCCTACAGCATCCTGGCTCCCGGCTACGTGATGGATGGCAAGGACATCCTGGAGGGACGCTCCGACTTTGAGCTGTCTCCCAACGCGGACGTGGAGGCGGCCCAGGCAGCCCTGGCTGAGGCCGGCTATCCCGGCGGCGAGGGATTCCCCACGGTACAGCTGTCCTTCTATTCTGATGACACGGTGAAGAAGGTGGCGGAAGCCATCAAGGAGATGTGGGAGACCAACCTGGGCATCAGCGTGGAGGTGACCTCCGCGGAGTGGGCCGTATTCTACAGCGCCGTTCAGAGCGGAGACTACGAGGTAGCCGCCATGGGCTGGAGCGCCGACTATATCAACCCCATGAGTTTCCTGCCTCTGCTGTCCACGGACAACGTGCTCAACACCACCTCTTACAGCAACGCAGAGTACGACGCCCTGGTAGAGCAGGTGAAGGTGGAGAGCGATCCGGCCAAGTTTGCGGAGCTGGTGAATCAGGCGGACGCCGTAGCCTCCTCCGAGTATCCGGTGATGCCGCTGTACTACAAGGCGGACACCTACCTGTTAAAGGACTACGTAACCGGCGTTTACATGGATTCCTCTGCCCACCTGTTCTTCAAGAACGCCAAGGTGTCCAAGTAAGATGATGAAATGTGTGATTGAGACAAAGGGATTCGGGAACATGGTCTTTGACCTGTTCCCGGAGCTGGCTCCGATAACGGTGGAAAATTTCGTAAAGACGGCGGAGAGCGGCTTTTACGACGGTCTGGCCTGGTGCCGGATCGTGAAGGATTACGTGATCCAGGGCGGTTCCCCGGACAATGACATCATGACGGACAGCGACTGGCATATCAAAGGGGAGTTTGCGGAAAACGGGATTGCCAACCCCATTCCCCACTGCCGCGGAGCCATTTCCATGGCCAGAGATCCCGGTTTTGATACCGCTGGCACTCAGTTTTTCGTGGTGCACAAGGACGCTCACAAGCTGGACGGCCGGTATGCGGCCTTCGGACAGATGACGGAAGGGTTTGACGTGCTGGACCGGATCGCGGAGGTCCCCACCAGCGGGAAAGAGACCTGGAACCGGCCTTTGGAGATGCCGGTGATCGAGCGCATCTGCATTGTGAGAGACGGAGATGACGGAGTAAAATAAGAAATTCCCAGATTACAGATCAGCCTCCTCCCGGAGGTTCCGGCCTTTGGCCGGGATTGGACGGGGGGGAGGCTGATTTTTTTGTGTCAGTAGGAAACGAAACTGCGTCCCCTATGACACAAAAGTTTCCGGCGGATGCGCACACTTGTTTATGACATAGGAAACGGTTCAGGGCCGGAAGGAGATATTGAGGCTCTGGATGTAAGCGGATTCCCGGAGAACAGAATTTAAGGCCGCGTTGGGGTACTGGGCCAGGAGTTCCTGGACGATGGCCAGGCCGTGGCCGCGGCCGGTCCCTTTGCTGGTGGTTCCGGGGCGGATGCCCGTCCGTTTCCGCTCCTCTGTCACCGGGTTTTTCAGGATGTAGGAGCAGCCTTCACTGCTGCCGGCCACCTTGAGGGAGAGGACGCCGCCGGGGATGAGGGCCGTTTCCTCCATGGCGTTGTCCAGAAGGATGCCTAAGATCCTGGTCAGGTCGATGATGTCCATGCCAGTCTGAAATTCCTCCGGGAGAAGGGACACTTCCAGCTGAACGGAGACGCCCTGCTGGGCAGACTGGGCCGTTTTCAGATAAAGGAAGGCCCGCAAAGATTCTGAGGGGATCTTCCACAGGCGGGACTGGAGCTCGCTCTGGCGGATGGCCGTCTCCGAGTAGGGGTAGATGGTTTCCCAGAAAAACTGTTTCATTTCCGGATCATCGCTTCGATCCACAAAATTTCCCATGGTAAAAAAGATATTTTTGATGTCGTGGCGCAGTCCCTCCATGGCAGAGACGGATGCCTGCAGGTTTTGGTAGTAGGAAACCATGTTTTCCCGCTCCCACCGGTGGAAGGTGTCGCTGTCCCGGTAGAGGGCGACGCGCAGCAAAAGGGTGATAAAGAGCGCCTGGGCCGCGAGGAAAAACAGGCAAAGGGCGGGAATCAGCAGGGCCACAAGGGCGTTCTGCATCCGCATCGCCGTAAAGGGCAGATAGATCAGAGTGAAGCTGATCAGGATAAACAGGGAGAAGAAGAAAAAATAGTGCTCGATCTTCCCGTATTTTCTGCCCAGGGAATTCCAGGACTCCAGCCGGGTCTGGAAATGGCTCCGGACGGCGAAGGCGGCGGCGATCAGGCAGGCTGATACGGCGGTCACAGCGGTCACGGTGCCCCGAGCGTTGGTTCCAAGGAGGGCCCCCAAGCGGGGCTGGAGAAGCGGAACAGCCAGCTCGTACAGGTACATGGAGAGGGAGAGGAACACAAAGAGGAAGTAGCAGAGAAAATGACTGCCCCGCAGGGTTCCCATCTCCATCCGGAGGGTCAGGTAGAGGACGAAAAACAGGATCCAGAAGATCCACAGGTGGCCCACCACGGAGCTGGTGCTGTTGAACAGCCGGGCGGGGATGCACAGGGCCGCGAAAAAGAAGGCCTGATCCAGGGGCCGCAGGGGTACCAGATTGAGGATTTTTAACTCCCCTGTCAGCAGGGCGGCCAGGCAGAAGGAGAAAAACCATTCGGAGCGAATGCTGGAAATCCACACGAAAGCTGCCTGCAGGAGAGCGAGTGCCAGGGCCGCCGCCCACTCCGCCGTGCCCCGAAGACGCCGTTTCAGCAGGAAGGCGGCAAGGGCAAACGGGGAAACGTGGAGGACATACCAGATCAGCTCCCCGGCGGCCTGGAAAGCCAGTTCCCCCACACTTACAAGGTAGGGTCCGTCTCCGAAAATGTTGATCACAGCCGTCCTCCTTTCTCATTGGAAAAGCAGAGGGCGGCGATTTCCTTCCGTTTGCTGAGGGCGCAGGCCACCGTTTCCCCGTTTGACAGCCGGACCAGGCCCTTGGTCACGGAGACGGCGTGGCGCCGGTTGATCAGGACAGAGCGGTGGCAGCGGATGAAATCTTCGCCCAAAAGCTCTTTGGCGTGCTCAATGGTATCCCGGACGGTGATGGCGGAGCCGTCGAAGGTGTGGTAGCAGATGGTGTGGGCCACGGATTTTACGGAGTCCACGTAGGCGATGTCCGGGATGGAGAGCTCTACGGTCTCGTCGATCCCAAGGGGCAGGGTGAGCCGGGGAACCGTTTCGGAGGGAGATGCTTCAGGAGCCGCCATTTGCAGGTATTTTACGTATTCCGCCACCATGCGGCCCGTATCCGGCGTCTTTTCCACAAAACCGAAGGCCCGGATGCCGCTTTTTAGAATGTCCATGCCCTTGTCGCCGTGGCTGGTGACAAAGACGATCTTTGCGTCGGCGTCTCTCTGGTAGATACATTTTACCAGGTCGATGCCGTTGAGGGCGGCCTGGCCGAAGTCGTAGTCCAGGAAGTAGAGGAAGGGGCCGCCGGCATTCTGAAGGTAGTTTAACAGTTCGCCGCCGGAGGAGGCGATGCAGCAGATCTGGGCCTCCACCTGGCAGATCTGGATGGCCTGGTTTATCAGACCGGCCGCCAGACGCAGGGTGAACTGGTCGTCGTCGCAGAGAATGAGTTTTAACAAGGAATTTCCTTCTTTCTATATAAAAATGCTTTCTGTATTTTATCAAATTATGGGCTGGAAGGAAAGGCTTTGTCCGGAACGGCCGTTTTTTGTCCGGAATGAAGGGGGAGGGGAAGAATTGGAGACGGCGGGAGAGGTCACGGGACAAAAGACGCAAAAAGAAAGAAAAATGTGGTAGGCTCTCGTGTGAATGATTGTAAAAGGAGGAATTCACATGAAGATACAGGGAACGAAACGGGTGCTTGGTGTGGCGCTGGCGGCGGTGCTGCTTGCTGGCTGCGGCAGTTTTCCGTCCGGGGAACCGGGAGGAGACGGGACGTCCACGGTTTTTGAAGGTGAAAACGGGAGCGGGGAGAATGCTGCGGTTTCCGGAGACGGGAGCCTGGATGGAGAGCGGGGCCGCGGAGAACGGGGCGGCAGAGGAGAGGACGGCGTGGCTGTGACGGAGATGAGGGAACGGGGCCTGGTGTTTTCCATAGATCAGCGCCTGCAGGCGCTGGGAGCGCAGATAGAGCCTTATAACTATAATTTGCAGGGCTATCCCACGGCGTCCATCTATTACTATTACCGTCCCGTCACCGATCCGCTGATGGATGAGGCGGTCCGGGTGCAAAGGGAAAGCCCGGAGCTTGCGACGGCGGAATACTTTGAGGATTTGTATGAGACCATCTGGGCCCATTCCCGGTGCCTTTTGCAGATGACCCTGATTCCGGAGGAGGAGTATGGGCGGCTGCTCCAGGAAGGCGCATCCTTAGACGAGCTTTCCGGGTGGGATCACACAGAGGAATTCGGCAGAAATGACGGCTATGTGTACCTGGCCTCTGTCCCGGAATTTGACACCTCAGAGCTGGGCGAGGAAGAAATTTCCCAGTATATGGAGTGCCGCGCCGCCATGGAGGAGGTGAAGGCAGGCCTGACCTTTCTCCCGGTGGAGCTGGAGAAAAACGATACGGAGCTGGGGACGGGCGTTCCCGCCTTTGTCACCAGGGATCTGGAGGGAAATGTGGTGACGGAGGAGATTTTTAAAGGAAAAGATCTGACGGTGGTAAACGTGTGGGGGACGTTTTGTGTGCCCTGTGTGGAGGAAATGCCGGAGCTTGGGCGTTGGGCGGAAGAACTGCCGGACCGTGTCCAGCTGCTGGGGCTGGTCTGTGACATTGAGGGGGAGGCGGACGAGACCCATCGGGAGCTGGCCAGGGAAATCACCAAACGGGCCGGGGCGGACTTTATCCAGCTGGAAGGAAATGAGGACTGGAAGGAATTTCTAGATGGAATCGTAGGCGTTCCCACTACCTTTTTCGTGGACGGGGAAGGAAACCTGGTGGGAGAACCGGTGGTAGGGGCAGACGTGGACGGCTACAGAGCGTTTGTGGAGGAGTATCTGAATGAAATGGAATAGAACGATAAAAACGGGGATTTCCTGGGGGCTTTTGGGAATGTCGCTCTCATTTTTGGCCTGGGGCATGGCCCGCGGGGAGGCGGAAATCGTGCTCCAGAAGGCGGTGCGCATCTGTCTGGAATGTATCGGTTTAGGATAGGAGGCGGGAAAATGAAACAAATTCGTCCGTTGAAAACGTGGAAACGAAAGCTGGTGCAGCTGGCGGCCTTCGGATTCACCAATTCCCATGTGGGAAACATTCCCGGCGGCAAGCTGTACACAGGCCCCTGGAAACAGTTCTGCAGTCCGGGGCTGCACTGCTATTCCTGCCCGGCGGCCTCCTTTGCCTGCCCCATCGGCGCCCTTCAGGCGGTTTCCGGCTCTATGAATTACGATTTCAGCTTTTACGTCACCGGCTTTCTGCTGGCGGTGGGCGTCCTTCTGGGGCGTTTCGCCTGCGGGTGGCTCTGTCCTTTCGGGCTGGTTCAGGAGCTGCTATACCGGCTGCCCTTCCGGAAACGGAAATTGCTCAAGGGGCTGCGGTGGGGAAAATACCTGGTGTTGGCAGTTTTTGTGCTGATTTTGCCGGTGGCGGCGACGAACTATATGGGGATGGGGAAACCGGCCTTCTGTCAGTTTATCTGCCCCTCCGGCACCTTGTTTGGGGGGATTCCTCTTTTGAGCACCCATCCGGAGCTGCGAAATACCGTAGGAGGCCTTTTTGGCCTGAAACTGGCAGTGCTGGGGGCCGTGTGTTTCGGCAGCGGGATGGTGTTCCGGTTTTTCTGCCGGGTGCTGTGCCCGCTGGGAGCCATTTACGGCCTTCTCAACCGGGTGAGTTTCTACCATCTGGAGGTGGATCGGAGCCGGTGCGTAAACTGTGGGAAATGCAGAGACCGGTGCCCGATGGAGGGGGATCCGGTGAAGGATCCAGGCTCGCCGGAGTGCATCCGGTGTGGGGCCTGCAAGGAAACGTGTCTGAAAAACGCCATCCGCCTGGGATTTGGAACGAAAAAAGAGAAAAAAGGAGAATGATATGATTGAAATGAGAGGAAATAGAACGGGGAAGACGTCCTGTGGGAAACCGGGACGGCTGCTGGCGCTGGACGCAGTTCGGGGACTGGCGGTGGTGGGAATGTATGTGCAGCATTTTGCCCTCAATGAGAGAAACAGCTTTGTGTCGGGAAACACCATGATTTTATTTATGCTCTGCTCCGGCATTTCTTACAGCCTTATGGGAAGGCGGATGGAGGCGGGGGAGACGCCGGGGGCGTTTCGCGCCAGGGTTCTAGCCCGTGCGGTGTTTATCGACCTGGTGGGATACGGGCTGATTCTGTTAAACGGGCCGTTTGCCGTGGTGCTCCCGGCCTACGCCATGATGTTTTTGCTGGCGCTTTTGCTGATGGGCTGTTCCGCGGGGAGGCTGATGGCAGTGGCGGCGGTTCTCTTTGCGGCGGCGCCGCCGCTGATGATGGTGGGGCTGAGCCTGTTTGAGGGGGCGGCGATCCTGGGGGATCTGGCCGGTGGGCCACTGTCGGCCCTGGCCTGGATGCCGGTGTTTGTCACGGGGATGGCATTAGGCCGGATGAATCTAAGGTCGCCGAAGGTGGCGGCCGGCATGGCAGCGCTGGGGGCGGCTGTGCTGGTTCCGGTGAAGCTCTTTGCGGTGTGGGCACTGACGGGGCTGCGGGCGGCGGTGGAGAGCTGGATGGTGCAGACTCCTTACCGGGAGCCGGACCTTTTCGCCGTCTGGCCCCGCAATACGGCGCCGGTGCAGTGGCATCTGCTTTTTATTGATATGCCCCAGGGCGGCTCTATGTTTGAGCTGCTCATCGGAACGGGCGGGGCTCTGATGGTGCTGGGGGCGTTTTTGCTGGCGGAAAACAGGCTGCCGTCCCTATACCGGCCCCTGGCCTGCGTGGGGAAAAACGCCCTGACCCTCTACGCGTTCCAGTTCCTGCTGGCCTGGGCGCTGGCCCTGGCAGGAATAGAGGTGACGGCCCTAGAATTGGGGGCTTACTGGCTGGGGGATGTGCTGGTGGCAGGAATGGTGGTGGCGGCAGGCTGCTGGATGGCGAGATGGCCGGTGATGGGGCTGGAGAGAGGGTTGAAGTGGTTTGAGGGGAAGTTTCGGTAGGAGGAGCGGGGCAGGAGAGGCGGTGTTTCCGCCTCCGATTTCCTTCCGTTTGCTTTGCCGGTTTCTTCCGGTTCCTGTGTCAGCGGTGGAGTTCTTCGATGACGATTTTTATGGGAGAACAGGAGCCGCTGTTGCACAGGCTTTCCGAAACGCTGCAGGCGGCAACCCCCAGGGAGAGATCCATTTTCGCCTTCAACACAATCCGGTCGCCTGCTTTGGAGAGGGGCTTTTCCACGGAGATCCGGCCGTCCTCATGGAGTTTTGTGTACATGAACAGGTTGATCGGGGTGATGAGGGGGCGGCGCTCCCCCAGGGCCGTATTGATGTTGTCCAGGCAGTTGGGGTGGCCGGTTCCGTTGTGGTAAAAGAACGCATACATTTCCGGACGGCAGCAGGGGTGAAGCAGGTCGTGCTCGCCCACGTCGTCGGAGACCACCTCCATCATGGGCCGGTACAGATTGGTATAAATGGTGTCGCCGGTGCGCAGTTTCAGGGACTCGTTGCAGTCGATGGTCACTCTTGGGGAAAGAAATTCCCCCGGATTTCCCTTTGCCTCGGCAAAAAAGTCCACCACCTGGCCGCCTTCCAGGTCAATGACGGTGATGGTGTCATTCTGTTTCACATCTATTTTCATTCCGGAGCAGGCCGGGATGGTGTATTCTTTGATCATTTGGTTCCTCCTGGTATAGGGATAACTGCCGGGTTCGATGCTTATTCCACAGTTACGCGGAACCGGCAGCATTCGCCGCCGCCCAAAACCGTTTCCATGGTGGTCACCGTGATGGTTTTTCCCGGCAGCAGCTGTTCCAGAATATACAGCACGCTTTGTCTGGAGCATTCACAGTGGTTCGGGGATTTGGCGGTCCCGGCGGCGGCTTCGGGACAGACGCATTTTGGGTAGCCGATTTCGTAGAGATGCCCCGGTTCCAGGACTTTGCCGAAAAAACCTTCCGTATTTCCGTACCGTTTGTACTGCTCGTCCAGGCTGTTCCCGCATTCCTGAAACTGCTGCCTCTGAACCGGCAGGACGGTGTGCTGGACACAGGCTGCCGCTTTGTCTCTGTAATTCATAGGTTCGCCTCCTTTCGATGAAATGGTGGCTGTTGGGAATGACAATTTTATTCTACTACAGTTTTTAAGGGATGGGAATCTTCCTTTTTACTCTAGGGATAATTGGGGAGTGGTGTGGCCGGGCGGAATGAAGGATGACAAACAGGGCGGAAGGCTTTATAATGTAGGCAGAAATACGCGCGGAGGTGAGACCATGAAAAGAAGGATTTCCATTTTGACAGCGGCAGTGGCTGCATCGCTGCTGTTTGCCGCGCCGGCCTTGGGGGCGGAAGGGGGCGGAGCCGGAAACGGGAGCGATTTTGCCGCGGCTGCCGGGACAATGGGTTCTGCCGCGTCTGGATTTGCCGTTTTGCGGTCCGCGTCCGGTTCCGGGCTGCCATCCGTTTCCGATCCGTTTTCCCTTCCACCCCAGATCACGGCGGGGGAGAAGGACGTGGCGGGTCTGGCACTCTGGGAGGCGGCCCAGGAGAGACAGAGAGGCCGTTCCTTTGCGGAGGCAGAGATGGAGGGAGCGTGGTCCGTGGAAATTTCCGGGCTGAGCCTGCGGGTGCCCTTTTCCGGTGCGGCCCGGTTTGAGGGACTGGGGACGGACGGTCTGAGGGGGCAGCTGACGGTGGAGAGCGGTTTTGGCGGCGGACAGCGGGAGTACCGGTTTCAGGATGGGGCAGTTCTGGTAAAAGACGGGGATGTGGAGACGGCAACATCCATTTCTCCGGAGGAATGGCGCCATTTTTCGGAAAATCTCATGAACTATACCACCTACGATCTGAGTTTTGTGGAAACTCTGTGGGTGAGCGGCCGGGAGGCGGAGCGGGAGGATCGCAGCACCGTGCTCTCCTATGAGTTAAATGGACAGGGGGCGGCCGGCCGGATTGAGCCGGTGGCAAAGCAGGCCCTGTCAGAGGCCGGGATCACCGTGGCGGAGGAGACGGGCTGGCTGAAACTGGATCAGGTGCGTGGCGAGCTCACCATCAGCTCGGCTGGCTATATGGCGGTGGACCGCCTGTGGGCAAAGGGAGCCATCCGCACCGGAAATCAGGAGGTGCCGGTGGGCTTTGAAATTTCCATCGTGTACGGGGAGCCGTGACGGGAAACGGGAAAGACAGAAGTGAAAGATCAGGGGATACACAGGCCAGGGATTTCCGGTCTGTGTGTTTTATTGCAGTAGGAAACGGTGTTTGCTGCGGCGCAAGGCACAAAAGCCTCCGGCGGGAGGCGCGATCCCTGCGGAGGGAAATGGCGGCTGACGCGGCCGCGTTCCGGCGCAGGTATGGGCTGCTGCGCTCATTTTTTTGCCTATTTCCGGCAGTGTCGAAACAGGGAGTCTGAACGGTTGCCAGAATGTTCGTGAAATTTTGGGAAAATATTGTATTTTGTGAGGCGATTGGATAAAATAGAGGAGAGGAAACGAACGAGCGGTTCCGGTTTGCGGCCAGCTGTTTTTCGGCTCCCGTTCCTCCCGTTTCCCTATCTGTGTCAGGACATCAAATGAGAGGAAAGAGAGGGCTTATGGAGAGACGAGAGCTTGGGGAGATTTTGGATCAGTACCGGAGGGAGGGGGAACCTCTGCCCCAGGAGGAACTGGTGGCAATGCTGCGGGAGATCCAGGACGCTCTTGGCTGCATTCCCCAGGGAGTGCGGGCGGAGGCTGCCAGGGCAGCGGGGGTGAAGGAGACCACGGTGGACGCCATCGTGAAACTGTATCCCAGCTTAAAGGCGGCGGCCTACCGGCACCAGATCACGGTCTGCCAGGGGAGAAACTGCGGGCCGAAGGGCGGAAACTCCGTCTGGAGAGAGGTCTGTGACCTGCTGCAGCCGGACCGGGATGGCATTTCCGCCGACGGGCAGTTTCTGGTGCGGACGGTAGCCTGCATGAAACGGTGCAGGACGGCCCCCAATGTGGAGATTGACGGGGTGGTTTACCCGGCAGTCCAGGCGGGGGAGGCAAAACGAAGGATTGAGGAATTGATGGAGAAGGAGGTTTGAGAAACATGAAACAGAATGGGAAAAGACGTCTGCTGCCGTTGCTCCTGACGGCGGCGGTGACCACGATGTCGGCGGCATCCTGGATGACGGTGTACGGGGCGGAGAATCCGGATCAGGAGATTGTAATTCTCTACACCAACGACGTGCACTGCGGCGTGGACGACAACATCGGCTACGCGGGCCTGGCCCTATACGAGAAACAGATGCTGGCGGAAACGCCTTACGTGGCCCTGGTAGACGCCGGGGACGCGACCCAAGGTTCTCCCATCGGCACGCTGTCGGAAGGGGAGGACATTGTGGCCATCATGAACCAGGTGGGCTACGACTTTGCCGTTCCTGGAAATCACGAATTTGACTACGGCATGGAACAGTTTCTGCGGCTGGCGGATCAGCTGGAATGCGGATACTATTCCTGCAACTTTACGGACCTTCGCACCGGGGAGACGGTGTTTTCTCCCTATAAAATGATGGATTTCGGGGAGACCCAGGTGGCCCTGGTGGGCGCCAGCACCCCGGAGAGCTTTACCAAATCCACCCCCAAGTATTTCCAGGACGGGGCGGGAAACTACATATACGGATTCTGTGAGGACGCCAGCGGACAGGCCATGTACACCAGGGTGCAGAGCACGGTGGACGAGGCCAGACAGGCGGGTGCCGACTACGTGATCCTGGTGGGCCATCTGGGCAACGCGGGGATCACGGAGCGCTGGAGCTCCGCGGCGATTGTGGCCAATACCACCGGCATCGACGCCGTGATCGACGGCCATTCCCACGAGACGGTGCCCTCCGCCACAGTCAGCAATAAGAACGGCGAGGCCATTCCCATTACCCAGACCGGCACCAAGCTGGCCAACATCGGAAAAATGACCATCGGCACCGACGGCTCCATCACCACGGAGCTGGTGTCGGAGGTGAGCGGAGAGGGGATGAACGCCTCCTATACCGTTCAGCCGGGAGACAGCCTTTCCCGGATCGCCAAGCGTGAGCTGGGCTCCTATGACCTGTGGAAGGTGATCTACGAGGCCAACCGCGGCCAGGTGAGCGATCCCAACGTCATCCGTCCCGGCCAGGTGCTGATCATCCCCGGCAGCCAGGGGACAGAGGGAGAAAAGGCGGAAGATCCGGCGACGGCCCAGTTCATCGCCCAGATCCAGGCCCGGTTTGAGGAGACGTTAAACACGGTGCTGGCCACCACCAGCGTGGATTTGACGGTCAATGACCCGGAGACGGGGCTGCGCCGGGTGCGGAGCGGGGAGACGAACCTGGGCGATCTGACGGCGGACGCCTACCGCTACGTGCTGGGAGCCGACATCGGATTCAGCAACGGCGGCGGCATCCGGGACAACATTGCCGCCGGAAATATCACCTACAACGACACCCTGCGGGTATTCCCCTACGGCAACATGGGCTGCGTGGTGGAGGCCACCGGCCAGCAGATCAAGGATGCCCTGGAGATGGGCGTGAAGAACTATCCGGAGGAGAGCGGCGGGTTCCAGCACGTGTCCGGCCTGACCTTTACGGTGGATTCCTCCATCCCCAGCAGCGTGCAGCTGGATGACAAGCGGAATTTCGTAGCCGTGACCGGCCCGTACCGGGTGACGGACATCCTGGTAAACGGCGAGCCCCTGGACGTGAACAAGACCTACACCGTGGCCTCCCACAACTATATGCTGAAAAACGGCGGCGACGGCATGAATATGTTCATGGGCTGCAACATTCTCCAGGACGAGGTGATGGCGGATGTGGACATCCTGTCCACCTACGTGCGGGACAACCTGGGCGGAACCGTGGGAGCGGAGTACGCCAACCCCGCTGGCCAGGGACGCATTACCATCAAATAATATGTATATCATCCCATGGGATGGGAGAAAAGCGGCAGGGAGAGGCGAATGCCTCTCCCTGAATCTGTGTTCTCTAAACGAAGTTTTTACGACACAAAAAAAGCTGCCGGAACTCCGACAGCTCTTTTCTCGTGCAGAAGAAGAGACTTGAACTCTCACGGTATTGCTACCACACGGACCTGAACCGTGCGCGTCTGCCAATTCCGCCACTTCTGCGAACCGTTCTCGTGAGAACCTGTCTCACAAGCACGTTTGTCATTATAAGGGATAAAAATCCATTTGTCAACCATTTTTTTGAAAAATTTTGAAAAGATTTGCCAAAAAATTTGGCAGACTTTTGGAAAAAAGGATTGCATTTAAAAATTGCCCGTGATATAATACCATACGTTAAGCGGGAGTGCTGGAATTGGCAGACAGGCAAGACTAAGGATCTTGTGGGTGTATGCTCGTGTGGGTTCAAGTCCCATCTCCCGCATAGTACGAAGGCGTATCCCCGTTGAGAGGATGCGCCTTTTGTCTTTGTCACGGAAACAGGTATCCGCAGCCGCGGGACTATGATTTCCCTGTGACAGCCCCCTTTGGGGCGATGCCGCGGGTGGAGACAGACCATCCGGCGGACAGAAAAACAAAGGATACGGCAGACAGAGCCGGGAAAAGGAGAGAACAGTTATGACGATCAGAGTTGGAATTTTAGGCTATGGAAATCTGGGCCGTGGAGTGGAGTGCGCGTTAAAGCAGAATCCGGACATGGAGCTGGCCGCAGTGTTTACCAGGAGAAACCCGGATTCCGTGAAGATCCTTACGGAGGGTGTAAAGGTATACCACGCGGACGAGGCGGAGAAGATGGCGGATCAGATTGATGTGATGATCCTCTGCGGCGGAAGCGCCACCGACCTGCCGGTGCAGACTCCGAAGTTCGCGAAATTATTCAACGTGGTAGACAGCTTTGACACCCACGCAAAGATCCCGGAGCACTTCGCGGCAGTGGACGCGGCGGCAAAAGAGGGCGGCCACGTGGGCATGATCTCCGTGGGCTGGGATCCCGGTATGTTTTCTTTAAACCGCCTCTACGCCGAGTGCGTGCTGCCGGTGGGGAGCAACTACACCTTCTGGGGCAAAGGCGTGAGCCAGGGCCATTCTGACGCCATCCGCCGAGTGGAGGGAGTAAAGGACGCCAGACAGTACACCATTCCCGTGGACGCCGCCCTGGACGCGGTGAGGAGCGGCAGCAATCCGGAGCTGACCACCAGAGAGAAACACACCAGAGAGTGCTTTGTAGTGGCGGAGGAAGGGGCCGACTTAGCCCGCATTGAGCAGGAGATCAAGACCATGCCCAACTACTTTGCCGACTACGACACCACCGTGCACTTCATCAGCGAGGAGGAGCTTTTGAGAGACCACGCGGGAATCCCCCACGGCGGTTTCGTGATCCGCAGCGGAAAGACCGGCTGGAACCAGGAGAACACCCACGTGATCGAGTACAGCTTAAAGCTGGATTCCAACCCGGAGTTTACCTCCAGCATTCTGGTGGCCTACGCCCGGGCGGCATACCGCATGGCAAAAGAGGGCCAGAGCGGCTGCAAGACCGTATTTGACGTGGCTCCCGCTTACCTGACGGCTAAGAGCGGCGAGGAGTTAAGGAAAGAAATGCTGTAAAGAGGGCTTGCCAGAAACAGGGAAAACGTCTACAATAGAGAAGGCAGAAGAATGCCCCGGAAACGGCGGCAGAAAAGTACATGGAAGTATGGAGGAACAACGATGCTTACATTGGAACACATTTCCTTCGAGGTGCAGGAGGGGAGCACGGAAAAGGAAATCATTAAGGACTTAAGCCTTACTCTTGATGATAATAAGTTTATTGTCATAACCGGACCCAATGGGGGCGGCAAATCGACGTTGGCCCGGCTTATTGCCGGCGTGGCAAAGCCTACGTCCGGACGGATTTATTTTGACGGAACGGACATTACCGACGCCAGCATCACGGAGCGCGCCAATATGGGAATCAGTTTCGCGTTCCAGCAGCCGGTGCGCTTTAAAGGGGTGCAGGTGATCGACCTGCTCCGTCTGGCGGCGAAAAAGACCCTGTCCGTGGCAGATGCCTGCAAATACCTCTCTGAGGTGGGACTCTGCGCCAAGGACTATATCAACCGCGAGGTGAACGCCAGCCTTTCCGGCGGCGAGCTGAAACGGATAGAGATCGCCACCGTGCTGGCAAGGGGGACGAAACTGTCCATCTTTGACGAGCCGGAGGCGGGGATCGACCTGTGGAGTTTCCAGAACCTGATCCAGGTGTTTGAGAAGATGCGCGGGGAGATCCACGACAGTTCCATCCTGATCATTTCCCACCAGGAGCGGATTTTGAGCATCGCTGACGAGATCGTGGTGATCGCCGACGGCGAGATCCGCAACCAGGGACCGCGGGAGGAAATCCTGCCGGATCTTTTGGGAACGCCGTCCGCGGTGGACGTGTGCAGAAGTTACGAAGGAGGGAACTAAGGATGGACCAGATTCAGATGACACTGCTCAGAGAGATTGCCGACCTTCACGGAGTTCCGGAGGGCGCCTACAACATCCGTTCCAACGGAAAGCTGGACAGCCGCAACACCACGGCCAACATCGACATCGTTTCCAAGGAAAACGGCACCGGCATCGACATCATCATCAAGCCGGGGACGGTTCACGAGAGCGTCCACATCCCGGTGATTTTAAGTGAGAGCGGCTTAAACGACGTGGTTTACAATGATTTCTACATCGGAGAGAATTCCGACGTGGTGATCGTGGCGGGCTGCGGCATCCACAACTGCGGAAACCAGGATTCCGAGCATGACGGCATCCACCGGTTCCACGTAGGCAAAAACGCCAAGGTGAAGTACGTGGAAAAGCACTACGGCGAGGGGGATGGAAACGGCAAGCGGATCTTAAACCCGGTGACGGAGGTCCACATGGACGAAGGCAGCTACATGGAGATGGAGATGGTCCAGATCAAGGGCGTGGACTCTACGGACCGGAAAACGGAGATGGATCTGGCGGCAGGGGCCAAGGTGGTCATCAAGGAGCGCCTGCTGACCCACGGTAGCCAGACGGCAGTGAGCGAGATCAGCGCCCATTTAAACGGCGAGGGCTCCAGCGCCAACATCATTTCCCGTTCCGTGGCCAAGGATTCTTCCTATCAGAAGTTCGTGTCCCGGCTCTTTGGAAACGCGGCCTGCAGCGGCCATTCCGAGTGTGACTCCATCATCATGGGCGACGCCAAGATCCAGGCGGTGCCGGAGATCGTGGCGGAGTGCACCGACGCGGCCTTAATCCACGAGGCGGCCATCGGAAAGATCGCCGGAGAGCAGATCATAAAGCTGATGACCCTGGGACTGACGGAGGAGGAAGCGGAGGCCCAGATCGTAAACGGATTCTTGAAATAAGCGGCAGAAGGAGGATGTTCCCGGAAGGGCGTCCTCCTTGTTTGCATCGCGGGAAGGTTAGGGAAAGGAGGAGCAAATGGAACCGATTTATCAGGTGGACAACAGGGAAACCGTAAGGGAACGGTTCGTGATGACGAAACGGATGGTAAGGATTTCCGGCCGTCTGTATAAGCAGGAACGAAACAGCGGAATACAGGTGGTTTTGAGGATCATCGCCGTGGGGCTGTTGCTGTTAGCGATGCTGAAAATCGAGATGGCAGTGGTGGAACCTTTGCTTTTTTCCGGGCAGACGGTTTCGTTTGTGGCCTGGATGCTGTTTTGGGCCGGATTTTTGGGCGCCTGCAGCCTTCCTTCTGTGAGAATACAGCTGGTGCTGCTGCTTTCCGGCTACTATGGAAAGAAAAAACGGCGGGAAGGAGAGAGGTGGCTGTTTGGCGAGGAGAAATTTGGCACAGGAAAAGAAGGGCAGGACTGGATCAAATACTCCTCCATTCACCGGATCTGGGAGGACAGCGAGGGGCTCTACCTGTTTTTCGGCCCGAGCATAGCACTCTACCTGCGCTGGCGTGGGATTTCCGGGCCGGACGGGGCCGATGGGTTCCGCCGGTTTTTAAAGGAACGGTGGGAGCGGCCCCGGACGGATGGGCCGGCGGAAGAAGACAGCCCTGCTTTCCAGGAAACAGTCCGGGAGAGAGAGGACGCGCCCTATGTGATCTGTGAGGTCTGGGACGAGGAGTGGCAGAATGGGCTCTGTGCCATTGTCCGCAGGAGAAACTGGCGGATTTGGGCGGCCGTTATGGCCGTGGCCCTGGCCTACGTGGTCTTCCGGGAGCGAGAGATGCTGTTTTCCGGCGACGGTTTGAGCATGGCGGTGGGCTGGGGGATCGTAGGATGTCTGTGGGCGGTCTGCGCGGTGACGGAGGCGGTGTCCAACAGCAGAAAACGCATTCTGGACACCCTCCGGAAGAACAACAATCCCGGCACGGCGGGACAGCACATTACCTACTGGGCCGGCGGGAAGGGGATTTTCTTTAACGGCAACGCGGGAAACGGATGCCTGCCCTACCAGGCGATCCACTCCGCTAAGGAGACAAAGGAAGGCTTTGTGGTGAGGTTTCGCGGCAACAAAGGCGTCCTTTATATCAGAAAATCCAGCTTTACCCAGGGCGACCCCGCCTGCTTTCTGTCTTTCCTGCGCGGACAGATGGAGGAGACGAAACGGAAATAGGACGGGAAACAGGAAAAATAAGGGGATAAAAGCAGGAAAAACAGGAAATTTCCCCTTGCAATTTCCCATTCTTTATGATAAACTGTCTCGGTATGAAAAATAAGAGATGTTCCTCTGTTACGGAATGGAATGGTATTAAGAACATCGAATAGATTCAGGAGGTTCAAAATGAACGATATTATCAAGAACATTGAGGCAGCACAGTTAAAGGAGAGCATCCCGGAGTTCCACGTTGGCGATACCGTAAAGGTATACAACAAGATCAAAGAGGGAAACCGTGAGAGAATCCAGGTATTCGAGGGCACCGTGATCAAGAGACAGAACGGCGGCGCCAGAGAGACCTTCACCGTGAGAAAGAATTCCAACGGCATCGGCGTTGAGAAGACCTGGCCGGTACACTCCCCCTTCGTTGACAACATCGAGGTTGTGAGAAAGGGTAAAGTACGGAGAGCAAAACTCTACTACTTAAGAGACAGAGTCGGCAAGGCGGCTAAGGTAAAAGAATTAGTAAAATAATGCAGCGGTAAGTGAAAAGGGACAATGCAAATTGTCCCTTTCTTATCATATTTCTATAGGACGGAAACGAGGGAAAGCGAGTGGATTTTTATCAGGATGAGGAAAAAAATCTGCTCCGGCGCATCCTGAATTGGGGTGTCGATATTATTCTTGTGGTAGCTTTTGCCTGGTTTACGGTGTATATGTTCGGAACCGAGGTAAAGATCGCGGGAAATTCCATGGCCCCGGCTCTGGAGAGCGGGGATGTGGTGCTGATGAACCGCCTGCCAGGCGTCCTGTTTGGCCCTGGCCGGTTTGACCTGGTGGTGTTTGAACGGGAAGATAAAAAGACAAATGTCAAGCGGGTGATCGGACTGCCGGGAGAGACGGTGCAGATCACCGCCGGCTACGTGTTTATCGACGGCCAGCCTCTGAAGGCGGAGAATGGCCTGAGCCAGGTATCCCTGGCCGGTCTGGCGGAGCATCCCATTACCCTGGGAAAGGATGAATACTTCCTGCTCGGCGACAACCGGGACAGCAGTGAGGACAGCAGGTTCATCAATATCGGAAATGTGAAACGGGAGCAGATTAAGGGAACCGTTTGGATTCGAATATTACCGGTCATCCGATTCGGGCTGACCGGCTGACAGATAGAGAAAAGGCCCGTCTGGAAGGCGGGCCGTATTGGAAACAGAGACAAGGAAACAGCAGATTGGAGGCAGCATGAACATTCAGTGGTATCCGGGACATATGACAAAGGCGAAACGGGCGATGCAGGAGGATTTAAAGCTCATCGACCTGATTATCGAGCTGGTGGACGCCCGCGTGCCTTTAAGCAGCCGCAATCCGGACATTGACCAGCTGGGCCGCGGGAAGGCCCGGTTGGTTTTGTTAAATAAATCCGACATGGCGGACGAGCGATACAGCGAGGCCTGGGCCGGCTATTTTAAGGATCAGGGCTGCCATGTGGTAAAGGTGAATTCCCGCTCCGGCTCCGGCTTAAAGCAGATCAACGCCGCCGTGCAGGAGGCCTGCCGGGAGAAAATCGAGAGAGACCGGAGGCGGGGCATTTTAAACCGCCCGGTGCGGGCCATGGTGGTGGGCATCCCCAACGTGGGAAAATCCACCTTTATCAACTCCTTCGCGGGAAAGGCCTGCGCCAAAACGGGAAACAAGCCGGGCGTCACCAAGGGAAACCAGTGGATCCGCTTAAGCAAGACCCTGGAGCTTTTGGACACCCCCGGCATTCTCTGGCCCCGGTTTGAGGACCAGAGCGTGGGGCTGAAACTGGCCTTTATCGGCTCCATCAACGACGAGATCCTGCAAAAGGAGGAGCTGGCGGCGGAGCTTTTGCGTTTCCTGGCGGGGGCGTACCCGAAGGCTTTGGAAACGCGGTACGGGCTGGAGCTCTCCCTGGAGGAGACAGGGCTTTCCCAGGCGTACCAGGGTCTGGAGGCCATCGCCAGAGCCAGGGGCTGCCTGACGAAGGGGAGCGGGCTGGACACTGCCAAGGCGGCGGCTTTGCTGTTGGACGATTTCCGCAGCGGACGGCTGGGGCGGATCACCCTGGAGCTGCCCCCGGGCTGCGAGCGGACAGCAGGCGCCCGGAAACCGTCGGAGGATTCTGAAAGAAATTCCGAGACAGATTCCAAAACAGCAAAGACCCATTCCCCGCGGGAGGACGGCTGATGGCGAGGAAATGGACGGAGGAACGGCTGGCCGCGGAGCGGGAACGCCTGGCAGCCATGCGGGAATATGAAAATACGTACGCCGCGGTGGAGGCCATCTGCGGCGTGGACGAGGCGGGGAGAGGCCCTTTGGCCGGCCCGGTGGTGGCCGGAGCGGTGATTCTGCCGAAGGACTGTGAGATCCTCTGCTTAAATGATTCCAAAAAGCTCTCGGAGAAGAAACGGGAGGAGCTGTACCTGGAGATCCAGGAGAAGGCTGTGGCCTGGAGCGTGGGCATTGTGGGCCCGGACGTGATTGACGAGATCAACATTTTGCAGGCCACCTATGAGGCTATGCGCCAGGCCATCGGGAAACTGAAGGTGCGGCCGGGCCTGCTGCTCAACGACGCGGTGACCATCCCCGGCGTGGACATCATGCAGGTGCCCATTGTCAAGGGGGACGCTAAGAGCGTGTCCATCGCGGCGGCCAGCATTATGGCAAAAGTGACCAGGGATCACATGATGGAGGAGTATGACCGGCTCTACCCGGAATACGGTTTCGCGAAACACAAGGGTTACGGGACGGCAGTTCACACCGCGGCCATCCGGGAGCACGGCCCCTGCCCCATTCACAGGCGGAGCTTTATCACCAAATTTGTGTAGTTACATAGAAGGCGCCCATGAATAATCGAAGAAAAGGCAGCATCCGGGAACACCTGGCGGCTGCCTATTTAGCAGAACAGGGTCTGGAGATCCTGGAGTACAACTATCGGACGGCCAGAGGGGAAATCGACCTGGTGGCCCGGGAGGGGGATACTCTGGTGTTTGTGGAGGTGAAGTACAGGAAAGACAGCCGCATGGGTTTTCCCCAGGAGGCAGTCACCCGTTCCAAGCAGCAGACCATCCGCCAGACGGCGGCGGCCTACCTGGCAGAGCGGACGGAAGGAGCCGGACATCCGTGCCGGTTTGACGTGGTGGCCGTGCTGGGGGAGGAAATCACCTGGATCCGGAACGCGTTTTAAAGCAGGCAGCAAGGAGGATGGAGCGATGGAGACAATCCACTGGAAGAAAAAGGACAGACCGGACAGTTTAAAGACTGTAACGAGGGAGGGAGTGACCTATCTCGCCTTCCCTGCCCTGGAGGAGACGGGGCTGGTGGCCCACGGATTTTCCACCAGGCTGGGAGGAGTGAGCGAGGGGGCATTTTCCACCATGAATTTCTCCTTTACCAGAGGGGATGACCCGGAGCGGGTGCGGGAAAATTACCGGCGGATGGCGAAGGCCCTGGGGGTGGAGACGGAGAGTATGACCCTCACCTACCAGACCCACACGGTGAACGTGCGGAGGGTGACTGCCGCCGACCGGGGCAAAGGCGTGGTCAGAGAGCGGGATTACCGGGATGTGGACGGCCTGATCACTGACGAACCGGGGATCACTCTGGTGACCTTTTTTGCCGACTGTGTGCCCCTCTATTTCCTGGATCCGGTGCGCAGGGCCATCGGGCTGTCCCACTCCGGCTGGAGGGGCACGGTGGCCCGCATGGGGAGAGTGACCGCGGAGCGGATGAGGGAGGAGTTCGGCTCCCAGCCGGAGGATCTCATCGCCTGCGTGGGCCCCAGCATCTGCCAGGACTGCTACGAGGTGGGCGAGGAGGTGGCGGAGGCGTTCCGGAAGGAATTTGATCCCCGCTGGCACGGAGACATCCTGGCGCCCGGCAGACAGGCCGGAAAGTACCAGCTGGACCTGTGGCGGGCCAACGAGATCATTCTCCTGGAGGCCGGCCTCCGCCCGGAACACCTGCACGTAACCAACATCTGCACCTGCTGCAACCCGGAACTCCTCTATTCCCATAGGCGGATGGGGGAAAGGAGAGGGAATCTTTGTGCGTTTTTGGGGTTGAGGGATGGGATGGGAGAGAGGTTATAACAAAAAAAGTGTGCGCTGTTGCGCACACTTTTTTCCTGTCACTGAATTTCCACCAGCACCTCAATTTCGCAGGCAATGCCTCCGGGGAGAGCGTTGGTGCCGATGGCACTTCTGGCGGGAAGTCCAGTTTCCGGCCCGAACAGATCCATAAGGAGCTGGGAGGCTCCGTTGATCACCTGGGGCTGCTGGGTGAAGTCGTCGGTGCAGTTTACAAAAGCCAAAACCTTTACAAACCGTTTGATTCGGTTTAAATCCCCCAGTTCTTTGTCCAGGTTGGCCAAAAGGTTCAGCATACAGCGGCGGGCGGCCTCCTGTCCTTCCTCCACAGACAGCTCTCTGCCCAGCTTTCCGATGACTGTGGAGCCGTCATTCTGGTCCGGGCCGCAGCCGGAACAGTATAAGAAATTTTCACCGAAGGCCTGTACCGGCGTGTAAAGGCCGCCTTTGGGCGGCGGAGTGGGAAGGGACAGGTTCATTTCTTTTAAATTCTGATAGATGTCTGACATAGCGTTTCGATTCCTTTCTTTTCAAATTTTCCTTTTCTGTGACGATGAAAAGAGTCTTTGGTTTCTAACAAAAAGTTGAGATATATCAAAACTGATAAGAACAAAATAGCACATCATGTTGAAAAAAGCAATATATTTTCAACAAAAAGTAAAAAAATATGCAGAAATTAAGGAGATATATTGACAAAAAGTTGAAACAGAGATAGAATAAATTCAACAAAAAGTTGAGAGCTTCTATTTTGCAGGAAAGGAGAAGAATATGGACGGAAAAACAGAAAGAGCGTTGGAGCTGTTAAAAGACCTCATCGCCTTTGACACTTCCAATCTTCCGGGAAATGAAAAAAGCTGTGCCTGTTACCTGGAGACAGTGCTGGGGCAGGACGGGTTTGAGACAGTGGTGCAGGTGCTGCCGGAATATCCAGAGCGTGCCAATCTCATCGCCTCCATCGGAAATAAGGAAGGGACCCATTTGATTTATAACGGACATCTGGATGTAGTTCCAGCGGGAGAAGGCTGGCACAGTGATCCCTTCCAGGCGGTGATCCAGGACGGAAAGCTGTACGGCAGAGGGGCCTGCGACATGAAGGGCGGGGTGGCGGCCATGGCGGCAGCAGCTCTGGCTTTGAAGGAAGAAGGTTTCCCTTTTCATGGAGGGCAACTAGTATTAGTGTTTGTTTGTGATGAAGAACTCCACGATATGGGTATCAAGCATTACATTGCCTCCCCGAAATTTGTGAAGGCGGATTATGGGGTGATCAGCGAGCCCAGCGGAGGCAAATTCTGCCTGGCCCACCGGGGAGTTGCCAGGTATGAGATTTCTGTACTGGGGGTAAGCTGTCACGCCGGAGCCCCGGAAAACGGAATCAATGCCATGACCAATGCGGGCTACGTTCTGTTGGCCTTGGAGCGCCTGTCTCAAAGTCTGGCATCGCGGACTCATGAGATCCTGCCGCCGCCCACTTTGGCCCCCACAGTGATAAACGGAGGTTTGAAGGATAACATCGTGCCGGATCTGATTCGAATTCAAGTGGATAGGCGAATGCTGCCGGGGGAGACCATAGAGAGCTGTCAGAAGGAGATCGAGGAGGTGCTGGATCAGGTGAAACGGAAGCGTGCCGGCTTTGACTATTCCATCCGGCCTTACGTGTGCCTGAATGCCGGTTACGTGGCAAGGGACAGCGAGATCGTAAAAATCTGCAATAAGGTTTACGAGAGGTCTTTGGGAAAAGAGGCGGTCAACACATTTTTCTCCGGAGGAAACGATCAGAATTTTCTGGTGGATGCAGGGGTGCCGACTCTGGTATTCGGTCCGGGAAAGATGGAACAGGCCCACACGGTGGACGAGTACGTGGAAATCGAGGAGATCAGGGAGAGCACGGAGTTTTTCTATCAGCTTGCAAAAGAAATTTTGCAGTAAAGGAGGGTACATATGGGTACAAAAGCAGCAAAGACATCGTGGCTGACCAGGCTGGAACGGGCCGGGAACCGGCTGCCGGATCCGGCGGTGCTGTTTATCATCATGGGAATCGCAATTCTGGTGATTTCCGCAGTGGGAGAGGGGCTTGGATGGCAGGTGGAAAATCCCGCCACAGGAGAATTGATCATAGTGACCAGTCTGCTGACTCCGGACGGAATCCGTAAAATTGTAAACAGTATGCTGACCAACCTGTCCGGTTTCGGGCCTCTGCCGTCGGTGATTTTGGTGATGATGGGGCTGGGAGTGGCAGAAGGAACAGGACTTTTGAAGGCGCTGCTGACCAAAAGCGTCAGCAAGCTGCCGAGAAGTATGGTTACGGTAGTGCTGATTTTCATTGCCATCAGTTCCAATGTGGCTTCGGATTCTGGATTTATCGTGCTACCGCCGCTGGCAGCGCTGATCTTCCTCTCCATGGGCCAGCATCCGTTTATCGGAATCGCGGCCACTTACGGGGCGGTGGCGGCTGGCTTTAACGCCTGTATTTTCCTGTGTACAGGGGATGTGCTGGTGGCAGGAATGACGGAGACGGCAGCTCATATTATAGACCCTACAGTGACGGTGAATCCAGCGGTAAACTACTATTTTATGGCTTTTTCCTGTTTCCCGCTGGCGTTCTTGGGCGCATGGGTGACGAAAAAGTTTGTGGCGCCCAGATATCAGGATTTGTCCGGGATTGAGGCGGGGGATGAGAAATTGGAGGAGCTCACTCCCATTCAGTTAAAAGGATTAAAACGGGCAGGAATTGCCGCCTTAGCGGTGTTAGCGATCATCGGGATCGGGATTTTGCCCGGGGGCGTTCTGCGGGATCCGTCCGGGACGATCATTCCATCGCCTCTGTTAAACGGCATGGTATTTTTCATGACGGTTATTTTCCTGGTGCCGGGGATTGTCTACGGAAAAACGGTGGGGATGATCAAAAAAGATTCTGACGCAGTTCGTCTGGCGGCAGGAGGAGTGGCCAGCATCTCTGGCTTTCTGGTTCTGGCTTTTGTAGCCTCCCAGTTTATCGCCTGGTTTGGCTGGAGCAATCTGGGAATCTTTGTGGCTATCAGCGGTGCGGACGCTTTGCAGAACATTGGACTGACGGGAATCCCCCTGGCGGTGGGAGTGGTGTTCCTCTGCTGCGTCATCAACATTTTTATCGGCAGTCAGACAGCAAAATGGGCGTTGATTTCCAGCATCTTCGTGCCGATGCTGATGCTCTTGGGATTTGATCCGGCTTATACTCAGGTACTGTACCGGATCGGCGACTCCGTCACCAATCCCATAAGCCCCTTGTTTACCTATTTTCCGCTGATGGTGGGTTTCCTGAGAAAATATGATAAGAAAGCGGGTATGGGCACGGCATTTTCCCTGATGCTGCCCTATTCCATTTCCTTCCTGGTCATCTGGCTGATCATGCTGGTCATCTGGACAGTGCTGGGACTGCCCCTTGGCCCTGGTGGAAATATTTGGCTGTGATGGGAGGTATGACATGAAACGATATCGTCAGGTTTGCAGAAGGTGCAAAAAAAGTTGGGACGAAGACGCCTACCGCTGCCCGGACTGCGGCGGCACCCTTCACTCCGTTTATGAGTTTCGTGACCGGGAATATCTGAAAACGATGATGAAAAACGCGGAGACCTTCTGGGATTACAGGGCGCTGTTCCCTGTGGCGGAAACTGGGAAACGGATCACCATGGGAGAGGGAAAAACACCTCTGGTTGCCGCGGAGCGCCTGGGGATAGAAGGATTGTTTCTGAAAAACGAAGGAATGAACCCCTCCGGTACTTTTAAGGACCGGTGCATGAGCATTTCATTCAGCAAAGCACTGGAGCTTGGAGCCAGAGGAGTGGTGATCGGTTCGGCGGGAAATGCGGGGGCAGCGGCTGCTGCCTACGCCGCCAGGGCAGGAATCCCCTGTTATGTAATGGTTCCAGCCAGCACTCCGTCCCAGAGGATTGCTATGATTGCTCATTATGGAGCCAGGGTAATTCCGGTGGAGGGATCCGTGACGGACTGCATTGAGCTGATCGGCCAGGTGTGCGAGACATACGGATGGCACAATGTGACGACAGCTGCCCCTTACAATCCTTTTCAGGCGGACGCAGAGAAAACGATTGCTTACGAAGTTGCGAAACAACTCTCGTGGCAGGTTCCGGACTGGATCGCCGTTCCCGTGGGCGGCGGAGGAATTTTATCCGGTATTTATGAAGGATTTCAAGATCTTCTAGCCCTGGGACTGACAGACCGCCTTCCCAGGATGATTGCGGCTCAGGAAACTGGTTGCAATCCTCTGGTACGGGCGTTCCGGGAGAAAAAAGCGCCGGGGGAGATTGAGAGAATCGAGCATCCTCAGGGGATTGCGGTGGCAATCGCCGACGCGTTCCCTCTGGATGGGGAAACGGCTTTGGCGGCAGTTTACCAGTCTCAGGGCTGGGCCGACGATGCCGATGATGAGGAAATTCGCAGGGCGCAGTCCCTGCTGGGCCGGCGGGAGGGGATCTTTGCTGAGTCAGCCAGCGCGGCCGCCTATGTGGTGGTGGAGAAGATGAGACGGTCTGGAAAGATCCGTGACGGAGAGTGTGTGGTATGTGTGGTTACAGGAAACGGAGTGAAGGAGCTGCCCCGCATCGAAGGGGAAATGGAGCTGCCGGAGCCAGTGGCCTGTGAGATTTCTGCTTTAAAACGGTATCTGGCCAGCCAATTCCAAATTTAGGCTGTGTATTGTAAAAATAATTTCTGTAAGTTATTATTGTAAAAAGGAAAGAACTGGAAAATCAGGAGGATATACGCGAGATGAGTTATATTTCAGATCATTTAGAAATGCTTACAGGAATTGGGGAGTGTATTGCGGCTCAGTTTGGGCCGGACTGTGAGGTGGTGCTTCACGATCTCACGAGGCCTTATGACAATACCATAGTGGCTATCTGGAACGGCCACGTGACAGGCCGGAAAGTGGGCGGTTCCGGAACAAACACCGGATTGGAAATTCTCCGCGGGACGGCCCAGCCAAAGGATACCTACCATTATATCAATACTACTCCCGATGGGAAGATTCTCAGATCCTCCAGCAAGTATTTTAAGGATGGGGAAGGAAATGTGGTGGGCAGTCTTTGCATTAACTATGACATTACTGGCCTGGTGAAATTTCAGAAAACTTTGCAGAACATCACGGAGCCGGATAAAAAGGACACCCAGAAAGAGGTCTTTACCAGCAATGTGGATGAGCTGTTGGATGCCATGCTTTTGGATGCTGTGCACTATACAGGAAAAGCACTTGAGGAGTTGGAAAAAGAGGACAAGGTCGCGATTGTACATTATTTAGATGGGAAAGGAGCGTTCCTCATCAAGAAGTCGGCGGAACGGGTAGCTGATTTTCTGGGAATCTCCCGGTTTACGGTCTATAATTACTTAAACGAAGGTCAGTAGGCGGACGGGAGAGCAGGAACAAGGTGGAGATATGCCGGAAATCGTTACGATCGGAGAGACGATGGTTTCCCTGGCTCCCGGAAAAAGCGGATTTCTGCGCTATGCGGATTCTTTTTCGCCGGGAGTGGCGGGGGCAGAGAGCAATGTGGCGGTTTATGCCAGCCGTTTCGGACATACGTCTGGATGGATCAGCCGTCTGGGGGAGGATGAATTTGGGTATCTGATCCAGAATGCGGTCCGGGCGGAGGGCGTGGACGCCAGTCAGGTAAAATTTGTGGAAGGCGGACGCACCGGCGTCATGTTCCGGCAGATGCTGACGGGACGGGAAACTTCGGTGTTCTATTATCGAAACGGTTCTGCCGCGTCGGGGATGGATGGAACGGATCTGCCGGAAACGTATTTGCGGGAGGCGAAGATTCTCCATTTGACCGGAATCACGCCGGTGCTCAGTGAAAGCTGCCTGGAAATGACGCAAAAAGCCATAAAAATGGCCAGGGACTGGGGCTGTATGGTCAGCTTTGATCCCAATGTGCGGAAGAAACTATGGGGCGGACAGGATTACCGCGGCGTTTTAAGGGAAATGGCTCTGGAGGCGGATATTGTGCTGCTGGGGCTGGAGGAAGGGCGAATGCTGTTTGAGACGGAGGATCCGGAATCGCTTTTAAAGCTGCTGTTTCAAAAAGGACGGGCTAAGTATGTAGCCGTGAAAAACGGGGACCGCGGCGCTGTGGCCGCTACCAGGGAGGAATCGGTGGAAATTCCTCCGTACCCTTGCCATTGTGTAGACCCCATTGGCGCGGGAGATGCCTTTAACGCTGGTTTCCTGTGCGGGATTTTGGAGAATCTGCCTGTGGAGCAGTGCGGGAAAATGGGGGCAGCCGCTGGGGCTATGGCTACGGAGTGTGTGGGTGATACGGGAGGATGTCCCTCTCGCCGTTATCTGGAGGACTTCCTTTGGGGACGGGAGGAGGTGGCGAGATGATGCGGGAATTATTGAGGAAAGCACCCATCTGCGCCATCCTGAGAAATGTGCCTTCGGAACTTTTGGAGACCTATGGGGAAACGGTGTTTCGCGGTGGAATCCGGATGTTTGAAGTGGCGATGAATTCTCAGGACGGCCCCAGGCAGATCGAGCGGCTGAAACAGCATTTTAAGGACCGGCCGGAGGTAAAGGTCGGAGCCGGGACGGTGACGACGCCAGACCGGTGCAGGGAGGCAGAGATGGCGGGAGCTGATTTTTTTCTCACCCCGTCCGTGTCAGAATATACCCTGAAATTCTGCAGGGAGCGGCAGATTTCCCTTCTTCCCGGCGTTATGACGCCGTCGGATGTGGCCCTGTGCCTGGAATATGGATATACGGTGATGAAACTGTTTCCGGCGGGAGATTTACCACCCCGATATATTGACAGCCTGAAAGGCCCCTTTGATGGGACGGACTACGTGGCAGTGGGAGGCGTGAACCGGGAGAATGTGAGGTCCTTTTTTGACAGAGGGTTCATCGGCGTGGGGATCGGCGGCAACCTGATTCCCAAGGAGTATGTGATAGAGGGACGCTGGGATCTGGCGAAATATTTCGTGAGAGATCTGGTGAAGGCAGCAGGCTGCAATAACCCCCAATTCTGAAGAACTTATTTTCGACTATCCAAAGGGAGGCAATCGCCGGACCGCCTAAAAAACGGTCCGCCCGTTTCCTCCCTTTTCTACGTCTCCCCACCTTCCCTGCAAAATATGCTACAATTATCCCATCCCCCCGCACATCCCCCAC
>NZ_NFLE01000014.1 GCF_002160755.1 Lachnoclostridium sp. An14
CCCCCAGAAAGCCGCCAACCCCCATCCAACCACCACCGCCGCCTCCCTCAAATGCACCATCCCATATTGCAGTCCCCCCCGATTTTGTGATATAATACCCAGGTGCAGGCTCCGGCGTCAAAACGAAAAAACGTCCGCGCCCGCAACAAATTCAAGGAGTAAATCACATGAAGAAAACATATAATATTGCAATCGACGGTCCCGCGGGAGCCGGAAAGAGCACCATCGCCAAGCGGGTGGCCGAGGAGCTGGGCTTTGTGTATGTGGACACAGGAGCCATGTACCGCGCCATGGGCCTGTATTTTCTGCGCAAGGGCATTCCCCTGGAGGACGAGGGAGCGGTGTCCGCGTCCTGCGGAGAAATTTCCGTGGACATCGCCTACGAAAACGGCGTCCAGCAGGTGCTGTTAAACGGGGAGAACGTCACCGCTCTCCTGCGGGAGGAGGCTGTGGGAAATACCGCCTCTAAGGTTTCCGCCTACCCGGCAGTCCGGGCGGCCCTCATGGACCTGCAGCGGGGACTGGCAGCCTCCTATAATGTGATCATGGACGGCCGGGACATCGGCAGCCTGGTTCTTCCGAAGGCCGACTGCAAGATCTACTTAACCGCCAGCACCAGGGTGCGGGCCGTCCGTCGCTACAAGGAGCTGGAGGCCAAGGGCGAGGCCGTCAGCCTGGAGGAAGTGGAACAGAAAATCATCGACCGGGACAACCGGGACATGACCAGGGAAACGGCTCCTCTCATCCAGGCGGAGGACGCCGTCTACCTGGATGCCTCCGCCATGACCATCGACCAGGTGGTGGAGCGCATCAAGGAGCTGGCCCGGGAGAGAGGGCTGGAGGCGTAGTCATGGAGGTGATTGTGGCAAAGACCGCCGGTTTCTGTTTCGGCGTGAAACGGGCAGTGGAAAAGGTTTACGAGCAGACGGAGGCGGGAGACGGCCCCATTTACACCTACGGCCCCATCATCCATAACGAGGAGGTGGTGCGGGATCTGGAGGAACGTGGCGTCCGCGTCCTGTCCACGGAGGAGGAGCTGGAGGCTCTCGAGAGCGGCGTGGTGGTGATCCGGTCCCACGGGGTGAGCCGGCGCGTCTACGACCTCCTGGCAGGCAAAAACGTCCGGGTGGTGGACGCCACCTGCCCCTTCGTCCGCAAAATCCACCGGATTGTGGAAAAGCAGGCGGCCGCCGGCAGAAAGGTGGTTATCATTGGAAATGCCAGCCACCCGGAGGTGGAAGGTATTAAAGGCTGGGGAAATGCCGATACTTTTGTTGTAGATTCCCCGGATCAGGTGGAAAAACTCCCCTTTCAGGAGGGAGATTCGGTGTGTATCGTTTCCCAGACGACATTTAATTACAATAAATTTAAAGAATTAGTTGAAAAATTTTCCGAAAAGCGTTATGATATACTTGTTTTAAATACGATTTGCAATGCAACACAGGAAAGACAGGTGGAGGCGAAGGAAGTTGCTTCTAAGGTAGATGCCATGATTGTGATTGGCGGGAAGAACAGCTCCAATACCCAGAAGCTTTACGAAATTTGCAAAAGGGAGTGTGAAAACACACACTATATTCAGACACTGGGCGATTTTAATCCTGAATGTGTAAGTTCTGTGAGCAGCGTAGGTATAACAGCGGGGGCATCAACCCCAAATTATATTATCGAGGAGGTTCATACTGTTATGGCAGAAATGAGTTTTGAACAAATGTTGGAGGAGTCTTTAAAGACAATACGTTCAGGAGAGGTCGTTACCGGTAAAGTCATTGATGTAAAAGAGGACGAGATCGTTTTAAACATTGGTTATAAATCCGACGGCATCATCTCCCGCAACGAGTACACCACCGATTCCAATCTGGATTTAAGAACCGTTGTTCAGGTTGGCGAGGAGATGGAGGCCAAGGTTGTGAAGGTAAATGACGGCGAGGGCCAGGTAGCCCTTTCCTACCGCAGACTGCAGGCCGAGAAGGGCAACCGCAGACTGGAGGAGGCATTCGAGAACCACGAGGTTCTGACGGCGAAGGTTTCCCAGGTATTAGACGGCGGCTTAAGCGTAAATGTAGAGGAGACCAGAGTATTTATCCCGGCCAGCCTCGTATCTGACGTATATGAGAGAGATTTAAGCAAGTACAAGGATCAGGAGATTGAGTTTGTAATCACCGAGTTCAATCCTAGAAGAAGACGCATCATCGGTGATCGCAGACAGCTGCTGGCTGCGAAGAAGGCTGAGATGCAGAAAGAGCTGTTTGAGCGTATCCATGTTGGCGATACCGTAGAGGGCGTTGTGAAGAATGTGACCGATTTCGGCGCTTTCATCGACTTAGGCGGAGCTGACGGCTTGCTGCACATCTCTGAGATGAGCTGGGGCAGAGTGGAGAGCCCGAAGAAGGCCTTCAAGACCGGCGAGAAAGTAAAAGTTCTGATCAAGGACATCAACGGCGACAAGATCGCTTTAAGCTTAAAGTTCCCGGAGACCAATCCGTGGGTAAACGCTGCTGAGAAGTACGCAGCCGGCAATGTGGTAAGCGGACGGGTAGCCCGCATGACCGATTTCGGCGCATTCGTAGAGCTGGAGCCGGGCGTAGACGCGCTGCTGCACGTTTCCCAGATTTCCAGAAATCACGTTGACAAACCGTCTGACGTGTTAAGCATCGGCCAGGAGATCGAGGCCCAGGTAGTGGACTTCAACGAGGCAGACAAGAAGATCAGTCTCAGCATGAAGGCCCTGGAGAACAGCGCCCGCGAGCCAGAAGTGGCTGATGTGGACGTAGACGCAGTTGCCGCTGAGCAGGAATAAAAATCACACATTCGGGAATGAAGTGCTCCCGTAACCGTAATTGGTAAAACCGCTTGAGAGAGCTGATGACTTCTGTGAATACAGGGGTTGTTGGCTCTTTTTTTGTGTCATAGGAAACGGCGTTCCCTATGACGCAAAAGCCTCCGGCGGGAGGCGCACTCCGCGGGGAGGAATATGGCTGTTTACGCAGCCGCACTCCGGCGCGAGTGTGCGCCAGGCGCACACTTTTTCCTGTGAAAGCCCCGGATGGCGACGAAAGGGCACGCAGCGCGGACACATTTTCCAGAGATGTAAAACCGCAAAAACATAGAGATGAATAGGAGAGAGAAAAATGCTGATAAGTCTTGCACTGATTTTTTTAACAGGAATGTGCCTGGGAGGGCTGCTGAAACGGCTGAGACTGCCGGGGCTTTTGGGGATGCTGTTTACGGGAATGGTGCTGGGGCCCTTTGTCCTGGATTTGCTGGATCCGTCTATTTTGGGGATTTCCGCGGATCTGCGGGAGATTGCCCTGGTGATCATCCTCACCAGAGCCGGTCTGTCCCTGGAGCTGGAGGACCTAAAAAAGGTGGGACGTCCGGCGGTGCTTCTGTGCTTTGTGCCGGCCTGCTTTGAGATGGCGGGGATGGCGCTTTTGGCGCCGCGGCTTTTGGGGGTGTCCCTGCTGGACGCGGCGATTATGGGAGCTGTGGTGGGGGCTGTGTCCCCGGCGGTGATTGTGCCGAAGATGCTGTCCCTCATGGAGGAGGGATACGGGGTGAAACAGGGGATCCCTCAGATGATTCTGGCGGGAGTTTCTGTGGACGACGTGTTTGTGATCGTGATGTTTTCCGCCTTCACCGGGCTGGCCCAGGGAGAGGGCTTTTCGCCTGTGAGCCTGTTTCAGGTGCCGGTGTCCATTCTCACCGGGGCGGCGGCGGGAGCCGCTGTGGGAGCGGTTCTGGCGGCTTTTGTGAAACGGGTTCACATGAGGGATTCGGCGAAGGTGGTGGTGCTGCTGAGCCTTTCCTTTCTCCTGGTGTCCGCGGAGGACGGACTGAAGGGCTGGCTGCCCTTTTCCGGCCTGCTGGCGGTGATGAGCCTGGGGCTGGGGCTGCAGAGACGGAACCGGGAGCTGGCGGTTCGGCTTTCCGGGAAGTATTCCAAGCTGTGGGTGGCCTCGGAGGTACTCCTCTTTGTGCTGGTGGGAGCTATGGTGGATCCATCCTACGCCCTGCAGGCGGGAGGAGCGGCGGTAATCCTGATTTTTGGAGTGCTGCTGTTTCGTGTGGCCGGGGTATTCCTCTGCGTGCTGGGCACGGCTTTAAACGGACGGGAGCGGCTGTTCTGCATGATCGCCTATCTGCCGAAGGCCACAGTCCAGGCGGCCATCGGCGGCGTTCCCCTGGCCATGGGGCTGGGCTGCGGCCAGATTGTGCTCACGGTGGCGGTGCTGGCCATTTTGATCACAGCGCCTTTGGGGGCCATCGGGATGGAAGTGAGCTACCGCCGCCTGCTGAGACGGGCGGCGGGACCGGAGGTAGAAAACCGGTCTTAGAGCTGGCTTAACCGGCTGTTCTGATACTCTCCCGTGAAGGTGACTTCCCGTCCAAACCATGCCGGGGGTGTGAAGGCGTTGGCGGTTTCCTCGTCGGGAAACTCCACCTCCGCCAGTACCAGCCCCTCAAACTTCCCAGAAAAGACGTCCAGCTCCACAGTGAGCGCCGTCCCTTCTATGGGAATGAGATAGCGGCGCTTGGTGAGAATGTTTCCGTCGGCCTTTGCCAGAAGGTGAAGGTAGGACTCCTCCGTAAGGGGAAGGTTGTATTCCTCCCTGGCCATGAGGCCCTTGGATTTATAGGTGAGATAGAAGGAGGAGCCGTCCCGCCGGACCCGTACTACCGGGTCGGTGGAAAGATAGCCCTGTTCGATGAGACGGGATGGGTGGGAGGCGTAGCCCTCCGGCAGGCGGTCAATCACATATTTTCGTTCAATTTCCATGGTTTAGTCTCCTTTTTGATTTCATGAATTCAGAGGATAAAATGGGAAACGGATGGCCAGAATGGCTCTTTGCGGGCGGGCGGCGGAATCTTTCGCGGCCCGCCTGAATGCTGTCGGACTGTCTCCTGGAATGCGCGCCGTTTTGCGCCGTCTCCTGTGTAATCATTTTACCATGACGAAAGGGTGGTGGCAACGGGGCGGAGAAAATGAGAAAAAACACTTGACTTAAAGTTCACTTTAAGTTGTATGATGAGCTGGTATGAAAATCGGAAGGATGAGAGGAGAACGATGACAGAGAGCAGAATCTTAACGCTTTTGGTGGATTCCTTTTGGGATATTCTTTTGCCGGGACTGACGGTGACCATCCCCCTGACGGTGATTTCCTTCGCCCTGGCCCTGGTGATCGCGGTGGCAGCGGCTCTGGTGCAGTTCGCGAAGGTGCCTGTCTGGAGGACGGTGGCCCGGTTCTACATCTGGGTGGTCCGCGGGACGCCGCTGCTGGTGCAGCTGTTTGTGGTGTTCTACGGGCTCCCCAGGGTGGGGATCCTGATAGAGGCATTTCCGGCGGCGGTGCTGGTTTTTTCCGTGAATGAGGGGGCGTACTGCGCCGAGACCATCCGGGCGGCCCTGGAGGCGGTGCCGGCGGGTCAGATGGAGGCGGGGCAGTGCGTGGGCATGAGCTATTTGCAGATCATGCGGCGGATCGTGCTGCCTCAGGCGATGCGCATCGCCTTTCCGCCCCTGTCCAACTCCCTGATCGCCATGGTGAAGGACACCTCCCTGGCGGCCAATATTACGGTGACGGAGATGTTTATGGTGACCCAGCGGATTGTGGCCAGAACCTATGAGCCGCTGCTGCTGTATCTGGAGGTGGGAGCCGTTTATCTCCTGTTCTGCACTGTGCTTACCAAGGTGCAGCATATGGTGGAGACACGGATGAATACCGTAGTGGAGAAGGGAAGGTGACAGAATGTTAGAGATACGCGGACTCAGGAAATCCTTTGGAAATCAGGTGGTGCTCGACGGGGTGGACCTCTCCGTAAAAAAGGGGGACGTGACCGCCATTTTAGGGCCCAGCGGCTCCGGAAAGACCACCCTGCTGCGCTGCATTAACTTTTTGGAACAGGCGGACGGGGGAACCATGGAGTTAGACGGCCGGGTCTGGAACCTGGGCCATGTCTCCAGGCGGGAGGCTATGGAATTTCGCCGTCACACCGGCTTTGTATTTCAGGATTACAACCTGTTTCTCAACAAAACCGCCCTGGAAAACGTGACGGAGGGGCTGATCATCGGCCGGAAAATGCCCCGGGCAAAGGCGGAGGACATCGGCCGCCAGGCCCTGGAGAAGGTGGGGCTTTCCGACCGCTGCGGCTATTATCCCAGCCAGCTTTCCGGGGGACAGAAACAGCGGGTGGCCATCGCCAGAGCGGTGGCGGCAAACCCGGAGATCATTCTGTTTGACGAGCCCACCTCCGCCCTGGACCCGGAGCTGACGGGGGAAGTGCTGGCGGTGATGCGCCGCCTGGCGTCGGAGGGGATGACCATGGTGGTGGTCACCCACGAGATGGGCTTTGCCAGGAATGTGTCCAGCCAGGTGATTTTTATGGAACACGGAAAGATTGTGGAGCAGGCAGACTCCGAGACATTTTTTGAACATCCGAAGGAGGAGCGGACGAAGGAATTCCTTCAGCTGAACCGCCGCGGATGGGAAGGAGGAGAATGATATGAGACGGAAAAATTTTTGGATTACAGCAGCGGCGGCAGCCTTTGCGGTGACGGTACTGGCTGGCTGCGGCGGAAATGGAACGGGAACGCAGACAGGCCAGGCAGGCGGGGAAAGCGACCTTCTTGCCAGGATTCAGGAAAGGGGGAAAATCACCATTGCCATGGAAGGCACCTGGGCGCCCTGGACTTACCACGAGGAGAGCGGGACGCTGGTGGGCTACGACGTGGAAGTGGGCAGGAAACTGGCGGAAAAGCTGGGAGTGGAGCCGGAATTTGTCGAGGGAGAATGGGACGGACTGCTGGCGGGTCTGGATGCCGGCCGCTATGACCTGATGATCAACGGCGTGGACATCACCCCGGAGCGGGAGGAAAAATACGATTTTTCCACCCCATACGCCTACAACCGCACAGCGGTGATCGTGCGGGGAGACTACGACGAAATCCAGTCCATGGAGGATCTGGAAGGGAAACACACCGCCAACACCATCTCCAGCACTTACGCGGAGCTGGCGGAGCGCTACGGGGCCCAGGTGACGGGTGTGGACGACTTAAACCAGACCTTTGAGCTGCTGCTCAGCGGCAGGATTGACGCCACCCTGAACGCGGAGGTGTCCTTTTACGACTATGTGAAGGCCCATCCGGAGGCGGACGTAAAGATCGCCGTTCTGGACGAGAACGCCACCCAGGTGGCCATCCCCATGAGGAAAGGGGAGGAGACCGCCAGCCTGCGGGAGGCCGTCAACCAGGCGTTGGCGGAGCTGGAGGAGGCGGGAGAGCTGTCCGCCCTGTCGGAAACGTATTTTGGAATCGACATTTCCAGGGAGAGCGCCCAGGAGGCGGACGGAGCAAATTCCGGAAACTGAGGTTTTTAAGATTCGGTTTCCAGATTTGAGATTTTCATAAATAAAAAACAGAGAGCAGATCCGAAAAGGAATCCTGCTCTCTGTTTTTTCATGACATAGGAAACGGCGTTCCCCATACCATAAAAGATGTCATGAAAGTGTCCCCTAGGATGGGCGTTCCGCCCATAGGAAACTGGCTGCCGGCGTAGCCATGCTCTGGTGGGAATGCGCAGCCCCGTAGGCGTTTCCGCGGCTGATCAGCCGTTCTGATTCGCTTTTTCCCGCACCAGCTCAATGGCCTCTTTTCCGGTCATATGCTCGATGGAGATTTCCACCATGCAGACGTTCTTAAACAGGGCATCCATTTCCTGCTGCCGTCCCTCCGGCTGATCGGGGGAATAGCGGGCGGCGAGGAGTTCCAGGGCGGCCCGCTTTTCCTGAGCGTCGGTGAGGACTTTGGCCCGGCCGAAGGCGATCACGCTGCGGAAGAAGGTGGTGTATTTCTCCGGGACCACCTGATCCTGGTCGATGACGCAGAAGGAAACCTTGTCATTTCCGGCGATGGCGTCCAGCTTGTGGCCGGTGAGGGCGCAGTGAAAGTAGATTTTGGAATCCGCGTATACAAAGCTTAGGGGCACGGCATAGGGGTAGCCATCATCCCCGCTCACGGCCAGAACTCCGGAGGTAGCCCGGTTTAAAATAGTTTCGCACTCCTCATGGGAGAGTGCCTGCCGGTTTCTTCTCATTTCCCGAAACATAAAAACACATCCTTTCCTATTTTTCTCATTTGATGGAGCATTTATAAAATACCAGGTCAGCCTGGCGGCGGCTCTACGTTCATTACGTCGTCCTCAAACTCATTGATCACCGCTCCTCCGGAGAAGGAGGGGGGCTGGAAGGTGGCCTGAGGCGCCTGTGGGGTGGAGCCGGGGCTCACGGGAGGCGTGATGGTGGTGTTGGGGTTGATGATCACGCTGGAGCCGGAGTGGATGGTACAGTAGTCCGGCAGGGCGAACTGGGAGTCGTCGGTGACGGCCGTCTCCCCCGACGGAATATTCATAAATACGCCGGTGGTCTTGGTGGGGCAGTATTCCGTGGCCAGCATTCCCGACTCGGAACAGACCGTAGCCCGCACATGGTTGTTGCAGACCTCTGTGGGGACGGTGCCCTTGGCGAAATATTCCGTGTACACCGCGTTTCCTCTGGGATCGGCGGAGCAGACGCCGGGCACGGCCAGCTTGCCGGATTTCCGGCAGATTTCCGCGGTCTCGATGCTGTCCGGCACCGTAAAGCCGGGGTCAGATAAGCCCTCGTGGACCCTGGTCATGATCTTTCTCCAGATGTCCTTGTGGAAACTGGTGCCGCCGTTGCTGGCGGTGAGTTTCTGGTTGTTGTCACAGCCGCCCCAGACGCCTGCGGTGTAGTAGGGGGTGAACCCTACGAACCAGATGTCATTGTTGGCTGTGGTGGTGCCGCTCTTTCCGGCGGCGGACATCCCGGAGAGGGCCGCCCTGGTGCTGGTGGAATTTACACTCATTCCCGAGCTGGAAAAATGGCGGTTGGCCTCCAGGGACTCGGACATGGCGTCCGTGAGCAGGAAGGCGGTGGAATCCTTGAGCACCCGCTTGGTCTCCGGCTGGTTGTCGATGAGCACCCGGCCGTTGTGGTCTAAAATCTTCGTGAAGAAAATGGGTTTCGTGTACACGCCTCCGTTGGCGATGGCGGAAAACGCTCCCGTCAGCTCCAGGTTGGAGACGCCCTTGGTCAGGCCGCCTAGGGCCGCCGCCGCGGTCACGTCGGTGTCCACCAGGGAGGTGATCCCCAGGTTTTTCGCGTACTCAATGCCCAGCTGGGGTGTCACCGTCTCCATCAGGCAGCGCACTGCCACGATGTTCATGGAGTAGATGATGCCCTCCCGGATGTTGGAGTAGCCCAGGAATCCGGAGGAGTACCAGTTGCGGAAGGTCTTGGTCCCCACGGTGTAGGGGGCGTCGTAGTAGACCGTTCCCAGGGTGGAGCCGCAGGTGTCCAGAGCCGGGGCGAAACAGGTCAGCACCTTAAATACAGAGCCGGGCTGACGCACCACGTCGCTGGCGCGGTTTAAGGTGCGGCTGGCGGTCTTTTCCCCGCGGCCGCCGCTGATGGCCTTCACCTCCCCGGTGTACTGATCCATCAGCACGAAGGATACCTGGGGCTGGAGGATCATGGTCAGGGATTCGCCGATGACCTCGTCGTCCTCCTTTAACTGCCAGGAGCGGTACTGTTCCACGTCGTTCTGAGCCGCCTCCTGGCTGCCGTAGAGGCCGTCGTGGGAGTCGCCTAACACCTCGGCGTGCCACTTGTCCAGGTCGTGCTCGGAGAAATGCTCCGTGGTGCCGTCGGCATGGGTGACGGAGAGGCGGTACTCTACGGAGTATTTGGCTGCCGTGTAGTTGTCCGGGTTATTGACCTCCTCGTCCACGATGGCCTGGAGGGCCGGATCCTGGGTGGTGTAGATCTGCAGGCCGCCGCTGTAGATCAGGTTGGAGGCCTGGCTCTCTGTGTAGCCTAACTGGTTCATCAGGGCATCCATCACCTGGTCGATGAGCTCGTCCGTAAAATAGCTGTAAGGGGTGATGCTTTCCTTGGTGAGGAGATCCACGTCCTGGATGCGGTCATAGACGTTGTCCGCCAGGGCCTCCTCCTGGTCCTTCTGGGAAATGTAGCCCTGGTCCACCATGTTTTGCAGGATGATGCGCCGTTTCTCCTCGTTGGCCTCCCGGCCGGAGATGGGGTTGTACTTTGTGGGGTTCTGGGTGATGCCCGCCAGCACGGTGCACTCCGACAGGGTCAAATCGGAGAGGTTCTTATTAAAGTACCGTTTGGCTGCCACCTTTACCCCCAGGGTGTTGTTTCCCAGGTTGATGGTGTTTAAATAGTTGGTGATAATGAGCTCCTTGCTCATGCTTTTGTCCAGCTGCAGGGCCAGGTACTGTTCCTGGATTTTCCGCTCGATGCGGTCACCCCAGTTGTCCTCGCCGCCGCCTCCCAGCACGTTGTTCTTGATAAGCTGCTGGGTGATGGTGCTGGCGCCGCCGCTGTAGTCGTGGGTGAGGACACCCCAGGCGGCCCTGGCGATGGAGCGCAGGTCAATGCCGTTGTGTTTCCAGAACCGGGCGTCCTCGATGGCCACGAAGGCGTTGATCAGATCCTTGGGGATCTCCTCGTACTCTGCCTCCTCCCGGTTGGAGCCGGTTTTGACCAGGGTGTCGGTCAGGTTTCCGGCGCTGTCATAGACCGTGGTAGCGTAGCCAGCGGGGACGATGCTTTCCAGATTTAACTCCGGGGCCTTCTCAATGATGCCGTTGATGATGCCAAGGCCCATGCCCGCTCCGGTGACGCCGAGAAACAAAAACAGCACGAACAGCAGCTTGACAAGGGAAAAGCTCATCTTGGAGAAGTATTTTTTCCTCCTGGACTGGAGCGTTTTCAGCTTTTGTTCCGTTCCGCGTTTTCCGTAGTTCATATAACCTCCTTTCCGGGATTCCCCGGTCAGTATTCCCATAGTATACCAAATATCGTCCTGAAATTCAACGTCTGGCGTTTTCCCGGGAAAATGGCGCATTTCCCGGGAAAATAGACGGTTTCCTCTTGCCAGAACGGCCGCTGTCAGGTAGAATGGACGCTGGCGGCTATGGGGCCGTCTGGATTCACACAAAAGGAGTGTCAGTATGAGTATTTTAAATGTAGAGCATTTGAGCCACGGGTTCGGCGACCGGGCCATTTTCCACGATGTGTCCTTCCGCCTGTTAAAGGGGGAGCACATCGGCCTCATCGGGGCCAACGGCGAGGGAAAGTCTACTTTTATGAATATTATCACCGGGGCCATGCAGCCGGACGAGGGAAAGGTGGAATGGGCGAAAAACGTCCGCGTGGGCTACCTGGACCAGCACACGGTCCTGGAGAAGGGAATGACCATCCGGGACGTGCTAAAGAGCGCGTTTTCCTTCCTATTTGAGATGGAGGAGCGGATGAACGCCATCTGCGATTCCATGGGAGAGGCGTCGGAGGAGGAGATGGCCGCCATGATGGAGGAGCTGGGGACCATTCAGGACCTGCTCATGGCCCATGATTTTTACGTGATCGACTCCAAAGTGGAGGAGGTGGGCCGGGCCTTCGGCTTAGACGAGCTGGGGCTGGACAAGGATGTGACGGAGCTTTCCGGCGGCCAGAGGACGAAGGTGCTTTTGGCAAAGCTGCTCCTGGAAAAGCCGGACATCCTGCTTCTCGACGAGCCGACCAACTACCTGGACGTACAGCACATCGAGTGGCTGAAACGGTATCTCCAGGAGTATGAGAACGCGTTTATCCTCATCTCCCACGACATCCCGTTTTTAAACAGCGTCATCAACCTGATCTACCACATGGAAAACCAGCGGCTGGACCGCTACGTAGGGGACTACGACAAGTTCCAGGAGGTCTACGCCATGAAACGGGCTCAGCTGGAGGCGGCTTACAAGCGGCAGCAGCAGGAGATCGCCGATCTCCAGGACTTCGTGGCCCGCAACAAGGCCCGGGTGGCCACCAGGAATATGGCCATGTCCCGGCAGAAAAAGCTGGACAAAATGGAGGTCATTGAGCTGGCGAAGGAGAAACCGAAGCCGGAGTTTCACTTCCTGGAGGCCAGAACCTCCGGAAAGCTGATATTTGAGACGAAGGAGCTGGTGATCGGGTACGACGAGCCTCTTTCCAGGCCCTTAAACTTTTCCATGGAGAGAGGGGAGCGGGTAGTCTTAGTGGGGGCAAACGGCATCGGAAAAACCACCCTCTTAAAGAGCCTGCTGGGCCTGATCCCGTCCCTGTCCGGGGAGGTGGAGCAGGGGGATTACCTCTCCATCGGCTATTTTGAGCAGGAGGCGGATCCTGGGAACACCACCAGCTGCATCGAGGAGATCTGGAAGGAATTTCCCTCCTTCACCCAGTACCAGGTCCGCTCTGCCCTGGCAAAGTGCGGGCTGACCACGAAAAACATCGAGAGCCAGGTGCGGGTGCTCTCCGGCGGCGAGCAGGCCAAGGTGCGGCTGTGCAAGCTGATGAACCGGGAGACCAACGTGCTGCTCTTGGACGAGCCCACCAACCACCTGGACGTGGACGCCAAGGAGGAGCTGAAACGGGCTTTAAAGGAATATAAGGGCACCATTCTCCTCATCTGCCATGAGCCGGAGTTTTACGAGGGCCTGGCCACCAAGGTGATGGACTGCTCAGAGTGGGCGCTGCGGGTGTAGGCGGATTTCGCCGGGCTGCATCACGGGAACCGGCGTTTTTTGTGGCGCAGCCGCCCTCTGGCGCGGGCCATAGGGCCTCCGTGTTATTTTACAAATTTCATACAAAACCGAGATGATAGATTTTACATTTTCTTTCTATAATTGGAAACCGTAAGACAAAACCACAACGACAACGGTTCAGGAGGAAGAATATGAGAAGAAAACAGATCATCTCGGCTTTTTTAATTGGCGCCATGCTGGTGGGAGCTCAGCAGGCATGGGCAGCCACCGTCCACTATAACGACTCCAGCCTTACGGGCGACCCGGAGGAGTGGAACGCCTACGTGGCCGGCTGGGAAAACCTGGCAAACGACTACACCCAGGTTTCCTTAACGCCCGGCTGCGCGGCCACAGAGATAAACTTTGCCTGGTACAACCAGGGGACGGAAGGCAGCCCTATCGTATATTTCGGCACGGATCCCCAGAATCTGAAGGCCTATCACGGCACGTCAAACAGCGTGGACCCAAGCCTCACCGGCGGGAAATCGTACTGCTACAACTATGTGACCGTCACCGGCCTTGCGGAGAACACCACTTACTACTACGCGGTGGCGAAGGGGGATACGGTTTCCGCCACGGAGGTGTACCGTACCGGAGACTTTGACAGCGTAAACATCCTTTACGTGGGAGATCCCCAGGTGGGCGCCTCCAAGGGACAGCCTCAGGGAGAGGGAAAGCTGGTTCAGGGCACCGGCGCGGCCAACACGGCGGCCAGAAATGACGGCTTTGCCTGGGACCGCACCTTGGACATCGCTCTGGAGCAGAACCCGGACTTAAACTTCATGATCTCCGCCGGCGACCAGGTGAACAATACGGGAAACGCCAAGGAGGAGGAGTATGCGGCCTACCTGTCCGCCAGCGCGTTAAAGAGCCTGCCGGCAGCCACCACCATTGGAAACCACGACTCCTTAAACCCGGATTATTCCTACCATTTTAATAACCCCAACCCCACCGGTCTGGGAATGACCCAGGCGGGGGGAGACTACTACTACAGCTACGGCCCCGGCCTGTTCATTATGTTAAACACCAATAACTACAACGCGGCGGAGCACAAGGAGGCCATCCGCCAGGCTGTGGAGGCCTATCCGGACGCTCAGTGGCGGGTGGTGACCATCCATCAGGACATCTACGGCTCCGGCCTGGATCACTCTGACACGGACGGCATGATCCTGCGCACCCAGCTCACTCCCATTTTCGACGAGTTTGACATCGACGTGGTGCTCCAGGGACACGACCACACCTACAGCCGCTCCAAGCTGCTCTACGGCGACCAGAAGGAGCATAACAGCTACGAGTTCCGCTTAAACGAGGCCGGGGACGACTACGACTGGGACAACGCCTACAATAAGGAGACCGGCGAGAAGATCAGCCTCTACCCGGCAGAGGGCGACGCGGCAGCCGCGGAGGCAAAGGACCGTTTCACCGCCGACAACCGCTGCTACACCATCGAAACCGCCGGCGAGATGACGGTTACCGATCCCAAGGGAACTCTGTACATGACGGCAAACTCCGCCTCCGGTTCCAAATATTACGAGCTGACCAACGCACAGCAGGACTACATCGCCAACCGGAGCCAGAACTGGCTGCCCAGCTACTCTGTGATCAACATGGATCAGAATCATTTCAGCATCGCCACCTACCAGATCACGGACAGCGGCGCGGTGGAGACCATCGACAGCACCTTTACCATTCAGAAGACGGCGGGCAGATAAATGAAATCACTGACAGAACGAATTCGCAGACATTCCAGAACCATCATCCTTGCGGTTCTCGTTCTGGCGGCCGTGGGCGGACTGATCGTCCGCCTTCACGGCGTTGTCAGGACGGAGCTGGTAAACCGCACCGGCCAGACCTTTGAGACCGGTGTGGTGACGGAAATTTTGCAGGACAACCTCCAGGAGGACGGCACCCGGGTGGGCCAGCAGACGGTGGTGGTGCACATGACCAGCGGAGCGAAACAGGGGGAGGACCTGGTGACTACCAGCAACTCCGGCTATCTGTTTGGCGCTCCCTGTGAGGTGGGGATGCGGGTGGTGATCCTGCAGAGCGTGGCGGGAGAGACGGTGATTACCAGCGTCTATTCCATGGACCGCAAGGAGGTCATCATCGGTTTCGCCCTGCTGTACATCCTGGCCCTCTGCCTGGTGGGCGGCTGGCAGGGCGTCCGCGGCGCCCTGGGGCTGATTTTTACCTTCGCGGCTATCCTCTATATTTATCTGCCCCTGGTGTACCTGGGCCATTCCCCCTTCTGGGTGTCCGTATTTATCTGCGTGATCACCACCCTGGTTACCATGGCGCTCATCGGCGGGTTTACCAGGAAAACGGCCTGCGCCACCCTGGGGACCATGGCGGGGGTGGTGATCGCCGGGGCGGCGGCTACGGCCTTTTCCCATATGGCGGGCATCACTGGCTGGAATGTGTCGGACATTGAGAGCCTGATGACTTTGCAGCAGGTAAATGGGATCCAGGTGGGCGGCCTGCTGTTTTCCGGCCTTTTAATCAGCGCCCTGGGAGCGGTGATGGACGTGGCCATGTCCATTTCCAGCTCCATGCAGGAGCTGTGCGACCAGAATCCCTCCATCACCAGGATGGAGCTGATGCGGGCGGGAATGCGGGTGGGCCGGGACATGATGGGCACAGATTCCAACACCCTGATCCTGGCCTTCGCCGGCACCAGCCTTTCCATGCTGGTGATGAATTACGCCTACGACCTGCCGTTCCTGCAGATCATCAACTCCAACAACATCGGCATCGCCGTGATGCAGGGCCTTTCCGGCAGTTTCGGCATCGTACTGAGCGTACCGGCTACGGTGGTGATGGCGGCTTACATTTTGTGCTATAAGAAACCGCGCTCCCTGTGACAGAAATGTCCTGGCTCATGGGGACTTCGCGGGGAGAAACATACCTGTTCGCAGGGCGGCGCTCCGGCAGGAGCGGGCCCTGGCGCGGGCGCATACAAAATTCGCGTATAACATTTCGGAAATAAAAAAGGCTGCGACCGGCTGGCTGTGAGAAAAACAGTCAGCCGGTTTTTTGTGTCATGAGAAACCGCGTTCCCTACGGCACAAAAGCCTCCTGCGGGAGGCGCACACTTTTTCATGAAATCCTTTACAGCGCCACAAAAATAAGGTATCTTTTAGTTAGTTATAACGAACTAAGGAGAAAAACGATGGATTTGAAACAGCTGGAATATTTTACTGTCACCTGTGAATGCGGTAGCTTTTCCAAGGCGGCGGCCTGTATGTACACCTCTCAGCCCAACGTCAGCAAGGTGATCCGGGCGCTGGAGCACGAGCTGGGAAGGCCCCTTTTAAACCGCCACGGAAAAGGGGTGCGGCCCACGGCCTTCGGAAAATCGGTGCTGGAACACGCCAGGCTTATGCTAAAGCTTTCCGCCGCCATTGGGGCCCTGGCCCTGCCGGATGAGAGGGAAGGACTTCGCATTTCCGCCTATCCCAGCAACATGATTTCCCGCCTTCTGGTGGATTTCTACAAAGAGTGGGGCAGCCGGTTTCCCATCGAGTACCACGAGGGCGCGGTGGAGGAAATCACGGATCACGTCCACCAGGGGATTTCGGAACTTGCCATCGTATACGTGGCGCAGAACCAGGTGGCGTCGTTTCAGCATATTCTGGCCCACAAAAACCTGGAGTTTGTTCCCCAGGACGTGAAAAAGCTCTGCGTCTATGTGGGGCCGAACCATCCTCTGTACCAGAGTGACAGCATTGATTTTGAGGAACTTCCAAGGCTGAAATTTATCCGGGGGATCCGGGACTTTTTTTCCATGGAGCACCATCTGGAAAAGGCGAGTATGGGGGCAGTGGACACGAATCTGCTGGATTATATCATTTATACGAACAGCGACCATTTCAACATCAATCTGCTGCTTCATACGGATATTTGCAATCTGGGGCTGAAATTTATGTATGGCCCCTATCAGCAGTATGACATTAAAGCCCTGGAAATCAATGGGTGCGAGCCGTTTTTGCAGGTGGGATACGTAAAGGCGCCGGACCGCCTCCTAAGCCCTCAGGCGCTGTGGGTGATCGACCGTTTTCGTGAGATGCTGAAAAACGAGCTATAACAAAATGTTATGGGAATTCATAACATTTTGCCATCTGTTAGGATTGACTAACCTATGCTATGCTATCTCCTGTAGTATTTGACCGATACACAAGGAGGAATAAGATGAAAAGAAGAAGAATCACCGCGGCTCTCTGCGGCGCGTTTGCCATAGCTGCCCTTGCCGCCTGCGGCACCTCGTCCACCGGCGGAAAGGGACAGCAGGAAAGCGTGTCCGCGGCGGCCGGGGCGGCAAAAGAGGAGGAGGCCGTAAGGGACGAGCTGGTGTTTGTGAATTACCGGGACATCAGAGACCTAAATCCCCATCTGTACGCGGGAGAAATGTATGCCCAGAGCATTCTTTACGATACCTTAGTAAGCAACACCGAGGACGGATACGTGGGCTGTCTGGCGAAGGACTGGACCATCAGCGAGGACGGAAGGGTTTACACCTTCCATATCCGGGAAGGGGTGCAGTTTTCCGACGGGACGCCCTGTGACGCCAATGCCATCCTGGCCAATTTCAACGCTATTTTAGAAAACAGGGAGCGCCATACCTGGCTGGAGATGATGAACCTGCTGGTTGGCGTATCCGCGCCGGATCCCAATACCTTTGTGATCGAGATGAGCGAGCCGTACTATCCCATGTTGACGGAGCTGGCCTGCATCCGCCCCTTTGCCATGATCTCTCCGGAGTGCATGATTGACGGCAGCACCAAAAACGGGGTAAACGGCTATATTGGAACCGGCCCCTATGTGCTCACGGATTTCGTGACCGACGAGTACGCCGTTTTTGAGCGGAACGAGAACTACTGGGGCGAGGCGCCTGCCATCCAGAAGATCACCGTCAAGGTCATTCCCGACAACCAGACCAGGATCCTGGCCCTGGAAAAGGGGGAGATCGACCTGATTTTCGGCAAAAATATGCTGGACGCGGACGCCATAAGCCAGTACACGGACAGAGAGGAATTTACGGTAGGCATCTCGGCTCCCACCTCCACCAGGCACATTGTGCTGAACACAACCCACGAGATCTTAAAGGACGCCGATGTGAGAAAGGCGCTGCAGCACGCTACCAACCGCCAGGTGATTTCCGAAGGCATTTTCTACGGCCTGGAGCCGGCGGCGGAGACGCTTTACGCCCCCACCGTGCCGTATTGTGACGTAAAGCTGGAGCCCTACGCGTACAGCGCAGAGGAAGCGGGGCGTTTGCTGGACGAAGCGGGCTGGGTGATGGGCCGGGGAAATATCCGCGAGAAAGACGGCCGCAGGCTGGAGCTGGACCTTCTCTATAACAGCGACAGCGTGACGGAGAAGACCATTTCCGAGTACCTCCAGAGCGAATACCTGAAGCTGGGGATCAGCCTGAATATCCACGGCGAGGAGGAACAGTCCTACCGGGATAACATGAAGGCCGGAAACTTCGACATGGTGTTTAACATCTGCTGGGGAATGCCCTACGATCCCCAGTCCTCCCTGGCGGCCATGAGAGCGCCGGTGTACGGGGACTATGCGGCCCAGCAGGGCCTGGAGGACAAGGCGGAAATCGACGAGGCCATAACCAGGATCCTCACATCCACCGACGAAGCCGAGAGGCAGGAGCTGTATGAGTTTGTGCTGACCCGCCTCCATGAGGACGCCGTCTATCTTCCCCTTACATATGAAACCAACAAGGCCCTTTATACGTCCGGCCTGCATGGGGTTCATTTTGGAACGGATCAGTATGACGTAGATTTTGCAAGTATGTATTTTGAATAAATGTTCGAATATGCTGCTTTCCAGAAGATCGTTTCCAGGCGAAGCGGTCTTCTCTTTGTGTCGCAGGAAATGGCGTTTCCTGTGACAGAAAAGCCTCCGGCAAAGGCGCGCTCCGCGCAAAGGAACCTGGCCGCTGGCGCAGCCGCGCTCCGGTGTGAGACGCGCGCTGCCATGCACGCCTTTCCAGGGAACCGGCAGCATTAGAAAGAGAGGTGCGTGTGAAACGCTATGTGATACAGCGGCTGCTGATGGCAGTCCCGCTGCTGATGGCAATCTCCTTTGTCTGTTTTGTTTTTATCAATATGATCCCCTCCAATCCGGCGGAGGTGGCTCTCCGGGTGCAGCAGACCCCGATTATTACGGAGGAAACGGTGGCGGAGATGGAGGAAATGTTAGGGCTCAACAAGCCGTTTCTCGTCCGGTATTTTCACTGGGTGCTGGGCTGCCTGAAGGGGGATTTTGGCATCAGCTATGTAAATCCCGCCCGTACAGTGGCGGGAGAACTGGCCCGCAGCCTGCCGGCCACCCTGCAGCTGGCGGCCGCGTCCTTTGTCATCGTGACCGTGCTCAGCATCCCCATCGGCTTTCTCTGCGCGGTGTATAAGGACGGCTGGTTTGATAAACTGATGCGGGGCATTATTTTTATTACCACCGCCATGCCCGCCTACTGGGCCGGACTTTTGCTGATGTGGGGAATCAGCGTCAAATTAGGCCTTCTTCCCACCAATGGAAACGGGACCTGGAAACATATGATCCTCCCGTCGTTTACCGTAGCCCTCAGCTACATTTCCACCTATATCCGCCTGATCCGGAACAATATGCTGGAAAATATGAAACAGGACTACGTGCTCTATGCCAATGTCCGCGGCCTTCCCCAAAGGTCCATTCTGGTAAAGCATATTTTAAAAAATTCCATGCACACCTGCATCGTGGCCATGGGAATGAGCATCCCCCAGCTGATCGCGGGCACCATCGTGGTGGAAAACGTGTTCTCCTGGCCGGGGCTGGGAACGCTCTGCATCAGCTCCATTTTTAACCGGGATCTTCCCATTATTCAGGCCTATGTGCTGCTGATCGGCGTGCTGTTTGTGGTGTTTAACCTCGTGTTTGACATTCTTCAGACGGTGTCCGATCCGAGACTGCGAAAGGAGGATTAAAGCGTGAAACGCCGATTTTTTCATAACCGCACGGCGGTGGCCACAGTGGCCTTTGTCCTTTTGATCGGGCTGGTTGGGGTGTTCGCCCCGGTGGTTTCTCCCCACGACCCTTATGAAACCGACATTCTGAACAAGTTTGCGCGGTACAGCGCGGAGTATCCCCTGGGGACGGACCATCTGGGACGCTGTGTGCTGTCCCGGCTCATTTACGGCATCCGCCCGACCCTGGGCCTGGCGCTGCTCACCATGCTGGGGACCATTGCCCTTGGGGCGGTGATGGGGGTGCTTGCGGGGTATTTCCGCGGCGCGGTGGAGGAGGTCATTATGCGGGTGGTGGACGTGATGCTGTCTTTTCCCAGCCAGATCATGGTATTTGCCGTGGTGGGACTTCTGGGGATCAATGTCCAGAATGTCATTATCGCCAACGTGTTTATCAAATGGGCGTGGTACGCCCGCATGATCCGCACGGGAGTGATGCAGTACCGGGACCGCAACTTCGTGCAGTTTTCCCGCTGCGTGGGGATGCCGGAGCGGTTCATCCTCTTTCGCCATCTGCTGCCCTCCATCACCTCTGACCTGGCGGTTTTGGCCTCCCTGGATGTGGGCTGGGCCATTATCAATATTTCCACCCTCTCATTTTTAGGGCTTGGCGTCCAGGCGCCTGTCCCGGAGTGGGGGGCCATGTTAAATGAGGCCAAAAAGGTGCTTACCAGCAATCCGGTGCAGATGGTCGCTCCCGGCGTCGCCATTGTGGTGCTGGTATGCTGCTTTAACCTGATGGGGGATGCGTTAAGGGATGTGCTGGATCCGAAGGAGGTGGAGCGATGACGCCCGTGTTTGAACTGGAGGGCCTGAGGGTGTCCCTCTGTCAGCGGCACCGGCAGACGGAGCTGGTAAAGGGGGTATCCTTTTCCGTCAGCCCCGGTCAGTGCCTGGGGATTTTAGGGGAGTCGGGGAGCGGGAAATCCATGTCCATAAAAGCGGCCATGGGTCTGCTTGATAAAGGGTTCTTTGTCTCCGGCAGCGCCAGATTCCAGGGGGAGGAGCTGTTAGGAAAAAGCGCGGAGGAGCTGCGCCGGCTGAGAGGGGGAAAGGTGGGGATGATCCTCCAGAACCCCATGACCTGTTTTGACCCCTTATACCGTGTGGGAGCCCAGATTTCTGAGACCTTTGCAGCCCACACCAGCCTGAACGCGGCCCAGATCCGCCAGCGTTCCATGGAAATGTTAAAGACCATGAGGATCCGCCACCGGGAGGAGGTTCTGGAAAAATATCCCCACCAGCTCTCCGGCGGGATGCTCCAGCGGATTATGATCGGAATCGCCGCCGCCATGGAACCGGCCCTGCTGATCGCGGACGAACCGACCACCGCCATCGACGCCATCACCCAGGCAGAGATTTTGGACGAGTTAATCCGGATCAAACGGGAAAACCAGACGGCCATGGTCTTCATTTCCCATGATCTGAATGCGGTCTCCCGCATTGCTGACGAGATTGTGGTGCTGAATCAGGGACAGGTGGTGGACCGTGGGGATTTTCACCACATTCTCCACCACGCCGCGGATCCCTATACCCGGCTGCTGGTGGAAAAACGGGCGGCGGTAATGCGCCGCTACCGAAGCGTTCTGGAGGGAAAGGAGGCGGACCATGCTTGAATTAAAAGGGATCTGCGTGAGCTTTCGCAGGGAGCGGCAGGACAAACTGTTCGGCCATACCAGACGGCAGGTGCTGTTTGACGTATCCTTCTCCGTAAGGGAGGGGTCATGCCTTGGGATTTTAGGAGAATCGGGGAGCGGGAAATCCACCATGGGGCGGGTGCTCTGCGGCCTGTTAAAGCCGGACCGGGGAGAAGTCCTGCTGGACGGCGTTTCGGTTTACGCCTCCCGGGCCGGTCGGAAAAATCTGCAAAACAAGCTGAGCGTGGTCTTTCAGGACTATACTACCTCGGCAAATCCCAGGTTTCAGGTGAAGGATATTATCGGAGAAGGCCTTGCGGTGCGGGAACGCCGGGAGGGGAGAGCCCTTGACCGGCCAAAGGAGGTCCGGGAGCTGCTAAACCTTGTGGGGCTTTCCTGGGAATTTGCGGGAAGATTCCCCCATGAGATCTCCGGCGGCCAGCTCCAGAGAGTGTGCATCGCCCGGGCGGTGGCCTGCAGGCCGGAAGTGATTTTATTTGACGAGGCCATTTCCTCCCTGGACGCCCATACCCAGGTGCAGGTGATGGATCTGCTCCGGGAATTAAAGGAGAAACTAAAGCTGACCTACGTGTTTATCACCCACGACCTGACCTCCATCACCTATCTGTGCGACGACGTCCTGTTTCTGTACCAGGGCCGGGTATCGGAGCACCTTCCGGTCAGCCGGATCAGCGGGACGAAGGACGAGTACGCCAGAAAGCTGCTGGAGTCCATCGTGGTGTTTGACACAGAGGACAGGGAAGATTGCGGAGAAAACGATTTATTGGAAAAGGGGGGAATTCTATGATAATTTGCGGAGAAACCATAGAGAACGGTGAGAAAAGGAAAATAGAGATTCCCGTAAAGGGGGCGGAGCCTCTGGAGGCTTTTTTCGTTTGCGGGGCGAAACCGGGAAAGACCCTGGTGCTGACCTCCGGCGTTCACGGCTGTGAATATGTGGGGGTGGAGGCCCTGCGGACCGTTTTTAGGAAACTGTCCCCGGAAATGCTTTCCGGAGCCGTGATTTTGCTGCCGGTGGCCAATCCCAGCGGATTTTACCAGGGGGCAAAGCAGGTGGTGCCGGAGGACGGCGTCAATCTGAACCGGGCCTTTCCGGGAGAGGAAAACGGGAGCCTGGCCTACCGGATCGCTTACGCGGTGGAGCGGTATCTCTATCCCGCCGCCGACTTCCTGGCGGACCTCCACAGCGGGGACTGCAATGAGGCCCTCCATCCGCTGGTGTTTTTCCCCACGGCGGGAGAAGATAAGGGAAACCGGGAGGCGCTGGCTGCGGCGAAGGCCCTGTCCGTCCCTTACCGCGTCCGTTCCACGGCGAAAAACGGGCTTTACAGCTGGGCAGTCCAGAAAGGGATCCCGGCCTTGCTTTTGGAACGGGGCGGGCAGGGGAGATGGTCGAGGGAGGAGGTGGACGCCTGCGTCCAGGATGTGGAGGCGCTTTTAAGGCATCTTGGCATCCTCCCGGGAGAAACCTGGGAGAGAGAGCAGACGGAGATCGTGGAAATGGTTTACGTGGAGGCGGAAACGCAAGGGTTCTGGTATCCGGAGGTCTCGGCCAATATGCCGGTCTTTTCCGGCCATCTGCTGGGGCGGATTGAGAACGGGGACGGGGAGACGGTTCAGGAGGTGCGGGCGGAATTTGACGGCATTGTACTCTACTATACCACGGCCCTGGGGGTGGGCAGGGGCGATCCGCTGGTTGCCTATGGACATCCGTAAGGGAGGCCAGAGCGGCTGCGATTTCATCCCCATTTCAAAGATTTTCTAAAACTGTTGGAATTCCAACAGAATCTTCCCCGCTGTTCTGTTATCCTATCCCTATCCCAAGAGGCGGAAAGGAGACTAGATTATGAAGAACAGCGGAGAAATGTTTTGCTATCAGTGTCAGGAGACGGCGGGGTGCAGCGGCTGCACCAGGGCGGGAGTGTGCGGAAAGAAACCGTCCACAGCCAGGCTCCAGGACGTTTTGATTTACAGCGTCAAAGGCCTGGCGGAGCTGCTGACCCGCATGAGGGAGGCAGGGGAGCCGGTGCCGGAGGAGGACAGCCGTCTGGTGCGGGACGGCCTCTTTGTCACCATCACAAATGCCAACTTTGACGACCGGGCTATAGAAAAAGACATCCGGAAGGTCCAGCGGGAGAAAGCAGGGCTTTTGGAAACCCGGCCCTCCCTTCAGGCGGCGAAGGCGGCGGGAACCCTCTCAGAGGCGGCCCTCTGGACGGAGGAGAAGACCGTTCACCCGGCGGCGGGGGTGCTGACGGCGGAGGACGAGGACGTGAGGAGCCTGCGGGAGCTTCTCACCTACGGCTTAAAGGGCATGGCCGCTTATCTGAAACACGCCGGTGCCCTGGGGATGGGAGATGAAAACATCGACGCCTTCCTCCAGCGGGCCCTGGCGGCGACCCTGGACGGGGACGCGGGGGCGGAAACCCTGACGGCCCTGGTGCTGGAGGCTGGAAAATACGGAGTGGACGCCATGGCCCTGTTGGACCAGGCCAACCGGGCGGCCTACGGGGAGCCGGAGATCACGAAGGTGAACATCGGCGTGAGAAAGAATCCGGCCATTCTGGTCTCCGGCCACGACCTGCGGGACCTGGAAATGGTGTTAAAGCAGACGGAGGGCACCGGCGTGGACGTCTACACCCACTCGGAAATGCTGCCAGCCCACTATTACCCGGCCTTTAAACGGTACAGCCATTTCGCGGGAAATTACGGAAACGCCTGGTGGAAACAACGGGAGGAGTTTGAGGCTTTCCACGGGCCGGTGCTCCTCACCACCAACTGCCTGGTGCCCCCGAAGGACAGCTACAAAGACCGGGTGTACACCACCGGGGCCGCCGGGTATCCCGGCTGCGTCCACATTCCGGGGGAGCCGGGGGAGGAAAAGGATTTCTCCCCTCTGATCCGCCATGCCAAACGGTGCGCCCCGCCGGAGGAGCTGGAGACGGGGGAGATCGTGGGCGGCTTTGCTCACAGCCAGGTGATGGCCCTGGCCGGCCCCATTGTGGAGGCGGTGAAATCCGGCGCCATCCGAAAATTCGTGGTGATGGCCGGCTGCGACGGCAGGAGCCGCTCCAGGGAGTATTACACGGAGTTTGCGAAAGCCCTTCCCAAGGACACGGTGATCCTCACCGCCGGCTGCGCCAAATACCGCTACAACAAGCTGGATCTGGGGGACATCGGCGGCATTCCCAGAGTCCTGGACGCCGGCCAGTGCAACGATTCCTACTCCCTGGCGGTGATCGCCCTGAAACTAAAGGAGGCCTTCGGCCTGGAGGACATCAACGGCCTGCCCATCGTGTACAACATTTCCTGGTATGAGCAGAAGGCGGTGATCGTGCTTTTGGCCCTTCTTCACCTGGGAGTGAAAAACATCCATCTGGGCCCCACTCTGCCCGCCTTCCTCTCCCCCGGCGTGGCCGGCCTTCTGGCGGAGCAGTTCGGCATCGGAGGGATCTCCACCGTGGAGGAGGATCTGGAGCGGTTTTTAGCCTGACGGTGTTTCGCCGCTCCCACCGGGAACGGGAGCGGTGGGAAAACGGTTCGCGAAACGGTTCCGGCCGGAAAAGGAGAGAATTACCCTTGACTAATATCCTTCCTCCGTCCTATGCTGGATGGAGGAGGGATTCGTTATGAAATCATTGTCGGAGGCAAAGGCGGGGGAGCGCTGCGAGATCAAATGGATGCTTGGCATCCCGGAATTTTTGGAGTTTCTGAGAATCCGGGGCGTGGAGGTGGGGACCACGGTGAGCGTGATCCAGAACCGCGCCGGTAGCCTGATCATCGGCACCGGAACCAGGCGCATCGCTTTAAGCGGCGAGGTGGCTGCCCGGATTAAGGTGTAGAACCGCGGATCAAGGCTTGACAAACCGGCCCAAACTCTATATGATAGGGAAAGAATAGACCACAGGCTGGGAAAAAGAGGAGTAAGTCTTCCGATCCCGACAGAGAGGGGCGCTCACAGGCTGGAAGGCGCGCCGGGGAGGAGAGGCCGAAGGTAGCTTTGGAGCTGGGCGGTGAAATCAGGCGTTGCGTGATCAGCCGTTCCCGGATGGTCCCCGTTACAGGACTAAAAGAGATTGCCGGTTCAAGGTAGGACGGCAGAAACAAAGGTGGTACCGCGATGATTCGCCCTTTGTACGCAGATGCTGCGTGCAGAGGGCTTTTTCCTTTTATCAGGACGTGTTTTCTTTTGCGTCCCTGTGAAAGGAAATGGCCCTGGCGCGAACCGGCGCCGCGGCGCGCCCCGTGTGGACCGGACCGGCGCTGCCATCAGGAAAGGAGAGGCATATGCTGTATAAATTTTGCCCGGAATGCGGGAAAAAACTGAGGATGCGGAAGATGTGGGACGAAGGGGAAGTGCCCTTCTGCGACGGCTGTGACATTGCCTGGTATGAGCATCCGGCGCCCTGCATCATCACCCTGGCGGTCAACCAGTTTGAGGAGGTGGCCCTGCTGCGCCAGGACTACATTATGGAAAACAACTACGTGCTGGTGGCCGGATACATAAAGCCGGGGGAGACGGCGGAGGAGACGGCCTTCCGGGAGGTGGAGGAGGAGATCGGCGTAAAGCTGGATTCCATCAGCCGCGTCCGCAGCTTTGCCATCCCGGAGAAGGAGCTTTTGATGCTGGGCTATGTAGGATTTGGAGACAAGGTGGATTTAAACCTTTCCACCGAGGTGGATTCCGCCGTCTGGGTGCCGGCAAAGGAGGCTTTGGAGAAACTGAAGGGGAGCGAGATCGCCTACCGCATTCTGGAGGCGTATTTAGAGGACCCGGAAGGGATCAGGAGGAGCGCCGATGAAAAGAGACAGTTCCTGCCGGAGAGAGAGTAGCAGCTGTGAAAGCTGTGAAAACTACGTCTACGACGAGGACTACGGCTATTACGTGTGTGAAGCCCAGCTGGACGAGGATGAGATGGCCCATTTTCTGGCGGGCCGGCAGTTTGACTGCCCCTTCTACCGCCTGGACGACGAGTACCGCATTGTGAGAAAACAGATATAAACCATATAAAAATAGGAAAACAAAAGGAGACGACCATGAAAGAACTGGAAAAAACCTACACTCCAGGAGAGATTGAGAGCCGCATTTATCAGAAGTGGCTGGACAAAAAATACTTCCACGCAGACGCGAAGGAAGGGGAGCGGAAAGGGAAAAAGCCCTTCACCATCGTGATGCCGCCGCCCAATGTAACGGGCCAGCTGCACATGGGCCATGCCCTGGACAATACCATGCAGGACATTTTAATCCGTTACAAGCGGATGCAGGGCTATGAGGCCCTGTGGCAGCCAGGCACGGATCACGCCGCCATCGCCACGGAGGTCAAGGTCATCAACAAGCTGAAGGAAGAAGGCATTGACAAGCACGACCTGGGCAGAGAGGGCTTTTTAAAGGAGGCCTGGAAGTGGAAAGAGGAGTATGAGAGCCGCATTGTGAGCCAGATGTACAAGATGGGCGTTTCCCCCGACTGGGACCGGATGCGTTTCACCATGGACGAGGGCTGCTCCAAGGCCGTACAGGAGGTTTTCATCAAGCTGTACGAGAAAGGCTACATTTATAAAGGCTCCCGCATTATCAACTGGTGCCCGGTGTGCCAGACCTCCATCTCCGACGCCGAGGTAGAGCACCAGGAGCAGAACGGATATTTCTGGCATATCAACTACCCCATCGTCGGGGAGGAAGGCCGGTTTGTGGAGATCGCCACCACCCGCCCGGAGACCATGCTGGGAGATACGGCCGTGGCCGTAAACCCGGAGGACGAGCGGTATAAGGATTTAATCGGAAAGACCCTGCGCCTGCCCCTCACAGACCGGGAGATCCCGGTGATCGCCGACGAGTACGTGGACAAGGAGTTCGGAACCGGCTGCGTGAAGATCACCCCGGCCCACGACCCCAACGACTTTGAGGTGGGGCGCCGCCACAACCTGCCGGAGATCTGCATGATGAACGACGACGCCACCATTTCCGTGCCGGGCAAATACTTCGGCATGGACCGCTACGAGGCCAGAAAAGCCATGGTGGCAGATCTGGAGGAGCAGGGGTTGCTGGTAAAGGTGGTTCCCCACTCCCACAACGTAGGCACCCACGACCGCTGCAAGACCACCGTAGAGCCCATGGTCAAGCAGCAGTGGTTTGTAAAGATGGAGGAGATGGCAAAGCCTGCCATCCAGGCCCTGCACACCGGCGATTTGAAATTCGTGCCGGAAAACTTTGGAAAGACCTACCTTCACTGGCTGGAGGGCATCCGGGACTGGTGCATTTCCAGACAGCTCTGGTGGGGCCACCGCATCCCGGCCTACTACTGCGATGAGTGCGGAGAGCTGGTGGTGGCCAGAGAGCAGCCGGAGAAATGCCCGAAGTGCGGCTGCGCCCACATGACCCAGGACGAGGATACCCTGGATACCTGGTTCTCCTCCGCCCTGTGGCCCTTCTCCACCTTAGGCTGGCCGGAGCAGACGGAGGAGATGAAGTATTTCTACCCCACCGACGTGCTGGTGACCGGCTACGACATCATTTTCTTCTGGGTGGTGCGCATGGTGTTCTCCGCCCTGGAGCAGACGGGAACCGTTCCCTTCCACACCGTGCTCATCCACGGCCTGGTGCGGGATTCCCAGGGACGGAAGATGAGCAAATCCTTAGGAAACGGCATTGATCCCCTAGAGGTAGTGGAAAAATACGGCGCCGACGCCCTGCGCATGACCCTGATGACGGGAAATGCCCCCGGAAACGATATGCGTTTCTACTGGGAGAGAGTGGAGGCCAGCCGCAATTTTGCAAATAAAGTGTGGAACGCCAGCCGTTTCATCATGATGAACATTGAAAAAGCTCCGGAAGGCACGGCAGAAATGAGCGATCTGACCATGGCCGACAAGTGGATCCTCTCCAAGGTGAACCGCCTGGCGAAGGACGTGACGGAGAATATGGACAAGTACGAGCTGGGAATCGCCCTCCAGAAGGTCTACGACTTCATCTGGGAGGAGTTCTGCGACTGGTACATCGAGATGGTAAAGCCCCGTCTCTGGGGCGACGGCGACGCCACCAAGGCGGCGGCCATCTGGACCTTAAAGACGGTGCTGATCCAGTCCTTAAAGCTGCTTCATCCCTTCATGCCCTTTATCACGGAGGAAATCTTCTGCAACCTGCAGGATGAGGAGGAGTCCATCATGATTTCCGCATGGCCGGAGTACCGGGCGGAGTGGGATTTCGCCGCCGAGGAGAAAGCGGTGGAGACCATCAAGGAGGCGGTTCGCGCCATCCGCGGCGTGAGAACCTCCATGAACGTGCCCCCCAGCAAGAAGGCGAAGGTGTACGTGGTGTCTGAAAACGACGAGCTGTTAGCCATCTTTGAGCACAGCAAGGTGTTCTTCGCCACCCTGGGCTACGCCAGCGAGGTCCTGTTGCAGAAGGATAAGGCGGGCATCGGCGACGACGCCGTTTCCGCGGTGATCCCCCAGGCCAATATCTACCTGCCCTTCGCGGAGCTGGTGGACATTGAGAAGGAGATCGAGCGGCTGCAGGCGGAGGAGAAACGCCTGGCCGGAGAGCTGGCCCGGGTCAACGGAATGCTGAACAACGAAAAATTCATGAGCCGCGCCCCCGAAGCAAAAGTAGCGGAGGAGCGGGCGAAACTGGAAAAATACACGCACATGATGGAGCAGGTGAAGGAACGCCTGAGCCAGCTGGGGAAATAAAACCATGATCTATACCGCGCTTACAAACAAAGCCATGAAACTGGCCTACACCGCCCATCACGGACAGACGGACACCGGCGGACTGCCATACATTTTTCATCCCTTCCACTTAGCGGAGCAGATGACAGACGAGATTACCGTCTGCGTGGCCCTGCTCCACGACGTGGTGGAGGACACGCCCGTCACCCTGGAGGAGCTGGAAAAGGAGTTTCCGAAAGAGGTGACAGAGGCTCTGCGGCTCTTAACCCACGAGGAGGGAACGGACTACTTTGATTACGTGCGGGCCATCCGGGAAAATCCTGTGGCAAAGGCGGTGAAACTGGCCGACTTAGCCCACAACAGCGACGAGACCAGGCTGGCGGGCTGCGCCTTCGTTTCTGAGGAGCAGATCCGCCGCTGGCGGGAAAAGTACGCCAGGGCCAGACGGATCCTGGAGACGGGCGAGGATCCCGGCGTCTGAAACCAGGCGGCGTGAAACTGTGACGAAAACCCCGAGGGAACCTGCCAACCCACCGGCCATCCGGCCAGGCGGTTGCTTTTTCCCGCGGGGTATACTATAATCAAGGCGAGGTCCCGGCGCGGTCCGGGACGATGCGGAAAATATAGGATGGAAGGAGTTGTTGACTGTGGCAAAGGTATATGCGTTTATGGCTCCGGGCATGGAGGAAGTGGAGTGCCTGGCAGTTGCGGATGTGCTGATCAGAGGCGGTGTGGAGGTGAACCTGGTGTCCATCACCGACAGCCTGGAGGTGGTGAGCTCCCACAAGATCACCGTAAAGGCGGACTGCCTGTTAAAGGATGTGGACTGGGAGAACGGAGACGTGTTCTTCCTGCCGGGAGGACTTCCCGGAGCCCCGAATCTGGCTGCCTGCAAAGAGCTGGGAGAGCACCTGGTGCAGGCGTATGAGGCCGGCAAGCGGGTGGCGGCCATCTGTGCCGGACCGTCCGTGCTGGGCGGACTGGGAATCCTGGAGGGAAAGACGGCCACCTGTTTCCCGGGCTTTGAGGACAAGCTGACGGGAGCGGAGTACACCAGACAGGGCGTGGTCACCGACGGGAACGTCACCACGGCCAGAGGACTGGGCTACGCCCTGGATCTGGGCCTGGAGCTTTTAAAGCTTTTGGATTCCCCGGAGGCGGCGGCTAAAATCAAGGCGGCCATCCAGTACGACCAGGTATAAGCGGAGAACAGCAGGGATAAAGGTATAAAATGGAAGAATTCCGGATACCATGAGAGGGACGGCGGTTCCTTTCCGGTATTCGGAATTTTACTGTGAAAGCCCCGGATGGCGACGATATAGATGGGCGTGCTTGCACGCACAGATATATCGGCATCAGACGGGCAAGACGGTATGAGAAAGGAGGGCGATAGCCCGTATTTCGAATACCGTCGGCAGATGGCGGGAACGCCGCAGGCGTGGAGCCATCTGGCTTTCATGATTCGTGATGACCGCGTTAGCGGTCATGTCCGTTTTATGTCCGGAAAAAACAACGTCTGGAAAGCCCGGAAAATAAGGACTTTTAGCGAGAAAAAGGCAATTTCCTATTGATATTTACCAAAGTAGTATGATATAATGCAAACTTGAGGTGCAACGCCCTGATGGAAGGCGGTTCACATATATTTCAAGGAGGAACCCACGAGATGAGTTTACAGGTAGAAAAATTAGAGAAGAATATGGCGAAGCTGACGGTGGAGGTGCCGGCAGAGAAGTTTATCGAGGCCATCGGCCATGCCTATAAAAAGAATAAAAACAGATTCAATGTGCCGGGCTTCAGAAAAGGAAAAGTGCCGCAGGCCATGATCGAGAAAATGTACGGCCCGGAAGTGTTCTATGAGGACGCTGCCAATGAGGCCATCGGCCAGTCCTACGACGCCGCTGCCAAGGAGAGCGGACTGGACATCGTTTCCAGACCGGAGATCGACCTGGTGCAGATCGAGAAGGGCAAGGACTTCATCTACACCGCTACGGTTGCCGTAAAGCCGGAAGTGACCCTGGGCCAGTACAAGGGCGTTGAAGTAGAAAAGGCCAGCGCGGAAGTGACCGACGAGGACGTGGAGAAAGAGTTAAAGAAGGTACAGGAGCAGAACTCCAGACTGGTGACCGTGGACGACAGAGCCGTTCAGGACGGAGACCAGGTGGTGATCGACTTTGACGGCTATGTGGACGGAGAGCAGTTCGACGGCGGCAAGAGCGAGGACTACCCCCTGACCATCGGTTCCCACACCTTCATCGACACCTTTGAGGAGCAGCTCATCGGCAAGAACGCCGGCGAGGAGTGCGAAGTAAACGTGACCTTCCCCACGGAGTACCACGCGGCAGAGCTGGCAGGAAAGCCGGCCGTGTTCAAGGTAACGGTAAAGGAGATCAAGTACAAGGAGCTCCCGGAGTTAAACGATGAGTTTGCCGGCGAGGTTTCCGAGTTTGAGACCCTGGAGGAGTACAAGGCTGACGTGAGAGCGAAACTGGCGGAGGCGAAGGAGAAACAGGCCGCTACGGAGAATGAGAACCGCGTAGTAGAGGCTGTTGTAAAGAACGCCACCATGGAGATCCCGGAGCCGATGATCGACGCCCAGCTGGACAACATGGTAAATGAGTATGCCCGCAATATGCAGAGCCACGGCATTTCCTTAGATCAGTATATGCAGTACACCGGAATGACCATCGACAAGATCAAGGAGCAGATGCGTCCGCAGGCGGTCAAGAGAATCGAGACCAGACTGGTGCTTGAGGCAGTTGCGAAGGCTGAGAACATCCAGGTTTCTGACGAGAAGGTAGATGAGGAGATCGGCAAGATGGCAGCAGCCTACAAGATGGAGCCGGAGAAGTTAAAGGGCTACATGGGCGAGGCGGAGATCGCCAGCATGAAGGAAGATCTTGCTGTACAGGAAGCCGTAGATTTCCTGGTAGCAGAAGCAAAGTTAGCATAAGATTTTTACGGGCTGCTGCACACAAAGGATTGCGGCAGCCCTTTCTCTTAACGGGAGGTAATAAAGATGAGTTTAGTACCTTATGTTATTGAATCCACCAGCCGCGGGGAGCGTTCCTATGACATTTACTCCCGGCTGTTAAAAGACCGCATTATTTTCCTGGGCGAGGAGGTGACGGACGTGTCCGCCAGCCTGATCGTGGCCCAGCTGCTGTTTTTAGAGTCTGAGGATCCGGGCAAGGACATCAGCCTTTACATCAACAGCCCCGGCGGTTCCGTGACGGCGGGCATGGCCATCTATGACACCATGCAGTATATCAAGTGTGACGTTTCCACCATCTGCATCGGCATGGCGGCCAGCATGGGCGCCTTCCTGCTGGCAGGCGGCGCGAAGGGCAAGCGCCTGGCGCTCCCCAACGCGGAGGTGATGATCCATCAGCCCTCCGGCGGCGCCCAGGGCCAGGCCACGGAGATCCAGATCGTGGCGGAGAAGATTCTCCAGACGAAACGGAAGTTAAACGAGATCCTGGCGGCCAACACCGGCCAGCCCTACGAGGTGATCGCAAGGGATACAGAGCGGGATCACTACATGACCGCGGAGGAGGCCATGGCCTATGGCCTGATCGACCGGGTCATCACCAGCCGGTAAGATGATTTTAATTTGAAAAAAGCGAGGTAGCAATATGCCAGGCAGGATAGAGGACAAGATACGCTGTTCCTTCTGCGGGAAAACGCAGGACCAGGTCAGAAAGCTGATCGCCGGCTCCGGAAATGTGTATATCTGCGACGAGTGCATTGATCTGTGCGCGGAGATTCTGGAGGAGGAGCTGGCCGGTGAGGAGGATGGCTTTGACGTAAACGACATCAACCTCATGAAACCCAAGGAGATCAAGGAATTTCTGGATGAGTACGTCATCGGCCAGGACGAGGCGAAAAAGGTTCTTTCCGTAGCGGTTTACAACCATTACAAGAGAGTGACATCCAGGAAAACCATGGACGTAGACGTGCAAAAGAGCAACATTCTGATGTTAGGCCCCACCGGTTCCGGAAAGACTTATCTGGCCCAGACGCTGGCGAAGATCTTAAATGTGCCCTTTGCCATCGCCGACGCCACGGCTCTCACCGAGGCGGGCTACGTGGGCGAGGATGTGGAGAACATCCTGTTAAAGCTCATCCAGGCGGCAGACTATGACATCGCCAGGGCGGAGTACGGCATCATTTATATCGACGAGATCGACAAGATTACGAAAAAGTCGGAGAACGTCTCCATTACCAGGGACGTGTCCGGCGAGGGCGTACAGCAGGCCCTCTTAAAGATCCTGGAGGGAACGGTGGCCAGCGTTCCGCCTCAGGGAGGCAGAAAGCACCCCCACCAGGAGCTTTTGCAGATCGACACCACCAACATCCTGTTCATCTGCGGCGGAGCCTTCGACGGGCTGGAGAAGATCGTGGAGAGACGGATTTCCACCAGCTCCATCGGCTTTAACGCGGAGATCATGGATCGGAACACCATGGACATCGACCAGCTGCTCCATCAGGCCCTGCCGGAGGATCTGGTGAAATTCGGCCTGATTCCGGAGTTTATCGGCCGTGTGCCGGTGACCGTGTCCTTAAATCTTCTGGACCGGGCGGCCCTGGTGCGGATCCTCACGGAGCCGAAGAACGCCCTGACCAAGCAGTACCAGAAGCTGTTTGAGCTGGACGACGTAAAGCTGGAGTTCACCCCCGACGCCATCGAGAAGATCGCGGAGCTGGCGGTGGAGCGGAAGACCGGAGCCAGAGGCCTGCGGGCCATCATGGAGTCGGTGATGGTGGATCTGATGTACGAGATCCCCTCCGACAGCACCATCGGAATCTGCACCATCACCAGGGACGTGGTGGAAAAGACGGGAAAGCCGGAGATCGTTTACCGGGATACGGCCGTTCCCAGAAAAGCCTTTGGCCAGCGCCTGAAAAAGGACAGGACAGGGGAGATCGCCTAAGGCGGCAGAGGGAAACCGAGGGCGGCCGTCTGGACGTCCTGTAAAATAAAACAGAGGAAATGTTCACGTGAAATGGGAGCGCCGCTCCCATTTTGCGTATGAGATATATTGGATACAGGAGGAGGAAACAGATTGGAAGAAAGAAACATAACCATGCCGGTGGTGGCCCTGAGGGGCCTGACGGTACTTCCTGGAATGACCATACATTTTGACGTGAGCCGGGAGAAGTCGGTGAAGGCGGTGGAGAAGGCCATGGTGGGAGACCAGAAGGTCTTTCTCACGGCCCAGAAGGATCCGGAGATCGAGGATCCCACAGTGGATCAGCTCTGCCCCATCGGCACCGTTTCCATGGTAAAACAGCTGGTAAAACTCCCCGGCGGCATCGTGCGGGTGATGGTGGACGGCATGGGCAGAGGAGAGCTGGTGTGCCTGGATTCCGACGAGCCCATGCTGATGGGAGAGATCCAGGATCTTCCCATGGAGAAGGAGGATCTGGACTACCTCACCGCCGAGGCCATGAGCCGGGTGTTGAAGGAAAAGCTGGAGGAGTACGGAAAGGAAAACCAGCGGGCGGCCAAGGAAATTCTCCCCGCCCTGCTGGGAACCAATAACCTGGAGGAGCTTTTGGAGGAGACGGCGGTCCAGCTGCCCTTCGAGTACCGGGCCCGCCAGACCATCCTGGAGAGCATGACTGTGACGGAAAAATATGAGCGGGTGTTAAAGGCCCTCATGGACGAGATCTCCATCGTGCGGATCAAGCGGGAATTCCAGATGAAGGTGAAGGAGGCCATTGACAAGAACCAGCGGGATTACATCCTGCGGGAGCAGCTGCGGGTGATCCGGGACGAGCTGGGGGAGGACAGCCCCGGCACGGAAGGAGACGAGTACGAGAGGCAGCTGGAGCAGCTGAAGGCGGACAAGGAGACAAAGGAAAAGATCCGCAAGGAGATCAGCCGTTTTAAGACCATGCCCAGCGGCAGCCAGGAGGCAAACGTGCTCCGCACTTACATTGAGACCCTGCTGGAGCTGCCCTGGAACAAGATGTCCAAGGACAACCAGGATTTAAAACGGGCGGAGGAGATCTTAAACCACGACCACTACGGCCTGGAAAAGGTGAAGGAGCGGATCATCGAGTATCTGGCGGTGCGCACCCTGACGAAAAAGCAGGGTAGCACCATCCTCTGCCTGGTGGGTCCTCCTGGAACGGGAAAAACCTCCATCGCCCGCTCTGTGGCCAGGGCCTTGAATAAGAAATACGTCCGCATCAGCCTGGGAGGCATCCGGGATGAGGCGGAGATCCGCGGCCACCGGAAGACCTACGTGGGCGCCATGCCCGGCCGCCTGGTGGACGGCCTGCGGCAGGCGGGGGTGGCCAATCCCCTGATGCTTCTGGACGAGATCGACAAGGTGAGCAGCGACTACAAGGGAGATACGGCCTCCGCCCTGCTGGAGGTGCTGGACGGGGAGCAGAACGTGAAGTTCCGGGACCACTACGTGGAGACTCCCATCGACTTGTCCAACGTGTTCTTCATCGCCACCGCCAACACCACCGCCACCATCCCCGGCCCCCTGTTGGACCGCATGGAGCTGATCGAGATCAACAGCTACACGGAGAACGAGAAGTTCCACATCGGCCGGGAGTACCTGGTGAAAAAGCAGATGGAGCGAAACGGCTTAAAAGAAGGCCAGTTTACCATTTCCGACAAGGCCCTGAAGAAAATCATCCACAACTACACCAGGGAGGCGGGAGTCCGCAGCCTGGAGCGGCGCATCGGCGACGTCTGCCGGAAAGCGGCCAGACAGGTGATTGAGGAGAAACGGGATTCCGTCCACGTCACCGAGGCCCAGCTGGAGAAATACCTGGGCAAGGAGCGGGTATCCTTTGAGGATGCCAACGAGGAGGACGCTGTGGGTATCGTCCGCGGCCTGGCCTGGACCAGCGTGGGAGGGGACACCCTGCAGATCGAGGTGAACGTCATGCCTGGAAAGGGCGTGCTAAAGCTCACCGGCCAGATGGGAGACGTGATGAAGGAGTCCGCCCAGACGGCTCTCAGCTACATCCGCTCCGTGAGCGCGGAGTACGGGGTGGACGAGGAGTATTTTGAGAAACACGACATTCACATCCATATCCCGGAGGGGGCAGTGCCCAAGGACGGCCCCTCTGCCGGCATCACCATGGCCACGGCCATGCTCTCCGCCGTAACCGGGAAAAAGGTGTCCGCCAAGGTGGCCATGACCGGGGAGATCACCCTCCGGGGCCGGGTACTGCCCATCGGCGGTTTAAAGGAAAAGGTGCTGGCGGCGAAGATGGCCCACATGAAAAAGGTGCTGGTGCCGGATAAGAACCGCAGGGACATTTCCGAGCTCTCCAGGGAGATCACCGGAGGCCTGACGATCGTTTACGTGAAGGCCATGGAGGATGTGCTGCGGGAAGCATTTGTGTAAACAGGAGAGGAGAACGAACATGATCATAAAGAGCGCCGAGCTGGAGACCGTGTGCGGCATCACCAGCAAGCTGCCGGAAAACGAGCTGCCGGAGTTTGCCTTCGCGGGAAAATCAAACGTGGGGAAATCCTCCCTGATCAACGCGCTGATGAACCGGAAGTCCTTAGCCAGAACCTCCTCCCAGCCGGGAAAGACCCAGACCATCAACTTTTATCTGATCAATAAGGATATGTACTACGTGGATCTGCCCGGCTACGGCTACGCCAAGGTGTCCGTGGAGGTGAAGGCCAAGTGGGGGAAAATGATCGAGCGGTATCTGAGGAATTCCAAAGCGCTGAAATGCGTATTCCTCCTCATCGACATCCGCCACGAGCCCTCCGCCAACGACAGGATGATGTACGACTGGATCGTGGACAACGGCTACCACCCCATCATCATCGCCACCAAACTGGATAAGATCAAGCGCAGCCAGGTGGCAAAGCAGGTAAAGCTGATCCGCACCACTTTGAATATGGAGAAAGAGGGCCTGATCATCCCCTTCTCCGCGGAGACAAAGCAGGGGCGGGAGGAGATCTGGGAGTATCTGGAGTCCTATCTGAAACCGGAGGAACCGGAAATGCCGGCTGAGGCTCCCGAAACGGGGGAAAACCAGAAATAGGACGGCTGGAAAACAGGAGAAAAGGAAAGAGAGAGACAGGGAAACCGCGGAGACCGGTCATTTGGCCGCCGCGGGGGCCCTGTTTTTTTGTGCATATTTTACAAAAATCGCTGAAAAATACCGGGGGGGGGGTAATCTGCTTGCGCAGTCCCCAAGGTTCTGATATTCTAAAATATAGGGACACAGACGGAAATAGTCTGAAAATTTTTAAAATTACGGAACCAGTGTCAGAGAGAAAAGGAGGACAGAGGAAAACGGAACACTGGCTGCCAAAAAGGGAGGAATTGTATCTGAAAGCAAGAACAAAAATGAGAATATTGGTGTGGATGCTCATTTGCACCATGCTGTTTCAGAACGTAGCCTATGCAGGCGAATGGAAACAGGAGAGTACGGACTGGTATTATGAGCAGGACGGAGTGCGGCAGAAGGGATGGGTCAGCGACGAGACGGGGAGATACCTTCTGGATGACAATGGAAAACTCCAGTCCGGCTGGCATCTGGACGGTCAGACCTGGTATTTCCTGAATATGGCCCATGACGGCTATTTCGGCCGGGCTCTGACCGGTCAGTGGGCGTGGATCGACGGGTACTGCTATCTCTTTGACACAGAGGGAAAAATGTACGCAAACTGCACCACCCCGGACGGCTATGAGGTCAACGCCGACGGCAAATGGACGGTGGACGGCGTGGTGCAGTACGTGGAAGGAAAGGGGATTCTGACCGCCCCGTTGGCGGCTGGAAACGGCGCCGCCAATCCCTTCAGCGGCGGAGGTTCCGGCGGAGGTTCCGGCGGTGGGGGCGGCGGTGGCGGTGGCGGTAGCCACTCCGGGGGAAGTTCCGGCGGCAGCAGCTCCGGCTCCGGAAACCAGGGCAGCATCACCTTCCCGGAGTATGAGGGCGTAGAATTTGACAGCAGCGTCACCATGCAGACCCTGGAGTTTGCCGACGATCCGGAGGCCGGCATCGTGACGGTTCCCGACCAGGCGGAGGTGCAGAACTGGAAAGCCGGAGAAATCCGCATTCTCCACGACGAGGAGTCCCCGTGGAATGATATCGCCATTCGGGTGACCGGCGTGGAAGAGACTGATTCCGGGGCTGTGGTGCACTATGAGCAGCCCTTATTGGAGGAAGTGGTGGATTCTATCCACATCTCTGGCGTTGTGGAGACAGGGGGAGAGTTCATCCCTGCGGAGGGAGTGACGGTACAGCCTGCGGCCAGGGCGATGGCCAGGAGCAGGGAAAGCGGAACCTTTCATGGAATAGGAGGCCCGATCGCCCTCACGTACTCGAATAACGGGATCAAGGTTGAGGGAAGTTTTCTGCTGAACCGCATATTTTATGATTACCAGGCGGAAACGATAGACGGGGAGTTTCAGATTGAACGATGTACGATGGAGATAGATGCCGAGGCAGATCTGATGTTTTCCGCTTTGAAGGAGACGGATTTCGATCCCGATAATAAAAGAGAGAGGATTCCACTAGGAGAGATAAAAATCCCCTTTGGTTCCATACCGGGTTTTTTAGCAGGCGTATCCATCGGGCTGGAACCGAGTCTGGAAGGCGGCGGTACCATTGGAGGCCATTTTGATTTAAAAGCCGGAATTACCCTTGAAGAGGATGGGGAGTGGACTCCTCTGTTTGAGTCAGACCCCTCTTTAAATGAATTGGAGCTGTATGGCAGTGCGCGTCTGATGTTTGTGGCGGGATTTCCCCTTTCGTTCCTGGGTTTAAAGCTGTCGGATGTGGGCGGCAAGATAGGAATTGGATTAGACGGGGAAGCGAAACCCATACCGGGAGGTCTTTTTCAGTTCTGTCTTGATGGAAAATTTCATTTTCTCGGCAGTGTGTATGCGGAATTGAGCAAGGTGCTCAGCGCAGAATGGGCGCTGTTTGATATACCGGATCCGCCGCGCTCTATCCACATTGAGGAGACCGGAATCGTAAAGGAATGTACCCGTAAGGGGGAGATCAACTACAGCTACAAAGGAACGGTCATCGATGCGGAAACCGGTGATCCCATCGACCAGGCGCGGGTCGAGCTGCTTTGGAACGGCTCCATCCCGGAAGTCCTTTATACGGGAGCGGATGGCCGTTTCGGAGGCCTTTCCCTGGTGAGCACGGATCACAAAATCCGGGTTACTTCCAATGGCTACGTGCCCTGTGAGATGGATGTGATGTCCCAGTCTGGAGGGGTCTCGGATCTGGTGGTAAAGCTGACTCCTGATGAGAAACCGAAGGGGGGATGGTCGGTTACGGTTACAGACTCTAGTACGGGCCTTGCACTCCCGAAAGCAACGGTGAATATTTTGCAGGATGATGTGCTGCTGCTGGAATACGCGACCGACGAAAACGGATTCTGCAAGGGGAAGGATTTGACGGAGGGAACGTATACCCTCACTGTGTCGAAAGAAAAGTATAGCACGTATAAAACGTCATTAACCATAGAACAGGATAAGGAAAACGTGTTAAAGGTTCCGCTGCAGCCCATTGGAACTGCGTTGTGGTCGGTTCAGATCTATGAAAAGAATACGAATACTGCAATTCCCAATGCCACAGTAAAAGTCCGGAGGGATGGGGAGACAGAGATCCTGGAGGAGGCCACCAGCGATGGGAATGGTCTTTGCAAAGGGGCTATGTATCTGACGGATGGAACGTATACGCTGCTTATATCCGCAGACGGATATGACGATGTGGAGATACCGTTGGAAATCACGGATGGAGCGGAGAAAAAGTTGCAGGCCACAATGGTGAAAACCCAGACAATGGTATCAGACGGATGGGAGGCTTACGTGACAGACGCGGAAACCGGAAAACCGATTCCCCAGGCTCTTGTATGGCTACTGGCAGAGGATGTGATGGACAGCGTCTACACGAAAAACGATGGGTATTGTGTGAATCAGAACCGGCTGGATCCTGGCATATACCGGGTATGGGTGCGTGCAGATTACTACGAGACTTATGTCACTACTGTAGAGATACCAGAGAGCGGGACCGCTGAGTGCAGATGGAACCTTCAGCCATACCGGAAGTCGGGGATCGACTGTGGTGTCCGGGGATATACCATATGTTCGGAAGATCGCTCCTGGTACGTTCCTGATGCGAAAGTAGAGTTCTATAGCGGCGGGAAGTTAGTGGAAACGATGTATTCTGATGCAGAGGGATATTTTGAATGTGAGCTGCCGGAGGGAGAGTACTCCATGCGTGTTTCTGCGGACGGATATGTTACGAAGGAAACGAATGCAGTGCCCACTTCCCTGGGGGATTTCGTTCATGAAATTAATTTGGAAATAGAGAAATATCCGGTTACATTCAATATCAAGACGGGCGATGGAGATATTCCGGATACGATGGAAGTCTATTTCGATATGGTGGAAGGCAAGTATTGGTTAGATAACCATCATTTTGGTAGTCTTGAAAAAGAAGGGGATACGTTTAAGGCAGAATTGTGGTATGGAACCTATATGCTTAATATGGATTCCATTTACGTAGGGGAGAATATGTGTGAATCGCATACGAAAGAAGTGACGATTGATAAAACAAACGAGAGCAATGCAGTATTTGACGTCACATTGACTGTAATCCCCCAGGAAACAAACGCCCTGCTCCTAAGCCTGGAGATCCCAGAGGAACCGATGGCAACCCCATCTGATCTGCCGGAGACAGACCTGGACAAGGACGATGACGATGAGAAACCGGATACCGTCCTGGATAGCGAAGAACCGGCGAACCCGGTAGAGAAACCGGACGACGGCGCAGAGCCGGAAGAACCGGAGGCTGAAGAGAACCTTGAAACAGGAAAACTGGAACCAGATGCCGGGGAAGATGAGGAAGAACTGGAGCCGGATTCTGGGAAAGACCCGGATGCGGAATCCGATCCAGACGCCGGGGAACCTTCCGAGGAGGAAGGAGACCTGGACGAGGTGTCTGAACCGGAGGAGCCGGAAAGCCAGGAACCAGAAAAACCGACAGAGCCGGAAGAGCCAGTTTCCGAAGATCCCTCTGAAACCGAGCTAAAAGAATCAGAAATAGAACCAACGGAGGAAACCTAAAAGACAAAGGGCGCCGTAGCATATCGCAATGCTGCGGCGCCCAATATTGTCCGCCGAATCTTCCTATGATATAATGGCAGAAACAAAACCTGGGATACAGACGAGGAGGAGAGCCATGCTTTTTGGGAGAAAAAACAAGAAACCGAAGGCAGGATGGGACGTGCCGGTCCAGGCGGAGGCCCTGACGCCTTTAGAGGAGTACCAAAAAAGGCCGGGATTTAACGGAAATGACGTGCTCCAGCTGGCCATTGATCTGTGCAGGGCGCTGGAGGCCCGCGAAAGGGAGGGCATTCTCCACGGGGACGTGAGACCGGAAAACATCTATGTCACCAGGGACGGCGTGTTTCAGCTGGGAGGAGCTGGCACCGCCGTGGAAAGCGCAGAAAGCGCGGAAACAGCCGCGGGTAAGGCTGCCGCTGCCGCCTACATGGCGCCGGAGGTGTGGAAGGGCGGGCCCGACAGCACCACCGCTGGTCTCTACAGCCTGGGCCTGGTGCTGTATCAGCTGCTAAACGGCGGCCGCCTGCCCTTCTGGCCAGAGCCGCCAGTGCCTGTCACCGGCCAGGATCAGGAAAATGCCTTTGCCCGCCGCATGAACGGAGAGTCTTTTCCTGTGCCCACCCGCGCCGGGGGGCCTCTGGCGCGGATCATCCTGCGGGCCTGTGAGTATGACCGGAACAAACGGTATCAGAGCCCAGAAGAAATGCGCTGGGATCTGGAGTTTTTTCTTGCCTGGGGGGAGAAACAGGAGAACGGGCAGCAGCAGCTCCCGGATCCAGATGATCCGGAAACGAATGGCGGGAAAAACCGGTTTGAACGGGAAGGAGATGACCCCATGCCCGGAACGCGGGGAGACGGGAAAGGTCTGCCGGCGATCCCCAGGCCGAAAACCTCGGTGCAAAGCCGTTTCACCGGCTGCCTGTTAGGCGGGGCGGTGGGCGACGCCCTGGGGTATCCCGTGGAATTTCAGAATGAGGCGGCGATTTTTGATCAGTACGGTCCCAGCGGGATTCAGACGCTGGAACAGGCGGGAAACCCGGCGGTGATTTCCGACGATACCCAGATGACCCTGTTTGCCGCCAATGCCATAGTGTATTACAAAAATCATGTCCATGCAGGGGGAGTAATGCCGGATGTATGGCTGGCTTATCGGGAGTGGCTGGGAACCCAGGGGAATGTCTCCCGGATGGAACAGGACGGGCCGAAAATGTGGATTTACAGCGACAGCCGCCTCCACGCCTGCCGCGCTCCCGGAAACACCTGCTTAAGCGCCATCCGCAACAGCCCTGACGGCGGAACCATGGAGGAGCCGGTAAATAACAGCAAGGGCTGCGGAACGGTGATGCGGGCCGCCCCCTACGGTCTGGTGGCAGACGGGGATCCTGAGAACCCGACGGAATCCCTTTGCGTGAAACTGGCCTGCGAGGACGCGGCCCTCACCCACGGCCATCCCCTGGCCTGGGGCAGCTCCGGCTGGCTGGCGGCCTGTGTGTTCCGTGCCGTCCAGGACCGGCAATATGAGCGTCTGGAGGACTGCATGAAGATTTCTCTGCCGAGGGAGGCGGATCCGGAGGGGAAAATCGACAAGCTGACGAAACAGGCGATTTGGCTGGCCAACGAGGACTCGCTCTCCGATCTGGCCGCCATCCATGCCCTGGGAGAAGGCTGGGTGGCGGAGGAGGCCCTGGCCATCGCCGTGTTCTGCGCGGTGCGCTACCAGGACGATTTTGCCGCGGCCATCCGGGCGGCGGTGAACCACAAGGGAGACAGCGATTCCACCGGGGCTATCTGCGGCAACATCCTGGGGGCGTGGCTGGGAAAAGAGGCGGTGGAGCAGGCCTTTTCCCTGGATCATCTGGAGCTGCGGGACGTGATCGAAACTATGGCGGAAGATCTGTATCGGGTCTCCGGATGCCGCCCGCCAAAGCCGGGAGAGGAGCCGGAGTGGGATAGAAAGTACCGGAGTCCGGCGAAAAAGTGAGAATAAAACAGGAAAATGAAAAAGTGCGCCCATCCCGCCGGAGGCTTTCCGGCCACAGGGAGCGCCTTTTTCTACGACACAAAACCGGAGCTGCCGGGACAGCAGAAACCTTCCTTTCTGCCGCCCAGGCAGCTCCGGCTGCGTCTGAGGATAATTGGCTAAACGTCCTCCGTCACCGTGCAGGAGGAAACGGGCACCGCATCCGCCGGCTCTCCGGCCGGCTCCGGCGTGAACAATTCCATTTCCGCCTTTTTCGCTGGGACAGGAACCGGTTTTTTAGCCGCGTCCATCGGGATGCCTTCGCTGGCCTGCGCTGCCTTTTCCTCGCTCCCGGCCTCGTTAGCGGCAGGCGGCTGCGCCCCGGAACCGGCCGTTTCCCCTGTTTCCGCCGTTTCCTGGCCATCGGCGTCCTGCATCGCCTCCCGGCGGTAGCTCGCCGCCTGCTTTTTCACCTGCTCCAGTTTCAGATGGAAATAGACCTGGATGATCCGCACCGACAGCATGGTCACAAAGACCGGCAGCACTAAATAAAAAAAGCGCATCCGTTTCAGCTTTCGCCACTCCCGTTCCCAATCCTGGTAAAATCCCTTCTTCATCCTGTTCCCCCCTAAGACATACTCATCAGCGTTTTCATGATAAACGCGTAAATCTCCTGATTTTTCCCCTTCCATTTGCTGCACATGGCCTCCGCCTGCTCCTTGTCCGGCACTGACAGATCCAGGGAGATGACCGGCGCGCGTCCTTCCCGCACCTCGCAGTGGACAATGTAGTCCTGATTGGTGGACTTGTAGTAGTCGGCGATGGTGCTCACCTCGTTGCGGAGGCGGAACCGGTTTTCCTTCAGATACTGATCCATGTCCTCCGTGATGGTGGGACTGATATTTTTGCCAAAGAAGGAGAGGGTTTCCTCCCCCTCTCTGGTGATTTCATAGCGGGTGCTGTTATGGCTGGCCTCCTTCTTTAAAAGCCCGGCCTCCAAAAGCTCATTTAACGCCTGCTGGAGGCTGAAGTACGTGGTGTACTCATGGTCCAGGAAAAAGGAGGTGAGCTGGGAGTTGGTCAGGGGAAAATTCACCTGTTTCAGCATATACAGCACCATTAATTTATAGAGCGTGATCGGGTCTGTCAACATAAGCGGCTCCTAAATGTGTTCCTTCACCGCTCTGCTGACCACATCTGCCACCCGCGGGTCGAAGGCCTCCGGCAGAATGTTGTCCTCGTTTAAATCCGCCTCGTCCACCAGGCCTGCGATGGCCTCGGCGGCGGCCAGTTTCATCTCCTCGGTGATGGCTTTTGCCCGTCCCTCCAGGGCGCCCTTAAAGATGCCGGGGAACACCACCACGTTGTTTACCTGGTTGGGGAAGTCGGAGCGTCCCGTACCTACCACCCTGGCGCCCGCCGCCTTTGCCAGATCCGGCATGATCTCCGGCACGGGGTTTGCCATGGCAAATAAAATGGCGTCCCGGTTCATGGCGGCCACCATCTCCTCCGTGACGATGCCGGGGGCGGAGACGCCGATGAAAATGTCAGCTCCCTTTATGGCGTCCGCCAGAGAGCCGGTGCTGTGCTCTAAGTTGGTCACGTCCATCATCTTTTCCTGCATCCAGTTTAGGCCCTCCATGCCCTTGCAGAGGATTCCGGCCCGGTCGCAGAGGGTGAGGTGGGCAAAGCCGTAGGAGAGGAGCAGGCGGGAGATGGCGATTCCGGCGCTGCCGGCCCCGTTTACCACCACGCGGCAGTCCTCCTTCTTCTTGCCCGTCACCTTGAGGGCGTTGATGACACCGGCTAAGACAACGATGGCGGTGCCATGCTGGTCGTCGTGGAATACAGGGATGTCCAGGATCTCTTTTAAGCGCTCCTCGATCTCAAAGCAGCGGGGAGCGGAAATATCCTCCAGGTTGATGCCACCAAAGCCGGGAGCCAGATAGGTGACGGCTTTGATGATCTCCTCCGTGTCCTGGGTGTCCAGGCAGATGGGGACGGCATTCACACCGCCGAATTCCTTAAAGAGGACGGCCTTTCCCTCCATGACAGGCATGGCGGCGTAGGGGCCGATATTTCCCAGTCCCAGGACGGCGCTGCCGTCGGAGACTACGGCGATGGTGTTGGATTTCCAGGTATAGGTATAGGCGGCTTCCCGGTCTTTGGCGATTACCTTGCAGGGCTCGGCCACTCCGGGGGTGTAGGCCAGGGCCAGGTCCTCCCTGGAGGCCACTTTCGCCTTGGAAACAGTTTCCAGCTTTCCCTGCCATTTTTCGTGAAGGAGCAGGGCCTTTTCGTTGGTTGTCATAAATTCCTCCAATCCGCGGGATGAAAACCCCCGCAGCAAGCTACGCGTTTGGTAACCGTTCAGCTATGCAGAACCATATGGCAAAATGCTGCCCGGGAGCTTGCTCGCTAAGCAGTGTTTTCCGTATGTCTCTGCAGGGCGGACGCCCCACGGGAATCCTTTGACGTCTAATACCATTTCGCGTTAGCCGGTTTGTAAAATCCGTCAAATGATGAATGGCATGGCTAAACGGTTGCTTTTGTTTCTATCATAGCAAGTTTAGGGTTTTAAATCAAGGAGAAATATGCTAGAATGGATGAGACAAAAACGGACAGAAAAAGACAGGAACAGGTGGTACGATGAGAGAGAGAATTAACCGGCTTGCCAGGGGAATCGTGGATACGGAAAGCCCGGAATGTGTGTTAAAACCAGGGGCGGTGGACGAGGCGGTCCGTGCGGGGGAGCCTGCGCGGGGCGAATTTTTTGTCCTCAGCGGCAACGGGCTGATGGTGAAGGGACTGGTATACTCCACAGACGGACGGGTGCGGATCCCGGACAATTCCTTCGGCGGGCTGCGCAGCCGGGTGGCCTACGAGGTGGATTCAGAGCGGCTTTCCGACGGGGAGGAGATCCGCGGGGAGTTCTGCCTGGTGACCAACGGCGGGGAGATTCGCCTCCCTTACGTATTCCGGGCGGAAGCCGGGGCCCCGGCCCGGGCTGTCTCTAAGCTTTTGCGCCCGGCGGACTTTGCCCGCCTGGCCCGGGAAAATATGGAGCTGGCGGCCCGCCTGTTTGAGTGTCAGGAATTTCCGTCCGCCCCGTTTATGCAGGGCTTAAAGGCCAGGGCGGCCTATGAGGGCCTGCGGGGCGGCCGGGACCGGTTCGCGGCCCTGGAGGAGTTTCTGGTGGCCATGAACATGAAACCGGCGGTGGAAATCCATGTAAAAGAGGAAACGAAACGGTACGGGGAGCACGTGGGGGAGTTTGACGACACCCTGGTGATCCGCAAGCAGAATTGGGGCTATGTGAAACTTTCCATCGAGACGGAGGGGGAGTTTCTGGAGGCGGCCAGGGAAAAGCTCACAGACCGGGACTTTAAGAACGGGGAGTATGCGCTCACCTACCGCATGGACCCGGATAAAATGCACCGGGGCCGCAACCTGGGCTCCATCACCATAAAGAGCCCCCGCCGGGAGTACCGGGTGTACATTGTGGCGGACGGCCACGAGCAGGAGGAGCTGCAGGGGATGGAACGGATCGCCAGGCGGCGGGAGTTTCAGCGGTATCTGGCCCTGCGTCTGGACTGGGAGTCCGGCCGGGGAGACCGCTCCCGCCTGGCGGAGGAGATGGGAAATGAGCTTTTAAGGCTACGGGACACCGCCGGCAGTGAGCCGGTGCTGGACCTTCTGGCGGCGGAGACGGCAGTGATGGCGGGAAAGACAGACCGGGCGGCAGCGGCCCTGGCGGAGTGCCGGGACCAGATCCGGGAGCGGCAAAAGGAGGATCCGGAGCTTTACTGCTTTTATCAGTATCTGACCATGGAGGTGGAGAAGAAACCGGGTCAGCTGGAATCGCTGGTGCGTCTGCTCCACACCTACACCGGCCGTGCCGGCCGTCATTTTTACCTGTTCCTGCTGCTTTTAAAGCTGGACGCCAGCGTGTATGACAACCCGGGCGTGCTGCTGGAGTGGATGCGGGAGTATTTCCGGAACGGCTGCGCCAGCCCCTTTTTATACATTGAGGCCTGCCGGCTGTTGGAGAAAGAGCCGTCCCTGCTGCGGGAGATGGACGCCTTTGTGATCCACGCCCTGCGACTGGGCTTAAAACGGGGGCTGGTGGGAGAGGCCCTGGCGGACCGGGTGGCGGATCTGGCCGCGGACGCCGGGCGCTATCACCGGCTGTACTGCCGCCTGCTCATGGAGCTTTACGGCGCTTACGAAAAGAAGGAGCTTTTGGCGGCAGTCTGCGCCATGCTCATCCGTGGGGAGGACGTCTCTGCCCAGGCCTTTTCCTGGTACGGGAAGGGAATGGACGCGGGGCTTGGCCTCACCCGGCTTTACGAGTATTACCTGGCGTCCCTGCCGGATGATTACGGCCGTCTGCTCCCCAAGGAAGTGCTTTTGTACTTTTCCTATGCCAAGGACATGGACGGGACGTTAAAAAGCAAGCTGTACCGGAACATCCTTCTGTACCTGCCGGAGGAGGATCCCCTTTATCAAAGCTATGAGCGGGACATGGAGCAGTTTACCATGGAGCAGGTGTTTTCAGCCAGGGTGGACAGCCGTCTGGCCGTCCTCTACGAGCGGATGCTGTACCGGGACATGATTGATATTCCCGTGGCCCGGATTCTGCCGTCCCTGCTGCGCTCCTACCGGATCCAGTGCAAGAACCCGGTTATGAGACAGGTGATCATCTGTCACGAGGAGCTGAGCCGGGAGGACATTTACCAGCTCCAGGACGGGGCGGCCTACGTGCCTCTGTTTTCCGACCAGTGCGTGCTGGTGTTCCAGGATGCCGCCGGCGTGCGCTATATGAACGTGCCCTATGAAAAGACCAGAGTGATGAACCGCCCGGACCTGGAAACCAGGTGTTTCGAGGTGTATCCGGCCCATCCCATGCTGCTCCTTGCCAAAGTGCGGGAGATTTTGGGGAGCGGCATCGGCGGCGAGGCAGACATCGCGGTATTGGAGCAGGCCCTGGAGCAGGACAGCTTAAGTCCTCTCTACCGGCGTCTGCTCCTGGATAAGATCATCGCCTATTACGACCGTCTGGATACGGCTCCCGACGGCATGGAGCGGGGGCTGGGGTATCTGCTGCGGGTGGATAAGGAAACCCTGACCAAACGTCAGCGGATGCGTGTGGCCGCGGTGTTTATTAAACGGGGCTACTATCTGGAAAGCTACGAGATTTTAAAGACCTACGGCTGGGGGCAGCTGGACGTGGAACTGTTAGCCAGACTCTGCGGAAAAATGATCCTTCAAAGCCTTTTTGACGCCGACGAGGTGTTGCTGCGGATGGCGGCGGACGTGTTCTCCCAGGGGCAGGCGGACAGCGTGGTGCTGGATTACCTCTGCGAGCATTACAACGGGGCCACGGAAACCATGTACCAGATCCTGGAGGCGGGAGTGAAGGCCCAGGTGGAGACCTACGACCTGGAGGAGCGGCTGCTGGCTCAGATGCTGTTCTGCTCCCAGACGAAGGACATGGACCGGGTATTTGAGCTTTACGCGGAGCGGAAACGGGTGTCGGAGAGCCTGGTCAAGGCCTTTTTCACCCTGCGGAGCCTGGAGTATTTCGCGGGCCGCGCACCCCTGTCGCGGCGGGTCTGCGATTATTTGGAAGAAGTTGTGCAGGGAAGTCTTGAAAAGGATAAGGTACCTGTGGTATACTTATTGGCCTTGACAAAATATTACGCGTCCTGTCCGGCGCTCACAAAGGAGCAGACAGCCCTCTGCCGGACGCTGATGGACATCCTCCTGCGGGCGGGAATGGCCTTCCCCTATATGCAGGAGCTGTCCGGCCGCATTCCTCTGCCGGAGGACATTACCACCAAGGTGATGGTCCAGTATAACGGCAGGAAGGACTCCCGGCCGGTGATCCGTTTCCGGGTGCTGCCGGGAGAGACGGAGTTTAAGAGCGACGGGATGAGACGGGTATACCAGGGGATCTTTGTGAAACAGGCGGTGCTGTTTGACGGGGAGGTCCTGGAGTACGAGATCTACGACGACGGACAGCGCGGCAGGGAGCTGCGCCAGAAGGGAAAGATCGACGCCGCGGCGGGAAAAGGCGGCGGCAGCCGTTTTTCCAGTTTAAACCGTATGGGCGTCTGCCTGGCGGACGGTGATATGGACGGGCTGAAACGAGAAATGAGAGACTATTTGATAAAGACCGGAACTGTGGAAGAAATGTTTGACCTGATGTGACCGGCTGGAGGAGATGGAAGGAATGGATGAGCTGGTAATCGGCATGGACCTGTGCGACACCTATACAAAGGTCTGCTGCGGGGAGGAGGAACAATCGTGGACGGTCCCCACGGTGATCTGCAAGAAAAAGCAGACGGATGAGTGGTACGTGGGGAAGGAAGCCTACGGCCTGGTTCTCACGGGGACCGGCATCATGGTGGACAAGCTGATCAGCCTGGTGATGAAGGACGGTACGGCCACCATTGAGGGCGTGAAATACGGAGCGGCCCAGCTTTTGGAGAAATTCCTGGAGCGGGTGCTGCGGCTGCCGAAGGAGGAGTACGGCCAGGAGGGCATCGCCCAGCTGACCGTTTCCCTTCCCAGGGCGGAAGGGCGCCTCATGGACGTGCTCCTCACCTGCGCTGACGGCCTGCGCCTTTCCAGGCAGCGCCTCCATGTGATCAGCCATACGGAGAGCTTTGTCTACTACGTGATGAGCCAGAAAAAGGAGATCTGGGCCACCCAGGTGGGCCTGTTTGACTTATCTGACGAGGGTCTTTCCTACCACGAGCTGAAAGTGCAGCGGGGGATGAAACGGATGGTGGTCCAGGCGGAGGGCCAGGAGATGGAGGAATCCTTCAATCTGGACATCCTGGAAAACGCCGCCGGAGGGAAAATGGCGGACCGGATCCTCTGCTCCTGCGGGGAGCGGCTGCTGCAGAAGAAACTGTACTCCGCCGTATTCCTCACGGGAAAGGGCTTTGACAATCTGGACTGGGCGGACGGATTTAGGAAACTGATCTGTTCCAAGCGGAGAGTGTACGGGGAGGCGGATCTCTTTGCCAGGGGTGCGGCCTACCATGCCGCCGACCGCCTGCGGCCGAAGACGGCTTACCCCTTTGCCTGCATCTGCGAGGGGCGGCTGAAAGCCACCGTGTCCATGGCGGTGCGCCAGAAGGACAGGGAGATCCAGCTGGTGATGGCCTCTGCCGGGGACAGCTGGTATGAGGCAAAGACCAGCGTGGAGCTGATCGCGGACGGCCAAGATTACGTGGATTTTGCCATCACTCCCCTGGACGTGAAGAAGAAACGGACGGTGCGGATCCCTCTGGAGGGATTTCCGGAGCGGCCGGAGCGGACTACCCGGCTGGCGGTCACTGTGGGATTTCTGGATGAAAATACCATGGCGGTGGCCATCCGGGACAAAGGATTCGGGGAGCTGTTTCCCGCTACGGACGCCGTAGTGCGCCAAGAGGTTACGATATGAGCTTACTGTTGTGCCGGCAGGAGCCGGTGAAATGCCCCTATTACGTGGAGGCGTTGGACCTCCATCTGTACTCCTCCCAGGAGCTGTGCTACGTGATCTACCATCACCCTTTTTTGGTGATGGAGGATTTTGTGGACGAGGGGCTGTTGGAGTTTATCAGGGATGAGCTGAATATGGGCTTTCTGGCGGGAAAGCTGGAGAAGTGGAAGGCCAGCGGGGAAAACCCGGACGAGATGCTGTTTTCCATTCTGGCGGAGTGCTTTTATTACGGCCCGGCGGAGGTGAACCAGTACCGCCAGCAGGTGGCCGCCCTGCGGAAAAAACACCCGGCGGAGTACAAAAAGGAGCGGGCGGACTACTTATTTGGCATCCGCCAGTACGGAAGGGCCGTGGAGATTTACGAGGGCCTGACGGAGTCCCCAAAGGACCAGGTGGTGGACGATGCCTTTTTGGGCCGGGTGTGGAACAATCTGGGCGCCGCCTACGCCAGGCTGTTTCAGACGGCCAAGGCCTATCACGCCTTTGAGAAGGCCTACGGCTGCCTGGGAGAGGAGGCCATGGTGAAACGGATGTATTTCCTCACCCGTTTCAATCCCCAGCTGGAGCAGCTGGAAGGCCCCCTGTCCGCCGTGAAGGAAGAAACGCGGAAAGCCTGGGAAAGGGAGGCGGACGCGGCTCAGGAAAAGGCCGCCCAGTCCAGGGAAATCCTCAAGCTGGAGCAGCTGTTTGGCCAGGAGGAGGAGAAACGGGACGCCGGCGCGGCGGAGCTGGTGACCCGCTGGAAACAGGAGTACCGCAGCTCTGTTTTTTAAAAAAAGGTATTGCAAATTTTTGGGAACCGTGTATAATAGAGAACAATTAATCACAAAACACACAGAATCAGTGAAAAGCGATGACGAGGAGAAGTAGTCAGACAATTTGGTTTCAGAGAGCCGCCGTGAGCTGCGAGGCGGTACCGGTTCCTGATGAAAGTCACCTCTGAGCAGCCCGTTGAAATCGTTGGAGAGTAGGTGGGGACGGCCGACACCCGTTACCGTGTTTCCATACTAAAACGCGGCCTGACGCCAGCGGGAGGTAGGGAGTGAGTGGTCTGCCGCCCGGCAGGCAAAAAGAGTGGTACCGCAGAGGAAGTATAAGCCTTTGTCTCTTAGCATAATAAGAGACGAAGGCTTTTTTCATTTTTTAACAGGAAACTTTGTTTCCTGTTAAAGAACAATGCTCCGCAAGGAGGCACACTCCGCGCAAAGGAAAATGGCTGCTGACGCAGCCGCGCTCCGGCGGGAGTGTACAGCAGGGAGCAATCCGGCAGGTATCCGGCTGAAACCGCAGACCCCTGCGCGGAAGGGCAAACATTCGGCGGGCAGGCGTTTTTCACAAAATGAAATAGCTGCCCATAAGAGCATTCCATCTTAGGGAAAATCCTGGGGGATGGGTGAGCCGCAATGGGAGTGTACGTCTGGCGGATACAGTTTGCTTTGTCTGAGGAACACCTGCGTTTTTGTCCGCGGTGCGTTTGTGAAAGAAAATATGGTATGAGGAGGATATGAAGAATGAGAAGCGATAACGTGAAGAAGGGTCCGGAGAGAACTCCGAACAGAAGCCTGTTTTACGCGTTGGGATATACAGACGAGGAGCTGGAGAGACCGCTGATCGGCGTGGTCAGCGCCTACAGCGAGATCGTTCCGGGGCATATGCACCTGGATAAAGTGGCCCAGGCGGCCAAGGACGGCGTCCGCCTGGCAGGGGGAACCCCGGTTCTGGTTCCCGCCATCGGCGTCTGCGACGGAATTGCCATGGGACATAAGGGAATGAAATACTCCCTTCCCAGCAGAGAGCTGATCTGCGACTCCATCGAGACCATGGCGCAGGCCCACTGCTTTGACGGCCTGGTGCTGGTTCCCAACTGTGACAAGATCGTGCCGGCCATGCTCATGGCGGCGGCCAGACTGAATATCCCCTCTATCGTAGTCAGCGGCGGCCCCATGCTGGCGGGACGGCAGGGAAAGCGGAAAGTGAGCCTGTCTCAGATGTTTGAGGCGGTAGGCGGCTTTAAGGCGGGACTGATCGACCAGGAGACCCTGGATGATTATACCCAGCACACCTGTCCCGGCTGCGGCAGCTGCGCCGGAATGTACACGGCCAACAGCATGAACTGCTTATCCGAGGCCATCGGCATGGCTCTCCCTGGAAACGGCACCATCCCGGCGGTGTACGCCGCCAGGCTCCAGCTGGCAAAGCACGCCGGCATGAAGGTGATGGATCTGGTGAAAAACGACGTGAAACCGAGAGACATCCTGACGCCGGAGGCCTTTGAGAACGCCCTGGCCACAGATATGGCCTTAGGCTGCAGCACCAACAGCGTGCTCCACCTCCTGGCCATCGCCAACGAGGCCGGAGTTCCCATGGATCTGGAGACCATCAACAAGGTAAGCTCCAGAACCCCCAACTACTGCCATCTGGCTCCGGCCGGCCCCACCCACATCGAGGACCTCTACGAGGCCGGCGGCGTGCAGGCGGTGATGAAACAGCTGGCGGACGGCGGCCTGTTACATACCTCTCTCATGACTGTGACGGGAAAGACGGTGGGAGAAAACTTAGAGGGAGCGGTGAACCGGGATCCGGAGTCCATCCGCCCCATGGATAACCCCTACAGCAAAACCGGCGGCATTGCCGTACTGTGGGGCAATATCGCAAAGGACGGCTGCGTGGTCAAGAGAAGCGCCGTAGCCGACGAGATGCTGGTGCACCAGGGCCCGGCCCGGGTGTTTGACGGTGAGGAGGAGGCCATCGAGGCCATCTACGCCGGCCAGATCAAGCCGGGAGACGTGGTGGTGATCCGCTACGAAGGCCCCAAGGGCGGCCCTGGAATGCGGGAGATGTTAAATCCCACCAGCGCCCTGGCGGGGATGAAACTGGATAAATCGGTGGCCCTGATCACCGACGGACGGTTCTCCGGAGCCTCCAGAGGAGCCTCCATTGGCCATGTGAGCCCGGAGGCGGCAGAGGGCGGAGCCATCGCCCTGGTGCAGGAGGGAGACACCATTTCCATCAACATTCCGGAAGGAAAATTAAACGTCCTGGTGGACGAGGCGGAGCTGGAGGCGAGACGGGCGGCCTGGAAGGCGCCGGCTCCCAAGGAGACCGCCGGATGGCTGGGACGGTACGCCAGACTGGTGAGCAGCGCCAATACGGGGGCGGTTTTAAAGTAAAAGTAGAAAGGGGAAGGTTACAGAATGAAATTGACAGGAGCGGACATTATCGCCGAGGTGCTCATTGAGCAGGGAGTAGACACCATCTTTGGCTACCCCGGAGGAGCCGTACTGAATATATATGATGCACTTTACAAATACAGCGATCAGATCCGTCACGTGATGACGGCCCACGAGCAGGGGGCGGCCCACGCGGCGGATGGATACGCCAGGCTGACGGGCCGGACGGGAGTGGTGCTCTCCACCAGCGGCCCGGGAGCTACCAACCTGGTGACCGGTATCGCCACCGCCTATATGGACAGCATCCCCATGGTAGCCATCACCGGAAACGTGGGAACGGACCTGATCGGAAAGGACAGTTTCCAGGAGGTATTTATCACCGGAATCACCATGCCCATCACAAAACACAACTACACCGTGCGCAACGTGGACGATCTGGCGGACACTCTGCGGGATGCCTTCCGCATCGCCCAGAGCGGCAGAAAGGGCCCGGTTCTGGTGGATGTGCCGAAGGATGTGACGGCGGCTTTGGCGGAGTTTGAGAGAAAGCCGGCAGGCCGGTACGGCTACGTGACCAACATCCCCGACGAGGAGATCCGTCAGGTGGCGGAGGCCTTAAATGCCTCTGAACGGCCGGTGATCTACTTCGGCGGCGGCGTGGTGGCATCGGGAGCGGGAGAACAGCTGAGAGAGCTGATCGAGAAGGCGGACATCCCGGCGGCCTACACCCTGATGGCAGCCGGCGTGGTGGGATATGAGGATCCCCACAACCTGGGCCTTTTGGGAATGCACGGCGGCCTGGTGAGCAACATCGCGGTGGACCAGGCGGATCTGGTGCTGGCCTTTGGAACCAGATTTGACGACCGGGTAGCCTCCGACACCAATAAATTCGCCAGAAACGCCAAGCTGGTGCACATTGACATCGACCCCAGCGAGGTGAATAAAAACGTGAGAGTGGATTACAGCCTGGTGGGAGACGCCGGGGATGTGCTGAGGGCCATGCTCCCCTACGTGAAGGAGACCCGCCACGAGGAGTGGATGAAGTGGATCAACGAGCAGAAAAAGGCGGACTACCAGCCGGTGGACGACGACAGCGTGATCCGTCCCCACCAGCTTATGAGGAGCCTCTGCCGGATGGCCGGAGAGGACGCCATCTACGTGACGGACGTAGGCCAGCACCAGATGTGGGCGGCCCAGTACCTGCGCCACGTAAGCCCCAGAAGTTTCCTCACCAGCGGCGGCCTGGGAACCATGGGCTACGGCTACGGGGCGGCCATCGGAGCCACCTTTGGATGTAAGGGAGAGCGCCGGGTGATCCATATCACCGGAGACGGTTCTTTCCATATGAATATGAACGAGGCCTGCACGGCGGTGAGCTACAACCTGCCCATTATCACAGTGATTATGAATAACCAGGTACTGGGAATGGTACGCCAGTGGCAGACGGCCTTCTACGGAATGCGCTATTCCAGCACCGATCCCCACAGAAAGACGAATTTCGCCAAGGTGGCGGAAGGATTCGGAGCCAAGGGATTCCACTGTGAGACCCTGGCGGAGTTTGAGGCGGCCATGGAGCAGGCGTTAAAGGAAAATGGCCCGGTGTGGATCGACTGCCGGATCGAGAAGGACGAGAAGGTGCTTCCCATGATCCCGGCGGGAGCCAGCGTAGAGGACATTATGCTCAACTAAGACGGAGAGAGAAGGAGGACAGCCATATGGCAAGAGAGGTCATTAGCATATTGGTAGACAACCACGCGGGCGTGCTGACCAGAGTATCATCCATGTTTGGACGCCGCGGGTTTAACATTGACAGCCTGACCGTTTCCGCCACCAGCGATCCTGGAATTTCCCGGATTACCGTAGTGGTGCAGGCGGACGATGATTCCCTGGAGCAGATCATCAAGCAGACGGCCAGACTGGAGGAGACCAGGGACATTTTCGTGCTCCACCGGGAAAACAGCCTGTTCCGGGAGCTTCTGCTGGTAAAGGTGTCGGCAGATGAGAAGACCCGTTCCCCCATCCGGGAGATCGCCGGGATTTACAAGGCGAAGATCATCGACCTTTCCGTGGACAGCATGGTGATGGAGCTCACCGGCGAGCCGGAAAAGATCGACGCGTTTTTAAAGATCCTCTCCAGCTACCGGATCCTGGAAATGTGCCGGACGGGGATCACAGCCCTGGAGCGGGGCGGTCAGGAGACCATTTACCACGGGGGATTAAATATTTAACGGCAGACAGCGGATGCGTTTTCCAGGGCGGATATGCCCTGGAGTGCAGATAAATGCGGCGGGACAGGGGACGGCCACAGGCGGAAACCTGCGGACGCAAAACGAAAAAAGAAAAGGAGAATGAGAGCTATGGTAAAGAAATATTATGACGGAGACTGCAACTTAGGGGTATTGGACGGACGGAAGGTAGCCATCATGGGTTACGGCAGCCAGGGACACGCTCACGCCCTGAACCTGCATGAGAGCGGCGTGGACGTAATCGTAGGCTTAAGAAAGGATTCCGCCAGCTGGGCAAAGGCAGAGGCTGCCGGCCTTACGGTAATGGAGGTTTCCGAGGCTGCCAAGGCCGCGGACGTGGTGATGATGCTGGTTCCCGACGAGATCTCCGCTGACATTTACAACAGCCAGGTAGCTCCCTACATGGAGGAGGGCAATACCTTAATGTTCGCCCACGGGTTCAACATCCACTACAAACTGGTGACCCCGGCAAAGAACATAGATGTGATCATGGTAGCTCCCAAGGGACCGGGCCACGTGGTGAGAAGCACCTACACCGAGGGCCAGGGCGTTCCCAGCCTGATCGCCATTTATCAGGATTTCACGGGACGGGCAAAGGATACGGCCTTAGCTTACGCGTCCGGGATCGGAGCGGGCAGAGCCGGCATTCTGGAGACCACCTTTAAGGAGGAGACGGAGACCGACCTCTTTGGCGAGCAGGCAGTGCTCTGCGGCGGTGTGACGGAGCTTATGAAGGCTGGTTTCGAGACTCTGGTGGAGGCCGGATACGAGCCGGAGATGGCATATTTTGAGTGTATCCATGAGATGAAACTGATCGTGGACCTGATCAACAAGGGCGGTTTCGGCATGATGAGATACTCCATTTCCAACACGGCGGAGTACGGTGACTACCGCACCGGCAAGAGACTGATCACCGACGAGACGAGAAAGGAAATGAAGAAGGTTCTCACGGAGATTCAGGACGGCACCTTCGCCAGCGAGTTTATGACCGAGTTCTCCCCGGCCGGCGGACGGAAGGTGAAATTCCTGGCTCGCCGCAGAATGGAGAATGAGCACCTGCTGGAGAAAGTGGGAGCTGAGCTTAGAAAGATGATGAGCTGGTTAAAGTAAGACGAGACGGATCGGGGCAGAGGGCGGGAGTTCGTCCTCTGCCCCTTTTGTCTGATTTTGATGAAAATGGCTCCGGCGGGCCGGCGGTCAGCCCAGGGATTTTAACTGCTCGATGAGCTGTTTTGCCGTGCGGGGGCTGCGGCCGCCGCTGCGGATGGCAAAGCTTTCCGCCTTGCGGATCAGCTCGTCCCGGTCGATGGAGAGCTCGTAGAGAGCCGCCAGATCCTCCACGATCTGGAGATAGAGGTCCTTATCCGGCCGGGAGAAGGTGACAGTGAGGCCAAACCGGGCGGAGAGGCTTAAAAGCTCCTGCATGGTGTCGGCTAAATGGAGGTCGTCTCCCTCTCGGTCCGCAAAACTCTCTTTGATGAGATGGCGGCGGTTGGAGGTGGCGTAGACCACCAGGTTGGGGCCGTGGCTGCTGACGCTGCCCTCCAGGATGGCCTTTAAGGCGGCGAAGTCGTTGTCATTGGAGGAGAAACTCAAATCGTCGATGAACAGGATGAATTTCAGCGGGTTAGCGCTTAAGGAATCCATCAGGTCCGGGATCTGGTAGAGCTGGTTTTTCTTCACCTCAATGAGGCGCAGGCCCCGGTGAGCGTACTCGTTGGCAATGGCCTTTACGGTGCTGCTCTTTCCTGTGCCGGCGTCGCCGTAGAGCAGGGCGTTTACTGCGGGACGGCCTTCCAGCAGGGCCAGGGTGTTAGCAATGACCTTTCCCCGCTCCGCTTCATAGCCGGAGAGCTGGGAGAGACGCTGGGGGTCGGGATGGCGGACGGGCACCAGGCGGCCGTCAGACACGGTGAATACGTGATATTTGGCGTAGATGCCGTAGCCCTTCTGGGGGAGGTTTTCCAGGGTTTCCCGGTAGGCCGCCACAAAGTCCTGAGGAGAGGTGGTCCAGACGGGAAGAAGGGCGCCGTCCGGAGCCGCGGACCGGCAGCCGGAGCCGTCAAACTGGGAGAGGCGCTGGAGGAATTTCAGCTCCGTTTCCAGACGGGAATCTAAAAGGCCGGATGTTCTGGAACCGGCTCCCGTGACGTAAAAATTTTCGTCCTCCAGGGCGGCGCCGAGAAGATACTGGCTGAAATCGTCGGTTCTGGCCAGGAGGGCGGAGGCGAACTCGCAGTAGGCGTCCACAAAGGGGGCGCCGGAGGACGGATCCGTGTCCAGCAGGGCCAGGAGACGGGAGATGACAGGGTCGTTTAACAGATTCCGGAAGATCACCAGGCTGTGAAGGCCGGAAGAAAGCGTATGTGTGGATTCCATATTTGAATACCTCCTGTGTCGAATTGTGCTGCTATCAGTATAACGGTTTGACGGGGGAGATGCAAGGGAAACAGGAAAGAGAGGAAGGATGACGATGGACAATCTGACGTTGGATAAGATCTATCACGCGGCCTACGTGCTGAAATCCGTGGCGCGCAGGACCGATCTCATAAAGGCGGTGGGGCTCTGCCCCGGCAGCGATATTTATTTAAAGACAGAAAACCTCCAGGTGACCGGCAGCTTTAAGGTGCGGGGGGCGTACTACAAAATGAGCCAGCTGACGGAGGAGGAGAAGGCGAAGGGCGTGATCGCCAGCAGCGCCGGAAACCACGCCCAGGGCGTGGCCCTGTCAGCCAAGCAGAACGGGATTCCCTGCGTGATCTGTATGCCGGACGGCGCCCCCATCAGCAAGGTGGAGGCCACGAAGTCCTACGGCGCGAAGGTGTGCCTGGTGAAGGGAGCCTACGATGACGCTTACGACTATGCCTGTGAGCTCCAGGAAAAGGAAGGCTACACCTTTATCCATCCCTTCAACGACCCGGCGGTGATCGCCGGACAGGGGACCATCGGCCTGGAGATTTTGGATCAGATGCCGGACGTGGACGTGGTGTTAGTGCCGGTGGGCGGCGGCGGACTCATCAGCGGCGTGGCCTTCGCCATCAAAAAGCTTCATCCGGAGTGCAAGGTCTACGGCGTTCAGGCGGCCGGCGCCCCCAGCATGAAGGAGTCCCTGGAGAAGAAGGAGGCCATCACCCTGGGATCGGTTTCCACCTTCGCGGACGGAATTGCCGTGAAACATCCGGGGGATCTCACTTTTGACCTGGTGAGCCGGTATGTGGACGGGGTGGTGACGGTGACAGACGACGAGACGGCCTGCGCCGTGCTGGCCCTGATGGAGAAACAGAAACTGGTGACAGAGGGCGCCGGGGCGGTAGCTGTGGCGGCCGCCATGTTCGGAAAGGTGGATCTGGCCGGGAAAAAGGTAGTCTGCCTCCTGTCCGGTGGAAATATCGACGTGAATATCTTAAGCCGGGTCATCACCCGCGGCCTGGTGATGGCGGGCAGAAACAGCACTCTGACCCTGCAGCTGGAGGATAAGCCGGGACAGCTCAAGGACGTGAGCGAGATCATCAGCCGTTGCGGCGGAAACGTGGTGCGGGTGCATCACAACCAGAGCGATACCAACATGGCCATCACCAGCTGCTACCTGACGGTGAGCATGGAAACCAGGGACAAGGAGCAGGTGGAGGAGATCAAGAGAGAGCTTGTGAAGGCAGGATTCCAGCTGATTTCCAATACATAAGGGGAAATTGGGATTTGAGTATAGTAGCATAGTATGGATTGCGGACTCTGCGGAGTCCGTTTTCTTTTTGTGCGGAGATGGGCGGTTGGTTGGGAAAGCAGGGGGCTGGGGTGGCAACATATCGGGAAACGGGTCCAGCCAGCACAATAGGAATTATAAAATCAGAAAATGAGATTGTGAACCGGAAACGCATATGCTATACTGGCGATACGGAAAGTCAGAGCACATAGAGGCGGCCTGCCCTCCCACAATCGGAGGGGCGAACCCTCCGGACGAAAGAAAGGGGGGCGATGCCAATGTATGTTACATATCAGGACCTGGTTCAGATAGGGATATTCATTGTAGCCCTCGTGGGATTGTGTTATACAATTTTTCGGGGAAGAAAATAGCCGCCACTACTCCCAATAGTGACGGCTGATGTTGAAAAACATTTAGCTTTAATCATTCAAGGGTAGGCCGTGTGTCTCTGGCTTTCCCCTTTCTGTTATCAATATAGCATATCTGGCAATGCAGTGCAAGAAAATTCGATTCCTCAGCTCGTATGACAACTCGTATGTTTTCCAAACACCGTTTTAAAACAGCCCGTCAACCGGCTGCGGCCTGGCAGAGCTTTCGCCCATGGGAAGGGGACATCTCGCTCACCGGTAAAGGGGCAGAACGGGAAGCACAGGCCCGGAGACCAGGCCGGGGATCCGGACGGTCAGATCCTTTGCTAGCTGGATGAGAAACCGGCCGTGGCTGCTGACGCCGCGGCTTTTTAAGTGGGCGAACACGATCTTGCGGCAGAGGACGGGCTGGTCCAGGGAGAAAAAGGCCAGCCGGCCGGCCGTGCCGGTACGGGTGACGGTGTGGGCCGGGGTGATCACCAGCCCCACTCCCTCCGCCGCCAGCCGCACCGTCGTCTCATGCCGGAGAAATTCCTGGCTGAAGGTGTATTCCAATCCGTAGCGCTCAAACAGATACTCTGAGATCCGGCGGATGCCCGTCCCCTTCTTCAGAGCGATGAAATTCTGGCCCTTCAGGAGCTGGGCCGGGATGAGATAGGGAGAGGGCAGAGTGTTGCGGCACAGGTCGAAGGCCTGGCAGAAGGGGTGTTCCTTCGCGGCGGCGATGACAATGGGGTCGTCGGCGATCACCTCAAAGGAGATCTGGTCTGAATGGAAGGGAAGGGTGTTTAAGGCCAGATCCACGTCGCCGTTTAAGAGGAAGGTTTCGATCTCCTGGTTGTTTCCCTCCACCACCTGGAGGTCGATGAGGGGAAACTTCTGGCTGAAGGCGGGGATCAGATGGGGCAGCCAGACGGAGCCGCGGTCGCTGGGGATGCCCAGGACCAGGCGGCTTTTCTGGACGGTGGCGATGTGGGTGATTTCCTCCATGAGATGACGGTTTAAATCCAGGATTTTGCGGGCCTCCTCCACAAACAGCTCTCCGGCGTAGGTGAGGCGGATGGGGGAGGTGTTGCGGTCAAAGAGTTTCACCCCCAGCTCCTCCTCCAGAAGGTTTAGGGATTTGGTGAGGGCCGGCTGGGAGATGTAGAGCATTTCCGCGGCCCTGCGCATATTCTGGGCCTCCGCCACGGCGATGACATAGGTATATTTGTTTAAATTCATATCCGGATTCCTCCTTTTTCCGGCAATTTGATCTCGTATGATTATATGATAACAAAAGGTTATCAAAAAGTAAAGCTTTGATATTGGACGGCAGAGAGATTTTCGTGTAATCTATCCATATAAAGATCAGATCCGGACTGAAATTGAAAAAATCTTACAAGTAAAAGAAGAAAATGATAACTTTTGTTCTAACAGGAGGGGCGCGTATGTGTGATGTAAAACAGAGAATCCATGAGATCGCGGAGGAAAAGAGAGAGAGAATCGCGGAGATGAACCGTGCCGTCTGGAGCTATGCGGAATACGGTTACCAGGAGGTTCAGAGCGCGGCGAAACTGACGGAGGTGCTGGAGGCGGAAGGGTTTCAGGTAGAGCGGGGGATCGCGGGGATTCCCACCGCCTTTGTGGGAACCTACGGCAGCGGAAAGCCGGTGATCGGCATTCTGGCGGAGTATGACGCCCTCCCCAATTTAAGCCAGGAGGCCGGGGAGGCGGAGCGGAAACCCATCGAGGGAAAACGGTACGGCCATGGCTGCGGCCACAGCGCTCTGGGCGCCGGTGCCGTGGGTGCGGCCCTTATCGTAAAGGAGTATTTAAAGGAAACGGGAGTGCAGGGCACGGTGAAAATCTTTGGCTGCCCGGCGGAGGAGACCGGCTTTGGAAAGTGCTTTATGGTGAGAGAGGGCTGCTTTGAGGGGCTGGATCTCTGCTTTACCTGGCATCCCATGGACTTAAACCGCTGCTTTACCAGGAGCTCTGCCTACTATAAGGTGAGATTTGACTTCAAGGGAAAGGCGGCCCACGCGGGACGGGCCCCGGAGCTAGGCAGAAGCGCTCTGGACGCCTGCGAGCTGATGAACGTGGGAGTGAACTATTTAAGAGAGCACGTGGTTTCCAACGCGAGAATCCACTACGCGTATTTGGACTGCGGCGGCGACGCGCCCAATGTGGTTCAGGAGACGGCATCCCTGCTGTACTTTGTGAGAGGCCCCAGGCTGGCCGTCTGTGAGGAGATCCTGGAGCGGGTGAAAAAGATCGCCCAGGGAGCGGCCCTTATGACGGAGACCAACGTGAACATTAAGGTGCTGGGCGGAATGAGCGACTTTATCCCTAACCCCACAGCCTCCAGGCTGCTGTCCGACGCCTTCGTGGAGCAGGGCGCCCCGGATTTCGGCGAGGAGGAGTTTGCCATCGCCAGAAAATTCCTGGATGCCATGACGCCGGAGGACCGGGAGAAGGCCATTCAGACGGGAGCGAAGGCGAACGGCATCAGCCCGGAGGAGTTTGAGAAACGGCCTCTGAGCACCACGGTCATCCCCTTCTCGGAGAAGGACCGGGAGACGCTGTCCACCGGCTCCACAGACGTGGGAGATGTAAGCTACAACGTGCCTACGGGACAGTTCCGGGCGGCCATCGGAGTCCCGGGAATCACCACCCACACCTGGCAGTTTGCCGGCATGACGGGAACCACCGTAGGGGACAAGGCAAGCCAGGCCATCGCCCGCGCCATTGCCCGCGCCTGCACGAAGGTGTACGCGGACCCGTCCCTGACGGAGGCGGCGAAGAAGGAGCTTTTGGACGAGACGAAAGGAATCTACATTTCCCCGCTGCCGGAAGGGGCAGTTCCCGGGGACGGAATGTAAGAAGAAACGGGAGGGATAAGCTATGACGTTTAATGAGATTATGAACAGTCCTCTGCTCTACGGTCTGGTGGGAGCAGGAATCATCTATATTTTAATCTTTTGCGCGCTGACGTTCCGGAAGGCCTACGGTCATGCCCTGGAAATAGGGATGTCTAAGGAGAAACTGCGGTCGGTGATGGTTTCCACGGCGATTTACAGCATCGTGCCGTCTCTGTCCATCGTGGTGGGGCTGTTCAGCCTGGCCACGGTAATCGGAGTGCCGTGGGCGTGGTTCCGCCTGTCGGTGGTGGGAGCCGTGGCTTACGAAGTGACCGCCGCGGATATGGCGGCCACGGGAGCCGGTTATGAGTCCATCGCCGCCCTGAACGCGGCCGGGGACACCAGCATTATCGGAACGCTGATGTTTGTCATGAGTATTGGCATCATGGGCGGCATGGTGGGCGTGCTGCTGTTTGGAAAGAAGATTCAGGAGGGAGTGGCCAGCGCCAGAAGTAAAAACGGAATGCTGGGAGCCCTGCTCACCAGCGTGCTGTCCATGGCTATTATCGAGGCCCTTCTGCCTCTCCAGATGATCAAGGGACCGGTGTACCTGGCAGTGGCCTTTACCGCCCTGGTGCTCACCTTCCTTCAGCGGCAGTTTGTGCGGATTACCGGGTTGAAATGGTATCGGAGTTTCATTATGGCGGTGACCCTGATCCTGGGTATGGCGTCCTCTCTGTTCTGGGTTCAGATTCTGTAAAACAGGGAGCTGCTGCGAAAGGCTGACGGAGCCGTTTGGTTTTATACGGATATAGAGACGAAGGTTTTTAAGAATAGAAACTGCCCCGGGCAGACGGTCTGCCGGGGCAGCAGGAAAAGGAGAAAAGCATATGGATGAGAAATATGAGAAAAGCATACACCGTCTTGGCAGAATCGGAGTGATCGTTGGTATTCTCTTTATGTTAGGCATTCCCGCCGTGGTCAGCGCTGTTTATGACGTCTGGCCCGAGAGTTTTGGCCAGCTCCTCGCCGTGGGCGCGGGACTGCTGGCAGTATACATTCCCACCAACGTATCCGAGGTATTCGGCTATACGCCGATCCTCGGCTCTGCGTCCTACATCACCTTCCTTACAGGAAATGTGACCCAGTTGAAAATCCCGGTGGTGGTCAACGCCCAGGCCCTGGCGGAGGCAGCCCAGGGAACGGATGAGGGCGACACCGTGGCCGCTATCAGCGTGGCCGTTTCCTCCGCAGTCACCACTCTGGTGATCGTGGCAGGCGTGATCCTTCTGGTGCCCCTGCGCCCGGTGCTCACCAGCCCCACGGTGCAGACGGCTACCACCTACCTGCTCCCGGCGCTGTTCGGCGGTCTGTTTTTAAACTATGTAAATGACAACTGCGGCGAATACCGGGCAAAAAACAAGACCCTGACCCTGATCGTTCCCATCCTGGCCGTCCTGCTGGTAAACCAGTTTTACCCCCTTTCCGGCAAGCAGGGCTACGTGGTCATCGGCTGTATGGCACTGAGCGTTGCCTGCGCCTACGTTCTGTATAAGACGGGAATTATCAAAATGAGCGAAAAGAAGAAAGGATAAAACCTACTTGAGCCAGACCCCCCACCTATGGTATAGTGAAGGAGCATCTATGCAAAAGAAAGGATGAACGCAGATGAAAAATGACCTTCTGACCATAGGTGGATTTACGATTCACGGCTATGGGCTTATGATAGGGATTGGCATTGTGGCGGCTTACTGGATGGCGGACTGGCGGTCGAAACGGTACCGGCTGGATCCGGACCACCTGTTCTGGATCCTGATTTTTGGCGTGGGCAGCGGGATTTTGGGAGCCAAGCTGCTGTACTACGTCACCATCTGGAAGGAGATTCTGGCGGATCCCAGCCGCCTTTTGGATCTGACCGGAGGATTTGTGGTCTACGGCGGCATTATCGCCGGGATCGGAGCGGGCTGGGTGTACTGCCGGGTGAGAAAGATTGATTTCCTGCGGTATCTGGATCTGGTGGCGCCGTCGGTGGCCCTGGCTCAGGGCTTTGGGCGCATCGGCTGTTTCCTGGCGGGGTGCTGCTATGGGATGCCCTGGGACGGGGTGTGCGCCATCACGTTCACAAATTCCCAGCTTGCCCCCAACGGGGTGGCTCTATTCCCCTCCCAGCTCCTCTCCAGCGCCCTGGATTTCGGCCACTTCTTCCTGCTCTGCCTGTTGGCCCGGAACAATAACCGGCCGGGGCGGATCGGGGCGTTTTACCTGCTGTTTTACAGCATCGGGCGCTTTGGGATCGAATTCCTTCGGGGGGATCTGGAGCGGGGAACGGTGGGAGGACTTTCCACATCCCAGTTTATCTCCCTGTTTACGGCGGCGGCCGGTTTGGGGCTGCTGGTCTTTCTTGGAAGGAGACGGACAGGCGGCGGGGAGACGGCAGAGGAAACGGAATAAGCTGGAACCTTAGAAATGAATCCATCATAGAGTAGCAACAGAAAAACAGAGAAAACAAAAGAGGCAGCAGGCCGGGGGATCCGGTTTGCTGCCTCTTTTGTTTTGGGGATGTGGCGATCTGTTATCATGAGAAAATGCGAATTTGGGGCAGTGGGAAACGTGGTGTAGGATGGTCTAGCGGTTGAAGAAAAGAGAAATATGAAAGTGGATGACTATATAAAGAAATAAATTTTATTTCTTTATTCTAAAATTCGACACAAAAATCAAAAAATCCATATTATACTGTTAAGTAATTCAAGATACTATAGAAAGGGTGTAACATTGAGAAATAAGAGGGATTTCTCAATATTTCGCAGTATGTATTCTATGATACTAAACTATATTCAAAGAAACAGAACACTAGTTTGCTTTTTGGGTTGTAATAGATATGGTATAATATTAAAAATATTGGATAGGAAGGAAGATTATTATGTCGAAGTGGCCTACGGTTTCAAATTATATAATAGTGGTATTTATAATTTTGATTTTGATAATAATTATACAAGGTATATGTATTGTAAAACTTCTAAAAATTAAGAGAAATAATTTAGAGGATTTAATCCAAAAGTTCAGAAATTTTTGGGGAGAATTTATTGTGTATGTATTAGCAACAAGTATTATAGGGCTGTTTATTGCTAGTCTCATATCGGAAGATAATATTACTTTATCAGATATGAATAATTGGGTTAGTATTGTCCTAGGTCTGGTTGCTCTAATTGTTGGTATAATTTCGTTGTGGCTTAGTTTTTATAATGTGGAGCAAGCAAATAAAGCAAAAGAAATAGTGGAAGAGAAGATAAATGAGATTAAAACAGGAAACCAAGGTTGGTCCCAAAATAAAAATGGAGAATGGATTTATTATTTAAATGGAGAGTTGGCGAGAAATCAATGGAAAAAGAGCGGTGATAAGTGGTTTTATATGGGAAATGATGGGTACATTGAAAAAGAAAAACTAATTTTTGAGAAAAATGGTGACAGAGTATATTATGTCGATAGTAATGGAGCAATGGTGAGAAAGCAATTTGTAACAATAAACGGTAAAACAAGATATTTCGATGAATCAGGCATTGCAAAACTTGACGGGAAGTTAGAAAAAGATGGTAATGAATATACATTTCAAAACGGTGTTGTAATTAATAAAATACCTCTAAAAGATCGTTCTCCAAATGATAAAGAATAAATATTTTTGGTAAAAATGTAGTTTTATAGTAAGAGGAGGAATAATAATGAAAAATAATATTGAAATTGCTGTAGATGGATATGTAAAGGCACGTGAGAGATTTTTCTCAATAAATAGAGCCTATTTGGATGAATGTAAAAAAGCGAGGGACAATGTGGTTATTTTAACAGAAGAATCAGAGATATTTTTGGCAATAAGGGAAGTGATTTCATGGGCGGTCGCGTTGTATGAAAGAATAGATAAACAGAAAATACTTGCGATAGATAAGCATTTTATGTCTGGAATAAAATATATTGATAATGTGATAAAACATGAAAATACCAAATTTTCATTTTATACTATATTAAGACCAGGAATAAATATTTCAGTTGAAGTTGAAGGAGATCCAAATTTAAATATAAAAAACGTTAGTATGGATTCGTGCATTCTCTGGGGAGATATGGATGAGATACCTACAAACAAACATAACTCTAGTCAAAGGAAAAACTATAATAAATATGTAAAACGTCAGTCTGTTTGTGAGTCTGTTGAAAAAATTAATGATTTATTACGGAAATATTATCCAATACAATAGTTTTTTGAGAGATGAAACAAAATCAAAAATAGAATGGAAAGGATAGACATATTTTTTTAAAATAGGAAAATATTGTTTCATGGTTATGATTCAATATTTCTTTAAGATGATTTGTTTGAAGTAGAGTATAATATACATTAAAAAACATTTATTCAAACTTCTTTAGCGATAGTTATTAATATTACAAATACATATGTCTGGAATTTTTAAAAATTTTCTATATTTTTATCGATATGGCGAATGTCCCTCTATAATAGTTTAGCATAGTATTCTCTGTGCCTTGCTATTAGAGGGACAGTTTATTTTTTGTGTTCAAATTCGTTCCACATCTCGTTCTTCGTACCGTGAGATTTTGTTGTAGTCGAACTGGTCGAAATAAAGGTAGAAGATTTCTTTTTTGTGAAACAGCAGGCGCAGCCCAGTCCACACTGCATGATCTCCAGCATCAGAAATTCAAATAGTTTCCGGTTGTTGTGAAGAGAGATTTCTTGCTCCGGGTCATGATACTGCTAGTTCTGTTCGGATGAGGAATTCTAGCCGCAGTAGCTCATGTCAGCACCTCCTGTATGGTAGTCCGGATGTTTCAATTACGAAAAAACGAAACCGTTTGCCGCCCGCCCCGTCCTCACGTCACAGACAGCATATTATAAAGTTTCAAAAGCCGAATATCGTCCCGGGACACCTTTAAGCTCTGGATCAGCTTGGCGTCCTCCGGGAGAGGCTCCCTGGAAAAGAGCATTTTGACGGCGATGGGCATCATGGGGCGGGAGGAAAAGCCGTTGAACAGCCCCCATTTCGTATCGGAATTTAAGGAGGAGGCGAGGATCTGGGCGCTGGCCTTCTCCATGGGCATATCCTGGTTGGTGAGCTGGATGTTGGTGATAGCGTCGTAGTGCTCGATGTAGCCCCAGTAGGTGTTCTCGCACCGTTGATAGCACTGGTAATCCTGGAAATTCATGTACATCATAATCCGGTACTGATCCGTCTCCGATCTGGACAGGACGTCGAAGACGCAGCGGATCAGGCTGTTGCTCCGCCCGTCGTAGAGATAGGAGAAAAACTGGGACACCCCGTTAAAGAAGGTGGGAGTGCCGGAAAAGGCCATGTCCGCCCGCTGGGGCGGGCACCACAGGAGCTGTTCCACGTGGACGCCCAGGGCGTCGGCGATCTCATAGAGGGTTTCAATGTCCACGGCGATCTCCCCGTTTTCGTATTTGGAGATGGTGGATTTGCACTTGTGAATCCGGGAGGACAGCTCCTCCAGCGTGATTTTTCTCCCTTTGCGGAACGAACGGATGCGTTCGCCCACCTGCATACTGATTTCTGACATCATTTCCCTCCCGTTCTCAGCTTTCGTGAACCGGTTTTCCGCAATCGCAAGGAGGCACACTCCGCGGGGAGGAATATGGCTGTTTACGTAGCCGCGCTCCGGCGCGAGTGTGCGCCAGGCGCACACGGTTTTACAGTTTCCTATAAATCAACAAAAATGCGAAAACCAGTCATTTTTTCATTTCTTTCTTAAAATCTATCACAAACCAGTCGAAATTTCCACTGTAAATAAAATATTGACAAAAAAGTTTCCTGTGAGTAAACTTCGGCCGGTTTGACGGAGAAGGGAAAAAATTGGTAAAATCGCCGCATAGAGAGACGGCCGCTCAGAAGGGAGATAGAACATATGTATAATTTTGATGAGATCATTGACAGACGCCACACCAACGCCATGAACACAGACGGGTTCCGGGACTATATTTTCCACGCGGATGAGACCATGACCTTTCCTTATAAAGATGAGGAATTTATCCGTATGTGGGTGGCGGACATGGAATTTGCCACTCCGGACGTGGTGATCGACGGCATGAGGGAGCGGCTTTCCAAGCGGATTTTCGGCTATACCAGAGTATTTGAGAAAAGCTACTACGACGCTTTGTCCGCCTGGTGCGAGAGACGGTATGGCTGGGGCTTTGACCGGAAGGAGCTGGTGATGTCCAACGGCGTGATCCCGGCCCTCTACGAGCTGGTGGAGTACATCTGCGAGCCGGATGAAAAGGTGCTGTTTTTAACTCCGTCCTACGCCTATTTTAAGTACGCGGCGGATTTTAACAAGCGCGGCTACATCTGCTCCGATTTAAAGGTGGAGGACGGATACTACACCATCGACTTCGAGGACTTTGAGAAAAAGGCGGCGGATGAAAAAACCACCCTGTTTATCCTCTGCAACCCCCACAACCCCAGCGGACGTGTCTGGAGGGAGGACGAGCTGAAACGGATGGCGGAGATCGCGGAAAAATACGAGCTGTGGGTGATTTCCGACGAGATCCACTGCGACCTGCTGCGGTTAGATCAGACCCACATCCCCATGGGAAAGGTGATGCCGGACTACAAGCGCCTGGTGACCTGCATGGCTCCCAGCAAGACCTTCAACCTGGCGGGAATGATGATTTCCAATATTATCATCCGGGACGAAACACTTCGGGAGATCTGGCTGAGCCGCCATTACAACTTTGACAACCCGTTGAGCATCGCCGCGGCCCAGGCGGCCTACGAAAAGGGAGAGCCGTGGGTGCAGGAGCTGCGGGCTTATCTGGATGAAAACTTCCGGTTTACGAAGGAATATCTGGCGGAGCACCTTCCCAAGGCGAAGTTCCGCATTTCAGAGGCCACTTACCTGGCCTGGGTGGATTTGAACGCTTACTTTGAGCCGGACGAGAGCCTTCCCATGTTCTTCGCCTACCGGGCGGGCGTGCTGCTGGAGGGGGGAAATATGTTTGTACAGAATTCCGACGGCTTTATCCGCTTAAATTTAGCCTGTCCGAAATCCGTGCTGGCGGAAGGCTTAAAGCGGATCTGCGAGGCGGTCAATACGAAACATACGGAAAAGTACACAGGGGAAACAAATTCATAAAAACGGAGGAGAAGGATGGATATTCGCGAGATCAAAGGGCTTGCTTTGGGAGAGCAGGACTATGTCATTCAGATGCGGAGGGAGTTTCATAAACATCCGGAGGTATCGGGAAAGGAGTGGGAGACCAGAAAACGGCTGATCGCCGAGTTCGAGGCCATGGGGATCCCCTATGAGGAGGTTCCCGGGACGGGCCTGATCGCCGTCATAAAGGGGGAAAAGCCGGGGAAAAACAAGGTGCTGCGGGCAGACATCGACGCCCTTCCCTTACAGGAAGAACGGGAGAACTTAAAAAGGGAAAAGGAGTGTATTTCCCAGACCGACGGCGTCTGCCACGCCTGCGGCCACGACGCCCATATGGCCATGCTGTTGGGGACTATGAAACTGCTGTGCCGGATGAAAGAGGAGCTGCCGGGAACGGTGTACTGCTGCTTTGAGGAGGGAGAGGAGACCAACTGCGGAATTGAGGCCATGATCAAAGCCCTGGAAAAATATCCCGTGGATTCCTGCTTTGCCCTCCACGTCTACAGCGGCCTGGAGGCGGGCAAGGTGAATATCGCCCCGGGCCCCAGGATGGCCGGCACTGTGGGGATCGGGTTTCACATCAAGGGAAAGAGCGGCCACGGCTCCCGTCCGGACCAGGCCGTAAATCCCATCATCCCGGCGGCCCACATTATCACCCAGTTAAATTCTGCCTTTATGAACCAGCTGGACGTGGAGGAGACGGTCACCCTGGGCCTGGGAATGGTGAAGGCGGGAGAGGCCACCAACGTGATTCCCGACGATGCCTACGTAGGGGGGACCGCCCGGTTTTTCAGCCGCCAGGAGGGGGAAAAGGCCCTGGCCATTGTCAACCGCATCGCGGAGAGCACCGCTGCCAGCCACCGCTGCGGGATCGAGTTTGAAAGGAGAAACGGCATCAGCCCCTATCCGGTGGTAAATGACAGGGAGACGGCCCTGAAGGTGCAGAAAAACCTGGCGGCCATCTGCGGGGAGGAAGTGCTGGGAGAGTGTGATAAATGGTACGCCTCCGAGTGCTACAGCGCCTACCTGGAGAAATTTCCCGGTGCCCTGGGATTTCTGGGAATCCGCAGCGAGGAGTACGGCAGCGGGGCCGCCCACCACAACGGAAAATTCGACATCGACGAGTCGGTACTGTACCTGGGCGTGTGCGCCGAGATGGCGTTTGCCCTGGGAGAATAAATCATAGGGAAGGTGAATGAGATGAAAGGGGAAACAACGAAAGAGAAGAAACCGTTTAAAATGCCGCATTTGCTGTGGATCATGTTTGGGATTATCCTGCTCTCCTGCGTGGCCACCTATCTGATTCCCGCGGGACAGTTCGCGGTGAACGAGGCGGGGGAGATCATCGGGACGGAGTTTCAGTATCTGGGATACCAGACGCCGGTCAGCCCCTGGAATGCCCTGATGAGCATGAAGTCCGGGCTGGCGGGAGCCGCCACCATCATGTTTGTGGTCATGGTGTCAGGTGCCACCATCAACGTGGTGCTGGACACGGGAGTGCTGGACGATCTGATGAACTGGGCCGTTTATAAATTAAAGGACAAAGGCGCGGGGCTTTTGGTGGCCATGATGATGATTCTGATGGCTTACCTGGGCGGTTTTGGAGGAACGGACGCCCTGATCGCCGTGGTTCCCATCGGAGTGCTGTTTGCGAAGAAACTGAAACTGGATCCCATCTGTGCCCTGGGAGTGACCACCTTCGCGGCCCTGGTCGGTTTCGGCACCGGCCCGGCCCAGCAGGCCACCACTCAGATGCTGATGGGGGTGATCCCCTACTCGGCGTTCTTTACCCGGCTGGTGATCATGAATGTTTTCCTGGCGGTGGCCATCGGCATGATGCTCTTATATGTGAAAAAGATCCGCAAAAATCCCCAGGCGTCCCTGATGTACGCCCAGGGCTGGCGTCCGGATACGATGGCAGAGGGAGAATCGGAGGATCAGCTCTTAAAAAAGGTGGAGATGAACTGGAGAAAGATGGCCGTGATCGTCATTTTCATCCTTCAGTACCTGATCATCGCCCTCTATCCCCTGATGGGAGGGGATTCCAGCCTCACCTTTGACTTTATGATCGCGGTGATGATCTGCACCATGATCCTGGTGGGCATCATCGGCGGCATGAACGCCGACGAGCTGGGCCAGAGCTTTGCCAAGGGACTGGCGTCCATGGCCTTTGTGGCCTTCGTCATCGGCATGGCAAAGGTGATTTCCCTGGTACTGGACAACGGAAATGTGATCCACACCATCGTGTACGTGCTGACCAAACCTTTGCTGGAGTTGCCGAAGTCCGTGGCCAGCGTGGGGCTTACGGTTATCGTATCCATCATTAACCCCATTATCCCCTCCGCCACCTCCAAGGCGGCCATCCTGGTGCCTATTATGAAACCGGTGGCGGACGCCCTGGGACTTCAGTCGAACCTGGCGGTGGTGGCCTACCAGATGGGCGACAGCTTTACGAACCTGCTCTCCCCCCTCCTTGGCTGGATGATCGGCTCCTGCGCCATGGCAAATGTGCCCTACAGCACATGGCTGAAGTGGGTATTTCCGAAGGTGCTGCTGTTTATCGTGCTGGCCTGCGTGATCGTGTTTTTCTTAACGGCCACCGGCTGGAGCGGCGTGATCTAGGCAGAGCAGAGAAAGGGGAAGGAATATGGAGAAACAGGAATTTTTGAAACGGTATCTTACAGACCGCCGGGGGACGTACTGTTCCAAATGGGACGGCCTGGAGGAGAAATTTGGAGAGTCCGATCTGGTGGGAATGTGGATCGCGGATATGGAGTTTCAGACCTGCGACGGGATCACGGAGGCTCTCATGGAACGGGTGAAACACGGGATTTACGGCTACAGCTTTGTGCCGGAGGACTACTACCGCGTGTTTTCTGACTGGATGGAGAGGCGGTATCATTTGCCTATCCCCAGGGAGTGGGTGCGGTTCAGCACAGGCTGCGTGACGGGGATCGCCTGGATGATCCACGCGTTTACGGAGCCGGGGGACAGCTGCATGATCTTGACGCCGGTGTATTACCCCTTCCACAACGTGGTGACCAACAATCACCGGAATTTGGTGACGGTCCCCTTAGACTACGATGGTCACGGCTATTTCACCATGAACTATGAGGCCATAGAGGCGGCCATCGTGGAACACCAGGTGAAAATGCTGATCCAGTGCTCCCCCCACAATCCGGCGGGCCGGGTGTGGACGGAGGAGGAGCTGGACCGGGTGCTCTCCATCTGCGAAAAACATCACGTGCTGGTGGTGAGCGACGAGATCCACCAGGATCTTGTGATCGGAGACCATCCCTTTGTGCCGGCGGCAGCCGTTTCCGGAGGGAGATACCGGGACATGGTTGTGACCTTAAACTCCGCCTCCAAGACCTTCAACCTGGCCACCCTGATCCACTCCCACATCCTGATTTCCAACGAGGAGCTGCGAAAGACCTACGACGCCTTCGCCGCCGGGCTGAACCGGACGGAGGTGAGCCTGATGGGAATGCTGGCGGCGAAAGCGGGCTATGAGACGGGAGAGGACTGGCTGGAAGGGCTGCTGGCAGTGGTGAAGGACAATTACGCTTACGTAAAAGAGACCTTAAACCGGGAGCTGCCTCGTCTCACGGTGTGCGCCATGGAGGGGACGTATCTGGCCCTTTTAGACCTGCGGGCCTATGTGGATCCGGAACAGGTGGAGGAGTTTGTCCAGGGGCGCTGCCGCCTGGGCGTGGATTACGGCGAATGGTTCGGGGCGGAGTACCGGGGATTTATCCGCGTGAACCTGGCGACAGATCCGGCCTATGTGGAACAGGCGGTGAATCATCTGATTCAGGGAGTAAAGGCCCTGAAAACAATATAAAGAAGTTCTGATAAAGGCTCCATGGCCTGGAGTCCGTGGAAGGTCAGGCGGTTTTGGCGAAAGCCAGGGCCGCCTTTTTTCGCGTCATAGGAAAGGACGTTCTCTATGGCAGCTATGACAATTATGACAGTTATGGCAGAAAAGCTCCCGGCGGGAGGGCACAGGTTTCCATCTGTGGAAAGGTCTGAATCTATTCCCAGGTAAAATTTTAGTAAAATATTAACTAAACCAGTTGATTTTTTTCCTCACAGCGGATACACTGTAATTGAAACGAAAAGGAAAGGGAACGGAGGTGGGAGATGGCGACCATAAAAGAGATTTCACAGAAGGCCGGCGTGTCCATGGCAACCGTGTCCCGTGTGTTGAATAAGGATAAAACCCTGGCGGTTTCCGACGGGGTGAGGAATCAGATTTTTGCCATTGCCCATGAGCTGGGCTATGTGCCTGTAAAGCTCAGGCATCTGTCCGTGTCGGAAGGCATTACCATCGGCGTGGCGGACTGGCACGTCCTTCGCCGGGAGAGCACCAATCAGAAACTGGCGGACTTAACCAAGATGGCGGAGCGGGACTGCCGGTATCCGGTGCGGTTTATCCGGCTGTTTTACGGGCAGGACGCGGAGGTGGACGGGGTGATCGCCCTGGGGTATTTTACGGAGGATGAGACCGCTTACCTGCTGCGCCAGTCCTGTGCCCTGATTTTTGTGGGCTCCAACCGGAAGGATTACCTCTTTGACCAGATCCGCATTGACCACGAGTCCGGTGTAAGGGAGATGGTCCGCTCTATGACGGAGGAACAGGGCGTCCGCACCGTGGGCTATCTGGGCGGGATTTATGAGGACGCCCAGGTGCGCATCGGGGAGAAACGGATGCGGTTTTTTGAGAGCCTGTTAAAGGAAAAGGGACTTTACCGGCCGGAGCAGTTCCTGGTGGGGGAGTGCACGGCGGAGTCCGGCTACGGCCTGTTAAAAGGGGCCATAGAGGCGGGACAGCTGCCGGAGGGCCTTCTCATCGGGAGCGACGAGGTGGCGGAGGGAGCCCTGCGGGCCCTTTCAGAGGCGGGCCTGGCCCCCGGAAGGGATCTGTCGGTGACGGTCTACAAGGATATAGAAACCAGGCTGTTTGCCACCAGTTCCTGTGATACGATCCGCATTTACACCGATTTCATGTGGGAGAATATGCTCCGCTGCCTGTTGGAGCGGGTGGAGCAGAAACGGCAGGAGACCATTACCATGATCTTCCCGTCCCGGTACGTGCGGGCGAAGTAACAGCGGTTAAAGGCATTGCGCTTTAACATATATCAATCAATTCATACTCAATCAGAGGAGGAAAAACATGAAGAAATCACTTTCAGCAGTATTGGCATTGGCTCTGGCAATGGGAACCCTGACCGCCTGCGGCGGCTCCGACAAGCCGGCGGAGACCAGCGCGGAATCCGGTGAGACGGCCGGAAATGAGGCAGAGGCCACGGAAGCGGCAGAGGCCGTGGACATCGACAAGCTGACGGTAGCCTTCGTGCCGTCCAAGGATCCGGAGGAGATCGTGACGGCCACCGAGCCCTTAAAGGGAATGCTCCAGGAGGAGTTAGCCGGTCTTGGCTACAACGTAAAGGATGTGGAGATTACTGTTGGAACGAACTACGAGGCCGTTGGCGAGGCGTTAAGCGCGGGAACCGCGGATGTGGGCCTGATCCCCGGCGGCACCTACGTGATGTATGACGACGGCGCAGAGGTGATCCTGACGGCTACGAGAAACGGCCTGACCAAGGATTCTGACAACGCGGCAGACTGGAACGACGATCAGCCCAACCCCTTCACCGACGAGCAGGTGACCTACTACCGCGCCCTGGTGCTTGCAGGTCCCTCCGAGAAAGGACAGGCTCTGGTGGAGAAGGTCAACAGCGGCGAGGAGCTGACCTGGGACGACTTAAACAACGCTACCTGGGCCGTGATGTCCACCACCTCCCCGGCCGGCTACATCTATCCGTCCATCTGGCTGCAGGACAACTACGGAAAAGCCCTCACCGACCTTTCCAACGTAGTGACCTCTGACTCCTACGGCAGCACCATGGCCCGTCTGGCATCCGGTCAGATCGACGTGATGGTGAGCTACGCGGATGTCCGCAACGACTATGTGGACCAGTGGAACGCTGAGTACGGCAGAGAGGGCTCCATCTGGGAGGAAGTAGGCGTGATCGGCGTAACCCCCGGCATCTACAACGATACGGTGAGCGTGAGCAAGTTCTCCCCCATTATGGATGACGGCCTGAAGGCAGCCCTTCAGCAGGCGTTCATCAACATCGGCAACACCGACGAGGGCAAAGAGGTTATCGCCATCTACTCTCACAACGGCTATCAGGTAGCCCAGGATTCTGACTACGACAACGAGAGAAAGGCTCAGGAGATCATCCGCAGCATGAACGAGTAATGTCCGGTATGGACGTTCGGCACGGACAGCACGAGGAAACCCGAAAACGTGTGCGCCTTGGCCGGAGGCTTTTGTGTCACAGGAGACACGGTTTCCTGTGACAGAATAAGAGGCGCCGTCATTTTTGGCGGCGCTTAAAATATGCGATGAGGTAGAGATATGATACGATTTGAACACGTAAGCAAGGTATACAGCAACGGCGTGAAGGGACTGGACGATGTGACACTGGACATTGAACAGGGAGAGTTTGTGGCCATCATCGGCCTTTCCGGAGCCGGAAAATCCACCCTGATTCGCTCCATTAACCGGATGCACGGCATCACGGACGGCAGCCTGACGGTGGACGGCGTAAACGTGACCAGCCTGCGGGGCAAGGGGCTGCGCAAATTCCGCCGGAAGATCGGCATGATCTTCCAGTCCTTCAACCTGATCACCAGAACTACGGTGATCAACAATGTGCTCACCTCCCGTGTGCCGGACCTGCCCTGGTGGCGTTCCCTGCTGGGGGCCTACCGCAGGGAGGACAAGATCGCGGCCCTGGAGGCGCTGGACAAGGTGGGAATCTTAGACAAGGCCTATTCCCGTGTGGATCAGCTCTCCGGCGGACAGCAGCAGCGGGTGGCCTTAGCCAGGACTCTGGCCCAGAATCCGTCCATCATCCTGGCGGATGAGCCGGTGGCGGCCCTGGATCCGGTGACAGCCAAGCAGGTTATGGACGATTTCCGCCATATTAATAAAGAAATGAAGATTACGGTTATCATCAACATCCATCATGTGGACCTGGCCCTGGAGTACGCGGATCGGGTGATCGGCATCCGGGCGGGACGGATCGTCTACGACGGCCCGGCGTCCCAGGTGGACGAGGCAGTCCTTTCTTCTATTTATAATGGAAAGGAATACGGGAAAATGGAGGCGGCAGGATGAGAGAAGGAAGACAGATTACCCTGTCAAACGGAAAGACGGTAGAACGGCCCCGGTCCTACACCCTGCCCATCCTCCTTCTTGTGGTGGCGGCGACAGCCCTGTCCGTGCGGGTGACGGGATTTAAAATGTCGGTGCTGATGGACGGAGGCTACCGTTTCTTTGACATCTTAAAACAGATGGTCCCGCCCAATATCTCCTACTTAGATAAGGTGTGGGGACCGCTCTTTGATACCATCAAAATGTCCGTCCTGGGCTCGGCGGCGGGAGCTGTGCTGGCGGTGCCTTTTTCGGTGATCGCCTCCTCCAACATCGTGAAAAACCGGGTGGTCATCAGCCTGGTGAGGATTTTTTACAGCATTGTCCGCACCCTGCCCACTCTGGTGACGGCCCTGATCGCCACCTATATCTTCGGCCTGGGCACCATGGCTGGAACCATCGCCATCGGCGTATTTACCTTTTCCTACGTGGGAAAGCTCCTTTACGAGCAGATCGAGACGGTGGACATGGGCGCTTACGAGGCCATGGAGGCTTTGGGAGCCACCAGGTTCCACGCTTTCCTGTATTCGGTGATTCCCCAGATCCTGCCGGGCTACATTTCCAACTGTCTGTTCTGCTTTGAGGGAAATGTGCGCTACGCCGCCATCTTAGGCTACGTGGGAGCTGGCGGCCTGGGCCTGATCATCAATGAGAAGGTGGGCTGGAGAGAGTACGACAAGGTGGGAATGATTCTGCTGACGTTGTTCGGAGCCGTGGTGGTCATTGAGTTTATCAGCCATCAGATTCGCAAAAAGCTGACGTAAGGAGGAAACGAGGATGAATGAGAAAGTAGCAGCGCAGTTAAACGCGGAGAAATCCCCCCTCCTGAAACGGCTGATCCTGACGGCGGTGATCCTGGCGGTGCTCATCTGGAGCAGCGTGGGCATCCGGTCTACCTCCGCCGTGGGAAACGGCATGGCGGTGGCGGCCAGCATTTTGAGGGGAATCGTGACGCCGGACGTGGAGTTTTTATTTGACTTTACCTCCCAGGGCGTGCCCTATCTGCTCTTGGAGACGGTCTGCATCGCCTTTATGGGAACGCTAGTAGGAGCGGTGATCGCCATCCCCTTCGCCTTCCTGGGGGCGTCCAACATTGTGCCTAAGGGCGTGGCCCTGATCAGCCGCGTGGTGGTCATGGCGGTGCGCACCATTCCGTCCTTCGTATACGGACTGATGTTTATCCGCGTCACCGGCCCCGGCGCGTTCGCGGGCCTGATGACCATGAGCCTCTGTTCCGTGGGAATGGTGTCGAAGATGTACATTGAGACCATCGAGGACCTGGACAAGCGGATTCTGGAGTCCTTAGACGCGGCGGGCTGTACCTTTTTCCAGAAGATCCGCTACGGCATTCTGCCCCAGCTTCTGCCGGATTTTGCCTCCACGGTGATCTACCGGTTTGACATGAACTTAAGAGACGCCACGGTGCTGGGCCTGGTGGGCGCCGGCGGTATCGGAGCTCCTCTGATCTTTGCCATGAACTCCTACCGCTGGAACGAGGTGGGATCCATTCTCATCGGCCTGATCGTGCTGATTCTGGTGATCGAGGTGTTCTCCACCAGGATCCGGAATAAACTGGTAAGGGGGTAGCACATGGGACGGAAAGTGACCATTTACTATACGTCGGACACCCACGGGAACCTGTTCCCGGCGGAAAACGGCGGGGGAAGTATGCTCCAGTGTTTCGGGGCATATAAAAAGGACGGAAATACCCTGATTTTAGACGGGGGAGACACCATCCAGGGTTCTCCTCTCCTCAAGTATTTGCGGGAGACGGGAGAGTTCGCGAAGGTCATTCCCTGGGCCTTCAACCAGGCGGGATATGACTATTTTACCCTGGGAAACCACGATTTTAACTTCGGATATGAAAAACTGGAGGAATTTTTGACAGCCATGGAGGCGGAGTGCCTGACGGCCAACCTCATCGACGGCCTGGGCCGCCTGCCGGTCAAGCCCTGGACCCTGCGGGTGCTGGAAAATGGCCTGCGGGTGGGCATCTGCGGCGTGGTGACGGACTGTGTGAACCTGTGGGAGGCGAAGGAGAATCTGGAGCACCTTCAGGTGACGGACGCTTTCACGGCGGCGAAAAAGGCCCTGGAGGAGATGAAGGGGCAGTGCGACGTGACGGTCTGCGTCTATCACGGCGGCTACGAGTGCGACCTGGAGACGGGAAACCGGCTCTGCAAGGGGAAGGAAAACGTGGCCTGTGAAATGTTGGAGAAGCTGGATTTTGACCTTCTGCTCACCGCCCACCAGCACATGGAGACGGCGGGGCGGACGGTAAACGGCACCTACACCCTGCAGCTTCCTCCAAACGGAGGGAAGTACGGGAAGGTGGAGCTGGAGGAAGGGGAAGGCGGCTGGAAGATTTCCGGGGAGCTGATCGCTCCCGGGGAGGAGACGCCGGCGGCCATGAGCGAGGCCTTAAAGCCGGTGCAGGAGGCGGAGAGCCGGTGGAGAGACCGGGTGATCGGCAGCCTGGCGGAGGAGATCCCCCCAGAGCCTCTTTTGGAGCGGGCTATGAACGGTTCCCGTCTGGCAGACTTAGGAAACCAGGTGCAGCTTTGGAAAACAGGGGCGGACATGGCCTGCATCGGCCTGGCAAACGTGCCCCTTGGCCTGGAGCGCCAGGTGCGCCTGGGGGATATGCTGAAGGTATTTCCCTTCCCCAACCGGCAGGTGACGCTCACGGTCACGGGAGCGGTGCTGAAGGCCGCTTTGGAGCGGTGCGCCTCCTATTTTGACCTGGAGGACGGGCAGGTGGTGATCTCCGAACGGTTCACGAAACCGAAAGCGGAGCACTACAACTACGATTACTACGCGGGGGTGGAGTACACCGCCGACATCCGCCGTCCCGTGGGGAACCGGGTGAGCGGCGTCCTGGTAAACGGCGCCCCGCTGGAGCCGGAGCGGACCTACCGCCTGGCCATGAGCGATTACCGGGCCACGGGCACCGGGGGCTATGAGTGTTTCCAGTCCTGTCCGGAGCCGGAGGTCTTTTCGGGGGATATGCAGTCCACCGTGCTGGAATACCTGGAATGCCACCCAGACGCCCAGGTGAAACCGCTGGGGCGGGTGAAGGTTGTGTGGTGACGGAAGGGGCCCCAGAGGCTGGGACGCAGTTTGGAATGTTATGAATATGGATATAGGAAGGCCCCGGAGGTTGTATCTCCGGGGCTATTTGATTGCGGGATGACTGCTGCTATGCTATAATGCCTATGTTACCGCCCCGATACTGGCAACAGGAAGGGGGTGCACATATTGGAAGTACTAGTTTCGTTTTTCGTCACTGTTGCGGCAGGTGTGGTTTGCCACCTCATCTGCAAATGGCTGGACGGTGATGAGTAACCGGTAACCGGCCTGCGGGCCTAAGCCTTCCCGCTATAAAATAGGAATAGAAAAGCCCCAGAGGTCGCATCTCTGGGGCTTTTCACTTGTGCCCATATTGGACTACTAGTTTCGTTTGCCTACCGGCATTATAGCATATGCAGATCAGATTTACAAGATACCATGAAAATTTTCCAGCGGTTTCCCAGCGGCGAATGCCCGGGCATTGTTACAATTTATGGCCAATGTCAGTCAGGTTACAAATAAAATTTTTGAAGGATTCAACTTAAATTAAAAAAATTCCCACGATAAATAGCGATAAATAGCACGATAAATGAACGGCTTGAACGGATTGCGGGATGACTGCCGCTATGCTATAATAGCGCAAGGAACAACCGTGTCACTGCAAGGGCGTTGGCCTCCCACTCGAATACATAAGAGGGGAGGTGGTGCGGATGAATTTTGATTTCAAAGACCTGATGGCGTTTGGAATGTTCATTATCGCATTGCTTACCTTTATTTTTAATAATCGTAAGTAGCGTTTTCTAAGTCCCAGAGATGGGCAAAGAAAAACCACCCTTGTAAACTTTGGCGAAGTAGTAAGGGTGGAATTTCTATCTTTCTTATTTGGCCAACCCCTTGTGGGCGGTTGTTCTTTTTACGATTTAACTATACCATGGCCAGGGGAAAAAAGCAAGGCTGGCGGATAGATTCACTTATAACAAAAACCTCGTATCCGTCACCGAAATACGAGGTTTCTTCTCAGTGGAGCATACGGGATTCGAACCCGCAATAAAACCTTGTATTTACGCGGCTTTTCAGGCTTCGTGTGATACATCGTGTGATACTTTTTCAAAATGATCTAATATTTTTCGATTCTGTTTTCTGGCTTCCAGATCAATAACATTTCTGTACACACCCTTTAAGATATTGTCGCTGGACCATCCTCCTCTCTGCAGGATATACTGATCAGGAACACCGATGGCGTGCATGATCGACGCCGAATAATGTCTCAGATCATGAAAGCGGAAGTGGGGCAGCTTAGTAGCTTTTATAGCCCTTTGAAATTTGCCGGTAAGCTGATTGGGAGTACAGTGGATGATTCTCCCACAACATCCGGATAATCGCTGTATAACAACATCCGGCATTTCAATTTCACGGTAGCCGCTGTAGGTTTTGGGCTGCTTGATGATCCAATCCTTATCTGGACCCAATACCATGTTTTTTGATACTGTGATGATATTGCCATGAATATCATCGGTGTCCAGCGCACATATTTCTCCCCGCCTGAGCGGACCAAAGGCGGCAAGTAATACAGCAATTTCCAGTTCTGTTCCTTTGATATGATCAAGAAGATTTTTTATGTCATTATCATTGGGACAGTAGAGCTCCGGTTTTTGCCTGGCCGGGAGGGTGGCGTTCAGACGGAAGTCAGGAGCAAACATTTCCAATGTTGCGGATAGCAGCCCGTAGGCATTCCGTACAGTTTTCGGAGTCAGCTTCACTGCCAGATCAGAGATCCATATCTGAATCGCAGTATTGCTGAGATCCGGAAGACGTGTGAGCCCGAGAGGACCCTTGAAATATTGTTCGTGAAGACTTTTGTAACCTCTCATGGTAGACGGGCTTAAAACTCCATTTTTAACTTCCATATATCGCCTTATTGCCTCGTAAACAGTTAAGTTTTCAGGCGTAGTTTGCTGATTTGATTTGCCGGTCTGCCATTCTGCGGCGGCCAGCTGAGCCAGTTTTTTTGAGGAAGCGGTAAAGGATTTGTAGTGTTTTTTTCCATTCACGTCGGTGTAGTCGTACACCTGCACACGATAGCTGCCACTGGGCAGCTGATTCTTTTTCTTCTTCGGGGTTTTCGCCATAATCTTATCCTCCTTTTTGGGTACAAAAATAACAGCCGCACAAATGTTCTGATTGCGACTGTCCCCCGAAGATGGTACAATAGAAATCGGATTTTAGAGCACTTCTTCGGGGTGCTGCTCCGGTTGGCACCGGAGTGATCAGGCCGGTTCTCCGTTGGCGCGGAGAGCCGGTTTTTGTCATTTGACATTTAACGGGATTTGACATATAATATACTTAACAGGACAGCCGGAAGGTGAATGCACCTCACCCGTCCCGGCGAAGCTCAACTAAAAAATAGTCGTCGGCTTGTCAGGGCAGGACGGCTATTTTTTATGGGTATAAGTCAGGATTGCAACAATGAGCATTGCTACAGATGTAATTAATTGCAATTCTTCATATGTACTCATAATTACCACCCCTTTCCGCAGGATTTCGGAACGGGCTGGAGCACGTCCCCCGGCTGCCCGGGTAAGTATATTATTGTCAAGGTGGATTGGCTCCCTGCTAGGGCAGGGGCCTTTTTTGCGGACATTTTATGTATTATTGGTATGACCTGATGGATGAGTTAAAAAATTTTGCGAAAAATACGTTTTATGCACAAACACATAATTGATGTAAAAGCAAAGCCATATAAAAATCCAGATATAACTCGTTTTGTATTGCTGGATTCGTAAGGGGTAAAATATTGTATTGTTCCGTCAAGTGCCAGTGGCAACGCTAGTACCACGATTGATAGCTTAAAAGTGTGAAAAGGAGCAATCATAAAAGCAAAAAAATGTCCTATCGCGATTCCCGTGCACCGCGCGCATAAGGGAAATTGATACCCTTTAATAAAAAAACTCCTTTCAGGCATCTGGTGGCAATGGCAATACTTTTTTGAAAATTCCATCCACCATATCCAGCGTTGATCGGCCTTAGTCATGCCTTAAATTTATTCCCACATTGGGGACATACCCAATACGTGGTCGAATTAATCTGTTTTCCTTTTCCACAGGCTCCGCAAAGAATACCGATCGGACCTAAAAGAAGCGCCCCGCAGCATCCTTTTCCTACAGAAAAATCCTTTCCTTTTGAAGTTGTTTCAGTGGTGACCTGACAATTTTCACACCCACATTTCGGACATTTCATAAAGTTACCTCCTAAAGTATTTTTATTAAAACGCCATAGGCTGTTTTAACCTTAACTCAATCAGTTCTTTTGGATACCCGGTACAATTACAAAATTGTTCTTCCGTGCATCCAGCATATTCCTCCAACATATCATCAGAAATCAAGAGATATGCTGCAAACTGGTTTGCTTCTCGCTCAATTCCGGACGTGAGAAGCAGGGTTTTATGCTTGATAAAAGCGCAGTTCTCTTTCCGGTGCAGAACCGCGTGTCCCAGCTCGTGGGCAACAACAACGCGGAAAAGTTGGCTATCGGCAATATCTTCGTTGACGAAGATCCAGCGCTTTCTTTTTAACAGTTTATAGTTTCCGGCGATTTCTCCCAGCGGAACAATAGCAATTCCTATATTCAACTGGCGGGCGATGCTCACCGGATCTCTAGTGCCCATCATCCTATCGTAATACCGTATTAACCGCCGGATCTTATGTTCAATATTCTCCAAACGGCATCACCTACTTTTTATTTTTGTTAGGATTGTACTTTTCTTTGTTTTCTTTCTTGGTTTCCCGTAAAGCATATTCAATGGCGTTCTGGAGCAATCCCAGAGAGGCTTCACTGATCTCCACACCATTGTAGTACAGAGGACCGTCATCGCCTTTGCGGATTTCTCCCATGATCCGATCTAGGTCTTTTGCTATGTCGCGCTCATCTTTCGCGGTAAGCGCGGTTCCTTTTTTATCAGATGATGTCTCGCCAGTCATGAGATCATCTAAAGAAACTTCCAGTAAATCTGCAATTTGCTGAAGCTTGTCTACGCTGGGAATGTTTTTATTAAATTTGTTGATTGAACTTCTAGCAAATCCTAGTTCTTTTTCAAGTCGATTGATAGAATAGCCCCTTGATTTTGCAATATCGCGAATGCACTCATATAAACCCATAATATACCTCAAAATTTTGCGCAATTAGTCCTTGACATACGTAAAATCTTGTGTATAATAAAGATATGAGTTGCGCAAGATTTTGCGAATAAAAAACTATTGCGAGATTCTGTTATCGGTTGGTGGTACTTCTGATTTTAGAATATTTTACGCAATATGTCAATATATAATTCTCAAAATCTTACGCAATCATTAAAATGCGTGCCGCATTGGAGCAGGGTTGATAGTTGCAGGCGCTTTACAGCGCCTTTTCTAAGTGGAATGCCATCGGAGTTTCTCCGAAGCACCCGGTGTAAGACAGGGCTACTATCTTATATCCGAGCTTTACCCACTTGTCCGCAAGAGACTTGGAGTAAACGATTCTCTTTATGCTATCACCTCCTTTCAAGAGGCGATTTGCGGCACGTATTATTTATTATATCACGGGAGGTGAGATGGTGTTATATGACAACGTAAAAAAGCTATGCGAGGAAAAGGGAGTGTCAATTTTATCTTTGGAAAAAGCACTTGGCTTTCCACGCAGTAGTATCTGCAAATGGAACGACAATGAACCTGGGATCCGCAAAGTTCAGAAGGTGGCCGAGTATCTGGGAGTGGCAATTGAAGAACTCCTGAAATAATAGAAGGGAGGTGGCTTGTATGGTGAAATTGCCGGCATACATAATCGAATTCCAAATTGCTATGGATGGAGTGAAACGGTACACCGGCTGGACAGACGAAGAGTTTGCACAGCGGTTAGGAGTAACCGATCGCACACTCAGGAATATCAGAAAGGATCCTTGCAGCGCAAACGGCGGGTTGGTTCTGCGGGTACAGAGTATGCTGCAGGAGTATCGGAAAAAAGCCGGGGTAATCGGGTGAGAGAAGGAAGGTGATCTGGATGAATGTGATTGATTGTCAGATAGTAGAGACGAGGGAGCTGAGAGCGATGGCCCGCCACATGGACAAGCTCCAGGGTAAAGTGGAGCGGCTGGAGCGGGATCGGGCGGTGCTGTTTTGGATGTTTGTAATTGCAAGTATGGCGCTGGGGTATGTGCTGGCCAACGTGCCAGTGTGAGAGGAGGTTACGAGATGTCGAAGAAGGCAGCGGAGGGGTTGCGGGAGTACTGCCGCAAAACCATAGAGGATAGTAAGAACCATGGCCTGAATTGGGCGTACGGAGGCGTGTGTTACGCGTTCTATGCGGACTTGATCACGCGAGAGGAATTCAAGACACTTCTGGAGGAGTTTGAACTGATTCCTCCGGGGGCCGTATTGTGAGAGGAGGTGACCACATGAGCAAGCGGAAGAACGGCACCCTGCGGGCCGGGGCACGGCTGGGCTTAAACCCCTACGGCTGGGGCAACGGCCGTGGACAGGCCATGCAAGCAATGAAAAAGGCCCGCCGGCGGCAACCGGTCAGGGCCATGAGTAAATAACCATTTTTATTTTAAGCGAATTAAGGAGGATAAGTCAATGGTAAAAGGAAGAATCTGGGGAACTGTTTGCGGAAAGTATCGCGAGATAGAGATTGAAGAATGTGACGCGATTGTAGCGATCGGGATCAAGGACAAGGATGACAAGATTGGCTTACAATCATCAGCCATGGGCAGCGGATTAACAGCAGAAGATTTTGTGGTATCGGTTGCTGATGCCGTAGTCCATGAGGTTTCCAATCGAGGGGAATCCCCGAAGGAGAAGCGGGATCTGGTACGTCTGCTGGCATATGAAATTAACCGGAAAATCTTGAAAATAATCTTAAGGGAGGTGGAGAACTGATGAGCATGAAAATCAACCGTTTGGAGATCGAAAACGTCAAGCGGATCAAGGCGGTCAAGCTGGAACCGGCAGAGAACGGCTTGACGATTATCGGCGGGAACAACAACCAGGGAAAGACTTCCGTGCTGGATTCTATCGCCTGGGCGCTGGGCGGGGACCGGTACCGGCCTTCCCAGGCAGTCCGGGAAGGATCTGTCATTCCGCCGTATTTACATATCGTGATGAATAATGGTTTGGTGGTGGAACGGAAAGGCAAGAACAGCGATCTGAAAGTCACGGATCCCAGCGGAAAGAAAGCCGGCCAGCAGCTTCTCAACGAGTTTGTGAACCAGTTGGCCCTGGATCTGCCGAAGTTCATGGAGGCAAATGGAAAAGAAAAGGCCCAGATCCTTCTGCAGATCATCGGAGTGGGGGACCGGCTGACCCAGCTGGAACAGGAGGAGAAGCAGCTCTACAATGAGCGGCTGGCCATCGGGCGGATCACAGATCAGAAAAAGAAGTTCGCAAACGAGCAGACCTATTATCCGGATGCACCCAGGGAGATCATCTCCGCAGCGGACCTGATCCGGAAGCAGCAGGAGATCCTGGCAAGGAACGGGGAGAACCAGAGGAAGCGGGAAAACCTCCACCGCCTGGAACAGGAATACCAGCAGGTCACGGAAGAAATGGCGCGGCTGTTAAAGCGCCAGGCCTCCCTGGAAGAGGATCTGTTCACGGCCCGGAAATCGGCGCAGGATCTGATGGATGAATCCACGGAGGAACTGGAAAGGAGTATTACGCAGATTGATGAGATCAACCGCAGGGTGCGCGCCAACCTGGACAAGGAAAAGGCGGAGGAGGACGCCAGGGATTATGCGGAGCAGTACGACCGGCTGACCGGAGAGATCAACCGGGTCAGGGAAGCCCAGACGGAACTGTTAAACCAGGCGGAACTGCCCCTTCCCGGCCTGTCCGTCCAGGATGGGGAGCTGGTTTACCAGGGACAGAAGTGGGACAACATGTCCGGATCGGACCGGCTGAAGGTGGCCACCGCCGTCGTGCGTCGGCTGAATCCTCAGTGCGGGTTCGTCCTGCTGGACAAGCTGGAGCAGATGGATGTCCGGACATTAAAGGAGTTCGGCGCCTGGCTGGAGAAGGAAGGACTGCAGGCCATTGCCACCCGGGTGAGTACCGGAGGGGAATGCAGCATCATCATTGAGGACGGCTACAGCCAGGAGGAAACAGCCGCGGCGCCAGCGCCGAAGGCAAACAAATGGAAAGCAGGTGAATTTTAATGAAGATTATCCGCGGAAAGCAGCCCAGCGCAAAAAAGATCGTGGTGTACGGTCCGGAAGGGATCGGGAAGAGCACGTTCGCTTCCCGGTTCCCGGATCCGGTGTTTATCGATACGGAGGGAAGTACCAAGGACATGGATGTAGCCCGGTTTGAGGCTCCATCCAGCTGGCAGATGATCCTGGAGCAGGTGCGTTATGTAAAAGCCCATCCGGAAATCTGCCGGACGCTGGTCCTGGACACGGCAGACTGGGCGGAGATGCGCTGCATTGACCATATCTGTGCCCGGTACCACAAGGACGGACTGGAGGAGTTTGGCTATGGAAAAGGATACACCTACGTGCAGGAGGAATTCGGCCGGCTGCTGAACCTGCTGGAGGAAGTCGTTGGGCTGGGGATCCATGTGGTGATGACGGCCCACGCGAAGATGCGCAAGTTTGAGCAGCCGGACGAACTGGGGGCCTATGACCGCTGGGAGATGAAGCTGACGAAACAGACGGCTCCCATGGTCAAGGAATGGGCGGACATGGTGCTGTTCGCCAACTATAAGACGTTCGTGGTCAACGTGGACGGCCAGGGTGCCCAGAAGGGAAAGAACAAGGCTCAGGGCGGAAAACGAGTGATGTTTACCACCCATCATCCCTGCTGGGATGCTAAAAACCGGTATGGGCTGCCGGAAGAACTGTCGTTTGATTATAGGGAGATCGCTTCGATTTTGGCAATTTCCGAGGGTGCGCCGGCAGTACCGGAAGAAACTCCCTCTCCGCCCCGCAAGGGTCCGGAAAAGCCATCAGAAGCAGCTGCAGAGCCTTCTGATCAGAATCCGGATCTCCCGCCGTTTATGCGCCAGGAAACGATGCGGGAGGAGGCAAGACCAAAAGAGGAGACATCTTCAAGGGCGGATCCTTCGCAGGAGAAACGTGCGGAGAGGATGCCGGATCCGCCAGGCCGCCACGCTGCGGACACTCCGCCGGCGCCCATGGCTCCGCGGTCCCTCCCGGAAAATATTCCCAAGGCACTACGGGATCTGATGGAGGCCAACAAGGTGGATGAGTGGGACATCCAGAACGTAGTGGCAGCTAGGGGATATTATCCGGCAGATACCCCGATCCAGGCATACGATCCGGACTTTATTGACGGTGTACTGGTCGGGGCATGGGGACAGGTCTACCGGATGATCCGGGAAATGAAAGAGAAAGAAGCGATTCCATTTAATTAGGAGGTAATGACATGGCAGAAGATTTGGGAAAAGAACTGAGCTGGGATGACCAGATCGAAAACGAAGGGCAGGAGTTTGAGCTCCTGCCGGAAGGAACCTATGATTACACGGTGGAGAGTATGGCGCGGGGGAGGTTCGCCGGAAGCGAGCGGATGGCCGCCTGCAACTGCGCCAACCTGACCCTGCTGATCCGCAACCCGGAGACCGGAAACGACTGCCGGGTGTTTGACACCCTGTACTTAAACTCCAAGGCAGAGTGGAGGCTGAGCCAGTTCTTCCTGTCCATCGGGCAGAAGAAAAAGGGGGAGCCCCTGCGCCCCAACTGGGCGGCGGTGCCCACTTCCTGCGGAAAAGTAGAGATCGAGGTTCATGAGTATGTAGACAAGAACGGGAAGGCCCGGAAAAACAACCGGGTGGCGAAATACCTTCCGTACGAACCGAAAAAGTTTGTGGCAGGTGAGTTTTAATGGAACTGCGGCCTTATCAGGAGGAAGCGAAACGCGCGGTGTTTGAGAGCTGGGAGGCGGGGACACTGCGCACCCTGTTGGTGCTGCCCACTGGCTGCGGAAAAACCATCGTGTTCGCGAAGATCACGGAGGACTGTGTGCGGCGGGGGGACCGGGTGCTGATCCTGGCCCACCGGGGAGAGCTGCTGCACCAGGCGGCGGACAAGCTGCAGCAGGCCACCGGCCTGCGGTGTGCGGTGGAAAAGGCGGAAGAGACCTGTCTGGGAAGCTGGTACCGGGTGACCGTGGGATCTGTGCAGTCACTGATGCGGGAAAAGCGTCTGGGACAGTTCCCGCCCGGATATTTTTCCACCATCATCATCGATGAGGCCCACCACTGCCTGTCGGAGGGCTATCAGCGGGTACTGGAACACTTCCCAAACGCGAAAGTGCTGGGAGTGACGGCCACGCCCGACCGGGGGGATATGCGCAACCTGGGAGAATTCTTCCAGAGCCTGGCCTATGAGTATTCCCTGCCCAGGGCCATCCGGGAAGGATACCTTTCCCCCATCAAGGCCCTGACGATCCCGTTAAAGCTGGACCTGTCCGGCGTGGGAATCCAGACCGGGGATTTTAAGGCGGGGGAGATCAGCACCGCCCTGGACCCATATCTGCACCAGATCGCGGAGGAAATGGGCCGGTACTGCAGGGACCGGAAGACCGTGGTATTCCTCCCTCTGGTCAAGACCTCCCAGAAGTTCCGGGACATCTTAAACGAGGCAGGATTTCAGGCCGCGGAGGTCAATGGAGAGAGCGGGGACCGGGCGGAAGTGCTGGCGGATTTTGAGGCCGGCCGTTACAACGTCCTCTGTAATTCCATGCTGCTGACGGAAGGCTGGGACTGCCCGTCCGTGGACTGTGTCGTGGTGCTCCGGCCGACCAAGGTGCGGAGCCTGTACTGCCAGATGGTGGGAAGGGGCACCCGCCTGGCGCCGGGAAAGGACCATCTGCTGTTATTGGACTTTTTGTGGCACACAGAGCGGCATGAGCTGTGCCATCCGGCTTCCCTGATCTGTGAGAGCGAGGAAGTGGCGAAAAAGATGACGGAGAACCTGGAGGAGGCCGCCGGATGCCCGGTGGACCTGGAGGAAGCGGAGCACCAGGCTTCGGAGGATGTGGTGGCGCAAAGGGAGGAAGCCCTGGCCAAAAAGCTGTCGGAGATGAAGCGGAGAAAGCGGGCCCTGGTGGATCCGCTGCAGTTCGAGATGAGCATCCAGGCGGAAGACCTGTCAGGCTACGTGCCTGCGTTTGGCTGGGAGATGGCGCCGCCGTCAGACGGACAGAAATCGGCCCTGGAAAAGCTGGGGATTCTGCCGGATGAGATTGACAATGCCGGGAAAGCCAGCCTGCTGCTGGACCGGCTGCACAAGCGGAAAGAAGAGGGACTGACGACCCCGAAGCAGATCCGTTTCCTGGAACAGAGAGGGTTCCAGCACGTGGGGACCTGGAGATTTGAAGCGGCCCGGACTCTGATCGACCGGATCGCGGGGAATGGATGGAGGATCCCGGCGGGGATCCGCCCCCAGGAGTATGTCCCCGAGTAAGGAGTAAGAGATGGAACAGAACCAGTACGACCTGTTGGAGGTCTTGCAATCGATTGACCCGGCGGAGTTGTCCTACCAGGACTGGGTCAACGTGGGAATGGCCCTGAAATATGAAGGGTACGACGTGGGGATCTGGGAGGACTGGAGCCGGCGGGATCCCGGCCGGTTTCATACCGGGGAGTGCATCCGGAAGTGGAGGTCCTTTTCCGGGAGCAGTTCGCCCGTCAAGGGAGGAACGCTGGTCCAGCTGGCCAGGGAGCAGGGCTGGACGCCTCCGACGGACCTGGGGACGCCCCTGGGCTGGGATGATGCGATCACAGAGGACGGTGTGGTTGTGGACAGCAACTGGGTGGAGGGAAAGGAAGTGGAAGAGCCGGCCCACTGGGATCCGGTCCGGGACTTAACCCTCTACCTGGAAACCCTGTTTGACTCCACGGAAAACGTCGGGTATGTGACCCAGAGTTTTGAAAAAGACGGAAAATATATGCCCACCAAGGGGAGCTGGGACCGCACGGCCGGGCAACTTATTGAACAGCTGTCCCACTGTAATGGGGACATCGGCAGCGTGCTGGGAGACTATAACCCGGAGGTGGGGGCATGGATCCGATTCAATCCCCTGGATGGGAACGGGGTCCGGAATGAGAACGTGACCGATTTCCGTTATGCCCTGGTGGAATCGGACAGCATGGAGATTGAAAAACAGAATGCCATCATCCGGGAACTGGAGCTTCCGGTGGCCTGCCTGGTGCATTCCGGAAAGAAGAGCCTGCACGCTATTGTGCGGGTGGACGCCGCGGATTACGGCGAATACCGGAAACGGGTGGATTACCTGTATGAGGTGTGCGAGAAGAACGGCTTAAAGATTGACAAGCAGAACCGGAACCCGTCCCGGCTCTCCCGGATGCCGGGAGTCATGCGGAATGGGAAGAAGCAGTTCCTGGTGGACGTGAATATCGGAAAAGAGAGCTGGTCCCAGTGGCAGGAATGGATCGAGGGGATCAACGATGATCTTCCGGATCCGGAGCCCCTGGAAGAGGTCTGGGACCACCTTCCTGACCTGGCGCCGGCGCTGATCCACGGCGTACTTCGCCAGGGGCACAAGATGCTGATCGCCGGCCCGTCCAAAGCGGGAAAGTCCTTCCTGCAGATCGAGCTGGCCATTGCCATCGCAGAGGGAAAGAAGTGGCTGTCCTGGGACTGTGCTCAGGGGAGGGTGCTTTACGTCAACCTGGAGCTGGACCGGGCCAGCTGCCTGCACCGCTTTAAGGACGTGTACCAGGCGTTAGGATACCCGGAAAATAACCTGAAAAACATTGACGTCTGGAATCTGAGAGGCCGGTCCGTCCCGATGGACAAGCTGGCGCCGAAGCTGATCCGCAGAGCGGCGAAAAAGGACTATATCGCAGTGATCATTGACCCGATTTACAAGGTCCTCACCGGGGATGAGAACAGCGCAGATCAGATGGCGAACTTCTGCAACCAGTTTGACAAGGTATGCACGGAGCTGGGGACAGCGGTGATCTACTGCCACCATCACAGCAAGGGCGCCCAGGGGAGCAAGCGGTCGATGGACCGCGCATCCGGGTCCGGTGTGTTCGCCAGGGATCCGGACGCTCTGCTGGACCTGATCGAACTGGAGACCACGGAAGCGTTGATGAAACAGGAGGAGAACAAGGCTATCTGTGAGGCCTGCAGGCAGTATCTGGACGCGCATTTTAAATGGGAAGACGATCTCTCCCAGGACGATCTGTGCAGCAGCGCGCAGATGCTGCGGTACTGTAAGGACCATCTGGATCGGTGGCAGATGGCGGCGTTAAACCGGATCCTGGATGCGGAAAGGGCGCGGGTGGCAGCTATGACGGCCTGGAGGATCGAAGGAACCCTCCGGGAATTTCCGAAGTTTTCGCCGGTGAATGTGTGGTTCGGGTACCCGGTGCATTACATTGACCGCAGCGGGGCGTTGGGAGATATCCAGCCGGAAACGGATCTCCCGCCGTGGAAAAAGGGCGCGGCGAAAAATAAAAAGAATGCCGAAGATCGGAAAGAGGAGCGCCGGAAATCCCTGGAGGAAGCTGTGGAGAATGCCTGTTTCGGGGAGGCACCGGCGGTAGAAGAGGTGGCCAATTACCTCGGAATTTCCGGGCGGTCCGTCCGGGATCGGGTCAAAGAACATGGGGGTTATACCATTGAGGACGGAGTCATTCAGAAGAAATAGAGTTATCCACAATGAAAAAGTTATCCACAAAACGGAGTTATCCACAAAAATCCCAGTGCGGGAAAGACTGGAAGTTAAGACTTCCCCGCAAAACGAGGAAGAGGGGGAAGACTGAATTTTAAGTCTTCCCCGTCAAGGAGGTCCGTGCGGGGAACACTGAATTTCAGTCTTCCCCTCCAGGGCAGCAGAGTGCGGGGAAGACATACTTTTCAGTCTTCCCCCGAGTGCGGGGAAGACTGTACCCTAAAGGGTAAATATTTTCCCCCGCAGTCGCGTGGTCACGGGGGTAGGAGAGGGACGGGCCTAAGGCTGCCCGGCCCGTCTCCCTTCCCCCTCCCCGATGACAGGGCGCAGATGTGGATAAAAAGAAAAGTTTTAAACGTTAATTCGATAAAGCAAAGAGGGAGGAGTGGTGATCATGGTCAAAGAATTTTTCATGCCGATGGTCCCGCCCACGAAAACGCATCAGGAGAAACAGGTGCGGATCGTGAAGGGGAAGCCGGTCTTCTACGAGCCGGCGGAGCTGAAGGCAGCCAGACAGAAACTGCGGGACCACCTGGGACGCCATCAGATGGAGCGGCCGTTTGAAGGGGCGGTCCGGCTTACGACCTGGTGGTGCTTCCCCAGAGGGGAACATCGTGACGGGGAATACCGGACCAGCAAGCCGGACACGGACAACCTGGTGAAGATGCTCAAGGATGTGATGACGGAGTTGGGGTTCTGGAAGGATGACGCCCAGGTGGCCAGTGAGGTGATCGAAAAGTATTGGGCACAGATCCCGGGGATTTACGTGAAGGTGGAGAACATATGACGAACGCGGAGGTGCAGGCAGGATTTACGGAGGTGTACAACCGGTTCTGGCTGAATTACCGGGACAAGCCGCTACCGAAAGATTCGGACGAGTGGGAGCGGATGCACACCTGGGCCGTGGTGCTCATGAAAAAGTATCCCTTCCTGCGGGATACGGTGGCCAGCATGGTGGAAGAACTGGATCAGAGAATGAGGAGGCGTGAACATGATAACGGCAGAGAAAGCCAGAAAAATGGCAGATGAATTTCTGGAGAATCGGATAGGGGAATCCAGAAGACGGGTGGAAAAAGAGATTTCAGAAGCGGCTGCGAGAGGAGAGGTCGTGATCCATATCGGCGGGCCGATCCCGCAGGAGCTGATGGCAGAATTACGTGCGAATGGCTTTACTGTGGACAGCAGCTTTTACCTGAATGATACCACGTACACAATCAGCTGGTAGGGAGGCGGTACGATGAACCGGGCAGAAAGACGGCGTGTGGAGAAGCAGAAGGCGGTCAGGAGGCTTCAGAAAGAGCTGACTGGACAAATCCTCCAGGAAGTGGAAAATGACCGTGTAGAGGCACTGATGACGTGCTTCGTGCTGGCGCTGCATGAGGAGTTTGGTTTCGGGAAAGAACGCTGCCTGAGAGCGCTGAGACGAGTGGACAGCTACATGGAGCCCTACGTCAGCAGCAAAGAGAGCGTACAGCAGCTGAAAGAGAAAGTGCGGGATGAAGTGGGGATCGTGATCAGCTGTTGATGTATCGAGTTGATGAATTGATGGATTCAGTTGATGGATCGGTTAATGTATGCAAAGGAGGAGGGTGTCATGGAAAACGAAGAGTGGAAAGCGGAGAAGAAGCGCAAGAAAGCGCAAATGGCAGCCATGCAGGCGCTCCCGTATAAAGTCAAGGTCAAGCGAGCGGAGTTGAGGGCTATTGAGTTCATAGAGAAGCTGGACGATATGGGCCTGGAGGCACACGTGAGTGTTGGGGGATTGGACAGTATTGTGCTGCTGATGTTTCTGAGAAAAATAGGCATTGATGTGCCGGCCATATCGGTGTCCAGTCTGGAGGACAAGAGCATTCAAAAGGTACATAAGGCGCTGGGAGTGATTTCCCTGGCACCCGGAAAACCGAAGGTGCAGATTTTGCAGGAGTATGGATTTCCGGTGATCTCCAAAAAGATTGCTGGACGGATTGACACTCTGCAGCACCCGACGGAGAAGAATAAGACGGTTCGCCATGCGATTATCACCGGCGAATGCGGCGCACAGGGCCATTTCGCAAAGAACAGCCGCATGAAACTGCCACAGAAATGGCTGGAACTGTTCGCAGGATATGAGAACGAGAATGAGGGAGTGAACTATCAGATTGCGCCGTTCCTGGTGTCCAATAAGTGCTGTCTGTACATGAAAGAGATGCCTTGTGATCGCTGGGCAAAAGAGCACAAGAGCCGCCCCTTCCTGGGGCTGATGGCGTCAGAAGGAGGGCAGCGCGAGGAAGCGTTGATAGAACACGGTTGCAACTAGTTGCAACTACTTTGGCAAGGGAGTGATTCGGAGCGCACCGTTTACTCCGTTCCTGAGGCAGGACCTGCTGCAGCTTGCATTGGATCTGAATGCGCCGATTCCGGAAATCTACGGGAAGATCGTTCGTAAACCGGATGGGACGCTCTATACCACTGGTGCTCAGCGCACTGGGTGCAGTATGTGTGGGTTTGGAATCCATTTGGAGTCGCGGCCGCATCGTTTTGACCGCCTTCGGGAGCGGAATCCCAAAGAATGGGAGTTCTGGATGTATCGGTGCTGCACGGATCCAGTGACCGGTGAGAAATATGGCTGGGGTCGGGTGCTGGATTATATAGGAGTGCCGTGGGAGGATTATCCTGCGGTGCAGATGAGTTTGTTTGATGAGTAGGGGAGGGAGCGAGTCAATGAGAGAGATACTCTTTAAAGCGAAGAGGATAGACAACGGAGATTGGGTTGAAGGAAATTATATCACAGACGAACAAGACAAGGAGAAGGCGTACATTGGATATATCTTCGGGATTGAAGATTTTGATATTGTCGAAGTTAATCCTGAAACACTCTGCCAATATACCGAACTGAAAGACAAGAACGGTAATCGGATATGGGAGAATGATATTGTAAGAATTGAAAATTCAATGGACGAAGGAATTGGAAATGTAGAATTTTATGGTGGCATGTGGTACGTGGACGGAGAACCAAACAATAACCTGTATGACATTTTAGAATACGATGATGGAGAGGTTGAAGTTATCGGAAATATCTTCGACAACCCAGAATTATTAGGAAAGGACGGTACAGAATGAGCGACTTAATCAGCCGGAAAGCGTTGTTGGATAGACTTAGAGGAAATGTGTTGGTTGATGTTACACCGGAACTTGAAGAAGCTATTGAGGATCAGCCGACTGCCTTTGACGTGGAAAAGGTGGTATCGGAATTGCAGGAAGCAAAGGAACTAGATGTGTATGTGCCCCTCGAAGATGCTTTGGAAATTATCCGGAAAGGCGGGATTGAGGAGGAGTGACAGATGAAAGTAAGGGTATCTATGCCAGGTATGGCCACAATGGCGGAGATAGAAGACAGTAAAGCGGGGAAAGTATATAAAGAATTGGCGTTACAGTTGTTAGGGTTTGGCGTTACATTCCGAAAAACGGAAGAACAGCTTTCAGAACCAGGACGGGAGGTTCCAATGGAAGTACCTTCCGGAGAGGCCACCGAACCAGAGCCTGAGCTACTGGATCCGGAAGCACTGGATCTGGAAACGGAATATCCGGAAATAAAGGAGGAGCCAAGAGGATATAGTGGATTTCTTTACGTCAAGTGTTCTCACTGTGGAAAGGTCAAGGCGTTCTGCACTAAAATAAACATTAAATATTATTTGTGCCGTGAATGTGGCAGAAAGACTGATTTGGAAGACCTTGTCCCGTTATACATAAACTGTGAGTGTGGTCGCAGGGCAAAATACATGACAAATATGACAGATGAGGAATTTGATGTAAACTGTCCAGAATGTGGGGCACCAGTTGTAGTTACGTGGAATAAAAAGAAAAAGCTGTACGAGCCAATCAGAAATTAGAGGAGGGCAGGTAATGAAAGACTATGAGGTAAACGGCAGCGGTGTGCGTGACCCCGTGGCGGCCAAAGCCATCCGGGAAGCAGATCGACCGCCAGAAGATCTGTCCCGGGCCATCCGGCTGATGAAGTTTGCGGCGGACTGCCTGGGCTTTGAGGTGGTTGGGCGGATCGTGTTGCGGGATGCGGAGACCGGGAGAGTGTGGAGGTGATGCCAGTGGACAAGCAGATCCTGTACCAGTACATAGACGCCTGCGAGCTGGTCAAAGAGACGGAGCGGGAGATTGAGCAGATCCGGCGCCGACGGCGGGAGATTGTCACCGATAAGGTCAAGATGTCGGATTATGAGTTTCCCTTCGGGCAGATCAGCTGCACCATCCACGGGATTCCTTATGATGTCCAGGACCGTGAGATGCAGGACCGAAAAGAGCGCATCCTGGAGGAGCGCAAGGCCGCTGCAGAGGCGATCAAGCTGCAGGTGGAGGAGTGGCTGGCGACAGTGCCGCTGCGGATGCAGCGCATTATCCGATACAAGGTATTCGAGGGAATGACGTGGGAAGAGGTGGCTCAGAGGATGGGGCGGAAGGCGACGGCGGACAGTGTAAAGAAGGAATTTCAGAGATTTATGGCAGAAAAATAAAGTTTGTCCCATTTGTCCCCAATGTCCCGTTTTTAAGTGCTATAGTATAAGCTGGAAGCAGTGGATAGACCCAAACCCATTGATTTTACCCTCCTTTGACAGTCCCTCGCCAGGTGTCACAGCCTGGCGGGGGATTCTTTATCCACAAGATGTTGATAAAATGGTGGATAAAACACAAGATATGGAAAATGAACTACGATGACGAAATGTAAGAGGTGAGACGA
>NZ_NFLE01000015.1 GCF_002160755.1 Lachnoclostridium sp. An14
ACCCCTCAGCGGGCCCACAGAGCCGCCCCCATTTTACGGCCCTCACCACCCCAAAAAGGAGCATCAACATGATCGACCCAACAAGACACCGCCAGCTGGAGGAGCTGGATGTCGTTTCCATCTGTGTGGAGATTCTCTCCGACGCGAGAAACGAATTATATATGAATATGAGATTTCTGGACGTGGCGTTAAGCAGCCTCTATTTTCAGGCGGATCCGGCCTGCGCCGGCGTGGGAACGGACGGATATGGCATTTATTACCATCCGGAGTACCTGATGGGATTGTACCGTCGCGGCCGGGTACACGTAAACAGGGCGTATCTTCACATGGTCCTTCACTGCCTGTTCTGCCACATGGACACCAGAGGAAAGCGGGCGGAGGACTACTGGAACCTGGCCTGTGACATTGCCATGGAGTCCATCATAGATGGAATGTATCAGAAGTGCGTCCACATCTCGCCCACACCTTTCCGCCGGGAAATCTATCTGCGGCTGGGAAAGCGGCTGAAGGTGCTGACGGCAGAGGGCATTTACCGGGAACTCCAGGCCATGGAGTTAAACGAGCAGCAGTATATGAGACTAGCGTCCGAGTTTATCGTGGACGACCACCGCTATTGGAAAGAAGAAAAGCGCAGCCCTAACCAGCAGCCCAGGAAAAATAAATGGGACAAGAACCGGGAGCAGATGCAGACCAATATGGAGACCTTTGCCAAGGAAAATTCTAACGACAACGGAGACCTTCTGGAGCAGGTCCGGGCAGAAAACCGCCAGCGATACGACTACAAACGGTTTCTTCGCAAGTTTGCGGTGCTGAAGGAGGAACTCCAGGCAGATCCCGATTCCTTTGACTACGTGTTCTACACCTACGGATTAGAGCTGTACGGAAATATGCCCCTCATTGAACCCCAGGAGACCAGGGAAGTTTACCGGGTAGAGGATTTTGTGGTGGTGATCGACACCTCCATGTCCTGCTCCGGCGAGCTGGTGCGGCGTTTCCTGGAGGAAACCTACTCCGTTCTCTGCGAATCGGAGAGCTATTTTACGAAAATAAACGTCCACATCATCCAGTGCGACGAAAAGATACAGGACGACCATGTGGTGACCAGCCGGGAGGAAATGGCGGAGTACATGGAGCATTTCACCATCCGCGGCTTTGGCGGGACAGATTTCCGTCCGGCGTTTGAGTATGTGAACGCCCTGATCCACATGGGGCGGTTCCACAAGCTGAAGGGCCTCATCTATTTCACCGACGGAGAGGGAATTTTCCCGGTGAAACGGCCGCCCTACGACACTGCATTTGTGTTTATCAAGGATAATTATACAGATATTTCCGTTCCACCCTGGGCCATCAAGCTGATTCTGGAGCCTGGGGATCTGGAACCGGAGCCGGAGGATGCCCTGGGCGAGGATTGGGGCGGACAGACGCTCTGGACAGAGGGCGGAGAAAGGGAAATGACATGAATATCAAACGAGCGAAACAGGAAATCAAAAATACCATTCAGGCCTATCTGCTGAAGGATGAATTTGGCCGCTACGTGATTCCGGCCATCCGCCAGCGCCCGGTGCTGCTCATCGGCGCTCCCGGCATCGGAAAGACCCAGGTGATGGAGCAGATTGCCAGAGAATGCGGCGTAGGGCTGGTGGCTTACACCATCACCCATCACACCCGGCAAAGCGCCGTGGGCCTGCCCTTCATCTCCAAAAAGAAATACGGCGGCCGGGAGTATTCTGTGACCGAGTACACCATGAGCGAGATTGTGGCCTCCATTTACAATAAAATCGAGGAGACCGGCTTAAAGGAGGGCATCCTTTTCATCGACGAAATCAACTGCGTGTCGGAGACCCTGGCGCCCACCATGCTCCAGTTTCTCCAGTGCAAAACCTTCGGAAACCACAAAATCCCGGAGGGCTGGCTCATCGCCGCCGCCGGAAACCCGCCGGAGTACAACAAATCCGTCCGGGAATTCGACATCGTCACCCTGGACCGTCTGAAACTCATCCAGGTGGAGCCGGATTTTGCCGTGTGGAAAGAATATGCCCTGGAGGAGTCCATTCACCCCGCCATCGTCTCCTACTTAAGCGTCAAGGAGCAGAATTTCTGCCGCATTGAGACTACGGTGGACGGAAAGCTGTTTGCCACCCCCAGAGGCTGGGAGGATTTATCCAGGCTCATCGAGGTCTACGAGCGCCTGGGAATGACGGTGGACCGGGACGTGATCGTCCAGTACATCCAGTTTCCGGCCATTGCCAAGGACTTTGCCAACTATCTGGAGCTCTACTATAAATATGAGAACGATTACCAGGTGGACGCCATTCTCCGGGGGCAGATCCGGGAGGAGCTGTGCGAAAAGGTGGCCCGCGCCCCCTTTGACGAGAAACTGAGCGTAATCAGCCTTCTGCTCACCCGCCTGGGAAATGAGTTTAAGGACGTGTCCGCCCAGGAAAGACATCTGGAGCTGCTCTTAGAAAACTTAAAAACCTACTCCCAGCAGGATGGAAACGGGCCGGAGCGCTTGGCGACTGTGTTAGACCATCTGACGGCGGAGCGGGAGGAGAAAAAGAGGGCGGAGCTTTTGAGCCGCCGGGAGGACGAGCGGTATCTGCGGGCCATAGCCGTTTTGGAGGGCTACGGAAAGGAAATCCGAAACCGGGGCTTGCGGGAAACAGAGGAAACCTGGGACGCCGTAAAGGAGCTGTTTGCCGCGGAGCGGGAGCGCTATGAGAATCTGTGGGACGAGGCCGGGGAAATGCTGGAACACGGCTTTGACTTCATGGAGGCGGCCTTCGGGGACGGACAGGAAATGGTTATCTTCGTCACCAATTTAAACACCAGCTACCACTGCGTTCGGTTTTTACAGGAATACGAATGCGAGCGGTATTATCAGTACAATAAGAAGCTCCTCTTTGAGGATCGGGAGGGAGAGCTTCGGAAACGGATCTCCGCGGTGCTAGACTGACCTGCGGCGAACCGGAAGGAGGAGGACTATGATATTTATTGGAGGAATTGGCCACGGACAGAAGGAAATCCCCTACGGCCAGCCGGCGGCGCTCTGCGCCATCTGCGGCGGCTACGGGAGATACCAGGTGATCATGGCCTATACGTATTTCAGCTTTTTCTTTATCCCGCTGTTTAAATGGAACCGGCGGTATTACGTGAAAACCACCTGCTGCGGCTCCCTCTACGAGCTGGACCCGGAGGTGGGAAAGGCGCTGGCGAGGGGAGAACAGATGGAGATCCGCCAGGAGCATCTCCACCTGCTGCAGCGCAGCGGCCAGAATTTCCGCGGAGAGTACGGCTACGGCGGAAATACCGGCAGCCCCTACGCCGGAACTGCGGGAACCGCCGGAGCAGGAAACAGCACAAATGAAACTGGCGGCTCCGTCATCTCCGCCCAGTACCCGGATCCCAATGGGGAAAATGGAGGGGAAATGCCTCCGGCGGCATTTGGCGGCGGCGTCCCTGACGGAACCGCTCCGAACGAAACCGGTGTCCCCGGCGCCCGCGACAATGTTCCCACACCCCAGGCCGGCCCGGCGCCCCAGGGAAATTCCCCTGTGTTCCCCGGCGCCCCTGACGCCCGCGCCCTGAAAGCCATCTACGGCGAAAATTTCCGGATGCGTTCCTGCCCCAGCTGCGGCTACCAGTTCATTGACCAGGAAAAAGAGTTTGTATTCTGTCCGAAGTGCGGAAACTCCCTGGAGAGGAAAAAACAGGAGGAGGAATCATGACCATCACTTACATCCACCACAGCGGCTTTCTGGCAGAACTGCCCCAGGCCAGCCTGCTGTTTGACTATTACACCGGTGACCTGCCCCAGGCGGACGGGGAAAAGCCCCTGTTTGTCTTCGCCAGCCACCGCCACGGAGACCATTTTTCCGAGGCCATTTTCCACCTTCCGGATCGTTTTAAAGACGTCCGCTACGTGATTTCCAATGACATCTGGGAGCGGCGGGTGCCCGCGGAAAAGCGGCAGAAGGCCTTATTTCTGGCTCCTGGCGAGGAGCGGGACATCGAGCTTTCCGGAAAACCGGAGGCCGCGGGCATTTCCGGCCAGCCGGAGACAGAGCCGGCCGCCGTTTCTCCCGTCCTTCGCGTCCACACCTTCCGCTCCACCGACGAGGGCGTGGCCTTTCTCGTGGACTGCGGCGGGACGGTGATCTACCACGCGGGAGATTTAAACAACTGGACCTGGAAAGGGGAACCGGATTCCTGGAACCATTCCATGGCGGCAAATTACCACCGGGAGCTGAAAAAAATCCGGGAGGTTTTGGACGGCTGGGGGAAGGAGATCGACATCGCCTTCGTGCCTTTGGACGGCCGCCTGGAAGAAAATTTTTACCTGGGACTGGATGATTTCATGAGACAGGTGGGGGCGAAACGCGTATTTCCCATGCACTGCTGGGACGATTACAGTGTGATTGGAGCATTAAAATCCATGCCGGAGAGCGAGCCTTACCGGGAGCGGATTGTGAGGATAACGGGAGACGGGGACAGCTTTGAGCTGTGACGCCGCCGGCGCTGCCGGAACCCCCGTTTATCATACAGGAAAAACCATAGCTAAAATCATAGCCAGGAAACGTGAAAACGGCCAAGGGCCGTCTGCGGAAAGGAGAATTCACATGATTTTAATCAAAGGAAGTAAAGCGGTAGACCCGAAAACGGGGACGGAGCGGATTGCGGACGTTCTCATCAAGGATGGAAAGATCGCGAAAATCGCCGGTCACATCGAGCCGGAAGGGGAGATGACCGTCATCCGCGCCGCCGGGCTCACGCTCGCCCCCGGACTCATTGACGTGCACGTACATTTCCGGGATCCCGGCCTCACCTACAAAGAGGACATCCAGACCGGCGCCGCCGCTGCCAAACGGGGCGGCTACACCACCGTGATCACCATGGCGAACACCAAACCGGCGGCGGACACCCCGGAGACGGTGTCCTACATCCTGGAGGAGGGAAAAAAGACCGGCATCCACGTACTCCCCGCCGCCGCTGTGAGCAAGGGCTTAAAGGGAGAGGAAATGACCGACATGGAGGCATTAAAGGAGGCAGGAGCCGTGGGGTTCACCGATGACGGAATCCCGCTGATGGACGGAAAGCTGGTGATGGAGGCTATGGAGACGGCCGCCCGCCTGGACGTTCCCTTAAGCTTCCACGAGGAAGACCCCTGTTTCATCCGGGAAAACGGCATTAACCACGGCAAAGTTTCCGAGAAACTGGGGATCTACGGCTCCCCGGCGGTGGCAGAGGACAGCCTGGTGGCCAGAGACTGCATGATCGCCCTCCACACGGGAGCCTCCGTAAACATCCAGCACATCAGCTCTGCCAAATCCGTGGCCATGGTGCGGGCCGCCAAAAAGATGGGGGCCGACGTGTGGGCGGAGGTGACGCCCCACCATTTCACCCTGACGGAGGACGCCGTGACGGAGTACGGCACCCTGGCGAAGATGAATCCGCCCCTGCGCACGGAGGCAGACCGGAGAGCGCTCATCGAGGGCTTAAAGGACGGCACCATTGACATGATCGCCACGGATCACGCCCCACACAGCGCGGAGGAAAAGGAAAAGCCTTTGACGCAGGCCCCCAGCGGCATTATCGGACTGGAGACGGCCCTGGCCTTAGGGATCACCCAGCTGGTGAGAACGGGCGAGCTGACCATCGCCCAGCTCATGGAAAAAATGAGTTTCAACCCCGCCTGCCTCTACCGCCTGGATAAGGGCTGGCTGACGGAGGGCGAGGACGCCGACCTGGTGCTGTTTGACGAGAACGAGGAGTGGACCGTGGGAAACTACGCCTCCAAGGCCTCCAACTGTCCCTTTACCGGCTGGAAACTCTATGGAAAGGTGAAATACACTATCTGTGACGGGGAGATTGTATATGAAGATGAAAGCGCTGCTCATTGACATTGACGGCACGCTGTTGGATTTCCGGCAGGCGGAAATCCGGGGGATCAGCGCCGTTCTGGAGCACTACGGAATCGCGCCTGACGGGGAAAAAACGAAACGGTATCACGACTTAAACCAGCGTTTCTGGCAGAAGTATGAGCGGGGAGAGATCACCAGGAGGGAGATCGGCATTCTGCGCTATCCGGCGTACTTTGAGGAGCTGGGCCTGGATGTGAAGGTGGATCCGGCAGTCTGCGAGCGCCTTTATGAGGGGGCGGTGGAAGGCCTTCTGATCGTCATCGACGGGGCGGAGGAAATGCTTCGCTACTTGTCGTCCAGATACCTTCTCTACGCCGCCTCCAACGGCTACTCCAAGATGCAGCGGGACCGGCTTGAGAGGGCCGGCCTGCTCCCCTATTTTCGGGATCTGTTCATCTCCGAGGACACAGGCAGCCAGAAACCTCAGAAGGAGTATTTTGACTACTGCTTTGCCAGGATGCCCCAGGACATCCACCGGGACGAGGTGATGATCATCGGCGACGGGCTGAGCTCCGATATGGCCGGAGGAAACCGCGCCGGCATCCATACCTGCTGGTACAACGCCTACGGCGAAACCAACGAGGCGGGAGTTTCCATTGACGTGGAAATCCACTCCCTGGAGGAGATTCCAAAAATTTTATAATTCTCATGAATTTCTGCTTTACAAAAACACTTTAGTATGCTACCATGGTAACACAAAAACAAAAAGGAAAGCAGCGGCCTGGTGGGGGAAACTGATTTTCAGTCCAGGCCATTTATGAGGAGGATAAGATTATGAAGAAAAAAGTGGTTGCAGCAGCGGTGATGATGGCGGCAGTGATGGCCGCGGCGGGCTGCGGAAATGGTTCCACAGGTAGCACGACGGCGGCGGACACCACGGCAGCCGACACGGCGGCGGATACGGAGGCCGCAGAGGAGGAGAGCTCCGAGGAGACGGACGGCCAGGAGGCGGAGGCCGCGGCGGACGGCACCTTTGTGGTAGGCTTTGACGCGGATCTTCCGCCTATGGGATTTAAGGCTGAGGACGGCTCCTACACCGGCTTTGACCTGGATCTGGCAAAGGAAGTGGCAAATCGTCTGGGGCTGGAGTTTGTGGCCCAGCCGATTCTGTGGGACGCCAAGGATATGGAGTTGGACAACGGCACCATCGACTGCGTATGGAATGGCTTTACCATCACCGGCCGTGAGGATCAGTACACCTGGACAGACCCGTATATGGATAACGCTCAGGTATTTGTAGTGATGGCGGATTCGGGCATTTCCAGCCTGGAGGATCTGGCGGGAAAGGTCGTGGAGGTGCAGGTGGATTCCGCGGCGGAGACGGCGTTAAATGAGATGACGGACTTAAAGGCCAGCCTTGGCAGCGTGGAGACGACGCCGAACTATAACCAGGCCATCATGGATCTGGAGATGGGCGCCGTGGACGCGGTGGGAATGGACAGCGTGGTAGCGAACTACCTGCTGACTCAGAGAGGAACGGACGCGGTGATTTTAGACGACGCCCTTTCTTCCGAGGAGTACGCCGTAGGCTTTAAATTAGGAAACACGGAGCTGCGGGACCAGGTACAGGCAGCTTTGGAGGAGATGGCCGCCGACGGCACCATGGCAGAGATTTCTGAGGAGTGGTTCGGCAGCGACATCACCACCATCGGAAAATAATCTGGAACCTGACAATAAAAGAAAAAGCAGACAGATAGGCGGCCCATGGAGCCGCCTGTCCGTGTGACAGGGAGATTTAATTTATGGAACAGACAATGAACTGGTTTGCGGAGATGGCCGCCATGCTGCCCCAGCTGTTTGACGGAATGATGGTGACGGTGCAGATATTTGTGGTGACGCTGGTATTCTCCCTGCCTCTGGGGCTGTTGGTATCCTTTGGAAGAATGGCGAAAAATCCGGTGATCCGCTGGATTACCAAGGCGTACATTTCCGTTATGCGGGGAACGCCGCTCATGCTTCAGCTCTTTATCGTATATTTTGGGCCGTACTACATTTTCGGCATCCGCGTTACGAACGACTACCGGCTTTGGGCTGTATTTATCGGCTTTGTGGTCAATTACGCGGCGTATTTCGCGGAAATCTACCGCAGCGGCATCCAGTCCATGCCCGCCGGGCAGTACGAGGCGGCAAAGCTTTTGGGCTACAGCCGTTTTCAGACCTTTTTCAAGATCATTTTCCCTCAGGTGGTGAAACGCATTCTGCCGTCCGTCACCAACGAGGTGATCACTCTTGTAAAAGACACGTCGCTGGCGTTTACCATCAGCGTGATTGAAATGTTCACCGTCGCCAAGCAGCTGGCGTCCGCTCAGGCGGCAATGACGCCGTTCGTGGCCGCGGGGATTTTCTATTATGTGTTCAACCTGCTGGTGGCCCTGGTGATGGAGCATTTTGAAAAGAAACTGTCATACTATCAATAGGAGGCCGGATATGTATCTGCTGGAAATGAAACACATTCAGAAAAAATTTGAGAATCTTCCGGTGTTGAAGGACATTTCCCTGTCCGTGTCAGAGGGGGAAATCGTCTCCATCATCGGCCCGTCCGGCTCCGGAAAATCCACGCTGCTGCGGTGCGCCACCATGCTGGAGACCATTGACAGCGGCGAGATCGCGTATCTGGGGGAAAAAGCCGCCTGGACAGACGCAGGAAACGGCCGCGCCGTCTACGCCAAACGGGATAAACTGAAGGAGATTCAGAAAAGCTATGGCCTGGTGTTCCAGAGCTTTAACCTGTTCCCCCATTTTTCCGTGATTAAGAACATCACCGACGCGCCCATACACGTACAGAAAAAGAGCAGAGAGGACGCGTACCGGGAAGGCATGGAGCTGTTGAAAAAGATGGGGCTGGAGGATAAGGCGGACGCCTATCCCTGTCAGCTGTCCGGCGGCCAGTGCCAGAGAGTGGCCATCGCCCGTGCCCTGGCCTTAAGCCCCAAGGTGCTGTTTTTTGACGAGCCCACCTCCGCCCTGGATCCTGAGCTCACCGGTGAGGTGCTGAAGGTGATCCGCTCTTTGGCGGATCTGGACATCACCATGGTGATTGTGACCCACGAGATGGCCTTTGCCAGGGACATCTCCGACCGGGTGATTTTCATGGCGGACGGCGTCATCGTGGAGGAAGGGGCGCCGGAGGCGGTATTTTCCTCTGCCAACGAGAGAACCCAGGCGTTTCTTGGACGGTATGGGGAGATGTTGGGGAAGTAAACGATCTGGAAATGAAGGTTTGTGTGCCGGCCCGGCGGGGCCGGCTTATTCTTATTTAACAGGAAACTGCGTTTCCTGTTAAATAAGAATGCTCCGTAAGGAGGTGCACTCCGCGGGGAGGAATATAGCTGCTGACGCAGCCCCGCTCCGGCGCGAGTGTGCGCCAAGCGCACACTTTTTATGTAGAAAACTGGCTGTTTTCCCATCCGTCCTCCAGCCTGTGAGGCCGCTCCAGCTCCCATTCTTACACTATAAACCCCGCCATTCTTTCCTCCCGTCCCCCCTCAAATCTTTCCGCCATCTTTTGCATAAAAATCTAATTTTCAAAAAATAATACACAATATTGACGAATAGATAGAAAAAGGAGTAATATAACCTTATAGAGATACCGCCGCAGGCCGGCGGTTGGATTTCAGGAGGTGAGCATTTATGAGGACACTGATGTGGCTTGCTCCGGCAGCGGGGGCGGCGGCTCTGCTCTTTGCTCTCACTCTTGCCATGAGCGTGAGACGGCAGGCTGTTGGCAATGACCGGATGAAAGAGATTTCCGGGGCGATCAAGGAGGGGGCGCAGGCGTTTCTGCGGGCGGAGTACCGCCTTCTGGTATTTTTTGTGCTCATTTTGTTCGTGCTGATTGGGGTGGGCATCGGAAACTGGGTGACGGCGGTGTGCTTTCTCGTGGGAGCGGCATTTTCCACCCTGGCCGGGTATATCGGGATGCAGGTGGCCACGGATGCCAACGTGCGCACGGCAAACGGCGCCATGGAAGGCGGAATGGCCCGCGCCCTGGGCATCGCCTATAAAGGCGGAGCCGTCATGGGAATGTGCGTGGTCGGCCTGGGGCTTTTAGGCGCCAGCGTCATTTACCTGGTGACGGGAAGTGTGGATGTGCTCACAGGCTACAGCCTGGGCGCGTCGTCCATCGCCCTCTTTGCCCGTGTGGGCGGAGGCATTTACACCAAGGCCGCCGATGTGGGAGCGGACCTGGTGGGAAAGGTGGAGGCGGGAATCCCGGAGGACGATCCCAGAAACCCGGCCGTCATTGCGGACAACGTGGGGGACAACGTAGGCGATGTGGCCGGTATGGGCGCCGACCTGTTTGAGTCCTACGTGGGCTCCATCGTGTCGGCGGTGACTCTGGGCGTGGTGGCCTGGCAGGCGGAGGGCGCGTTCTTCCCCCTGCTGCTGGCAGCGGCCGGAATCGCCGCGTCCATGGTGGGAACCATGTTTGTTCGCGGAAAAGAGGGAGGCGACCCCCAGAAGGCGCTGAATCTGGGCAGCTACGTGGCCTACGTGATCGTAATTATCGTGTCCTTTGGATTGAGCGGCCTGCTGTTTGGAAGGATGCAGGAGGCGTTGGCAGTGGTGTCCGGCCTGGCGGTGGGATTTATCATCGGGCAGCTGACGGAAATCTACACCTCCGACAAATACGGCTCCGTAAAACGGATTGCTGAGCAGTCGGAAACCGGCTCCGCCACCAATATTATTTCCGGTCTGGCGGTGGGCATGAAATCCACGGTAGCCCCCATTTTATTTATCGCGGCAGGCATTTTGGCGGCCTACACGGCGGCCGGCCTGTACGGGATTGCCCTGGCGGCGGTGGGAATGCTGGCCACCACCGGTAGCACCATCGCGGTGGACGCCTACGGCCCCATCGCGGACAACGCGGGAGGAATCGCGGAGATGTCCGGCCTGGATGAACGGGTCCGCGCCGTCACGGATAAGCTGGACAGTGTGGGGAACACCACAGCCGCGGTAGGAAAAGGCTTTGCCATCGGTTCCGCGGCCCTGACAGCATTGGCCCTGTTTGTGTCCTATGCCCAGGCGGTGGGCCTGACCTCCATTGACATCCTAAATCCTAAGGTGATCATCGGTTTGTTTATCGGAGGAATGCTGCCGTTTCTGTTTTCTGCCATCACCATGGAATCCGTGTCCAAGGCGGCTTACCGCATGATTGAGGAGGTGCGGAGACAGTTCCGGGAGAATCCCGGCATCTTAAAGGGGGAGAGCCGTCCGGACTACACCTCCTGTGTGGACATTTCCACCACAGCGGCCCTGCGGGAAATGCTGGTGCCGGGAGTGATTGCTGTGGCGGCGCCTATTGTCATGGGCGTGGTTCTGGGGACGGACGCCCTGGGCGGCCTGCTGGCGGGGGCTCTGGTGACGGGAGTGCTCATGGCTATTTTCATGGCAAACGCAGGCGGCGCCTGGGACAACGCGAAGAAATATATTGAAGGCGGAACCCACGGAGGAAAAGGCAGCCCGTCCCACAAGGCGGCTGTGGTGGGCGATACGGTGGGAGATCCCTTTAAGGATACCTCCGGCCCGTCCATCAATATTCTGATCAAACTGATGACCATTGTGTCCCTGGTGTTCGCGCCCCTGTTTCTGGCGGTGGGCCCGCTGTTTTAGACGGGGAAAGCGGCCGTGACAGATGAAAAGCGGCTGGGAATCAAACGCCGCCGGAGAGGACAAAGCAGCCTTGACCGGCGGCGTTTTCTGCGCCGGAGTGCGGGAAAGGGAAAACCGCCGGCGGAAGAAACCGGGACAGTGCAGGGACAATCTGTTCAAAACGAAAATTAGGGCTTGATTTCATGTAATACACAAAGTATAATGGTAAAAACAGAGTAAATGGACATGACCGCTAACGCGGTCATCACAAATCATGAAAGCCAGATGGTTTCACGCCTGCGGCGTTCCCGCCATCTGCCGACGGTATTCGAAATCCGGGCTATCGCCCTACTTTCTCATACCGTCTTGCCCGTCTGATGCCGATATATCTGTGCGCGCGAGCGCGCCCATCTATATCGCCGCCATCCGGGGCTTTCAAAGTAAAAGAGGGAGGTGCTGAGGTGGCAAAGACGGGACGGCCCAAGGGCACGAATAACAAAGAGGTGACCTGTTCCCTTCGGATGGACGTGGAGACGAAGAAACGTCTGGAGGCGTATTGCAGGAAGAAGAATATTCTGAAATCAGAGGCCATGCGCCGGGCGATCAATCTGCTGACCATGGGAGCGGAGGAGATCTGACCAGAGCAGGCCGGGAACCCTTATTTTCCTTGAATTTTCGCGGGTTCTATAGTATAGTCTATTTGTTGTTGTGACGTTTTTCGCTGAAATTCCTTCGGGATGCAATTAACAGATACCAGGGTCAAAAGGTCGGAAATCCGATGCAAGCTTGCTTGCAAGAGGGTTTTGACCTTGGGTATCAAAGGGGTCAAAATACCTTTTGCCCCCAACATCTTAATAATAAAATAATAGATAATTAAAGTATATCCTGAACGGATGCGGTATGATAATAGGAAAAACGGGAATTTTACCAAAAAAGCCATATTTATCAAGATAACCATACGGAGGTACACAATATGAAGGGAATCATTCTGGCCGGAGGATCCGGAACGAGACTTTACCCGCTGACGAAGGTGACGTCCAAGCAGCTTCTCCCCATCTATGACAAACCCATGATCTACTACCCCCTGTCCGTGCTGATGGACGCGGGGATCCGGGAGATACTGATTATTTCCACGCCGGAGGATACGCCCCGGTTTGAGGCGCTTTTGGGAGACGGCAGCCAGTTTGGCATCCAGCTCTCTTACGCCGTGCAGCCCAGCCCCGACGGCCTGGCCCAGGCGTTCATCATCGGCGAGGAGTTTATCGGCGATGACCACGTGGCCATGATCCTGGGGGACAATATTTTCCAGGGCCAGGGCTTAAAGAAACGGCTGCGGGCCGCCGCTGCCAAGGAAGTAGGCGCCACGGTGTTCGGCTACTACGTGGACGATCCGGAGCGGTTCGGAATCGTGGAGTTTGACAAGGACGGAAAGGCCATTTCCATCGAGGAAAAGCCGGAGCATCCCAAGTCCAACTACTGCGTCACCGGCCTCTATTTCTATGACAATAAGGTAGTGGAGTACGCCAAGGCGTTAAAGCCCTCTGCCAGAGGAGAGCTGGAGATCACCGACTTAAACCGGATCTATCTGGAAAACGGCGAGCTGGACGTGACCCTTTTAGGCCAGGGCTTTACCTGGCTGGATACAGGCACCCACGAGTCCCTGGTGGAAGCCACTAATTTCGTAAAGACCGTGGAGACCCACCAGCACAGAAAGATTGCCTGCCTGGAGGAAATCGGCTACTTAAACGGCTGGATTACGAAGGAACAGGTGATGGAGGCCTACGAGGTACTGAAAAAGAACCAGTACGGAAAGTACTTAAAGGACGTGCTGGACGGAAAATACGTGGACAAGCTGGCCAAGGACTGATCCCGGAGCCGGAAGAATAATGAGAGAAATGCCGGCCGAACGGGCGGCAGAGACATTAGGAGGAAAATAATGAAGATCGTAGTGACAGGCGGAGCCGGTTTCATCGGCGCGAATTTTGTGATTCACATGGTAAAGAAGTACCCGGAGCACCAGATCATCAATCTGGACCTGCTGACGTACGCGGGAAACCTGGAGAACCTGACCGAGGTGGAGAACGCCCCCAATTATAAGTTCATTAAAGGAGACATCGCCGACCGGAAATTCATTTTCAACTTATTTGAGACGGAGAAACCGGACATCATCGTAAACTTCGCGGCGGAGAGCCACGTGGACCGCTCCATCGAGGATCCGGAGAGCTTTGTGCGTACCAACGTGATGGGAACGACCACCCTCTTAGACGCCTGCAAGGAGTTTGGAATTAAGAGATTCCACCAGGTATCCACCGACGAGGTGTACGGAGACCTGCCCTTAGACCGTCCGGACTTATTCTTCACGGAGGAGACGCCGCTGCACACGTCCAGCCCCTATTCTTCCTCCAAGGCCAGCGCCGATTTATTTGTGATGGCGTACCACCGCACCTTTGGAATCCCGGTGACCATTTCCCGCTGTTCCAATAACTACGGCCCCTACCAGTTCCCGGAGAAACTGATTCCCCTGATCATCAGCCGCGCCCTGGCAGACGAGGAGCTGCCGGTATACGGAACGGGAGAGAATGTGCGTGACTGGCTGCACGTATCCGACCACTGCGTGGCCATCGACTTAATCCTGGAGAAGGGAAAAGTGGGCGAGGTGTACAACATCGGCGGCCACAATGAGAGGACGAACCTGGAGGTGGTAAAGACCATCCTCCGCGCCCTGGACAAGCCGGAGAGCTTAATCAAGTTTGTAAAGGACCGTCCCGGCCACGACAGACGCTACGCCATCGACCCGACGAAGATGGAGACGGAGCTGGGGTGGAAACCGCAGTACGTGTTTGACACGGGCATGAAACAGACGATCCAGTGGTATCTGGACAACAAGGAGTGGTGGGAGCACATCATCAACGGTGAGTACACCAACTATTTTGAGAAGATGTATGGAGAGCGGTTATAATGAAAATTCTGGTAACGGGAGTCAATGGCCAGCTGGGTCATGACGTGATGAATGAGCTGGCAAAGCGCGGCATTGAGGGCGTGGGCACGGACGTGGACAACATGGATGTGACCGACGCGGCCGCCTGCCAGCGGGTAATAAAAGAAGTGGGACCTGATGCGGTGATGCACTGCGCCGCATATACTGCAGTAGACGCAGCGGAGGAGAATGTGGACCTATGCCGCCGGATCAACGCCGACGGCACCAGAAACATCGCGGCGGTGTGCAAGGAACTGGACATTCCCATGATGTACATCAGCACGGACTACGTGTTTGACGGACAGGGGACCAGGCCCTGGGAGCCGGATGACGAGCGCCATCCCCTGAACGTGTACGGCCAGACCAAGTACGAGGGCGAGCTGGCGGTGGAGGAGCTTTTGGAGAAGTATTTCACCATCCGCATTGCCTGGGTATTCGGCGTAAACGGAAAGAACTTTATCAAGACCATGCTGCGTCTGGGCAAGGAGAGAGGAAAGGTCAGCGTGGTAAACGACCAGATCGGCTCTCCCACCTATACCTATGACCTGGCAAGGCTTTTGGTGGATATGATCCTCACGGACAAATACGGCCGCTACCACGCCACCAACGAGGGGCTGTGCAGCTGGTACGAGTTTGCCTGCGAGATCTTTAAAAAAGCAGGTATGGACGACGTGCAGGTGACCCCGGTGACCAGCGCGGAGTTTCCCGCCAAGGCGGCCAGACCCAGCAACAGCCGTATGAGCAAGGAAAAGCTGACGGAGAACGGCTTTGAGCGCCTGCCGTCCTGGCAGGACGCGCTGGAGCGGTACTTGAAACTGATTTAAAAGGAGTGACAGGAGCATGGGCAAGTATTTTGGAACAGATGGTTTCCGCGGGGAAGCCAATGTGGATCTGACGGTGGAGCACGCCTACAAGGTAGGCCGTTTCCTGGGATGGTACTACGGAAAGCGGAATCCGGATGAAAAATGCCGCATTGTGATCGGCAAGGATACGAGGCGGAGCAGCTATATGTTTGAGTATTCCCTGGTGGCCGGGCTGACGGCATCGGGGGCGGACGCGTATCTGCTCCATGTGACCACGACCCCCAGCGTGTCCTACGTGGTGCGCACGGAAGGGTTCCACTGCGGCATCATGATTTCCGCCAGCCACAACCCCTACTATGACAACGGCATCAAGGTGATCAACGAGAGGGGAGAAAAGCTGGAGGAAAGCGTGATCGAGGAGATCGAGCGGTATCTGGATGGGGAGACGGAGGAAATCCCCTTCGCCACGAAAGATGCCATCGGAAAGACCGTGGATTTTGCCGCCGGCAGAAACCGCTACATCGGCTATCTGATCTCCATTGCCACCCGCTCCTTTAAAAACCGGAAGGTGGCCTTGGACTGCGCCAACGGCAGCGCCTCGGCCATCGCCAAGAGCGTGTTCGACGCCCTGGGGGCAGAGACCCACGTGATCAACAACGAGCCCAACGGCTTAAATATCAATACGGACTGCGGCTCCACCCACATCGGCGGATTACAGAAGTACGTGGTGGAGCAGGGCTGCGACGTGGGCTTTGCCTACGACGGAGACGCGGACCGTTGCTTGGCCGTAGACCGGAACGGAAACCTGGTGGACGGCGACCTGATCATGTACATATGCGGAAAGTACATGAAGGCCCAGGGCGCCCTGGTGGGAAACAAGATCGTGACTACGGTGATGTCCAACTTCGGCCTTTACAAAGCCCTTGACCGGGAAGGCATCGGCTACGAGAAAACGGCGGTGGGCGACAAATACGTCTACGAGAACATGGCCCAGAACGGCTACTGCCTGGGCGGAGAACAGTCCGGCCACATCATTTTCAGCAAGAATGCCACCACGGGAGACGGAATCCTCACCTCCATCAAGGTGATGGAAGTGATGCTGGAGAAGAAACAGCCCTTAGACCAGCTGGCGTCAGAGGTGGAGATCTATCCTCAGGTGCTTAAAAATGTGCGGGTGAAGGATAAGAAGGAGGCCCAGGACGACGCCGATGTGCAGGCAGAGGTGGCAAAGGTGACGGAGTCCCTGGGGGACAACGGCCGGATCCTTCTGCGCCAGTCCGGAACGGAGCCGGTGGTGCGGGTGATGGTGGAGGCCCCGGATCACGAGACCTGTGAAAGGTATGTGGATCAGGTGATCGAGGTCATGAGGAAAAACGGCCATATTATAGAAAAATAAAGGAAATGCAGACAGGCGGCCAGGTAGCTTTCATATCCGGCCGCCATAGCTTTACAGAATATACTTGGAAGGACCGGACGGCCAGGCCGTTCGGGAAAGGAATCAGTGACAATGAAGAAGTATGATTACGTGCTGGTGGGAGCCGGGCTCTACAGCGGCGTATTTGCCTATCTGGCGGGAAAACAGGGGAAGAAGTGCCTGGTGGTGGAGCGCCGGGACCACATGGGCGGAAATGTGTACTGCGAGGACATCGAGGGCATCCATGTGCACAAGTACGGGGCCCACATTTTCCACACCAGCAACCGCAAAGTGTGGGATTTCGTAAACAGCCTGGCGGATTTCAACCGCTATACCAACAGTCCCGTGGCCAATTTCAAAGGGCAGATGTACAATATGCCCTTCAATATGAATACCTTCAGCAAAATGTGGGGCATTTCCACCCCGGCGCAGGCGAAGGCCATCATCGAGCAGCAGCGCAGCGGAATCCAGGGAGAGCCGAAAAACCTGGAGGAGCAGGCCATTAGCCTGGTGGGCATCGACATTTACCGGAAACTGGTGAAGGGCTACACGGAGAAACAGTGGGGCCGGGAGTGCCGCGACCTGCCGGCCTTTATCATCAAGCGCCTGCCGGTGCGCTACACCTACGACAACAACTATTTCAACGACCTCTACCAGGGAATCCCCATCGGCGGCTACAATGTGATTGTGGACAAGCTCTTTGAGGGCTGCGACGTGGAGCTGGGAAAGGATTACCTGAAGGATAAGGAATATTACGACAGCCTGGGAGAAAAGGTGGTGTATACCGGAACCATCGACGAGTATTTCGGGTTCTGCTTTGGGAAACTGGAGTACCGGAGCCTGCGGTTTGAGACGGAGGTGAAGGACACGGACAACTACCAGGGCGTGGCCGTGGTGAACTACACGGACCGGGAGACGCCTTATACCAGAATCATCGAGCACAAGCACTTCGAGTTCGGCACCCAGGAGAAAACGGTGATCACCAGGGAGTATCCTGTGGACTGGAAAGAGGGCATGGAGCCTTATTATCCGGTAAACGACGAGAAAAACCAGGAGCTTTACCGGCAGTACGAGGAGCTGGCGAAAAAGGAAAGCCAGGTGATCTTCGGCGGCCGCCTGGGAGAGTACCGGTACTACGATATGGACAAGGTGATTGAGTCGGCAATGAACGCGGCGGAGCGGGAGCTGGTGTAAGAGAAAATCGGTGTAAGAAAACCAAAAGACGCGAAAAACGAGCGGATGGGAAATGCCGCTCGTTTTTTGTATAGTTGTGTCACAGAAAAAATACCCCCCCTGCTATGCAGGGGGGCTGCTTGACCTTTTGACACCCTAGTCATTGCCTCAAAAACTCCCTTATTGAAATTAATCTGCTGTTTTATAGTATTTTAAATATTAGTAAATCGTAACCAAGTAAATTTGTAAAAATTATTGACCATTGCTTGTATGTCTGGGGCATCCCCAGTGCAAGCCACCGACTAAGCCGGTGGTCTTGACTACGTCATATAGTCACTTGAATTACTGCTGCGCCAAAAGTTCCCTCAAGGCAGCGCACAGAAGGGCGTCGTCCTCCCGGTTGCGGACGGCGACGCGCACGTACTGGCAGTCTCCGGGGAGCTTGGAGGAGAGATCCTTGATAAACAGGTTGTAGCGGTTTAACAGCAGTTCCGTGAGCTGCCGGGAGGTCATGCCTGTGATCTCCGCCATAAGGTAGTCCGCCTGGGAGGGGATGACCCGGATGCCGGGGATTTTCGCCAGCTCATTGGCGAACCATTCCCGTTCTTCCTTCAGCCGGATCAGGGATGCGGCGTAGTCCTTGCGGTATTTTTCCTCAATCTGGAGGTAGAACTCCGCCAGGGAGTTGATATTCCAGATGGAAACCTCCTTTTTGATTTCCGAGATCAGATCACGGTCCCCGCTGGCGGCGATGCCGAGGCGCAGGCCGGGAACGCCGTAGGACTTGGAGATGCTCTTGATCACGATCAGGTGGGGATTGGCGTCTAAGAGCTCCTCGCAGAGGATGGTGGCGTTCTCCTCAGACGCGAAATCCACAAAGGATTCGTCCACAATCAGCCGGATTCCCGCCGATTTTGTCCACTGGATCAGCCGGAGAATGTCCTCTCTGGGGATGTAGTTTCCAGTGGGGTTGTCCGGGTTTATAATTACCAGATGTTTGATGCCCTTGTCTTCAAAGAAACGGATGATGTCACCGGCCCCGTACCGGAAGTCCGGGTGCTGGGTCTGGAAGACCACCAGGTCCTCCGCCCGGTAGCGGTTGGAATATTCCTCGAAGGTGGGGCGGATGACGCCCATTTTTCCGTCCGTCTGCTCCAGAATGACTTTTATCAGCTCCGCGGCGCCGTTTCCGGGGACGATCTGATCCTGGCGCAGGCCGAAGTTTCTGGCGGCCAGGAGGGAGTTTACGTACATTCCCGACGGGTACTGGCATACCAGGCTGTCAAAATTGGCCTTCATCTCGTCCAGCATTTTCCGGGGCGGGTAGTAGCAGTTGATCAGATAGCAGAAATCCACCATTTTCGGATAGCGCCAGTAGCCGCCGTACCGTCTCTGAATCAGGGGCAGACGGGCATTGTCCTCCGCAAAGAGGGATTCGGCGATGTCCAGATCCTGAATGTCGTCGATCTCATACCATTTTTGGCTGTCGTCCAGGCGCTTGGCCTTGATGCCGGGATGGTCCAGCATGACGATCACCTTTAACACCTGCTCATAGTATTCGTTGTTCCCCAGGGCCTTGGTATAGGCTTCTAAGAAGGGGACGTAGTGGGTGACGGAAAAATCTTTGCTGAATTTATATAAGTTCACGGTTTTATAGTAGTCGGCTGTGTCGGTGAAGGAGAACTTGCTCCCGGGAATCATGGCCTCAATGTCGTCGTTTTCCGACAGTTTCACGCAGGTGCCGTCCATCCAGGACTCGTATTTTGCCACCAGGGCCAGGCTTTCCCGCGGATCCTCCACCAGGCAGCGGATCACGGAATCCTCAAAGATGATGTCGGACTCTAAAAGCAGGGTGTCCTCCGCCGTCAGGTATTCGCTGGCCAGGGCCAGGGAGTAAATGTTGTTGGTCTTATCGTAAATAGGGTTGTCGATGAAACAGATGGGAGTCTTTACGTCCAGGGACGCGATGTGATCCCGCAGTTTCTGCCCCTCGTATCCGGTCACAATGACGATTCTGGAAAGGTTCAGACCGTCTAACTGCCCCAGAGTGCGGTTGATGAGGGGGACGCCGTTTACCTTTACCATACATTTGGTGTTGTTCTGGGTGAGCTGCTTTAAGCGTTTGCCCATGCCCGCGGCTAAGATGATTGCTTGCATTGCTTGGTTCTCCTTTATGGGAATACTTTATGGAAATACAGTTTTTGTGGAAAATACGGTCTTTATGGAGATAATGGGATCGTCGCGTCCGTTTATGAAAATCCCGATCCCGGCGGATAGCGCCGGTCCATGCCCCCCAGCGGTTTGCCGGTTTCTCCCAACACGTCCAGATAAATCCGCCTGCGGTAGCGCCGTTCCGCCCTGCGGCTGCCGGTGAGCAGGAGAACGGAGTCGATGACAATGTGGGCCCAGTGGTTCAGACGGATGTAGGCCATATAGATGGCGGGGGCGGAGGAATAGGTGCGCCCGATGTCCATGGCGTTGCGGAACCCGTAGAAATTTTTCCAGCAGGTGACCGGAGCCTTGGAGGGCGGCGTGGTCTTGTGGTTTAACTCCGCCCGGCAAACGTTTAAAATCCGGGACCGTTTTCGGAAACGAAGGCAGTATTCCGTGTCGTCAAACCAGATGAAATAGTCCGCTCTCGGAAGGCCGATTTCCCGGATCAGCCCGCAGTTTAGCACCAGCCCGCAGAAGGTGCTCACGTCGTAGAGGAACGTCTCGTCCCGGTAAGTCTCCTCCGGCACAGGGGCATAGGTCATCAGGCACCGGTTTTTCAGGATACGCCGGTGGGAGGTGTCGATGGCCCCCGCCGTCCGCACCGTCCCGGAGTAGGCCAGGTACGAATGGGAGCCGATGGCCTTTCCGATTTCTTCCATATAGGTGGGGGCGATCATGGCGTCGTCGTCGATGATCAGCACCCAGTCGCAGTCCCCCGCGGACAGTACCTCAAGCCCCTTGGAAAAGCCGCCGGCCCCGCCGATGTTTTCCGGCAGGTGCAGGACGGAGAGGGCGGGGTTTTCCAGGCTGTCTAAGTATTCCCCGGTGCCGTCGGTGCTGTGGTTGTCTACCACCAGGACGCGGTGGAAGGGCACAGTCTGGGAAAAGACGCATTCCAGGCATTCCTTTAACAGGGACAGACGGTTGTAGGTCACGATAATTGCTCCGAATTTCACGGCAGTTCCTCCTGATTTTGTCTATCCAGATTATAAGCGATTTGAATTTAGATGTCAAACGGGACGGCGGGAGCGGATGGATCGGGATGGCGGGAGAGAAGAACCGGGACGGCGGAAACGAGGGAACCGAGATGGCGGGAGCGAAAGAACCGGAACGGCGGAAACGAAAGACCTGCGGACGCCGCTGAAGGGGCGTGCTTCCCGTTGCGCCCAGGTATGAATTATGATAAAATCGACGTTGACAAAATGAAGGAAAATAAAGAAACGGGAGACAGAGATGTTTGCCAGAAAGAAACGCAACGAAACCGGCGTGGAAACGCCCAGCATACGGGAAAATTACACATACAACCTGATCTACCAGGTGCTGACGCTGCTGACCCCCTTTGTGACGACGCCCTATATCGCCAGAGTGCTGGGGAGCGAGGGCGTGGGGATTCAGAGCTATACGGCCTCGGTGGTGCAGTATTTCTCCATTCTGGCGGCCCTGGGGACGGCCTCCTACGGGCAGCGGGAGATCGCCAGGCACCGGGACAGCAGGGAGGAGAGAAGTCAGGTATTCTGGGAGATCGAGCTGCTCTGCGCATCGACCACGGCCCTGTGCCTGGTGGTGTGGATGGGCGTGATCGCCTTTTCCAGGGAATACGCGCCCTACTACGGGGCCCTGACCATGACCCTCGCGGCAGTGGCCTTTGACGTCTCCTGGTTTTTCGGGGGGATGGAGCAATACCGCCTGATCGTGATCCGCAACACGGCGATCAAGCTGGCGGGGATCGCCCTCATGTTCCTGTTTGTAAAGGACAGCGGCGACCTGCTTTTGTACATCGCCCTGCTGGCGGCCACCGGCCTTTTGGGAAATATTTCCATGTGGGGATACCTGCGGAAATTTGTAAGCCCCGTTTCCCTCTCGAAGCTGCGGGTGCGCAGGCATTTAAAGGAAGTGCTGGTGTATTTTATCCCCACCATCGCCACGTCGGTGTACACCATTCTGGACAAGACCATGATCGGCTGGTTTTCCGGCAGCAGCAAATCCCAGAACGGGTACTACGAGTACGCCACCGGCTTTGTCAATATGGCAAAGATCCTGATCATTTCCTTCAACGCGGTGATGTCCGCCAGAATGTCCTATCTGTTTGCCAGGGACAAGGGAGAGGAAATCCGGGAGCGGATCGGCGGATCCGTGGATTTTGTGCTCCTTTTGGGACTTCCCATCACCTTCGGGCTGGCGGGGATCGCTGACAAGTTTGTGCCCTGGTTTCTGGGAGATCAGTACGGGCCGGTGGCCTGGCTTTTAAAGCTGTGCAGCCCGCTGGTGCTCATTGTGGGGTTCAGCGACTGCATGGGGAGCCAGATTCTCACCCCCAGCGGGCAGCGGGCCAGGAGCGCGAAGGTGATCGTGGCCGGTGCCTGCGTCAACGCCTGTCTTAATCTGGTGCTGATCCCCCATTTCCAGGCCGCCGGGGCCGCCGCCGCGTCCATTTTGGCGGAAACGCTGATCACCGGCCTCTATTTCCGGCTCTGCCGGGGCTATATCCGTCCGGCGATGCTGGTTCGTTACGGCTGGAAACGGCTGGCGGCTGCCGTGGTGATGTTGGGGGCGGTGCTGGCGTTGGGAAATGGGATGGGCGCCGGGCCGCTCACCACCTTCACCCAGATCGGCGCCGGCGGGCTGGTGTATTTCGCGGTGCTGCTTTTGCTGCGGGACGGGACGGTTCTGGGACAGCTGCGGATGGCAGTGATCAAATTTATGGGGTATGGTGGTTGATATGGAGGAGAGAGAGTTTTACCGGGAGGAAGTGCGCTGCGGCTACACTGTGACGGAAAAAATGAAGAAGGTGTGGGCGGTGCAGCTGGCCATGCTGGACGAGGTGGAGCGGATCTGCGGGAAATACGGCCTCAAATATTTCGCCGACAGCGGCACCCTCATCGGGGCCGTCCGGGACAGGGGCTACATTCCCTGGGACGACGACATCGACCTGGTGATGCTGCGGGAGGACTATAACCGGTTTATGAGCGTGGCCCCTGCGGAGCTGAAAGAAGGGCTGGCGCTCCAGACGGCTTACACGGAAAAAAATTACCTGCGGGGCCATGCCCAGATCCGGGACAGCCGGACGACGGGGTTTAACAGCGAGGACGAAAAGGCCGGGTATAACTGCGGGATTTTCATAGACATTTTCCCCCTGGACGGGATGCCGGACGGGAAACTGGCGGCGAAATGGTGGGCGTTCCAGGTGAAATTTGCCTGGACGGTGCTCTACACCTGGTACCGCTATGACTATTATGAGAATAAAACGGCCGCCGGGCGGCTGATCTACGGAATCGGGAGAATGCTAAAGATTCCTATGAAACGGGCGTACCGCGGCTATGAGCGCCTGTGCAGCCGGTATTCCGGAAAGGCCACCAGACGGGTCTGCGATACGGTGTTTATCCGCCAGTTGGAGAAGAATACGTGGGAACGGAACTGGTTTGACCGGGCGGTGTATCTGCCCTTTGAAAATAGGAGGATCCCGGCGCCGGAAGGCTACGACGGCAGGCTGCGGGCGGAATACGGGGACTACATGAAACCGGCCCAGGCGCCCACGCTCCACGGCGGGCTGGTGTTGGAGCCGGAGATCCGGTATGAGGAGTATTTTGCCGGGAAAAGAGGCAGGGGGAATACGTAATAGGAAGAAGAACGGGAATGAAGAAGGGCACAGCCGGTTTTGGCTGTGCCCCTGTCTGTTCCAATTTCTATTTCTCCCCTTCCTCCAAATACCTCCCCGCGTCCCGGAAGAAACTGGCGATGATTAGCACGATCACAAACCCGATGGGGAAGGCGGCGATGATGGATACCGTCTGCAGGTTTGCCATGGAGCTGTCGGAGAAAATCAGGGCTACCGGCAGCAGCATGAGCAGCAGGGACCAGAACAGCTTTACCCGCCGGTCCGGCTCCTCCTCCCCGTCCAGCTTTTTGTAGGAATAGGCGGAGGCCACTACCGCCAGAGCGTCGAAGGACGTGGCGTAGAAGGTAATCATGGTCAGGGCCAGCAAAATCAGCACGAAAGCCGGAAACGGCAGGGTCTCCAGGATGGCCAGAATGGACTGGTACAGATCCCCGGAGGCGGCGTACTGGGCCAATATGTTCAGTTTCCCCTTCATTTCCAGGGCCAGGCCGTAGTTTCCCAGCACGATGAAGGAAGTAAAGGTGCCTGCCAGCCCCCAGAAATACCCGCCGAGGATGGTCTGGCGGATGGTCCGCCCCTTGCTGATGGAGCCGATGAAAAATGGGGCGGCCACGCACCACACCATCCAGTAGGCCCAGTAGAAAATAGTCCAGTTCTGGGGGAAGGACGAGGTGCGCAGGGCGTCCGTCCAGGTGGACATGGTTAAGAAGTTCTGGGCCAGGGAACCGAGGGCGGAAAAGCCCGTTTCCACAATGTATTTGGCCTCGCCGCCGCCTAAGAACACATAGAGCAGCAGGATGAAAAACAGGTAAACGCAGGAGGCCGCCAGTTTTGCGATTCCGTGCATCCCGAAGTAAATGGCCGTGGTGTAGGTGATACAGGTCACCAGCAGGATGACCACTGTCAGCAGGTTGCTCTGAGGAATGTGGAGCACGTGGCTGATGGCCAGGGAGAGCAGGGGCGTCGCCAGGGAAAAGGTGGTGGCCGTCCCGGCTAACAGGGCAAACAGCGCCAGCAGGTCAATGAGGCGTCCGGCCAGCCCGTCGGTGTGAGCGCCTAAAATAGGGCGGCAGGCCTCAGAGTATTTCTGGCGGTTCCGTTTCCGCACGTGGAGCATGAACCCGAAGGCCACTGCCAGGGTCACGTAAAAACTCCAGGGAATGGGCCCCCAGTGAAACAAAGGGAACACAGATGCCCAGTCCTGGGCACCGCCCAGCTCCTCAATGTGAGGCTCGGAGGCGTAGAGCATCCACTCGCAGAGGGAGTAAAACAGGATGTCAGCCGCCAACCCGGAGGTAAACATCATGGAACCCCATTTAAAATTGGAGTAGAGGGGCTTTTCTAAATTTCCCAGGCGGATGGCGCCGTATTTGGAAAAGGCGATATAAAGGGAGCAGAAAAACACTCCCAGGCCAATCATCAGATAGTAGACCCCAAAGGTGTCCCCCAGGAAGAACCGGATGGATTCCAGGGTGCGGGATGACGCCTCCGGTGTGATTAAAAACAGGGCGCACAGCAGCAGCACGCAGGCGAAAGGGATCAGCGTGGCTGGCCAGTCCAGACGTTTTGACAGCATAACAGCCTCCTTTTTGTTCAAAAAAGTAATTTTATAAAATATATTGAACATATTAACACCGGATACTGGAAAAATCAAGGGGCAAATGTGAAGATTTTCTGACTTTTTTTGAAAACCCCTATAAAAAAAACGGGACATCCGATATAATACTAGAGCAGAAAAAAGGAGGAACAGATAAAATGAAGAAAGTACTGATTGCCATAGGATGTGCAGCACTCTTAAGCGGATGTACGCAGAGCAATATCGTGAAACCGGAAAACGGTTCCGTCGTTCCGGAGACAGGAGTAATCGAGGGAATCCAGATCGACTGGGCGCAGGTGCAGGAAGAACTGGACGATCAGTTTGTAGGCTCTGAGGATTATCCCTATGGAGTGAATATAGATTTCTACGTGGAGGACGAGAATGCCTACGTCATGACCACCGTAGAGGACGGCGTGAGCAAGGAGGAGGCGGCCAGATACGCGTCCGCTGTAATCCGGGGCATTAATGACAGCGTCGCCATGCAGGATTTTTCCTATAAGAATGACGGCAGCAGCTTTTATGGAAAATTTTCCGATGAGAATGTGGTGTGGATCTATGTGATGCCGGAGAGCACCGTGGACGACGAGAGCACCTGGCTGGTGGACGACGCCATCATTCCCGGAAGACAGCGTCTGGTAGAGCCGAATTATACCTCCGCGGAATGGGAGACGGCCTCCTGGGACGACGGCACCGCTGATTTCGCTGCCGGCCTGTCCATGGATGATATGACGGAAGATTCCGCGGACGCGGCAGCAGAGTAAGGAGAACCGCGATGAAGGGATGCAGGATTTACGGGGCAATTCTGGCCACGCTGTGCCTGCTGCTCCTGACCGGGATCCGCGGGGGAGAGAGCTATAACCTCCCTGACGGGCTGGAAATACGAAAAAGTGGAATCGAGCTGGTGGACATCGAAGGGGAAACCGGGGCGGCGGAGACGGCAGAGCCTGAGGAAGAACCGTTTTTAGGCGGGGCAAAGCTGATGCTTTTGGCCAACCAGAGCGCCAGCCAGATGCTCTCCTCCGTCATTCAGACAAAAGACGGGGGCGTGATCGTAGTGGACGGCGGCACACCGGCGGATGCCCCCCATCTCATTGAGGTGGTGCAGTCCATGGGCGGCCGGGTAAATGCGTGGCTCATCACCCACCTTCACAATGACCACGTGGGGGCCCTGACCACCATTCTTAACATGGAGCAGCCGCCTCTGGAGATCGACGGAATCTACTATTCCATCGTCACCGAGGACTGGTACTATGAAAATGACCCCACCAGGGCAGATACGGCGGCCGCCTTCATAGCGGCCATCCAGAGAGTGCCGGAGGAGAAACGCCACGACGACATCCGCAAGGGAACCACGATCCAGGTGGCTGACGCCACCGTGACGGTGATGAACAAGCGGTATCTGTTTCAAAACGACAGCGGGAACAATGCCTCTGTGGCCTACACCGTCTGTGTAAACGGCAGATACATCGTATTTTTAGGAGATATGGGACAGGAAGCCGGCGCCCGGCTTTTAAAGGACTGGAACCCCCAGGATTTGAAATGTGACATCATCCAGATGGCCCACCACGGCCAGGGCGGAGTGGACGAGGATTTCTACCGGGTGATGAGGCCGAAGATCTGTCTCTGGCCCACCCCTCAGTGGCTCTGGGACAATGACAACGGAGGCGGCCCCGGCAGCGGGAAGTGGCAGACGGCCACCACCAGGAAGTGGATGGAGGATCTGGGCGTGACGGAACACTACTGCATCAAGGACGGCGACCAGACCATACTGTGACCGGGTGAAATGGAAAAATAAGAATCAGGACCATAAAGACAGGGCAGACGGCCGGGAAAACCGTCTGCCCTGTTTTGCGCACTCCGCGCGGAAAAAATGTCTGCTGGCGCAGCCGCGCTCCGGCGCCCCACTTTTTGTATGTTCCGCACATTTTCCGGCAGCGCCTGGAAAAATCAGTCTTTTACGATCAGCCCGCTGTGGTAGGAATGGTTTCCCAGCTCCTTTAACAGCAGATGGAAATCCTGCTCCTCCAGGGGTACCTGGGAGGTGAGGGATTTGTTTAGCAGGTAGTACACCAGGTCGCATTTTCCCAGGGCCTGGTAAAACAGGTCGGGGAAGGTGGCTTTGGAGGCTAAGGACTTGTCCCAGGGGTTGCACCAGGTCTCTCGGTCCAGGTTCAGGCATTTCCGGGGATTGGACACCTCGTCCGTCACCAGCTTGGTGGAGGCGATGGGGTTTTTCAGGAAAATAGACTCCACAAACTCAATGCTATTCTTTTTCCGGCCGGACTTGTCCGCCAGGGTGCGGCAACCAAACCGCAGGGCCAGGATGGAGCGGTGGACCATGCGGGGCGTCACCTGGAAATTGTTCCGGTAGGTGATGGGATAGTAGGTCTCGTTGATGCAGGCGGACAGGAAACGAGAGATAAACTGGATCTCCTGACCGTTTAAACAGATAGTGGCCGCCTGGTTAAACTGGGACGGTTTCTTTTTTTTGTACTTTTTCAGCAGCAGGGCGTCAATGTCGTTTTCCAGGGAGGCGTGCTGGCCGTGGTGGTGGGTGGACGGGTTATTCACGTCGTAGCCGATCCGCCCGTACACGTAGGGATGGCAGATGGAGTCCCCCACATAGTGGCAGATGTAACCGGCCAGGTAGGAAAGCCCCTGCTCCCGCTGCTGCCGGGAGGTAAGCCTGGAAAGGTGAGTCAGATAGCAACGGAAAAAATCATTTACGTGGTGCTCGTGCATATAGGAGCCCACATTCCGGTAGTCCCGGTGACGGAGAATGGGGATGTTGTAAAAAAACATATCCGGTCCCTGAAGACCCAGCTGATAGAGCCAGCGGTATTTGGCAATGATGTGCTTGAGCGGCTGGTACTTCATATCGTTGTAAGCTTTCATACCCATTATGTAGTGAGTGGTAAAGCCTGGCATAAGATCCCTCGTTTCTGATATTTGTTCTTAGGAATAAGTATACCACACCCATTCATAAAATGCGATAGAAAAGCGATGGAAAGAAGGGCGCGGAAATGATGGAGAGGCTGCAGGAGCTGGTCTGGGGGCCGTGGATGCTGGCGGCGTTTCTGGGGATCGGAGTGTACCTGACGGTGAGGAGCGGGCTGTTCCAGCTGCGGAGGTTTCCCCTGTGGTGGAGAGCGACGGGAGGCAGCCTCTGGAACGGGACAAACCGGAATCAAACGGCGGAAACCGGCGGGATCACCACCTTTCAGACGGCCTGCACGGCCCTGGCGGCCACCATCGGCACCGGAAACATCGTGGGGGTGGCCACTGCCCTGACCGCCGGAGGGCCGGGAGCTATTTTCTGGATGTGGGTGTCGGCGGCCATCGGGATGATGACGGCTTACGGGGAAACCTACCTGGGCGTCCGCTACCGCAGGCGGGAGGGGAAAATGTGGGTCAGCGGCCCCATGGTGTATTTGGAGGACCGGCTGCACCTTCCGGCTCTGGGGCTTTTATACAGCTTTCTCTGCATGATGTCTTCCCTGGGGATGGGCAGCATGGTACAGGCCAATTCCGTGTCGGAGACGGCGGCGTACAGCTTTTCCGTGCCCCCCTTTTTGTCGGCGGTGGCGGTCACAGTTCTGGTGGGATTGGTGGTTTCCGGGGGGACAAAGCGGATTGCCGCCGTTTCCGGAAAGCTGATGCCGGCGGCATCCGGTATTTATATTCTGTTCTCCCTGATGGTGATTTTCTCCTGCTTTGACCGTCTGCCGCAGGTGTTTGCGGCCATCTGGAGCTCGGCCTTTGAACCGGCAGCGGCAGCCGGGGGAGCGGCGGGGTATCTGGTGAGCCGCAGCGTGCGCTACGGCGTTTCCAGAGGCGTATTTTCCAACGAGGCGGGGCTGGGGACGCTGGCCATTCTTCACGGGGCGGCGGACGAGGAGGAGAGCGGGGGTGGGGTGGAACCGCGGAAACGGCCTCCCGCCGTCTCTCTCGCCCAAAAACAGGGGATGTGGGCCATGTTTGAGGTGTTTTTTGACACCATTGTGATCTGTACCCTGACGGCCCTGGTGATCCTGCTGGTGACGGCGGAGTACGGCGGTGGCGGCTACGACGGGGCGGCCCTGACGGCCTACTGTTTCTCCAGACGGCTGGGGGCGGCCGGGGAGTACCTGGTGTCCGCCTCCATGATCGTGTTCGCCTTTGCCACCATGGTGGCCTGGTCTTACATGGGAAAGCAGGCGTTTCTCTATCTGTTTTCCAGGACGCCTTTTTCCGGCAGGGCGGGGGAGCGGATTTACCTGATTTTATATCTGAACGCCATCTTTCTGGGATGTCTGGCCAGGCTGGAAACGGTGTGGCAGCTTTCTGACATCTGGAACGGGCTGATGGCCCTGCCGAATCTGGCGGCCTTGTATCTGCTGCGGCGGGAGGTGGCAGCCAGCATTCCTGAAAAATTTAAAACCATTCCTTGACAGGCGGCTGGTTTTTCAGTATACTTTTTCTTTGATGAAAGGGAGTAGCTTCCATTGAAAAATGTCATGTATTGCCGTCATCACAGTTAGAGATAACTCGGTGTACATATAATAAGCGAGACTTTGATCACACTTTTTGTGTGGCGGAGGCTCGCTTTTTGTGTCATAGGAAACGCAGTTTCCTATGACGCAAAGGCCTCCGGCGGTGTCCTCCGCCGGATAACGAGGGGAAAATACCAAGGGAGGAAGAAGAAACATGGGAATGGTGTATCTGTGGCTGATTGTAGGTTTTGTGCTTCTGATTAAGGGAGCGGATTTCTTTGTGGAGGGCAGCTCGTCTGTGGCGAAACTGCTGCGGGTGCCCAGCGTGATCATCGGGCTGACGGTGGTGGCCTTCGGAACCAGCGCGCCGGAGCTGGCGGTGAGCGTGACCGCCGCCCTGAACCACAACAACGGGATCGCTGTGGGAAACGTGATCGGCTCCAATATTTTCAATCTGCTGGTGGTGACCGGCTTAAGCTGCATGGTGATGGCCCTGCCGGCAGATAAGAAGATCATGAACTGGGATTTCCTGTATTCCATTGTCATCGCCGTGGCGCTGCTGGCCATGATCGCCTTTGACCGGAGTATGGGAAGAATCGACGGAGTGATTCTGATGGTTCTGTTTGCCTATTTCCTTTACGTGACCATCCGAGCCGCTTTGAGCGGGCGGGCGGGGGCTGAGGAGGAGATCGAGGTGCTGTCGCCCCTGAAAAGCGCGGTGTTTATCATCGGAGGGCTGATCGCCATTGTGATGGGGGGAGATCTGGTGGTGGACAGCGCCAGCAGCATCGCGGCGGCCTTCGGACTGACGGAAAACCTGATCGGCCTCACCATCGTAGCTATGGGAACCTCCCTTCCGGAGCTGGTGACCAGCATGGTGGCGGCTAAAAAGGGAGAAAACGGCCTGGCCCTGGGAAATGTGATCGGCTCCAATATCTTCAATATCCTGCTGATCTTAGGCGTTTCCTCCGTGCTCAGCCCCATCCGGGTGACGGTGTTCTCCTCCTATGACCTGATCTGCCTGATTTTGTTCAGCTGCGTGTGCTGGGTGATGGGAAAGAGAAAGATGAAATACACCAGATTTCACGGGATTTTGATGGTGGCAATGTATGCGGGGTATATGATTTATATTATTATGCGGGCGTAATTGTGCCGGCGCGGGTATCGGCGTCCGGAGAACAGACGGTGTGAGAAATATGCGGGCGTGCGTCAGGCACGCCCGTTTTGCGGCAGTATAGGAAACACCGTAAATCAGAAAAATGGGAAACGTCCCCAAGCGCTGCGAAACGACGAAAAAATCCGGGAGGCTCGCGCCGCCCGGATTCATATTATAAAAAAGGGAGGAGAGCTGATAAAATCAGCTCAAGTATTATGAAAAAAATCTTGTAATTCATAGCAGCTCTCGCTGTCTATGGTTGTAGTATAGACAGTAAACATGAAGAAAAAATGTTGATTGTGTAAATGGTTTTTAAATATATTTTGAACAAAATATGAACAACCGCTCGACAAAAGGGGCGGTCATATCCATCCTGCGGCCTGCATAGAATAGTAGTAATCTGAAAATGGGAGGTTGCGGATGAGACGGATATGGAACGGGAAACTGGCGCTGGTGGCCGTCCTTGCGCTGTGGGTGCTGCTGGCGCGGTTTGTCACCGGCTGCACACAGAACACGGCCCCGGAAAAGCTGCGGGATCTGGATTTCACGGTGGTGGGGGACAGTGAAGTGCCGGCGGAGCTGCAGGGGATCATCGCGGAGAAAAAGGCGGCGCCCTTTAAACTGACCTACACGGACGGGCAGAATCTCTATATTGTGCAGGGATACGGAGAGCAGGAGACAGGGGGCTACAGCATCGCGGTGCATCAGCTGTACCTGACGGAGGGCTCCATCGTGTTCCAGGCGGAGCTTATGGGCCCGCAGAAGGGAGAGGACGGCGGCACGGAAACATCCTATCCCTACATTGTGATCAAAACAGAATTTCTGGAGGAACCGGTGGTATTCCAGTAGCGGCATAAGGGGCGCAGACCCGGAGGAGGAGCTTCGGATCTGCGCGTTTTTTATGCTCACTCCGCGCAGAGGAAACTGGCTGTCACCGCAGCCGCGCTCCGGCGCGAGTGTGCGCTGTTGCGCACACTTTTCCATGCCCACTCCGCCCCCTGTCCCCATTCCCGCAACTTCCCTCTGGCGCAATCATCGAATATGATATATGATAGGAAACAGACAGAAAACCAGAAAAACTGAACCAATAGGAGAGAACAAGCGATGAAGACCCCCTGTCAGAGAATCGAGAGCAGCATTATCAAGAAGTTTCGCAAGGAAATCTGGAGGCCCTTCGTCCGGGGGATGCAGGAGTTTCAGATGGTGAAGGCCGGGGACCGGGTGGCCGTGTGCATTTCCGGGGGAAAGGATTCCATGCTGTTAGCCAAGTGTATGCAGGAAATCCTGCGCCACGGGAACGTGGAGTTTGAGCTGAAATTCCTGGTGATGGACCCGGGCTACCATCCGGACAACCGGCGGATGATCGAGGAAAACGCCAGGCTGATGGAGATTCCCATCGAGATAATGGAATCCGACATTTTTGACGCGGTAGTGGACGTGGAGGACAACCCCTGCTACCTCTGCGCCAGGATGCGCCGCGGGTTCCTCTACGCCAACGCCAAACGCTTAGGCTGCAACAAGATCGCCCTGGGCCACCACTTCAACGACGTGGTGGAGACCACCCTCATGGGAATTTTATACGGCGGCCAGTTCAACACCATGATGCCAAAGCTCCACAGCACCAATTTTCCGGGGATGGAGCTGATCCGCCCCCTGTACTACGTGCGGGAGGAGGACATCCTGGCCTGGAAGGACTACAACGGGCTGCGGTTTTTGCAGTGCGCCTGCCGGTTTACGGAGCAGATCGCCAAGGAGCGGGCGGCGGCTGGGGACGCGGCAAACGCTGCCGACATTGTCCACACGTCGAAACGCCAGGAGGTCAAGGAGCTGATCGCGGCCCTGAAACGGACCAATCCCAGCGTGGAGAACAATATTTTAAAGAGCGCGGAAAACGTAAATCTGGACATCTGCCTGGGGTACGTTTCCGGAGGCGTCCGCCATCATTTCATGGACCGCTACGAGACAGGCAGCGGCACATAAAAGCCGGTCCGGCGGCATAGACTTTCTTATAAAAATAAATAAGGAAGGTATGCCAACATGGAACTGGTGAAGAAAAATATCCGCATGAACCGTTGGAAAAACCATGCGGCCACCCAGCTGACCCTGGATGACGATTTTATCGTGCCGGACACGATGGATGACATGGAACAGGTGGTCCTGGACACGGGCAGCATACAGATCGAGGCCTCCAGAGTCCAGGGGGAGAAAGTGATCATCAAGGGAAAGCTGGATTTTAAGGTGCTTTACCGGAAGGAGGGCGGCGGCCTGCAGGCCCTGGGCGGTTCCATCCCCTTTGAGGAGACGGTGAACGTGCCGGGGCTGACGGAGCACGACTATGTAAACGTCACCTGGGAGCTGGACGACTTAAACGCCGGCATGATCAATTCCAGAAAAATGAACGTAAAAGCCCTGGTGACCTTAAACGTGCAGGTAGAGAGCATTTTTGACGCGGTGGCCGCCGTGGACGTGGCTCTTTCCGGAAACGGGGAGGACACGGAGGCCCTGCGGGAGGAGCTGGACGTGGCGGGGATCGCCGTCCGCAAAAAGGACACCTACCGGGTGAAGGAAAGCATTTCCCTCTCCGGAAACAAGCCCAATATGGAGAAAATCCTCTGGAGCGAGGTGCGCCTGGCGGGGACGTCCAGCAGGCCGGGAGACGGCACCATACATATTGACGGGGAACTGGCGGTGTTTGTGATCTACGCCTCCGAGGGCGAGGGGACGCCGGTGCAGTGGCTGGAGGAGAGCATTCCCTTTTCCGGCGAGCTGGAGGTGACGGGATGCAGGGAGGACATGATCCCCGTGGTGTCCATGCGCCTGGTTCACCGGGAGGTGGAGGCAAAACCGGACTACGATGGGGAAATGCGGGAGCTGGAGCTGGACGCGGTGGTAGAGCTGGATATGAAACTCTACGAGGAAGAACGAATCCAGCTTTTGAGCGACCTCTATTCCACCAACCGGGAGCTTTTGCCGGAGACGGGGGAGGTGTGCTTTGACCAGATCCTGACGAAAAATCTGTGCAAATGCAAGATCAGCGAAAAAATGGAGATCAGCCGCCACGACAGGATCCTGCAGATCTGCCACAGCGAGGGCGCAGTCAAAATCGACGAGGTGGAGGTAAAGGACGACACTCTCCACATCGACGGGGTGCTGGAAGTGCAGCTTTTATACCTCACCGACGACGACAGCCAGCCCATTCAGTCGGTGACGGAGGTGGCCCCCTTCCACCAGGCGGTGGAGGCGAAGGGGATCGACGAAAACAGCATTTACCAGTTAAACGCCAGCCTGGACAATATGTCGGCGGTGATGCTGGGGGGAAGCATGGTGGAGCTGCGGGCGGTGGTCAACCTGGATCTGCTGGTGCTGCAGCCGGTCTGCCGCCAGGTGATCACCGGCGTGGACGTCCAGCCCCTGGATGTGGAAAAGCTCCAGAGGCTGCCGGGGATTGTGGGCTATATCGTCCAGCCTGGGGATTCCCTGTGGAAAATCGCGAAAAAATTTCACACCACGGTGGATAACGTGATGGAGACCAACGGGCTGACCTCCGACCTGATCATGCCGGGGGAAAAGCTGATCCTGGTAAAGGAAATCGCCCAGGGGTAAGTCTGCCGCACCAACCGGGCCTCCCCCGCATATGATAGATTATGAATGTTTCCCGGGATTGCGAGAGCACGCAGTGCGAAGCAATCCGGAACATCTGAAGCTTTCTTAGCGGCGGGACGGCCCGCCGGCAGACACTGCACCCGGCCGGTGCTTTATATAGATCGGGACGTCCCATTTGCGGGGTGGACCGGGCGGCTGCGGCCAGCAAGAGACCGCTGCCGTTTACATAGCGTGTAGTGTCTGCGGGGAGGAAAAAGGCCAGTTGGCCCTGGGGTCAGGGCGGGAGGAGACAGGTACAGATGAGCAATTATACATATCTGATGAAGTGCGCGGACGGCACCCTCTACTGCGGTTGGACAAACTGTCTGGAGCGGCGGCTTGAGGCCCACAACAGCGGAAAAGGAGCCAAATACACCAGGAGCCGCCGCCCGGTGGCCTTAGCCTACTGGGAACGGTTTGCCACGAAGGAGGAGGCCATGAGCCGGGAGCAAGCCATCAAGCGGCTGGGGAGAAAGGAAAAGGAGAAATTGATTCAAATGGGAATTGAGAGACGAAAGGAAACGGCCGCCCACATCAACCGGCTGGGAGCGTTCTGCGGGATGCGGGACGTGCCGGAGCTGACGGGACGTGCCTTAAAGGAGCGGTACGGCTTTTCCCAGGCCGATGTGATGGTGCTGTTTGGCGGCAGCATCCTTAGCGGCGGGGACGCGCTGGCTCAGGCCATGAAGGAGGGAGCGGCCAGGCGCTACGTGATCGTGGGCGGTGCCGGCCACACTACAGAGACCCTCCGCCGCCGGATGAAGGAGGAGCTGCCTGGGCTTAAAACCGCCGGAAAGTCGGAGGCGGAGCTGTTTGCCGCCTACATAAAGGAAAAGTACGGCCTGGAGGCGGATGCCCTGGAGTGCTATTCCACCAACTGCGGAAACAATATTACCTATCTGCTGGAGCTTTTGCGGGAACGGGAGTTTCCCCATGAGACGGTGATCCTCTGCCAGGATGCCACTATGCAGAGGCGGATGGACGCGGGGATGCGCCTGGCGGCCCCGGCGGGAACGGTGATTGTCAATTACGCGGCCTACCGGGCGGAGGTGGAGGAGGACGGCAGTCTCTCTTTCCGGCAGCCGCCTGCGGGGATGTGGGAGATGGAGCGGTATATCAGCCTGCTTTTAGGGGAGATCCCCCGCTTGACCGACGATGAAAACGGTTACGGCCCCCGCGGAAAGGGCTTTATCGCCCATGTGGAGGTCCCGGAGGATGTGAGGGCGTCCTTTGAGGCGCTGAAACAGGAATTTCCCGACCTGGTGCGGGAGGCGAACCCGGCTTTCTCCGCGCCGAAACCGTCTGCACCGCAGGAAATCCCCCTTTCCTGAGACGCAAAAATGGCAGACAGGAGAGCATTCTCCCATCTGCCCCATATCTGCCGTCAGGCCACGAACTGGTACATGACGATGTAGTGGCACAGGCTCCCGCCCATGACAAAGAGGTGGAAAATCTCATGGGAGCCGAAGTTTTTATGCCTGGAATTAAAGATCGGCAGCTTTAAGGCGTAGATCACGCCGCCGATGGTGTAGATTACGCCGCCCGCCAAAAGCCAGCCAAAGGCCGCCCCGGGCAGAGCCTGGATAATCTTCTGCATGGCCAGCACGCACACCCAGCCCATGGAGATGTAGATCAGGGAGGAAAACCACTTGGGACAGGTGACCCACAGGGCCTTGATCAGGATCCCGGCGGCGGCGATGGCCCACACCAGGGACAGCAGGTGCCAGCCGGTGGAATCCCCCAGCACAATCAGGCACACCGGCGTGTAGGTGCCGGCGATGAGCACGAAAATCATCATATGGTCGATCTTTTTCAAAATCTTGTTCACTCTGGGGGAAATATCCAGGGTGTGGTAAACGGTGCTGGCGGCGTACAGCAGGATCATGCTGACGATAAAGATCGCCAGAGCTGCCACATGGAGCCGTCCTGGCTCGGCAGCCGCCTTGACCAGCAGCGGAAACGCGGCGAAAAAGGCGAGAACCATCCCGATGAAGTGTGTGATGGCGCTGCCTGGGTCTTTGAGATGGAATTTCATAGAAAACGCCTCCTTAGAAAGAACAACTACATAATGTAGTAATGAAAACTACGTACAATGTTTTTATATACTATACATCCGTAACCATGGAATGTCAAGGAGAAATCAGCTCATGCTCAACATTTTATTTGAAGATCAAAGCATTATTGTGGCGGAAAAGCCCGCCGGACTGGAGTCCCAGGCCACCAGAAAACTGGAGCCGGACATGGTCAGCGAGATCAAAAAACATATCCACAAATTATCCACGGCCCGTTCTGGAAAAACGGAGGAACCTTACGTAGGAGTTATCCACAGGCTGGACAAGCCCGTAGGGGGAATCATGGTGTACGCCAAGACGAAAGAGGCCGCGGCATCTTTAAGTAAGCAGGTTCAGGACCGGTCCATGAAAAAAACCTATCTGTCCATCATATGTGGAAAACCTGTGGATAATGTGGGTAACTTTGTGGATTTTCTGTTGAAAGATGAGAAAAACAATTATTCACGGGTTGTGGATAAGGGGACAGCCGGGGCAAAACGGGCCGAGCTGCGCTATAAAACCCTCAGCCATGGCCTGCTGGACGGAACGGAGGTGTCCCTGGTGGAGGTGGAACTGCTCACCGGGCGCCATCATCAGATCCGGGTCCAGTTTTCCTCCCGTGGGCTGCCCCTCTGGGGGGATGAAAAGTACGGAGTCCCAAAGGATGGGGAACCCGGCGCACCCGCATCCATTCCGGGAAACCTGGAAATCCCCGGCCGCAGTCGCCGGTTTCGCAGGCCGGAACCGCTGGCCCTCTACGCCTGCCGCCTGGAATTCTTCCATCCGGTTACCGGAGAGCGGATGAGCTTTTCTGGCCGTCCCGCGGCCGGGGCCTTCCGGCGCTATGAGGAGCGGGAAACCGTGTAAAAAAAATTACGCCCCCAGCGCTCCCATATTTTCGACAAAATCCGCTGAAAAAATAAGGAAGCATATTTTCCTGCCCGCCGTTTCATACTAGAGACTGTACAAAGGAAGTACAAATCAGAAACAGGTGGGAGCCATGGTCAGACCGAGCAAGAAACTGAAGAAGATTTTTTTGATTGTGGGAATTACGGGAGTGGTTTATGCAGGGTTTAAGTACCTGCTCCCTCTCGTAGTTCCTTTTTTGGCTGCCTATATCGTGGCTCTGGGGTTAAAGCCGTCGGCCCACTGGCTCCACCGCCGCCTGCGGATCCGTTTCCACGGGCGGGAATGGCGTCTTCCTGTGGGAGTGATCGGCGGAGCAGAGCTTCTGGTCGTGACGGCGGTGCTGGGGGCGCTGGCCTACTGGGGCCTGTGGAAACTCTGCCGGGAGGCGGCCCTTTTGTCGGAGCGGCTGCCGGACTGGATCGCGGCCCTGGATGTGTGGCTCACCGGAAGGTGCCACAGCATGGAAGAATTTCTAAGCCTTCGCCCTGGCTGCCTGGTGCAGCTGGCGAGAGAGCTTTTGTCTGGTTTAAGAGGCAGCTTAAAACAGGCGACCATGCCCTTTCTCATGGAAAACTCCATGGCGGTGCTGGAGTGGGCCGTTCAGTTTATGGTGGTCAGTGTGCTGTTTTTCCTGGCGGCCATTCTCTCCCTGGAGGAGATGGAGGATTTGAAACGGCGGAGGGACAGCTCCATTTTCTGGAGAGAGTACGCCATGATCGGGGAGCGGCTGGCCACGGCGGGCAGAGCCTATTTAAAGACCCAGGGCATGGCCCTGATTCTCACCATCCTGGTGTGCATGGCCGGCCTGTGGCTGCTGGGGAACCCTTATTATATTATGCTGGGAATCGTCATTGGGATTCTGGATGCCCTGCCGGTTCTGGGCACAGGCACGATTTTCATTCCCTGGGCTGTGTTTGCCGCCGCCGGAGGGCGCTGGGGCCAGGCCGCCGGGCTGGCGGCGATCTACGTGGTCTGCTATTTCCTGCGGGAGTTTATGGAGGCCAGGATCATGGGAAATGAAATCGGCCTCACGCCGCTGGAATCCCTGACGGCCATCTATGTGGGCTGGCAGCTGTTCGGGTTTCTGGGCTTTATCCTGGGGCCCATCGGCCTGATTCTCATCGAGGATCTGGTGGAGGCGGCGGAGCGGTCCTGGACAGGGCGGGACGGGCCCGCCGCCCGGGAAGAATGAATGGCAGGGCGTGTCTTTCGCGGGGAAACCGGCGGCTGCCTCTGCGTTTTGCCGGGAGTGTACGCGGCCGCGCTCCGGCGGGAGGCGCACGGTTGCGGCACGGCTGCGCACACTTTTTAGTTGTGCGCCGCCTTCCAGGATGGTATACTGGACAGGAAAGCGAAAGCAGAATATCCATTCAGGAAAGGAAGAATTGAACATGGCAAACCCGATTGTTACCATTGAAATGGAAAACGGAGACGTGATGAAGGCGGAGCTGTACCCGGAAATCGCTCCCAACACGGTAAATAACTTTATCAGCCTGGTGAAGAAAGGCTACTACGACGGCCTGATCTTCCACCGGGTGATCAGCGGCTTTATGATCCAGGGCGGATGCCCCCAGGGCACGGGCATGGGCGGCCCCGGCTACACCATCAAGGGAGAGTTTTCCCAGAACGGGTTCCCGAACCCCTTAAAGCACACGGAGGGCGTACTCTCCATGGCCAGAGCCATGCACCCGGACAGCGCCGGATCCCAGTTCTTCATCATGCACAAGACCTCTCCCCATCTGGACGGCGCCTACGCGGCCTTCGGAAAGGTGACGGAGGGCATGGACGTGGTGAATAAGATCGCGGATGTCCGCACAGATTACAGCGACCGTCCCATGAAGGAGCAGAAGATCGCCAAAATGACAGTGGAGACCTTCGGCGTGGACTATCCGGAGCCGGAGAAAGCGTAAGGAATGAGCATATGCGGGAAGAACGGACAGTAACAGTGGATGGAATGCCCTGCACGGTCGTGATTTCTGACGAGAAGGAGGCCCTTCTGGCCGCGGACGCGGCCGGGAGGGCCTCCGTTGCCCTGTGGAGGGAAGGCGGGGAGTTTCTGCCCGCCGCCTTCGCGATAGAGCGGCCGGAGGACGCGGATGAGGAGTTTTTAGAGCGGGTGGCCAGGAGGAAACTGGGCCTGCCCTGGGTGATCGCCGGGACAGAGCGGCTGATCCTGCGGGAGTTTGGGGAAGGAGATTTTGAGGAAATGGCGGCGGCGGCAGAGGATTCGGACGGCCTCGGCCCGGACGCCGCTGTCTTTCAAAACCGGGAAACCTTCTTAGCCTATATCCGCCGCCAATACCCCTTTTTCCAGTTCGGCATCTGGGCGGCGGTGGAGCGGGAGAGCGGCCGGATCGTGGGGCGGCTGGGCTTTGGCCTGCCGGAGGACGGCAGAGAGGGTCTGGAGCTGGGCTACCACATTTTCGCCCCCTGGCGGGGGCGGGGCTACGGAAAGGAGGGCTGCAAAGCGGCCCTGGAATGGCAGAAACGGGAGCTTGGCCTCCCGGTGTACGCCAGAATTCACCGGGAAAATACCGCGTCCCAGCGCCTGGCCGCCTCCCTGGGCTTTGTGCGGGAGCGGGAGCCGGATCTGGAGAATGAAGGAGATATTTTACATTATAAAATGCCATAGGGCGTTTCCCATTTAACCCGCCGGATTGCCCCAGCCCTCTTTTTTCGTGCCATTTGGGAAAAAAGCCCTGCAAAAACCGCGAAAAACCGTCAAATAGGGTCTTGTGCTTTCGAAATAGTTGGGATATAATATATTGTATACAAAATAATGAACAAATACAATCGGGTGGTGTGCCTATGATAAAGCATATGGGTCTGAAAGCCCACGGAAAGATCAACCTGGGCCTGGATGTGCTCCGCAGACGGGAGGACGGCTATCACGAGGTGAAGATGGTGATGCAGACCGTAGGGCTGTTTGACAGCGTGGATCTGCGGATCAATGGCCGTGGCGGAATCCATGTTGAAACAAATTTGAGTTATCTCCCCAACAATGAAAACAATCTGGTGTGGAAGGCGGCGAACCTTCTGATGGAGGAATTCGGCATCCGCGAAGGCGTGGAAATCCGTCTCAGAAAGTTCATCCCCGTGTCGGCGGGCATGGCCGGCGGCAGCAGCGACGCGGCGGCGGTGCTCTTTGGACTGAACCGGATGTTCGGCCTGGGGCTGGACATGGAAGAATTGAAAAAACGAGGCGTAAAGCTGGGGGCGGACGTGCCCTACTGCCTGATGCGCGGGACGGCTCTCTCCGAGGGAATCGGGGAAATCTTAACGCCCCTGCCGCCGGTTCCCCAGTGCCGCGTCCTGCTGGCAAAGCCCAACATCAATGTTTCCACGAAATGGGTCTATGAAAACCTCCACGCCAACGACCTGCGGCCGGAGGACCATCCGGACATCGACGGCCTGGTAGACGCCATCCGGGCAGGAGATTTGAGGGAAATGGCGGGGAAATTCGGAAATGTGCTGGAGCTGGTGACGGAAAAGCGCTATCCCGTCATCGGGGACATCAAGCAGGCTATGCTCCGGTGCGGCGCCATAAACGCCATGATGAGCGGCAGCGGCCCCACGGTGTTCGGTCTGTTTGAGAATGAGTCCGATGCCAAGAAAGCCTACTGGACGCTGCGCAATGGCCGCCTGTCCAGGCGGGTCAGACAGGTCTATCTCACCAATTTTTTCAACAACAGGGAGGTTTCCAATGGATTATAATTTAAAGGTTACGATGAATGAATATCTGCCTCTGCGGGACGTGGTGTTCAACACCCTGCGCCAGGCGATCTTAAAGGGAGAGCTGGAGCCGGGCGAGCGGCTGATGGAGATTCAGCTGGCGGAGCGCCTGGGCGTGAGCCGCACCCCCATCCGGGAGGCGATCCGGAAACTGGAGCTGGAGGGATTGGTGTTAATGATCCCCAGAAAGGGAGCGGAGGTGGCCAAAATCTCCGCCAGAAGCCTGCGGGACGTGCTGGAGGTGCGCCGCGCCCTGGAGGAGCTGGCCATTGAGCTGGCCTGCCAGAGGATGACGGAGGAGGATTTAGGCGAGCTGCAGAAGGCCCAGGACGAGTTTAAAAAGGCCATTGCCGACGGGGATGCCATGAGGATCGCGGAGACAGACGAGCACTACCACGACGTGATCTACAGCGGCACCCAGAACGCCAAACTGATTCAGATGCTAAACAACCTGCGGGAGCAGATGTACCGCTACCGCCTGGAGTACATCAAGGACGCGGATAAGAGGAAGATCCTGATTCTGGAGCATGAGCGTGTGTTAAAGGCCATCCGGGACCGGAAGGTGGCCGAGGCCAAGGAGGCCATGAGAGAGCACATCGACAATCAGGAAATCACGGTGGCGAGAAACATCACGGAGAAGGAGAACGGATGACGTTTAAGGAGAGATACCTGGCGGGCGAGATCCCATTTGAGGACATCGACCTGTACATAGAGGAGTGGAACGAGAGCGACGACGAGCGACGCCTGGCAGAATTTCTGGGCCTGAACGCCGACGAGGAGGACGTCTGGGTGGATGACAGCGACGAGGCCTTAAAGGAGATGCTGGACCGCCAGAAACAGGCGTGACCGCGGCCATAGGCGGAAAATTTTAGACGTTGTCAGATACAATGTGGAAATTGCTGCGGATATAAAAATTGCGGAAATCATTTGCTGCGCGGACAGACCGGCGGCCCCGGGAGAGAATATGGGGCCGCGCCGGCCTGTCCGTTTTTTGCGTCCCGGGAAACCGCGTTCCCGGTGCCGTTTCCCATATATTAAAAAACTGTAAAATTTCCAGCGGCCGTATTGACAAGGTGACAGGGTGTCACTATAATGAGTGACAGGTTGTCACCTGGGGTGGCAAAATGAACCTTAACAGAAAGGACGGGAGAGAATGCCAACGGAACGGTTTTACAGGCTGCCGGAGGAGAAAAAGATGTCCATTCTCCTGGCCGCGGTGGATGAATTCAGCAGAGTTCCCTTTGACCGCGTGTCCATCAACCAGATTATCAAGAAGGCAGAAATTTCCAGAGGAAGTTTCTATACATATTTTGAAGATAAAACGGATGTACTTCGTTATATCTTTCAGGATACAAAGACTCAGTACCTGGAGTTCTGCAAGCAGAGCCTTCTGAAAAACCACGGTGATTTCTGGAAGATGATGGAGGACATTTTTCGTCAGATCCTGTATCGGGAGTACACGGGCCGCCTGGCGGGGCTGTTTAAGAATGTGATGGCTTACGCAGAGGCGGAAAGCTTCATAAAAGACATTCTGAGAGGCTGCGAAGGCGGAGAGAAAATGGATGAATGGATCTATGAGCATATGGACAAAAGCAGCATGAGGCTGACCTCGCCGGAGGACTTTCATGAAATGATGGAGTGCTGTATGCTGATCCTGCTGATCGCGTTCGCGCAGAAGTACAAGGACAACATGGAGCTGGAGCTGATCAGGAGATCATTTTTCCGGAAAATGGATATGTTAAAATACGGAGTATTGGAGCACAAGGAGAATTAGAGGAGGATATTATGAAAACAAGTGCAAAAATCATCACCGGAGTGGTAATAGTGGGAGTGCTGGCTGCCATGGTGCTGCCCAGGTATCTGAAAAAAGAGGAGCTGGCAGATCCGGCCACGGTGCCGGTGGTCCGGGCGGAGCAGCCGTCCACAGGGAGTATTACCCTGTACCGGGAGCTGACGGGAACGGTGGAGCCGTCCGACATGGTATCGGTGGTTCCGAAGCTGGCGGGAGAGGTCAAAGAGGTCTACGTAAAGGCCGGGGATCACGTCCAGCAGGGCCAGGCGATTTTGACCATTGACAATAAACAGCTGGACAGCGCCAGAATCACCATGGAAACGGCTCAGGTATCCATGAACGACGCCCAGACCAATCTGGCCAGAATGCAGGCCCTTTACGCCAGCGGAGACATTTCCGCCCAGGCCTTTGAGCAGGTGCAGTCGGCGGCGTCCCAGGCCCAGCTTCAGTATGAGGCGGCAAAGTTAAATTATGACACCCAGGCAGAGTACACCACCATCACAGCGCCCATCGCCGGTGTGGTGGAGAGCTGCAGCGTGGAGGTACACGACCTCATTTCCCAGCAGGCGCCGGTGTGCGTCATTTCCGGCGGCGAGGGCATGATGGTAAAATTTGCCGTGCCGGAGAAGATCGCGGCTGTTATCTCCCTAGGAGACCCCATCCAGGTGGAAAAGGGAGGCAGCCAGTATGACGGAACCATCACCGAGGTGAGCTCCATGGTAGACGCCGCCACCGGCCTGTTTTCCGTGAAAGGCACGCTGCCGGGAGCCCAGGGGCTGGCTACGGGAACGACGGTAAAGCTGTCCGTAGTGTCCGAGGAGGCGGTCAATGTGATGACGGTGCCGGTGGACACGGTTTATTATGAGGGCGGCGACGCTTACGTTTATACATATGAAGACGGAATCATCCACAAGGTTCCGGTGGAAGTGGGAATCTACGATTCCGAAAAGGCAGAGATCCTCTCCGGCCTGAACGGAGACGATATGGTCCTGACCACCTGGAACTCCGAGCTGCGGGACGGAGCGGCAGCGGCGCTGGAGGGCGAGACCCAGACAGACGTACAGGAAACGACAGCCGCGGAGCAGCAGTAAGGAGGACAGTGACCTATGGGATTGACAAAAGCAGTATTAAAACGGCCAGTCACCACCGTGCTGGTGGTCCTGTGCCTGATCGTCTTCGGTATTACCTCGGTGTTCTCCTCTAAAATGGAGCTGACGCCGGAAATGAATATGTCCATGATGGTAGTCAGCGCGATCTACGCCGGGGCCAGCCCGGAGGACGTGGCAGAGCTGGTGACGAAGCCCATCGAGGACGAGGTGGGAACCTTAAACGGTATCAACAGCACCACCTCCATGTCAGCGGAAAATATGTCCCTGGTGCTTTTGGAGTACGAATACGGCACCGACATGGATAAAGCCTATAACGACTTAAAGAAAAAGATGGATAACCTGGATCTGCCGGACGACGTGGAAGTGCCTTCCATCATGGAATTTAACTTCAACGATACGGCCAGCATGATGCTTTCCATTAACAATTCAGAAGCAACGAACCTTTATAATTACGTAAACAACGAGCTGGTGCCGGAGCTGGAAAAGCTCTCCTCCGTGGCCAGCATTGATGTGAGCGGCGGTCAGGAGCAGTACATTCAGGTGGAAGTGATTCCGGAGAAACTGAATCAGTACCATCTGACCATGAACAGCCTGGTGACGGCCCTGGCCAGCTCCAGCCTGTCCTATCCGGCCGGCTCCACAGAGGTGGGCAGCCAGGATCTCTCCGTGACCACGGGAATGTCCTTTGACACGGTGGACAGCTTAAAGACCATCCCCATCACAGTGGGGAGCGGCGACATCATCTATCTGGAGGATGTGGCCAATATCGGCTACACTTTGGAGGACGCCTCCGGCATCGGCCGCTACAACGGCCAGGACACCATGACCCTTTCCATTAAGAAACAGCAGGAGAGCAGCGCCGTGGAGATGTCAGAGGATGTGACCAGAGCCATTAATAACCTGACGGCGACCACTCCCGGCCTGGAGGCGGTCACCATTTATGACGCCAGCGAGAACATTGAGGAATCCCTTTCCTCCGTTTACCAGACCATGATCATGGCCATTATCATTTCCATGGTGATCATCTTCCTGTTTTTCGGAGAGATCAAGGCATCCCTCATCGTAGGTACGTCCATCCCGATCTCCATCCTGGCGTCCCTGATCCTGATGAATCTTATGGGATTCAGCCTGAACGTGATCACCCTGGGCAGCCTGGTGCTGGGCGTCGGCATGATGGTGGATAACTCCATCGTAGTGCTGGAGAGCTGTTTCAGGGCCACGGACAACGTAGGCTTTAAGGAGTACCGGGAGGCGGCTTTAAACGGCGCCGGCGTGGTGATCAACTCCATCATCGGCTCCACCGCCACCACCTGCGTGGTATTCCTGCCCCTGGCCTTCTTACAGGGAATGTCCGGGCAGATGTTTAAGCCCTTGGGCTTTACCATCGTGTTCTGTATGGTGGCGTCCCTGATTTCGGCCATGACCATCGTGCCCCTGTGCTACATGATGTACCGGCCCAGAGAAAAACAGAGCGCTCCGTTATCCCGCCCGGTAAAGCTCCTTCAGGACGGCTACCGGAACATTATGGAAAAGCTCCTTCCGAAGAAGAAAACGGTTATGTTTACTTCCCTGGCCCTGCTGGTATTTTCCCTTTTCCTGGCTACGAAACTGGGATTTGAGCTGATGCCCTCCGTGGATCAGGGACAGATTTCCATCAGCGTGGATATGCGGCCGGGCCTGACCTTAGAAAAGGCGGACGGCCTGCTGAAACAGATTGAGGACTACATCGTTCAGGATGAAAACCTGGATTCCTACAGCCTGTCCTACGGCGGTTCCGGCCTGGGCAGCCTGTCCGGCTCCTCAGCGTCCATTTCCGCCTACTTAAAGGATGACCGCACCATGGAGACGAAGGATGTGGCCAGAGCGTGGAAACGCCATCTGACCGGCCTTCCGGACTGCAGCGTGACGGTGGAGGAGTCTTCCACCACCAGCATGATGACAAACAGCGCCGATTCCGTGGATTTCATCCTGGAGAGTACCCAGTATGACGAGCTGAAAGAGGTTTCCGATCAGATTGTGGAGGCGATGAACGGGCGGGAGGATGTGACCAATGTCCACTCCAGCCTGGAAAACTCCGCCCCCATCGTAAAGATCAACGTGGATCCGGTAAAGGCCACGGCCGAGGGGCTGTCCGCGGCTCAGGTGGGTTCCACCGTAAACATGATGCTTTCCGGCGTGGAGGCCACCACCCTGGAGGTAAACGGCGAGGATGTAAGCGTCATGGTGGAGTATCCGAAGGACGACTATAAGACCATCGACCAGGTAAAGGGCATCGTGCTCACAAACGCCTATGGGCAGAGCGTGCCCCTGACAGATGTGGCGGACGTGGTATTTGAGGACAGTCCGCAGACCATCACCCGTGCCGACAAGCAGTATCAGGTGACCATCACCGCGGATTATACCGATAAGGCCGCGGCGGATAAGACAGCGGCGAAACAGACCCTGACCAGGGAGGTTGTGGATCCCAGCATGACGGCCAATATTTCCATAGCTCAGAACGCTGTGGATGAGATGATGATTGAGGAGTTTACGGCTTTGATTCAGGCCATCGCCATCGCCATTTTCCTGGTATTCGTGGTTATGGCGGCCCAGTTCGAGTCGCCGAAGTTCTCCGTCATGGTAATGACCACCATCCCGTTCTCCCTGATCGGTTCCTTCGGGTTCCTGTATCTGGCGGACGTAAAGATCAGTATGCCGTCCCTGTTAGGTTTCCTGATGTTAGTGGGAACGGTGGTAAACAACGGTATTCTCTACGTGGATACGGTAAACCAGTACCGGAGAGAAATGGATATGAATACGGCGTTAATTGAGGCGGGAGCCACCAGACTTCGTCCCATCCTCATGACTACCCTGACCACGGTGATCGCCATGATCCCCATGGCGATGGCATACGGACAGAGCGGAGAGATGATGCAGGGCCTGGCCCTGGTAAACGTAGGCGGCCTTGGCGCATCCACAGTGCTGGCGCTCCTGATGCTGCCGATCTACTATTCTGTGATGAATAAAAAGAAGAAACAAGAAGTTTGGAACGATGATTAAGGAGGAAATGAAATGAGAGGAAAACGCGACGGACGGTCCGGGCTGTGCTGCCTTGCCATGGCGGCAGCCCTGGCAGCCGGGGCGCCGGTGAATGTGCTGGCGGCCAGCCCGGAGTTTGCCAGGACGGCCGAGGAGTGGGCCACGATCCGAGACAACACTCTGGAATACGGGGAAATCCCCGATCTGATTCACGAGTACAACTCCACCGTTCAGAATAACCTGGTGTCCTACGAGGACTACAAGGGCAAGGACGCCAACGAGATCGCTAACGACTACCGGGACGCGGCGGAGGAGCTCTACGCCAGCATTGAGTGGCCGTCGTCCGACGATGCCGGATACGCCATGCTCTACTCCGCCGCGGAGTCGGCCCAGGCTCAGGCCAAGCAGATGGAGAAGATGGCCGACGACAACATTTCCGACGGCATGATTATCAAGTGGCAGTACGATCAGGCGGAGGCGGCCCTTGCCAGCACGGCTCAGAACCTGATGAACCAGTATTACCAGCTCCAGGAGAATTTAAAGACCGCCCAGTCCGGCAAAGAGCTGGCGGAGGCGTCCTATAATTCCACCGTGACCCGCCAGAGCCTGGGAATGGCCACCGCCAACGAGGTCCTCACCGCTCAGGAGGCGGTAAAGACGGCGGAGGCGGGGATCATCACCATCGAGAGCAGCATCCAGTCGGTAAAGAAGAACCTTCAGGTGATGACCGGCTGGGCCTACAACGCGGAGCCGGAGATCGCCCAGATGCCGGAGGTGAACGTAACCCGCATTGACGCCATGAACCCGGAGACAGATCTGGCAAAAGCCCTGGAGACCAACTACACTCTGATGATCGACAAGCGGAAACTGGAAAACTCCAACGATTCCGCCAACCGTCAGATTCAGCAGCAGACCATTGGAAACGACGAGCAGAAGATCGCGGCCGGCCTGTCCGACCTGTACAATGACGTGCTCCAGGCCAGAGACGCCTACAGCCAGGCGAAAACCGCCCTGGAGCTGGAGGAATCCAATATGGCTGTCGCCCAGAAGAAATATGAGCTGGGGATGATCGGCCGCCTGGAATACCTTCAGGCCCAGAACAGCTATGTGGGCAAGCAGGCTGATTTCCGGATCAAGGAGCTGTCTTTGCAGGGCTCCATGGATGCCTATGACTGGGCCCTCAAGGGCAATCTGGCCCTGAGCTAGGAAGGAGGCCGCGTATGAGACGAAACCGATTGTATGCCTGCTGTCTGGGGCTGGCGGCGGCTATGGCCATTTCCTCCCCGGCGGCGGCCCTGGCGGCCTCCCTTTCCGACTACGACGAGGCCACCCAGGAAAAGCTTTTGGACAATACTCTGGAGTACGGGGAGATCCGTGCCCTGGTGTCCATCTATAACCCCAGTATGAAGCAGGCGCAGCTCACCATGGACGACTCCCTGGCTGTCTACCGAAACGGCATGACGGAGTACAAGGACCGGGCGGCGGAGCTGCGCCGGGAGGCGGATAAGGCGGAGGACGAGGGAGATCTTCAGACCTACATGACCTATGAAATGAACGCCGCAATCCTGGTGCAGATCGCCAACCAGTACAAGGACGTGATCGAGCAGTCAGAGCGGATGTCCACCCAGAGGAGCATTGTCTCCGCGGAAGATATGCTCACCAGGGGCGTGCAGCAGATGGTGCAGGGCTACGTCCAGCTGGACCAGGGCTGCAAAGTGGCGGCGAAGGCCGTGGAGATGGCGGAGGCGGCCTACAACTCTACCGTGACCCAGCAGAGCCTGGGGATGGCCACAGAGGCAGATGTGAAATCCGCCGCCAACAGCCTGGAATCGGCCAAAGCCAGCTTAAAGGCCGCCGAGGACAACCGCGCCAGCCTGCGCAGCAGCATTTGCCTCATGACAGGCTGGAACTATGACGCGGACATTGAGATCGGTGCGGTGCCTGTGCCGGATCTGGATGCCATCGCCGCCCTGGATCTGGCCGCCGACACGGAAAAGGCCGTGAACAACAACTATGAGCTGATCTCCATCCGCCACCAGGGACGGGCAGGCAGCACCGTCAAGCAGGATATGCGGGACCGGAACTTAAGCGACGCGGAGACGGCGGTGAGGATTTCCATGGAAAGCCTCTATGAGACTCTCCGGCAGCAGGTGATCACCTGGGAGGGAGCGGACGCCTCCTGGCAGGCCGCTAAAAAGGACCGCGCCGCCCTGGATCAGAAATACCAGTTAGGTATGATCGGCCGTCTGGAGTACCTTCAGGGCGAGCTCGCTTACCTCCAGGCCGAAAGCGCCAAGCTTTCCGCGGACATCAGCCTGCAGAAGGCGTATGAGGATTATCTGTGGCAGGTGAAGGGAGTCAGCGTCGGAGGAACGCAGAACAGCGGACAGAATTGAGATAGGAATAAGGGACAGAAATAAGGGATACAAATAAGGGACAGATACCGGGGGAATTTTGGTATCTGTCCCTGTTTTTATTGTAGTAGGAAACTGACGGCTGGCCCAGCCGTGCTCCGGCGCGGGTGGCGCTGCAGCGCACACTTTTCATCATGGGAAATAGCGTTTTCTATGGCCGTGGCATAAAAGCCTCCGGCGCGGGCGCCTTCCTCGCGCAGGAAGTGGCTGCTGACGCCTCCGCGCCCAGCGCCGGTGTACGCGCCCGCGGGCTTTTGATCACACGCCCAGACTCTCCACCCACTTCGCCAGGCCGTCCCTGGTCTGCCTGCCGTTTAACAGCTTTCCATCCCGGATCACCGCGCCGGGGCAGACTGGCTGCAGATCCTTGGCGATGTGCCCCAGGCCGCTGCTGCCGGAGGTGGCGAACAGGAAAATGGTTTTTCCGGCGAAATCCCCGCTTTCCAGGAAGGTCTTTATAATGGTGGGAGCGGTGTACCACCAGATGGGAAAGCCCAGGAAAATCACGTCGTAGTCCCGCACATCCGGTATGTCCCCGGCGATAGCGGGGCGGGAATCCGGATCCTTCATCTCCACGCTGCTGCGGCTGTTCTGATCCATCCAGTTTAAATCCGCGTCTGTGTAGGGCGTCTCCGGCCGGATTTCATAAAGGTCCGCGCCGGCGGCCTCCGCCAGAGTCTTTGCCACCCCGGCGGTCACGCCGCTGGCGGAAAAATAAGCAACCAGTTTCTTTGACATAAGATCGTCTCCCTTCTATAGTAAATATCTCCATGCCTTTATTATAAAACGGAACCCGGCTGCTGTCCAATGCCTCTGCCGCCTGACCGGCCATGCGTCCCCCGCATACCAACAAGGCGCAGAGCAGTGGAAACACCCCCTTCCGGTGCCTTGAAAATTGCCTTAAAATCGTTAAAAATGTAACAATAATACGGCATTTTCCAGACAAAATTATCCTTAAATAAGTTAAAAACATCTCAAAATCCCGCCCGAAACGCTAAAAAAATCTTCCGCAATCCCTTATAATTCCCCTGTTTTTCCCCTTACGTTCCCCATTTCCTCTCCTTCCTGCCCCATTCATTCCATCCCTCATCCCTCCGTTTTCCTGTAAAAAATCCCTCAAATCCCCCATTTTTACCCGCCCCACCCGCCGCGGCAGACAGGATTTTCACCGGCGGCACAAATAGAAAAAGGTAAAAATAGCCAAAGGAACCCCTGGAATGGGGAAAAATATCCACATTACTGATAATTGACATTTTTTTAACATTAGACTATAATGAAATCGTTAAATAAATAACGAAAACAAATCAGGAAAGTTACTCGAAACCAATAAAAATGTAGGAGGATGAATCATGGCAAAGGAAAAGGCAGTACAGGTACCAGAAATCATCGACAACGTGGACGCTCTGATCGCGAAGATGAAAGCGATGAGAGAGGCTCAGAAGGTCTTTGCGACGTACACCCAGGAGCAGGTGGATAAGATCTTCTTTGAGGCTGCGAAGGCAGCAAACCAGATGCGGATCCCGCTGGCCAAGATGGCAGTGGAGGAGACCGGCATGGGCGTGGTGGAAGACAAGATCATCAAGAACCACTACGCGGCAGAGTACATTTACAACGCTTACAAGGAGACGAAGACCTGCGGTGTCATCGAGGAGGACAAAGCCTTCGGAATCAAGAAGGTTGCGGAGCCCCTGGGCCTGATCGCGGCGGTTATCCCCACCACGAACCCCACCTCCACGGCGATCTTCAAGAGCCTGATTGCCTTAAAGACGAGAAACGCCATCATCATTTCCCCCCATCCCCGCGCGAAGAACTGCACCATCGCAGCGGCGAAGGTGGTTCTGGACGCAGCGGTGAAGGCCGGCGCTCCCGAGGGCATCATCGGCTGGATCGACGTTCCGTCCCTGGAGCTGACCAATGAGGTTATGAGAGGTTCTGACACCATCCTGGCCACCGGCGGCCCCGGCATGGTAAAGGCTGCTTACTCCTCCGGAAAACCGGCTCTCGGCGTAGGCGCAGGAAATACCCCGGTTATCATCGACGAGACGGCAGACGTGAAACTGGCTGTAAACTCCATCATCCACTCCAAGACCTTTGACAACGGCATGATCTGCGCCTCTGAGCAGTCCGTGACCGTGCTGGCTCCCGTATACGACGCGGTGAAGAAGGAGTTCCAGGAGAGAGGATGCTACTTCTTAAAGGCTGACGAGCTGGATAAGGTGAGAAAGACCATCATCATCAACGGCGCGTTAAACGCCAAGATCGTAGGACAGTCCGCCCACAAGATCGCGGCTCTGGCCGGTGTAAATGTTCCGGAGGCCACGAAGATCCTGATCGGCGAGGTAGAGTCTGTGGACATTTCCGAGGAGTTCGCCCACGAGAAACTGTCTCCCGTACTGGCTATGTACAAGGCGAAGGACTTCGACGAGGCCATCGCGAAGGCAGAGAGACTGGTTGCGGACGGCGGTTACGGCCACACCTCCTCCCTGTACATCAATATCAATGAGACAGAGAAGATGGCAAAGCACGCGGCTGCTATGAAGACCTGCCGTATTCTTGTAAATACTCCGTCCTCTCAGGGCGGCATCGGAGACCTCTACAACTTCAAGCTGGCTCCGTCCTTAACCCTTGGCTGCGGCTCCTGGGGCGGCAACTCCGTTTCCGAGAACGTAGGCATCAAGCATTTGCTGAACATCAAGACAGTGGCGGAGAGGAGAGAGAATATGCTGTGGTTCAGAGCGCCTCAGAAGGTATACTTTAAGAAAGGCTGTATGCCGGTTGCATTAAACGAGCTGAGAGATGTGCTTGGAAAGAAACGTGCCTTCCTGGTAACAGACAGTTTCTTATATATGAACGGATACACGAAACCGATCACCGACAAGCTGGATGAGCTGGGAATCGTTTACACCACCTTCTCCGACGTTCAGCCCGACCCGACCCTGGCAAACGCCCAGGCTGGCGCAAAGGCTATGGACGCCTTCAAGCCGGACGTGATCATCGCTCTGGGCGGCGGTTCCGCTATGGACGCGGCCAAGATCATGTGGGTAATGTACGAGCATCCGGAAGTAGACTTCCAGGATATGGCAATGCGTTTCATGGACATCCGGAAACGTGTATACACCTTCCCGAAGATGGGAGAGAAGGCCTACTTTGTAGCCATCCCCACCTCCTCCGGTACGGGTTCTGAGGTAACTCCCTTCGCCGTTATCACCGACCAGGAGACCGGCGTAAAATATCCGCTGGCTGACTACGAGCTTCTGCCGAACATGGCAATCGTGGACACCGACAACATGATGAGCCAGCCCAAGGGCTTAACCAGCGCGTCCGGCGTAGACGTTCTGACCCACGCTCTGGAGGCATACGCGTCCGTGATGGCGACAGACTACACCGACGGCCTGGCATTAAAGGCGATGAAGAACGTATTTGACTACCTGCCCACCTGCTACAACGACGGCAGCAACGTGCAGGCCCGCCAGAAGATGGCAGACGCCTCCTGCATGGCCGGTATGGCATTTGCCAACGCCTTCCTGGGACTGTGCCACTCCATGGCTCACAAGTTAGGCGCTTACCACCACCTGCCCCACGGCGTTGCCAACGCCCTGCTGATCTCCCTGATCGTAGAGTACAACTCCGCTGAGGTTCCGACGAAGATGGGTACCTTCCCGCAGTATGAGTATCCGCACACCAAGGCGAGATACGCCGAGTGCGCGCGGTTCTGCGGCATCCAGGCGAAGGATGACGACGAGGCTGTGAAGAAACTCATCGAGAAGATCGAGGAGTTAAAGAAGGCAGTTGGAATCAAGGCCACCATCAAGGACTACGGCGTGGATGAGAAATATTTCCTTGACACTCTGGATGAAATGGTAGAAAATGCTTTTGACGACCAGTGTACCGGTGCGAACCCGAGATACCCGCTGATGAGCGAGATCAAGGATATGTACCTGAAAGCTTACTACGGCAAATAAATAAGGAGAAGGAAAGGAGATAGCAAAATGAAAACGGATAAGATTCTTGCTACACGGACCCACAAGGTAATTTACCAGGTTGGAGACAAGGTTTGGAAGGTTTTTGATACCAATTATCCCAAGACAGACGTGCTCAACGAGGCATTAAACCAGGCCAGAGTTGAGGAGACGGGCCTGCCGATCCCGAAGGTGCACGGCGTTACCGTGACTGAGGATGGAAACTGGGCCATCATTTCCGACTACATTGAGGGGGAGACCTTAGCCGAGAAGATGGCAAAGGAGCCGGAGAACGTAGAGAAGTACATGAAGGAGTTTGTGGAGATCCAGCTGGAGATCCATGACAAGACCGCTCCCCTGTTAAATAAGATGAAGGACAAAATGAGCGGCCGCATCAACAGCTTAAAGGCTGTAAACGCCACCACCCGCTACGAGTTAAGCACCCGTCTGGAGAGTATGCCCAAGCATAAGAAGGTGCTCCACGGCGACTTTAACCCCACCAACGTGGTGATTGGACAGGATGGAACGTACTACATTCTCGACTGGTCCCATGCCACCCAGGGAAACGCGTCTGCTGACGCGGCTACCACCTATCTGCTCCTGACCCTTCAGGATCCGAAACTGGCGGAGATGTACATGAACCTGTTCTGCGATATGAGCGACACCGCGAAACAGTATGTGCAGAGATGGCTGCCCATCGTGGCTGCCTCCCGTCTGACCAAGGCGATTCCGGAGGAGAAAGAGCTCCTGGAGAAATGGCTTGACGTGGTAGAGTACGAATAAATTAGCCTGATTTAAAATCCTACATAGATAAGCAGACCCCGGAGCGCGGCCCGAGAGGACGCGTTTCCGGGGAAACTGTGTTTATGCCGCGGGAAGAAACGGCGTTCCTGTGACACAAAGACCCTCGAAGGCGGCGTGTTTTGCCTGGAGGGAAATGGCTGCTGACGCAGCCGCGCTGCGGCGCGTGGATACGTTTCCGCGCGCATTTTTTAGGGGCTTTAGCTCTGACGCGGGAAAGCGGGAAAGCTGGAAAGCGGGAAAGAGGGACAGGCCGTTTCCGGCGGGGAACGTCCGCGGCGGGGAGATTTCCGGGCACATAGGAAACCATGCGTCCGGGGAACATCCGCGGGAGGAAATTCTGGCAGAAATGAGAGGGAAAAGATGAACGAGACGAAACAGAAAACACTAAATGGCTGGCAGTCGGCGCTGCTGCTGGTCTTTATTATCATATCCGTGGCGGTATGCGTGGGAATGAAGGTGGGCGGGCCCATGATCGGCCTGTTCTTCTCCTGGCTGATTATATACGGGTTCTGCGTGGTGTTCCGGATTGATTACAAATACGTAAATCAGGGGGCTTTTGAGGCCCTGAAGGTGGTGCTGCCTACCATGGCCATCCTTATGGCCATCGGCGTGCTCATTGGCTCCTGGATGCAGTCGGGAACCATACCGACCATTATTGTGTACGGCTTAAAGGCCATTAACCCCACCTTCCTGCTCACCTTTACGCTGCTGTTTACGGCAGTGCTCAGCATGGTGACCGGCACCTCCTACGGCTCCGCGGGCAGCGCGGGAGTGGCGATGATGGCCATTGGAAACGCCATGGGATTAAATCCCGGCATGGTGGCGGGGGCGGTGATCTGCGGCGCCATGTTTGGAGACAAGCTGAGCCCATTTTCTGATACGACGAACCTGGCTCCTGCGGTGGCGGGGGCGAAACTGGGAGATCACGTAAAGAGTATGCTGTGGACCACGGTGCCGCCTATGGTGATCAGCATTGTGATCTTTACGGTATTGGGAATCAGTCAGACCAGCGGCGGCTACGATCCCGGCGATCTGAACGTGTATGTGGACTACCTGGAGGGGAGTTTCCATATCGGGCTTGTCACCCTGCTGCCGGCGGCGCTTATCATTGTGCTGTTGTTATTCCGGGTGGGGGCCTTTGAGGCCCTGGGAATCGGCGCTGTGGCCGGAGCGGCGGTGGCCATGGCAGTGCAGGGAAATTCCCTTCGGTCCGTGCTCAGCGTGGCCTATAACGGCTTTTCCAGCGATACGGACATCGCCGTGTTAAAGGCCATTTTAAACCGCGGCGGAATGAGCAGTATGCTTCAGTACGTGGCCATCATCACCTTCGCCGTGGGAATGGGCGGAATGTTAGACCGGTTGGGCGTGCTGGACAAGGTGCTGTCCCTGTTTACCAAGCGGATCCGCAGCGACGGCTCCCTGGTGCTGGCGACCCTGCTGGTGGGCTATGTGACCAGCCTGGTGAGTTCCTCCAGCCCCATGTCCCATGTGCTCACGGGACGGCTGATGCTGCCTCTCTTTCAGGAGAGGAACATCGAGCCCAGAATCCTTTCCCGCTGCCTGGAGGACAGCGGCACGCTGGCAGGCCCCATGATTCCCTGGCACGGGTACGGGATCTATATGGCCGGCACCCTGGGAGTGGCCTGGTCCCAGTACATCCTCTTTGTGCCGCTTTTGTGGCTGACGCCTCTGTTTTCCATTTTTTACGGATTTACGGGGATTTCCATTCTCCATACCACGGACGGCAGGAAGGGGAAATAGGGGAACGGATGAGAAAAAGGAGCCGCGCCTCCGGGAAGAAATTCCTGGGGCGCGGCTCCTTTTTCGCTGTCTTTTAAATAATGATTTTGCGGGTTACCGGAATTTTTTCTGGTTTTCTGTGAATTCCGCTTTTACCGCATCCATGAGGGACGGATCCTGGATCAGGTCCAGGGCGGCCCCGGCGATGGATTTGGCGCCGTAGATCACGCAGTTGTGGGCATCCTCCGTCTTTCCGGCGTCAATGAACTCCTGGGAGTGGGAGGAAGTGCCTTCCGGCACGAAGGCCACCCGGATACAGGAGCCGGGAACCTCGTACATCACGTTTCCAAAGTCGGTGGAGCCGGTGCGCTCACGGGGTGGGGAAAGCCTGGGGGCTCCGGCCAGCCTGGCGTTCTCCATAAGGAGCTCGTTGAGCTTTAACACCGGGATCTTGTTGTAGTAGTCAGAGGTCTGTTCCACCTCGTAGGTCACCCCTGCGATGAGGGCAGCTCCCTTGATGATGTCGTGGAAACGGGCCACCACCTTCTCTAAGTTGCTCTTTGAGAAGGAACGGAGGTGGAATTTTCCTACTGCCTCCACGGGAACCACGTTGGCGGGGCCGGGCAGCTGGCTCACGGTGTAGTGCATTCTGGTGTCGTCCGGAACGTGCTCTCTTAAAAACTCAATGCCGTTGAAGGCGATGAGCAGAGCGTCAAAGGCGCTACGGCCCTGCTCCGGCGCCAGGGCCGCGTGGGCCCGTTTGCCGTGGAAGGTGACTTTAAAGGACTGGTCCGCCAGGCATTTTACGTCGGTGCAGGTGGTGGGGGAGCCGTGCATCATGAAGGCCACGTCGATGTCGTGGAAACAGCCGTTTTTAATCATGGTGCATTTGGCCCCCTTCGTCTCCTCTGCCGGGGTACCGTAGACCACCAGGCGGTAAGGGAGACCGGTGCAGGTTTCCTTGATGGCGACGGCAGCGCCTAAGCAGGCCGGGCCCTGCATATGGTGGCCGCAGCCGTGGCCTAAGCCGATGAGGGCATCATACTCGCAGAGGATGCCGATGGAGGGCATATATGTCCCGTCCGCAGCGTCTCCTTTGTTCTCGTATACGGCCCGGAAGGCGGTTTCGTAGCCGCCTACGCCCATTTCCACGGTAAAGCCGTTTTCTTTCAGGTAATCGGTAAGGAGCTTTGCCGCCTCATATTCTTTTCCGTCGTACTCCGGATGGTCGAAGATGTAGTCGGCCATTCCCGTGAGGGTTTCCCGTTTTTCGTCGATGTTTTGAAATAATGCGTCTTTCATACAGGATCCGTCCTTTCCTTATGGAGTGATAGGGTTACATTGGCCCGAAGTTGATGGCCTGGGCGATATAGGTCATAATGCAGGCGGTCACAGCCCAGATTAAGAACAGTTTCCACATGAATTTCATCCAGCGGTCGTAGGGGATGTTTACGGCGCTGATAATGCCCATGAGGGCGGTGGAGTGGGGCAGGATGTAGTTACAGAAACCGTCGCCGAAGTTGAAGGCCAGGACGGTGGTCTGTCTGGTGATTCCCAGAAGGTCGGAAAGGGGCACCATGATGGGCATTACTGCCGCTGCCTGTCCGCTGCCGGATACCACTACGAAGTTAATCAGGGTGTTGGCGATGTACATAGCGGGTGCCATGAGCACGCTGGGGGTGTGGGACAGCACGGATGCCAGCCCGTGAACGACGGTGTCCACGATGTTTCCGGCGTTCATAATGTTGGCGATGGTGGTCGCCAGTCCGATGATCATGGCGGCGGTCAGCATCTTTTTGCAGCCTTCCACGAAAAGCTTGGAAATGTCGGACGGGGATCTTCCGTCGATAAAGCCGACCACAACGCCCAGTCCGATGAAGGTGGCGGCAATCTCAGGCATATCCCAGCCGTGCTGGATGCTGCCGTATACGATGCCGGCCAGGGCGATGATCAGGGCCGCGATGATGAGGACTTTTCTGGCGCTTAAGGCTCCGAAGGAGTCGATGTCCAGATTCTTCTGCTCGTTCTGCTGGTCCAGATCATACATGGGGCTTAAGGACGGTGTTTTGCGGATCCGAAGGGCATAGCGCACCAGATAGATGTTGGTAACCACCAGGAATACCACAAAGCAGACGGAGCGGTAGCCGATACCGGAGAAGGTGGGCAGCTCCGCGATTTTCTGCGCCACTACGGTGGTGCTGGGGTTTAAGGTACCGGTGGAAAAGCCCACGGCTCCGCCCAGCAGGATGATGGCCGCTCCGGTGATGGAGTCCAGGCCCATGGCCAGGGTGATCATGACTAGCACCGGCGCGAAGGCGATAAACTGGTTTACACCCTGTGTGGTGCAGATCAGCGCGAAGATGGTAGTCATAATCGGCAGGAAGATGTAGAGCCGGTTCTGGAAGATCTTTGCCACCTTTGCCACGGTGGAGTGGAGAGCGCCGGACTTGCTGATCAGGTCAAAGGCGCCGCCGGAGAACAGGATGACTAACATCAGGTCGATTCGGCTGCACATGGCGTTTACGATGAACAGCGGAATCAGCAGCGGGTTCACGGGAGTGCGGTCGATGTAGGAGAACTGTGCCGGGTCGATGACCGTGGCCCCCGCGGCATTTTCATATCTCACGTATTTGCCCGCCGGGATGAGCCAGGTCATCAGCGTGGCGATGAGGACGATGAAAATGATGATCACGAAGGTGTGAGGCATTTTGAAAGCCTTTTTGGGTTTACTCATACGAAATCCCTCCTTTAAAAATGATTGTATAATTATACAATAAAATGAGAAGGAAAAACAATTTATTAAACTTATGATCAGTATAAGTTGTAGTGATAGAAATTCCGTCCCCGCTCTAAGAGCATATCAATCATCCGCTGCATATATCCGGCAATGGGCATACTGCGGCGGTGGGTGAGCAGCAGGTCCATGGAGGTTTTGCACCCGGAAATGCCGTAGTAATTTACTCCTTTGCTGTACTTCATGTGGTAGGCGTAGCCTTCCCGGTTAAAGCCGATTCCCAGGCCTTCCGCCACCATCTGCATGGCGGTTTCGATACTGCGGATCTCCCGGATTTTGCCGGGGGTGACGCCCTTTTCCGCCAGGAGCCGGTCGGCGTCCTTGCGGATACTCTGGACAGGCTGCTGGAGAATGAGGGTTTCCCCCTGGAGATTTTCCAGGTCCAGATAGCGGTGGGGAGAGCCGGGGACATAGACGGCCTTTTCATTGATGGGGTGGTATCTGGGGACGGCGATGAGCAGCTCCTCCCTCAGCAGGGGGTAGGAAACCATGGACGGATCGGCCTCGTGGGCGTTGCAGAGGAGCAGATCCAGCTCAAAATGCTGGTTTTTGTACTCCAGAAAGTCCATGGTGCCTTCCTCCAGGATCACTTCCACCTTGGGAAACTCCCGCTCGTAGGCGGCAATGACGGGAGGCAGCAGCCAGGGGGCCCGCCGGATCTGGACGCCGATGCGGATGCGCCCACTGTAATTTCCCGTGATTTCCTTAAGCTCCTCGTCAAACTCCTGCTCCAGGCGCAGCATGGCCCAGGCCTTTTCCACATACCGCTCGCCGGCGTAGGTGAGAATAAACTGTTTTCCCGCCCGCTCAAAAAGCGGAGTGCCCAAGTTTTTCTCCAGGTTGTTGATGTAGATGCTGAGGGCGGGCTGGGAAATATAGAGGCTGGCGGCGGCCTTTGTAATGTTTCCGTATTTTGCCAGGGTGCAGACGTACTGCTGTTCTTTCAGATTCATGGGGCCCCTCCTTTGCGTTTGTTCCGTTTTTACACCATGGGAAACCGGCATTCAGGAGTTTCCGGCATCCCGTGATGGAAATATCTCCGGCGCGGGATCGCGCCGCGGCGTGTTCTTTGTTAGATGTTGGGGTTAAAAGGTATTTTGACCCCTTTGATACCGGATTGCTCCGCACTACGTATTCATGTTTTGACCTTTTGACCCTGGTATCTTTATTATATTATTGTAGCATAAATGGACTATTTAGAAAACTTATGAATATGAAAAAAATAATAAATAATATTTTGGAATACCAGGTGACGAAACGGGGAAAGTCTGATAGGATAGAATAGAAACCGCTTTTTGAAAATCCGATGGTTGAAAGGAGAATTTATGAATACATTTTTGGGAATTATGATTCCTTTTGTGGGAACCGCGGCTGGGGCGGGATGCGTGTTCTTTATGAAAAACCAGATCCGGCCCCGGGTACAGAAGATGCTTTTAGGCTTTGCCTCCGGGGTCATGGTGGCGGCGTCTGTGTGGTCCCTGCTCATTCCGGCTATGGATATGTCAGAGGGCCTTGGAAAGCTGGCGTTTCTGCCGGCTGCGGTGGGATTTCTGCTGGGAATTCTGTTTCTGCTTTTGATGGACCGGCTGGTGCCCCATCTGCACATGGATCACGATGAGCCGGAGGGACTGCGTAGCGACTGGAAAAAGACCACGATGCTGGTGCTGGCAGTGACTTTGCACAACATTCCGGAGGGAATGGCCGTGGGAGTGGTGTTTGCCGGGATGCTGCAGGGGCAGGAGCTCATTACCCTGACGGGGGCCTTTGCCCTCTCCCTGGGAATCGCCATCCAGAACTTCCCGGAGGGCGCCATTATTTCCCTGCCTCTGCGGACGGAAGGGTTCAGCAAGCAGAAAGCCTTTCTCTACGGGGCGGCCTCCGGAATCGTGGAGCCTATGGGAGCGGCTCTGACGGTGGTTTTATCCGCCTATATCACACCGGCTCTGCCCTATCTCTTAGCGTTCGCGGCCGGGGCCATGATCTATGTGGTGGTGGAGGAGCTGATCCCGGAATCCGCCGAGGGAGAACATTCCAACATCGGGACTATCGGGTTCGCGGTGGGATTTGTGATTATGATGATTTTAGATGTGGCTCTGGGGTAGGAAACCTGTAAAGGAGCCAGAAGACCGCGGGCCGGGGCGCAAAAGGACGCCGGGAGCGGACGGTCTTTTGCCGGAACGGATGCCGGTGCTGCCAGACGAAGGGGCGGCGCCGGCATCCGTTTTTTGTGCATAGGAGACAGAGGCGCTTATGGCGAAAAAGTTTCCGGCGGGAGACGCACTCTGCGCAAAGGGGTATGACTGCTGGCGCAGCCGCGCTCCGGCGCGGGTGTGCGTTGCTTTGCACACTTTTTGTGTATAGGAGACAGCGATGCTTATGACGAAAAAGCCTCCGGCGGGAGACGCGCTCCGCGCAGAGAAAACTGGCTGCTGCCCCACTCCGTGTACCGGAAACAGCCACCCGGCGCCGCCCCGCGCGCGTTTTACACGGAATACCGCTCATGAAACAGCCGCCCCAGCTCTTTTGCCGCCCGCGACCGGTAGCCGTCCGGGTATACCAGGGCCAGGTCGATGAATTCGCCCTCCGGCCCGATGGACAAAAGGACCGTATCCGGGTTTTCCCGGACGCAGGTGCGGTAGGTGAACGCCAGGCCGATGCCCTCCCTGGCCATGGCCGCGGCGAAAAAGGCGGTGATGCGGTCGTTGTAGACAATGGGGGTGACACCGGCCCTGGCAAAAGCCTGGCGGCCCCGGTCTCCCAGGATGGTATTTTTGGGGCTTAAGATAAATTCATATTCCGCCGTGTCCGCCAAATCAATGAACAGGCGGCCGGATTCCGACTGTTTGGCCGCGATGAGGATGGGATGGCTCTTGTGAGCGATGATGCAGATCTCGTCCCGCAGCAAAATATCCACTTTATAATTCAGTTTCCACATGGGAAGGGCCACCAGGGCCATATCCAATGTCCCGTCTAAAAGTTTCTGTTCCAATTCCACGCTGTTTTCCTCGTGAATATTTACGGTAATGCCGGGGTATAGCTGTTTGAAACGGCGCAGCACCGCCGGCAGCAGGTACGTCCCGCGAAAGGCGCTGATGCCCAGCTCCAGCGTCCCGCTTTTCAGGTTTTCAATATCGGAAATCTGATCCTGGATCCGCTTATAATGGGAGAGAAACTGCTGTCCCTGTTCCACCAAAAGCCGGCCGGAGGCGGTGGGACGCATTCCGGTGGAGGTGCGCACAAACAGTTTTGCCCCCAGCTCCCCCTCGTACTGCTTTAAAAATTCGCTCAGGCTGGACTGAGCCATAAACAGCCGCTCCGCCGCCCTGGAGATGCTCCCTTCCTCCGCGATGGCGATAATGTATATAAACTCTTTTAAAAGCATAAAGCTCCCCCTTTTCACAAGTTATCGGTTTTTCCGATGAATTATATCAGTTTTGTTCGTTTCGGCGATAGATAATTTAGTATATATTGAAATTAAACAAAAATCAACGGATAAAACCATAAAATAGAGGAAATTTGCAATATGCGGCCATGGGAAAATGCGCGGCAACACACCCCTTGATGGGCAGGTTTCCGACCGACAGATCGCTATGTGTTTCTTCATAACGGAAGGCCGTGGGGATTTTATGGGAAATCCGTGCTGACATGAGAGAGGAGGAGCATTTATGTCCAAAATTTCTTTGCAGGGCGTCATTGATATGCACGTCCACTCAAATCCGGACCTGCGCACCCGCGCCTACGACGACTTTGAGCTGATGGAGGCGGGGATCCGGGTGGGGGCCAGAGCCATTGTCATCAAAACCCATCAGGGCACGACCATGGACCGGGCTTACCTTTGCAACCGCCACAACCAGGTGGTGCACGGCGGGGACAACCATTTTACCATGTTTGGCAGCATCACCTTAAACCGCGTGGTAGGCGGCATCAACCCTGTGGCGGTGGAAACCGCCTTAAAGCTGGGAGCGAAGGTGGTCTGGCTGCCCACGCAGTCCGCAAAGGGGCACATGGAAAAAATGGGTCAGGATCTCTCCAAATGCGTGGAGGTCACCAGGGACGGAAAGGTGCTGCCGGAGGTGAAATCCGTGCTGCAGCTGGTGAAGGATCACGACGCCGTGCTGGGCACCGGCCACATTTCCCCGGAGGAGTGTTTCCTCGTGGTGGAGGAGGCCAAAAAGATGGGGATTGACAAGGTGGTCGTAACCCATCCGGAGTGGTGGATCGTGGGAATGAGCGTGGAGGACCAGCTGCGTCTGGTGAAGGATTACGACGTTTATCTGGAGCGGTGCTACGCTCAGAATATGGGCGGCGGCAAGTACAAGAGCAACCTGCCGGACAACGTGGAAATCATCAAAACCTGCGGCTACAAAAACGTGATGATCAGCACCGACGGCGGCCAGGTGGAAAATCCTCACTGGGAGCTGGCGCTGGGAGAGTATCTGGACTATCTGGCGGATCACGGCATCCCGGAGGACCAGATCTACTACATGACACATACCATCCAGGAGCGGCTCCTGGGACTTGAGGAGGGGAAAGTATGTTAAGCATTCTCATTGTGGCGGGTATCGCCGTTTCCGTTGCCATCGGATATAAAACGAAGTTCAATACCGGGCTGTTTGCCATCGTATTTGCCTATCTCATCGGCTGTTTCGGGCTGGGAATGTCCACTAAGGACGTGATCAACGGCTGGCCGGTGAGCACCATGTTCGTGATCTTTTCCGTTTCCCTGTTCTACAATTTCGCCATGGTAAACGGGACCTTGGAGAAGACGGCCGGCTATCTGCTCTACGCCTGCCGCCGTTTCCCCGGCCTTTTGCCCTTCGCCCTCTATCTGGCGGCGGCTCTGATCGCGGCCCTGGGAGCGGGATTTTTCACCGTGCTGGCCTTCATGGCCCCCATCGCCCTTCTGATCTGTGAGGAGGCGAAAATGGACAAGCTGGTAGGCGCGGTGGCCGTAAACTGCGGCGCCCTCTCCGGAGCGAACTTTATGACCAGCGGCAGCGGCATCATTTTCCGGGGCTTGATGAACGACAGCGGCCTGACGGAGGTGTCCTTCGGCTACACCGGAGTGATTTTCGTATCCAGCGTGATTTTCTCTCTGCTGCTCATCGCCGGTTTCCGCTATATCCCCAAGTCCAACCGCAATATCGGCGCGGGGGTGAGCTTTAAGAAACCGGAGCCATTTACGGCGAAACAGCGGATCAATTTAAACCTGATGATCGCCATGATCGTGGTAGTGCTGATCTTCCCCGTACTCCACATCATTCTGCCGGAGGTGGAAATCATCACCTTTGTAAACGGAAAGATCGACGTGGGCCTGGTGGCGATTATCTTCTCCGTCATCGCCCTGTTCCTGGATCTGGCGCCTCAGAAACAGGTAATCGACAAAGTGCCGTGGAACACCATCATCATGATCTGCGGCGTGGGAATGCTCATCAATGTGGCTATCAAGGCGGGAACCATTGACATCCTGGCAAACTGGGCGGGAGCCAGCCTGCCGGCATGGCTGGTGCCGATCGCTTTCAGCATTGTGGGTGCGGTTATGAGCTTTTTCTCCAGCACCCTGGGCGTTGTCTGCCCGGCCCTGTTCCCCCTGGTGCCGGCTCTGTCAGAGACCGTGGGCATCAACCCCATGATCCTTTACACCTGCATCGTGGTGGGCGCCCAGAGCTCCGCCATCTCCCCCTTCTCCTCCGGCGGCAGCCTGATCCTCGGCTCCTGCTCCAATGAGGAGGAGAGAAACATCATGTTCCCCAGACTTCTTTTCCTGGCCGTCCCGGCCAGCGTGCTCAGCGCCACGGCGTTTAATGTGGTGGTGTCGGGGATTTTGGGGATGATGTAATGGCTGGCGTAAGAGACGCCAGGAAAGTGTAAAAGCAGCATTGTAAAGTAAAATACGGTGTAACTCGGTAAAATGGGTTACACCGTTTTTTGTTGTAATTTTCAAATTTAATATTAGGACAGAGGGTTACTGTACTGGCAACAATACAGAATTTCCTGGAACGACCGTTTGCGGCGGCAGTGGAAAATAAAGCATTCACCAATCATTGGTCCGCTGCCGGCGGCAAATGGATTTAATTGGAAGAACACCACTGCTATCTCCTCACCCTTATCAAAAAAAGTTGCAAATCCCCCCCGCGAAGGTTATACTGAAACCAATAAACCAACGGGAGGCAGCCTATGAGTATGGAGCATTTGCTGGAAAAAGAGAGATATGAGGTCCTGGCGGAGATGGCGGATATGTACTACAACCAGGGAAAAACCCAGTCAGAGATTGCCCAGTATTTTGGGACAAACCGGTTTCGCGTGGCAAAGCTCCTCCAGGACGCCAGGGCAGAGCAGGTGGTGGAGATCAATATCCACTACTCCAATGAGAGGAACAAAGCCCTGGAAAAAGAGATGAAGGAGGCCTTCGGCCTGGAAAAGGCTCTGGTGGTGAACACCCAGTACATCCCCTATATTGACAGTTTAAAGCAGATCGGAAAGATCGGCGCCAACTACCTGGCCCGGCTGCTGGCGCCGGATTCCGTCATCGGCCTGACCTGGGGAAAGACCATCCACAGCGTAGTGAGTCAGCTTGCGGCTCCCGCCAGAAATCCGGTGACGGCAGTGCAGCTCACTGGCTATCCCAGCCTGGGAAACCCGGCGGTGGACCCCATAGAGCTGGTGAGAATGGTGGCCACCTCCTACAGCGGTTCCTTTCACTATCTGATGACTCCCATCTATGTGAGTGATCCGAAACTGCGCCGGGATCTTCTCAAAGAACCGGCCATCCAGACGGCCCTGAAACAGACGGAGCGCATGGATGTGGTGCTTAGCGGCATCGGCGGCCGCTCCAGTCTCCCCTTATTCAATCCGGCGGTGCAGCCCTATCTCACGGAACAGGACCGGGAGGCAGCGGCGGAGAGCATCGGCAGCCTTTACGGCTACGTGCTGGACAAGAGTGGAAATGTGGCTGACATCGACCTGAACAAAAAGGTGATGGCGGCGGAGTTAGACCATGTGCTGGCCGTACCCCACCGGCTGGTGGTGGCCTGCGGAAGGCATAAGGCGGAAGTGATGCAGCTGGCCATGGAAAGAGGCCTGTTCAACGAGGTTCTCACCGACGCCGACACTGCGGTGAATATATTAAAAAGAAAAGGCTGACCGGCCGGAAATGAAAAGTCCGTATACGCGGGCTTTTTTTATTTAACAGGAAACTGCGTTTCCTGTTAAATAAAAATGCTCCGCAAGGAGGCGAACTCCGCGGGGAGGAATATGGCTGCTGACGCAGCCGCGCTCCGGCGCGAAGATGCACCGCTGCGCACACTTTTTTACCCCAAACCACGCTTGCCAAAAGCTAAAGCTCAAAGATTAAAATCCCATTTATCCCATCTTCCGCATCTCTTTCAGTACAAAATCGAAATAAAACAAATGTGAATCAAAATAACATTAGTGAAAACTGCACAAATTCTTTTGCCAACATTTTAACAAAAGTGATATTGAATAACAAAAGAGAAAATGCTATAGTAAATACAACAAAAGTGATTTAAGATAACATATGATGGAGGTTGAAATGAGCGGGAACATTGTAAGCGGCATCATTGATATGCACATCCATTCCGCACCGGACGTGAGAAAACGGCGGCTGGATGACCTGGAGCTGATGGAGGCGGCAGTAAAGCTGGGGGCCAGAGCCGTTGTGATCAAGTCCCATATGGTGTGCACAGCGGACCGGGCGGCGCTGGTGAACAAGATCCGGGAGGAAAAATATCCGGAGTCCGATTTCCAGATGTTTGGCGGCATTGCCCTGAACCGGCCCGTAGGCGGGATCAATCCGTGGGCAGTGGACGCAGCCCTGAAACTGGGGGCAAAAGTGGTGTGGCTGCCTACCAACACGGCGGCAAACCATTTCCGGAAGGAAAATAAAGAAGGCGGAGTGGAGATTATAAAGGACGGGCAGGTCACAGAGGAGCTGCGGTCCGTGTTTGAACGGATCAAGGAACACGACGCGGTGCTGGCCACCGGACATATTTCTCCGGAGGAGTGTTTTCGGGTGACGGAGGCGGCCAGGGACGCCGGGGTAAAAAAGATCGTGATTACCCATCCGGAATTCCACATTGTGGGGATGTCCCTGGAAGATCAGATCCGAATCGTAAAGGACTATGACGTCATGCTGGAGCGGGTGTACGCCCAGCCTATCGGAGGGGGCGTTTATAAAAACAACCTGCCGGACAACGTGGAGGCGATCCGCGCCGTGGGCTGCGACCACATTATTGTGTCCACCGACAGCGGACAGATGCAGAATCCGCCGTGGTATGAATCCATTGTGGAATATGTGGAGTACCTGCGGAATGCGGGAATCACAGAGGCGGAAATTGAAAAAATGACACAAATTAATCCAGGCAGAATGCTTGGGATCGAAAAGTGAGGGGTATGAAATGAGTAAAGAGAATACGATTAAGGTATTTGGGATGGAGCTGCCGGTATTTTTGTTCTTCTTTGCGGTGATTGCGGCATCAGCCTGGATGAATATTATCCCCAATGAGATGCTGGGAGCAGCGGCAATCCTGTTTTCCCTGGGAATTGTACTGGGAGAGATAGGAGAGAGGATCCCCATCTGGAATGTGTACTGCGGCGGCGGAGCCATTCTGGCGTTTGTGGTGTCGGGGCTGCTCACTTATTATAATCTGCTGCCGGAGTGCGTGGTGGAAAATGCCACTGGCTGGATGAGTGGTTATAATTTTCTGAACGTATTTATTTCCCTGCTGATTGTGGGAAGTCTTCTGGGAATGGACCGGAAGGTGCTGATCAAATCCGGCAGCCTGTTTATCCCGGCGATTCTGGCCTCCATCGTGGGAGCCGGTGTGCTGGGAATCCTGGGAGGCCTGGTGATCGGAAAATCCCCCATGGAGATTATCACCGCCTACGTGCTCCCCATCATGGGAGGCGGAGCCGGGGCCGGCGCGGTACCCATGGCTCAGGTGTACGGGGACGTGACGGGACAGGATCCCGCCGGATACCTCTCCTTTGCTCTGGCGATTCTGGCTGTGGGAAATATTGTGGCAGTTATCTTTGCTGTGATTCTGGACATTGTGGGACGGGTGATGCCGAAGTGGACCGGCCATGACAAGCTGATGAAGGACGCGTCAAAGCAGATCGTGGTAGAAAAAGAGGAAGAAAAGAAGGTCACCATGGACGACATCGGAGGAGCGATCTTTCTGACTGCCGGGTTCTTCGTGTTGGGACAGCTGATGGCGAAAAAGGTACTTCCCAGCATTATGGGAGTGGCCATTCCCAATTTTGCCTACATGATCCTGTTCGCGGCTCTGGCGAATGTATTTAACCTCATTCCGGAGCATTTGAGAATGGGTGCAAAAAAGTGCCAGCAGTTCTGCGGCAGCAAGCTGGTTTGGGTGCAGATGGTGGGCTGCGGCATTGTGCTCATCGACTTCCGGGAGATGTTAGGTGTGCTGAGCGTATCGAACCTTCTGGTAGTAGTGCTCATCGTGCTGGGAGCTGTACTGGGAGCCGGATTGTTTGGCCAGCTGGTAGGGTTCTACCCGGTGGAAAGTGCCATCACGGCGGGCCTCTGCATGGCAAACATGGGTGGGGCTGGAGACCTGGCAGTTCTGGGAGCGGCCAGAAGAATGGAGCTTATGAGCTACGCGCAGATTTCCTCCCGTATCGGAGGAGCTATTATTCTGCTGATTGGCAGTATCGCGTTTTCACTTTTATAAAATAAGGAAGGAAAGATCATATGAGAGCATTTCAGACGGTATATATGAGAGGCGGCACCAGCAAGGGCTGTATGTTTCTGCGGGAGGAGCTGCCGGAGAACCAGGAGGAGTGGGATTCCATCTTTTTGCAGGTAATGGGATGCCCCGACCCGAAACAGATCGACGGCATGGGCGGAACGGTTTCCTCCAATAATAAGATCGTGGTGGTCTGGAAAAGTGAGGAAGAAGGCATCGACGTAGAGTATCTGGTGGGCCAGGTCATCGTAGGAAAGGAACAGGTGGACTATAAGTCAAACTGTGGCAACATGACAGCCGCCGTAGGCCCTTACGCGGTGGAAATGGGGCTTGTGAAGGTCGTGGAGCCCATCACCACCGTACATATGTTAAATAAAAACACGGACAAGTATATTGACGTGACGGTTCCCTGTGAAAACGGCACGTTCGCCCAGGAGGGAGACTGCCATATTGCCGGTGTGGATGGAACGGCGGCGGAGCTGAAAGTAAAATTTTTAAATCCGGCTGGAGCCAAAACAGGAAAACTTCTGCCTACGGGAAATGTAAAGGATGTGCTGGAAATTCCTGGATTCGGCTCTCTGGAGGCCACCATTCTGGACGTGTCAAACCCTATGGTTTTGGTACGGGCGGAGGACATTGGCGCGAAAGGTACGGAGCTGCCTGAGGAGGTAAACGGAAACAGGGAGTTAAGCGATCTTCTGGAAAAAATCAGAGGAACTGCCTGCTGTATGATGGGCTTTACAAAAGACCTCCAGGACGCCACCGACCACAGCCCCGCCGTACCAAAGGTAGGTTATGTGACCTCCCCCAGATCGTTCCAGACTTTAGACGGGGAGATTCAGAAGGCGGAGGAAATGGATGTCTGCGCCCGGGTAATTTCCGTATTCAAATGCCATAAGGCCTGCCCCCTCACAGCGGCCAGCGCCATTTCTGTGGCGGCGGCATTGAAGGGCAGCGTGGTAAACCAGGTTATTTCCGGGGAAAACAGCGGGGGACAGGTGCGGATCGGCCATCCCAGCGGTGTGATGACCATGTATCCTGAGATGGAGGAAACGGACGGAGAGATCAAGGTTCCCAGCGTGGCAGTGCAGCGCACGGCCAGACGGATTATGGACGGAACGGTTTACGTGAGAAAATAAAAGAGGGAGGAAATGTTATGGTAACATTATATAAAGAAGGAGCATATCTGATTCACGGTACGGAGCTGGTGCCGGAGTCGGAGCCGGAGCGGGCCTGTGCCCTGGCGGGCCATCCAGTGGACAAAGAGGCCGCCAGACAGGGCACCATGGCTTACAGCATTTTAAAAGCCCACAATACATCGGAAGATATGGGAAAGCTGAAACTGAAATTTGATGCCATGGCCTCCCACGACATCACCTTCGTGGGAATCATCCAGACAGCCAAGGCCTCCGGAATGGAGAAATTTCCCATACCCTACGTGCTCACAAACTGCCACAATTCCCTGTGCGCCGTAGGAGGAACCATCAACGAGGATGACCATATGTTTGGTCTGTCCGCGGCTCAGAAATACGGCGGCATCTATGTTCCGCCCCACATTGCTGTGATTCATCAGTATATGCGGGAGATGATGGCAGGCTGCGGCAAAATGATCCTGGGTTCCGATTCCCACACCCGGTACGGGGCATTGGGAACTATGGCCATCGGAGAAGGCGGCGGAGAATTGGTAAAACAGCTGCTTTGCGACACCTACGACGTGGCTTATCCGGAGGTTATCGCCGTTTATCTGGATGGAAAGCCCAATCCCTGGGTGGGCCCCCAGGATGTGGCTCTGGCCATCATCGGAGCGGTGTTTAAAAACGGATATGTGAAAAATAAGGTGATGGAATTTGTTGGCCCCGGCGTCTCCTCCATGACCACGGACTACCGGAATGGAATCGACGTGATGACCACAGAGACTACCTGCCTGTCCTCTATTTGGAGAACAGATGAGGACACCAGGGCATTTTTAAAGGCCCATGGCAGAGAGACGGATTATAAAAAGCTGGATCCGGCGGAGACGGCGTACTACGACGGAGTCGTTTACGTGGATCTGAGCACGGTGAAACCCATGATCGCCCTGCCCTTCCACCCCAGCAATACCTACGAGATCGACGAGTTAAACGCCAACTTAGGCGACATCCTGCGGAGCGTGGAAAAAGAGGCGGAGGCCGTTTCCCAGGGCAAGGCGGAGTTCACCCTTGTGGATAAGATCACAGAGCGCGGCTTGCAGGTGCAGCAGGCGGTGATCGGAGGCTGCGCGGGAGGAAATTACACCAACGTCATCGAGGCCTCCCACGCTCTGCGGGGAAGAAATACGGGCCACGGGGAGTTCAGCCTGGCAGTTTATCCGTCCTCCCAGCCGGTGTTTATGGATTTGGTGAGAAAGGGCGCCATCGCTGATCTGATGGAGGCGGGAGCGATCATCCGCACCGCTTTCTGCGGCCCCTGTTTCGGTGCCGGTGACACCCCCTGTCACAACGGGCTTTCCATCCGTCACACCACCAGAAACTTCCCCAACCGGGAAGGTTCCAAGCCGGGTCAGGGTCAGATGTCGGCAGTGGCCCTCATGGACGCCCGTTCCATCGCCGCCACGGCGGCAAACGGAGGCATTCTTACCTCCGCGGAGACTATGGACTGCTGGGGTGACGTGCCGGAGTACCATTTTGACCGCACTGTTTACGACAATCGGGTATTCTTCGGCTATGAAAAGGGCTGCCAGGAGCAGCCGCTGGTCTACGGGCCGAACATCAAGGACTGGCCGGAGATGAGCGCCCTCACGGACAACATTCTGCTGAAGGTTTGCTCAAAGATCCTGGATCCGGTCACCACCACCGACGAGCTCATCCCATCGGGGGAGACGGCATCCTTCCGTTCCAATCCCCTGGGATTGGCAGAATTTACCCTCTCCAGACGGGATCCCGCATACGTGGGATGCTCCAAGGAGGCAGACCGGATGGAAAAGGCAAGAGCGGCTGGACAGAATCCCGCGGAGATTGCCGGGGAGCTGAATGGGGTGTTTGAGACGATTCACACCATTCCCGGACAGGAGACGGCAAAGCCGGAGGAGACGGAAATCGGCAGCGTGATCTACGCTGTGAAACCGGGCGACGGCTCCGCTAGAGAGCAGGCGGCCAGCTGTCAGAGAGTGCTGGGCGGCCTGGCCAATATCTGTAAAGAGTACGCCACCAAGCGGTATCGCTCCAACGTGATCAACTGGGGAATGCTGCCCTTCCAGATGAAGGAGGAGCCGGAGTTTGAGGTGGGTGACTATATCTACGTGCCGGGAATCCGCAGCCAGTTAAAGGAAGGGAACTTAGAGGAGATCAAGGCTTACGTCCTGAAGGACGGGGCGAAAGAAATCTCCCTCTATATCACGCCCATGACAGCGGAGGAGAGACAGATTGTGGAGGCGGGCAGCCTGATCAACTATAACCGGAGCAGAAGATAACGGAGCCGGCCGGCAAAGGAGGACATATGAGCAGAGAGTGTGAGATTTCCCGGGCCCAGGAGCGGTTTGGAGAACTGATTTCCCAGGAGTTTGAGCGCATCGAGGGCATGAAGGCGGGACAGGAAACGGTGGATTTTGAAAAGCTGAATCCCATTATCATCGGAGTACTTCCAGGGGACGGCATTGGCCCGATTATCATGGAACAGGCCCTGCGGGTGTTAAAGAGCCTGATGGCTCCGGAGCTGGAAAGCGGCCGTCTGGAGATCAGGGAAATCCAGGGCATGACCATCGAAAACAGGGCGGCAAAAAATCAGAGCCTGCCGGACGAGGTGATGGAGGAGGTCAAAAAATGCCATGTGCTCTTAAAAGGGCCCATGGTGACCCCTAGGGCCTCCGATCCCTGGCCTAACCTGGTGAGTGCCAACAGCCTGTTAAGACGGGGGCTGGAGCTGTTTGCTGCCGTCCGCCCCATCCGCATCCCGGAAAAGGGCATTGACTGGACGTTTTTCCGGGAGAATATCGAGGGTGAGTATATCTGGGGAAACAAGGGAATCCAGGTAAACGAGGATCTGGCCGTGGATTTTAAAGTACAGACAAAACAGGGCAGCGAGCGGATCGCCCGCGCCGCCTTCGAGTTTGCCAGAAAGAACGGGAAAAAGAACGTGACCATCGTCACCAAGGCCAATATCGTAAAGCTGGCCGACGGAAACTTTATCAAAGCGGTGCGCCGGGTGGGCGAGGAATACCCGGAGATCGAGATTCAGGAGCGGCTGGTGGACGCCATGTGCGCAAAAATGCTGGATCCGGAGTTTAATAAAGGCATCGAGGTGGTGGTTCTCCCCAACCTTTACGGCGACATCGTGACCGACGTGGCGGCGGAGCACCAGGGCGGCCTGGGCACGGCCTCCTCCTCCAACATCGGAAACCGCTACGCCATGTTCGAGGCCATTCACGGCACAGCCCCCTATCTCATGGAGCACGGCAGAGGCTCATACGCGGATCCCTGCAGCCTGATCCGCGCTGTGGGAATGCTCCTTGCTCACATCGGCTATGGCAGCCGGAAAGCCAGCCTGGATCGTGCCCTGGACATCTGCACGGTGGAGGAGCGCCGCCTTGTGGTCACCACGGATGTGGACGGAGCCAGCGCGGCGGAGTTTACGGACTATCTGCTGGAGACCATAGAAAGATTAAAATAGGATAACAAAAAAAAGAGGGAATCCCCCAGCCTGAAAATGGCTGTCGGGAATCCCTCTTTTTCAATATTCAATAAAATGAAATCACATCGAAAGCCCTTTCTTCCTCGCCGCAGGAATAAAGCTGCCCTGATCCGCGCCATGGTAGATCGGTTTCCACTCCACCTTGCGCACCAGCGCCACGGCGGAGATGGGGATGTAGGTAAACATAAACACCGGGAACGTGAATAAAAACATCAGTTTCCGGGATGTGGGGACGGCGATGGCCTTCCACTCCGTGATGGTGGTGATAGCCCCGTACATCAAAAGCCCCAGGTAGAACACGAAAACGGTCTTTGCGATGAAACCGGTGCACTCCGCGATCACCAGCCGCGCCCCGTGAGGTGGCATGGTCATGCAGGCGGCCATCATAATCAGGTTGATCAGGATCGCCCCCAGGGTGAAAAACATCCCCGGCGCCACGGTCATGAACATATCATAGCAGGAAAATCCCCGGCGTCCGCCGGTAAAAATCCCCTTTAACAGAGATAATCCGTACTTGTAGTCAATCTGGTAAAAGCCCTTCGACCACCGCAGCCTCTGATCCCAGGACTGCTTAAAGGTCACCGGCTGCTCATCGTAGATCACGGCCCTCTCGCAGTAGCCGATCACCTCGCCCTGGAGGGCGCAGTTTACGGAAAACTCAATGTCCTCCGTGAGCAGATGGTACGGCCAGCCGCCGTTTTTGCGCACCAGGTCGCCGGACACCAGAAAGCCGGTGCCGGAAATGGCGCAGCTGACTCCCATAGCCATTCTGGGGGCGTTTAAAAATCTGGCCTCCCGCAGGAACCACAGGCCGTAGCCGGCGGAAATCCAGTTGGAACCGAAATTCCTGGAATTGCGGTAGCTGGTGAGCGCCGCGTATTTTCCCGTGTCGAAGGTGGCGTTCATCTCCTTCACAAAATCCGGATCCACGTAGTTGTCCGCGTCAAATACGAAATAGCCGTCGTAGTCGTTCTTTCCTTCCTCTGTCAGCTGTTTGAACAGATAATCCAGGGCGTAGCCCTTTCCCACCTGCAGATGGTTAAAGCGGCGGTATACGATTGCCCCGGCGTTTTCCGCTACCTGGGCAGTGTTATCGGTGCAGTTGTCTGCGATTACGTAAATGTCCAGAAGCTCCTCCGGATAATTCTGGTGTTTTAAGCTGTCAATCAGGCCCCCGATTACATTCTCCTCGTTGCGGGCGGAAATGACCGCGGCGTAGCGGCGCAGCTTAGACGGCGTGCGGTAACCGTGACGGTTCTTCTGTATGATGCCAATCAGCAGGTATCCCAGCTGGTACAGATACAGCAGGGTGAGAATCACCGCGATGGCAGTGTTGAATGATTGTGTGAATTCTAGCATAGTGTTTCTTCCCTCTTTTATAATTTTTGTTTTGTCTATAAGGATACCAGGGTCAAAAGGCCGGAAATCCGATGCAAGCTTGCTTGCAAGAGGATTTTTGACCTTTTGACCCCAACATCCTATAAGACAAAAATGCAGCTCACACAAACACTACCACATTTTTCGAATATTACAAGAGTTTCTTTCTGGATTTAATATAAAATTAATATTTTGGTTTGACTTTTGTAAAGAGTGTGAATTGTGTATTTTTTATGTAAAATTCGCTTTCTGAGACACAATTTAGGCCTTTTTGAGGAAAACCGGAGACGGAGGGGAGAGGGGAAAATGCAAAACGGCGATTCCCGCCGGGAACTGGAAAGAAATCCTGTGAAAAGTACCGTTTTATCAAAAAGGACAACGCCTTTTGCCCCTGCTTTCTTTGCTTTTTGCCGGAAAATCCGCTATAATAAAGCAGAAGCGGCTTTCCGGCGCTGCCGGGGGCAAATAAAACGAAGAATAAGAGGAGAATATATGTATCAGATAGATTTCAAACATCCGTGCCACATCCATTTCATCGGAATCGGAGGCATCAGCATGAGCGGGCTGGCGGAGATTCTCATGGACGAGGGGTTTGCCGTCAGCGGCTCTGACGCCAGGGAGTCGGAGCTGACAAAGCATCTGGAGGCTAGGGGAGCGAAGATCGCCTACGGCCAGAAGGCGGCCAATATCACCGAGGGTATCGGCGCCGTGGTGTTCACCGCCGCCGTCCACCCGGACAATCCGGAGTACGCCGAAGCGGAGCGGCGCGGACTTCCCATGCTCAGCCGGGCGGAGCTCTTAGGACAGATGATGAAAAATTACCGCCAGTCCTTAGGGGTGTCCGGCACCCACGGAAAGACCACCACCACCTCCATGATCACGGAGATTTTGCTGGCGGCGGATGCCGATCCCACCATTTCCGTGGGCGGCATTCTCCACTCCATCGGCGGAAATATCCGGGTGGGCGGCTCCGACCTGTTCGTGACCGAGGCCTGTGAGTATACCAACAGTTTCCTGTCCTTCTTCCCCACCATGGAGATCATTTTAAACATTGAGGAGGACCATCTGGATTTCTTTAAAGATCTGGAGGACATCCGCCGCTCCTTCCGCCTGTTCGCCGAGCGCCTGCCGGAGAACGGCCTTCTGATTATAAACGGGGCCATCGAGCGCCTGCCCCAGCTGACGGACGGACTGGCGTGCCGGGTGGTCACCTTCGGGGCGGAGGGGAGTGATCTGACGGCTGAAAATGTCCGCCACGACGAATTTGCCAGGGCGGAGTTTGACGTGATCCGCCGGGGAGAACTCCTGGGCCATGTGACCCTGGGAGTGGCGGGCGAGCACAACGTCTCCAACGCCCTCGCGGCCATCGCCGCCTGCCTGGAGCTTGACGTGCCCTTTGACACCATCGCGGAGGGCCTTAGGCGGTTTACCGGCACGGACCGGAGGTTTGAGAAAAAGGGAGAGATCGGCGGCGTCACCGTCATCGACGACTACGCCCACCATCCCAGCGAGATCCGGGCTACCCTGGCTGCCGCCAGGAACTATCCCCACAGGAAACTCTGGTGCGTATTCCAGCCCCACACCTACACCAGGACGAAGGCCTTTATGGAGGAGTTCGCCCAGGCCCTGTCCATGGCGGACGAGGTGGTGCTGGCGGACATTTACGCCGCCAGGGAGACGGACACTCTGGGGGTCAGCTCAAAGGATCTGGCGGAAAAGATTGAAAAACTGGGCACGAAAGCCACCTATCTGCCCTCCTTTGACGAGATTGAAACATTTATTTTAGAAAATTGTGTACACGGCGATTTGTTGATAACTATGGGGGCCGGAGATATTGTAAAAGTGGGAGAAAAGCTGCTTGGTTTGTAGTTATCCACATTATCCACATAGTTTTCAACATTTTATGTAAAGAAACTATGTGGATTTTTTACTTTACATAATCAGTCGTCTGTAAATTTTGGAAAACCGTATTTTTACGCGAGATTCGACAAATAGGGAAAAATAATTTATTCTTATGTCAACTTATTATCCACGTTATCCACATTATCCACAATCCATGCTGTGGATAAGCGGGGCTATTTTCTTTTTAAACGCGATGTGATATGATGGGACCAGAGAAATTTGCGCTCAGCGAAAAGGGGAGTTCTGTCCGTGAAAAATCAGCTTGAAATCCACGCAACTCTGGTTGCGGATGAATTTATTGATACATACATGGCCTCTGCCAACGGGGAATACGTAAAGGTCTACCTCTATATGCTCCGCCACCGGAATGAGCCTGTGGAGCTGTCCGCCATCGCGGACGCCTTAAACCACACGGAGGCGGACGTGCGCCGCGCCCTTGCCTACTGGCAGCGGATGGGGGTTTTAGAGGAGACGGAGGAGGGGAGCCGCCAGGCCAGCCGGGAGACGGCCGCCGCCCGGCAGCCCCGGACGCCCGCCGCGGCGAAGGCGGAGGAGAGCCGTTCCCGCCGCGGTTCCTCCAGTCTGCCGGAGGCGCCCCAGGCCATGGAACAGCCCCAGGCCCGGAAAAATTACGGCAAGGCGGACTTAGAGCGGCTGCAGGCGGACGGGGAGTTCAGCCAGCTCCTCTACGTGGCGGGACAGTATATGGGCCGCCTCTTAAAGCCTCAGGACGCGGATATGCTGGCGTACCTGTACGACAGCCTCCATATGTCCAGCGACGTGATCGAGTACGTGATCGAATACTGCGTCCAGAACCGCCACAACAGCATCCGCTACATGGAAAAGGTGGCCTTAAGCTGGCATGAAAAGGGCATCGACACCGTAGCGAAGGCCAAGGCCTGGACAGAGCATTTCAACCAGGATGCCTTCGCTGTGATGAAGGCCTTCGGCATCAATGACCGCCGCCCCGGAAACACGGAGTGGGATGTGATTGAAAAGTGGTATAAGACCTGGGGATTCAGCCGCCAGATGGTGGTGGAAGCCTGCAACCGCACCATGGAAGCCATCCACAAGCCCAGCTTTCAGTACGCCGACAGGATCCTGGAGGAGTGGCATAAAAACAGCCTCCGCACCGTAGAGGACGTGGCGGGGGCCGACGGAAAACGGAAAAAACAGGCGCCCAGGGACCAGGAGCCCAGGAAAAAAGGAGGGAACCAGTTCCGCAACTTTGAGGAGCGCCAGATCGACTACGACGCCATGGTGATGGAGCAGTGGCAGTGAAGGAGGGGAGAACATGGCACTGAGCAATTCCCAGTATGACGCCATCATCCGGGAATACGGCAGACAGCAGCTCTTAAATAAGCACGAGCAGGATAAGCGGGTAGAGGAGATTTACAGAGTCCTTCCCGCCGTCCGGGAGATCGACGACGCCATCAGCACCACCGCGGTGGACGCCGCCAGAAAGATGCTGGCGGGGGACCAGGAGGCGCGGGCGCGGATGAAGACGGTCATAGCGGACCTGAGGGAACAAAAGGAGGTGCTCCTCCGTTCCAAGGGCTATCCGGCGGACTACATGGAAATGCGCTACCGCTGCCCCGACTGCCGGGACACCGGCTACGTGAACGGGAAGAAATGCCACTGTTTCCGCAAAGCCCAGATGCGCCTGCTCTACGCCCAGTCCAATATTGAGGAAGTGGTGAAACGGGAGAATTTTTCCACCTTCTCCTACGAATACTATGACGATGAGAATGTTCTTCCCGGCCTGGGAAGGACCGCCAGGGAGCATATGCGCCAGGTGGTGGCCGCCTGCCGCCAGTTTATCGGGGAATTTGGAGAGAAAAAGGGCAGTCTTCTCCTCACGGGAAACACCGGCGTGGGAAAGACCTTCCTTGCCAACTGCATTGCCAAGGAGCTGATCGACCGGTACTATTCCGTGATCTATCTCTCCGCCGGCGACCTGTTCGACATCTTTTCCAAGACCAGGTTCGGCCGCCAGGACGAGGACGGGATCCGGGATATGTACGATTACATCCTGGACTGCGACCTGCTGGTGATCGACGATCTGGGCACGGAGTTAAACAACAGTTTCACCTCCTCCCAGCTGTTCTACTGCCTGAACGAGAGGTTAAACAGGAAGAAGGGCACGGTGATTTCCACCAACCTCTCCATAAACGCCCTGCGTGACAACTACACCGAGCGTGTCACGTCCCGGATCATGAGCTACTACCGGATCCTGCCGGTGTACGGCGACGACATCCGCCTGAAAAAACGGCGGGAGGGCCGGGAATGACCTTGACTATTGAGAAGTATAATGCTATAAATATACGGTGAAATGCCGAAAAATGTAAAAATATAGGAGGAAAAAGATGATTTACGAAGAGAAAACCATCGAAACGATACCGGTCGGTCCACTGGGATTGATCCCGCTGCAGAGCTGCGCGGAGTTGGGGGAAAAGGTGAACAGACATCTGGTAGAGTGGAGACGGGAGCGGCAGAGCGAGCACAAATCCACCATTGCCTTTACCGGTTATCAGCGGGATAACTACATCATCGAGGCAAAGACCCCCCGTTTTGGTTCCGGAGAGGGAAAGGGAACCATCGAGGAATCCGTCCGCGGAGACGATCTGTACTTCATGGTGGACATCTGCAATTACAGCCTGACCTACTCTCTCTGCGGAATGGTAAACCATATGTCTCCGGATGACCATTTCCAGGATCTTAAGAGAGTGATCGCCGCGGCAGCGGGAAAAGCCCGCAGAATCAACGTGATCATGCCCTTCTTATACGAGGGAAGACAGCACAAGCGCTCCAACAGGGAGTCCCTGGACTGCGCCACGGCCCTTCAGGAGCTGGTGAGCATGGGAGTGGAGAACATCATCACCTTCGACGCCCACGACCCCAGAGTGCAGAATGCCATCCCCTTAAAAGGATTTGAGACGGTACAGCCCATCTACCAGTTTATCAAGAGCCTGCTGAAGGCGGAGAAAAACCTGCAGATTGACAGCGACCATATGATGGTAATCAGCCCGGACGAGGGCGGCATGAAACGCGCCATCTTCTTCGCGAACGTGTTGGGCCTGGATATGGGTATGTTCTACAAGAGGAGAGACTACACCCAGATTATCAACGGCCGCAACCCCATCGTGGCCCACGAGTTCCTGGGTACGGACATCGAGGGCAAGGATGTGGTCATCATCGACGACATGATTTCCTCCGGTGAGAGTATGCTGGACGTAGCCAAGGAGCTGAAACGGAGAAAAGCCAGAAAGGTATTCATCTTCTCCACCTTCGGCCTGTTTACCAACGGCCTGTCCAAATTCGACGAGTATTATGAGAACGGTCTCATCGACCGCATTTTCACCACCAACCTGGTGTATCAGACTCCGGAGCTTCTCACAAAGCCCTACTACACCAGCGTGGACATGAGCAAATACATCGCCCTCATCATTGACAACTTAAACCACGACGACTCCTTAAGCGAGCTTCTCAACCCCACCAGACGGATCAACCGGGTGCTGGAGAAGTACAGAAACGGAGAGCAGTTATAATCTGAACACACAACACGACGCAAAAGGCATCTGCCCCGCGGCCATTTCCAGCCGCGGCAGGCAGATGCCTTTTTCCGTCACATATCAATCCTGTGATAAGGAATCCCTTCCTCCTCCAGAATCTGCAATTCCCTCTTATGGCAGGTAAACACGATGCTCTGCCCGTCGTAGCTGTGGGAGAGCCACTTTAAAACCGTTCTCAGACGCTCATCGTCATACTGCACGAAACTGTCGTCAAAAATCAGGGGCAGGGGCTCCTGTTCCCCCTGCATCAGCCGGGCCACGGCCATGCGCAGGGCCAGGTAGATCTGGTCCATGGTGCCGCTGGAGACCTGCTCGATGGGCACCAGCTTGGCACGGGTATTCATGAAAATGTTCAGGTTCTCGTCCACGCTCATGCTGCTGTAGATGCCGCCGGTGATGCCTGCGATCAGGTCGGAGGCCGTCTTGTTTAAAAGCAGGCCGAAGGAGGCGCGGATGGAGGTGGACACCTCCGTCATGGTCTCTAAGGCCAGGTCAATGGCGGTGATCTCGTCCCGCAGCCGGTCGTTTTCGTCGATTACGTGCTGGAGGGCTGCCACCTGGTCCTTGCAGAAGGCCAGACGCTCCAGCTTTTTCTCCAGCTCCCACTGGAGGCGCTGCTGTTCCTCGATTTCAGAGGAGCAGTCCGCGGAGCGTTTCTCCAGCTCCTCGATTTCCTGCTGCTGCTCCCGCATGGATGCCTCCGACTTTAACAGGGCGGCATTCAGCCGGATAAATTCCTCCATACGGCTGTTTAAGGCCCCCATGGCCTTGTCGGAAATGGAGCTGTCCCCCAGATGCCTGGCAAAGATTTCCCGGATCAGCCCGGCGCTCAATTCCAGCTCCTTTTGGCACCGTTTCCCCTTCATAATAAGAAGGATGCCAAAGAGGAGGAACAAGGGGGCCGGCACCGCCGCCAGGATGGCAAGCTGGGACGCCGGCAAGGCAAGCTCCGGGAGAATCCCCGCGAAACTGCACCCGGATACGGCCGCAAAGACGGCGGCTGCCGCAAAGCAGAGAGCGGCGAGCACCGTCCGGGAACGCTTTGCGGAGGCAGCTTTGGCGGTTTTGTACTCCCCGTAGACCTTCTCCGCCTTTTGCTGGTAGCTCCGGATGGCGTCTTCCCCGTCAAACTGGTTGCTGTTTAAGATCTGCCGCCCTTTGGCGATCTTCTGGATCAGCTCCTCCCGCTCCTCCCGTTTTCTGGCCAGCTGCTCCGTCACGTCCTTCTGCAGGGCGCGGAAGGAGGTAAGCTGGTTTTCAAACTCCGGGGCGGAGATTTCCTGTTCAATGGAGCGGATCTCCCCCAAAAGGGTGGTGTAGTTTCTGGCGGCCTCCGGCACAATCTGGTTTTCCAGATCCTTGCGCTGTTTCTTTAAAAAGGCGGTGGCCCGGGTGATGTTTAAGGCCATGCTGCCGGAGGTGTTTAAGTTGGCGATGTAGTTTTTTAACTCCGAGACCATGGCGCCGTCGGTGGCGCTTTTTAACTGCCCGATGCTGATGGTGTTATTGTAGGAGGTTTCCGTCAGGCCGCAGAGCACCTGGTCGTAAAAGGCCTTGTCCAGAGGGATTTCCTTTCCCAGGGTCTCGTTGATGACGTGGGCCTCCTTGGTGTTTTTGTGGAATTTCCGCTCGATCCGGTAGGTGCTGCCGCCGTTTTCCAAGCGCAGCCGCCCCTGGTAGTTGGCACTGTCCTCCCAGGGCTCATATTTGGTGTAAAGGTCGTTTTTGGAGGCCCGTCCCCGCCCCCTCTCGATCCCGAACAGCATTCCCCGGATGAAGGTGTGGAGCGTGGATTTTCCGGCCTCGTTCTTTCCGTAGACCACGTTCAGTCCGTCCTGAAAGTCCATGGATCTGCCGTGGAATTTTCCAAAGCCGTTTATGTAAAGGTCAAGCAGCTTCATGACTGGCTCCTTTCGTCCGTGGTGTGCAGAAGGGCGTTGATGCCGTAGTAGAGGGCCTTTTTCTCGATGGGGCTGGCGTTCTCCTTCTGGAGAGCCTGGATGTAAAACCCGATCATATCGCTGGGGTGCTCGGCGAAAAGGGCGCTGAAATCGTACTGCGGCTCTGACTCGTCCACGATCTCCGAGATTTTCCAGCGGTAGGAGAGGGTATCCAGGTCAAATTCCATCTCCGGATCCCGCATTCCCCGGATGCGGAACCGGTAAATGTGCTCCTGCCCCCGTTTCTTGATCTCCTCGTCGATCCGCTGGGCCAGCTCCCCGTTGGTGGTCTCCGGCGTCACGTGAACCACCAGGGAAATGTACTGGGTGGAAGATAAGGGGACAAATTCTAAGGAGGTGATCTTTCCCGTCATGTAGTTGATGTCCCCCACGATCATGCCGTGCCGCCCCGCCTCCGTCTTGTCCAAAGGCTCCGGGGAACCGGGATAGGCCATGCGGTTTCCGGGGAAAATCTCCGGTTTGTGGATGTGGCCTAAGGCGATGTAGGAAAAGCTGGTGCTTAGCAGCCGCTCCCGGTCAAAGGGAAGGTGCTTGGCGTCCCCGCCGTGGGCCATGAGGATGGAAATGCGGCCGTTCGCCGGTGCCTGCACCCCTTCCAGCACATTTTCCGTGATCTCCGCGCTGTGGTAGGAAAAGCCGAACACCTCCGTGTTGATGTCCTCGAAGTAGACGGAGGAGAGCTCCTCCCCCAGGAAAAAGGTCACGTTGGGAGACCAGGAAAAGCTGAGCAGGGAGGAGCTTTTCCGGACCCGGTCATGGTTTCCGGCGATGATGCACACGTGGATGGCGGGAATGGTGGAAAAGAGGTAGTTGATCTCCTTTAAATCCCGCACCAGAGGCTGGCTGTGGAACAGATCCCCGGAAATAAAGACGCAGTCCACGTCCCGCTCCCTGGCCTCCGTGATAATGCGGACGAAGGTATCTTTGATGGCCTGGGCACGCTCTCTACTCCAGGGCTTGTCGCTGTCCGGGTTCATGCCCCAGTGGATGTCCGCCGTATGGATAAATTTCATGGTAAACCTCCCTGTTTCAATATGCGGCAAATACGCGGCGCGGCCGGAAACAGCCTCCGGCGGCTGCCCGCACCGGCGCTTTCGCGCCCGCCGCGTTTTAAAACATTCAAGAAACGGGCTGCCAGAAGGCAGCCCGCATAGGATTTCATTACAGCTCGCAGTTGTTCACGGTCCGCGGGAACGGAATCACGTCGCGGATGTTGGCCATGCCGGTCAGGTACATCACGCAGCGCTCAAATCCCAGGCCGAACCCTGCGTGGCGGGTGGAACCGTATTTGCGCAGATCCAGATAGAACTTGTAGTCGTCGGCGTTTAACTCCAGCTCGTTCATGCGGGTCAGGAGCTTTTCGTAATCGTTCTCCCTCTCGCTTCCGCCGATGATCTCGCCGATACCGGGAACCAGGCAGTCCATGGCGGCCACTGTCTTTCCGTCGTCGTTCTGTTTCATATAGAAAGCCTTGATCTCCTTCGGGTAGTCGGTGACGAATACGGGACGCTTGAAGACTTCCTCCGTCAGGTAGCGCTCGTGCTCCGTCTGTAAGTCGCAGCCCCAGAATACCTTGTAGTCGAAGTTGTCGTTGTTCTTCTCCAGGATCTTGATGGCCTCCGTGTAGGTCACATGGCCGAACTCCGAGTTGAGAACGCCGTTTAAGCGGTCTAAGAGGTTCTTGTCCACAAACTGGTTGAAGAATGCCATCTCCGCCGGAGCGTTCTCCAGCACGTAGCGGATGATGTATTTGAGCATTCCCTCCGCCACTCTCATGTTGTCGTCCAGATCGGCAAAGGCCATCTCCGGCTCGATCATCCAGAACTCCGCCGCGTGGCGGGTGGTGTTGGAATTCTCCGCCCGGAAGGTGGGGCCGAAGGTGTAAACATTGCGGAAGGCCATGGCGTAGGTCTCCACGTTTAACTGGCCGCTCACCGTCAGATAAGTAGCCTTGTTGAAAAAGTCCTCGGAATAGTCAATGGTGCCGTCCTCGTTTTTCGGCGGGTTTGCCAGATCCAGGGTAGTCACCTGGAACATCTCCCCGGCGCCCTCACAGTCGCTGGCCGTGATCAGGGGCGTGTGCACGTATACAAAGCCCTGCTCCTGGAAATACTGATGGATCGCGTAGGCGATCAGGGAGCGGACGCGGAACACCGCCTGGAAGGTATTCGTCCTGGGACGCAGATGGGAAATGGTGCGCAGGTACTCAAAGGTGTGGCGCTTTTTCTGTAAGGGATAGTCCGCGCTGGACGGGCCCTCCACCGTCACCTCTGTGGCCTGGATCTCAAAGGGCTGCTTGGCCTGGGGGGTCGCCACCAGGGTTCCCTTTACGATCAGGGCCGCGCCTACGTTGACCTTGTTGATCTCGGCGAAGTTGTCCAGGTTGTCATGGTATACGACTTGGAGCGTCTCAAAATAGGAGCCGTCGTTGAGCACGATGAAACCAAAGGCCTTGGAATCCCGGATGCTGCGCACCCAGCCGCCCACGGTGACCTCCTTGTCCAGATAGTTCTCACGGTTTTTGTATATCTCTTTTATGGTAACCAGATTCATGACCGTATCTCCTTCTATTTCTTCCTAATTATATTAAACCTAAAGGTGATTATACTGTATTTTTTACCGCTGTTCAAGGTTTATTAACGATTTTATTCATCGTCAGATTCCGTGAAAATTTGCGGGAACCCCGTTTTATTCACCATATATGGTAAATATCCGTGAGCGGCGCACAATATCTTGTAAAAAATTGGGGAAACAGGAAATTCATACGAAAAATGTCGGAAATTGCACAAAAAAATACAAATATTATTTTGGTAATTGTTCACTATTTCTAAATAATGTGCTATAATACGCTTATAACCAAAATACACAACAAATACACAGCAAGAGGTGGTAACGGAATGATTAAAAAAGAAATGATTGCCATGCTACTGGCAGGAGGGCAGGGGAGCCGTCTCGGTGTCTTGACGTCGAAGGTTGCTAAGCCTGCGGTATCGTTCGGGGGAAAATACCGCATCATTGACTTCCCCCTCAGCAACTGCATCAATTCCGGCGTTGACACGGTAGGCGTCCTTACACAGTATCAGCCGCTGCGGCTGAACACCCACATCGGCATCGGCATCCCGTGGGATCTGGACCGGAACGTGGGCGGAGTTACCGTCCTTCCTCCCTATGAAAGGAGCAAGGGCAGCGATTGGTACACCGGAACGGCAAACGCGATTTATCAGAACTTAGAGTATATGGAGACTTACAATCCGGACTATGTACTGATCCTTTCCGGAGACCATATCTATAAGATGGACTATGAGGTTATGCTGGAGTACCACAAGGCCAATAACGCCGACGTCACCATCGCCGCCATGCCGGTGCCCATCGAGGAGGCCAGCCGTTTCGGCGTCGTGATCACGGACGACAGCAACCGCATTACGGAATTCGAGGAGAAACCGGCTCATCCCAGGAGCAACTTAGCCTCCATGGGTATCTACATTTTCAAATGGGAAGTATTGAGAGACGCTCTCATCAAGCTGAAAGACGAGCCCGGATGTGACTTCGGAAAACATATCATCCCCTATTGCCACACCAGAGGCGACAGGATTTTCGCTTACGAGTACAATGGCTACTGGAAGGATGTGGGCACCTTAGGCTCCTACTGGGAGGCCAATATGGAGCTCATCGACATTATTCCGGAGTTTAACCTGTATGAGGAATACTGGAAGATCTACACCAAAGGCGACGTGATTCCGCCTCAGTACGTGGCGGCAGACGCGGTCATCGAGCGCAGCATCATCGGAGAAGGCACAGAGATCCACGGCGAGATTTACAACTCCGTGATCGGAGCCGGTGTGGTGATCAAGCCCGGCGCTGTGATCCGGGATTCCATCATCATGCGCGGCAGCGTCATCGAGGAAGGCGCGGTGGTGGACAAGGCGATCGTGGCCGAGGATGTGCAGATCGGCAGCGGAGCTAAGGTTGGCGTAGGCGATTACGCGCCCAGCAAATACGATCCCAAGGTATATCAGTTTGACCTTGTCACCATCGGCGAGCACAGCGTGATCCCGCCGAACGTGCAGATCGGCAGAAATACGGCGATCAGCGGTGCTACGGAGCCTGGAGATTATACGGACGGAATGTTGGCAAGCGGAGATTACATTATAAAGGCAGGGGGAGTACAATGAGAGCAGTCGGTATTGTTTTGGCAGGCGGAAACAGCAAGAGAATGAGAGAGTTATCCAATAAGAGGGCAATATCTGCCATGCCTATCGCGGGAAGCTACAGAAGCATCGACTTTGCCCTGAGCAATATGAGCAACTCCCATATTCAGAGCGTAGCAGTGTTTACTCAGTACAATTCCCGTTCCTTAAACGAGCATTTAAATTCCTCCAAATGGTGGGATTTCGGAAGAAAACAGGGCGGTCTCTACGTGTTCACGCCCACGATCACGGCGGAGAGCAGCGACTGGTACCGCGGAACGGCGGACGCCCTGTATCAGAACCTGACCTTCTTAAAGAACAGCCATGAGCCCTATGTGGTCATCGCCGCCGGTGACGGCATCTACAAGCTGGATTACGGCAAGGTGTTAGAGTACCACATTGAGAAGAAGGCAGATATTACCGTAGTCTGCAAGGAGCTCCCGGAGGGAGAGGACGCCACCCGTTTTGGCGTGGTCCGCGTCAATGAGGACGGCCGCATCGAGGATTTCGAGGAGAAACCCATGGTGGCCAGCTCCAATACGATCTCCTGCGGCATTTACGTGATCCGGCGCCGCCAGCTCATTGAGCTGATTGAGCGCTGCGCTGCGGAGGACCGCTACGACTTTGTAAGAGACGTGCTGGTTCGCTACCGCAATTTAAAGAGAATCTACGCTTACAAAATGGACACTTACTGGAGCAACATCGCCTCCGTGGAGTCCTACTACAAGACAAACATGGATTTCCTCAAGCCGGAGGTGCGGGACTTCTTCTTCAGACAGTACCCCGACATTTACACCAAGGTGGGAGACAATCCGCCGGCGAAGTACAATCCCGGCGCGGCTGTGAAAAACAGCCTGATTTCCAGCGGCTGCATCATCAACGGAACGGTGGAAAATTCCGTCCTGTTCCGGAAGGCCTATATTGGAAATAACTGCGTGATTAAAAACTCCATCATTCTGAATGATGTGTACATCGGCGACAACACGGTGATCGAGAACTGCATCGTAGAGAGCCGGGACACCATCCGGGCGAACACCACCCACATCGGAACGCCGGAGGACATTAAGATCGTAGTTGAGAAAAACGAAAGATACACACTGTAAGAAAAAGACAGTATTATGACAAAAGGGGTGCTTACTTATGCAGATTACTGATGTAAGAGTGAGAAAAATTGAAAAAGAAGGAAAAATGAAGGCGATCGTTTCCATTACCATGGACAATGAGTTTGTGATTCACGACATTAAAGTAATTGAGGGAGAGAAGGGGCTGTTCATCGCCATGCCCAGCCGCAAGGCGGCAGACGGTGAGTACCGTGACATCGCCCATCCCATCAATTCTGCCACCCGTGATATGATCCAGAGCGTGATCCTTTCCAAGTACGAGACCACCACCCTGGACCTGCCGGAGGGCACATATTAAGGTCGGAATATAGGGGAGTAATTTTGCAGCGCGGTAGTTGTGGCCGCGCTGCTTTTCGTATGCCGGGCGGCGGGATTTTGTGCCGCGGATGTCCGCGGCGCGCGTACAGATGGAGGAAAACATGGGAGAGAGCGGATTTCACACCTTTGGATTTTGGGAAAAGCTGACAGACGGGCAGAAACGGCTGCTGGAGAGCCGGACGCGGGAGGTGGAGTATCAGGCGGGGCAGATCGTGCGGGCCGCCGGTTCCCAGTGCGCGGGGATTCTTTTGGTGAAACGGGGCGTGTTCCGCATGGCCCTCTGTTCCGGCGACGGCAGGGAGGCCACCGTTTCCAGAATGCGGGCCGGAGAGGCCTGTGTGCTCACCGCCTCCTGCATGATTTCCGCCATCTCCTTCGACGTGCAGATCCAGGCGGAGACGGACGGCTGCCTGGAAATGGTGCCGCCGGAGGTCTTCGCCAGGCTGATGGAGGAAAACATCTACGTGGAAAACTTCGTGTATAAGTCGGCGACGGAGCGGTTTTCCGATGTGGTGAACGCGGTGGAACAGCTCTTATTTATGACTCTGGAGCAGCGTCTGGTCACCTTCCTGTTAGACGAGTCGGCGCAGCAAAAAAGCGACCTGCTCCATTTTACCCAGGAGCAGATCGCCGTAGCCATCGGCAGCGCCAGAGAGGTGGTCACCAGAGGCTTAAAAAAGCTGGCCGGGGAAGGGGCCATCGAGCTGTTTCGGGGCGGCGTAAGGATCACCGACCGGAAACGGCTCTACGATAAGGTCTAGCCCTAGTCCAACAGCTGGAGCAGGGCGGCCTTTGACTGGACGCCGATGGATTTTTTCGCGGGCTGGCCGTTTTTGAAGGCGATGACCGTGGGGATGGACATGACGCCGTAGCGCTCCGCCAGCTCCGGCTCCTCGTCCACGTTTACCTTTCCCACGCGGTAGCCGTCCGCCTCCGCCGCCAGCTCGTCGATCACCGGGGCGAGCATCCGGCAGGGGCCGCACCAGGACGCCCAGAAGTCCACCAGGACGGGGAGATCAGAGGAAAGAACCTCTTTTTCAAAGCTGCTGGTTGTAAATTTTTCTGCCATATCAAACACTCCTTTTTATCTTTAGAATTTGTTTTCCTGTTTTCTGGTTTCAGTATAGCGGAAAGAGAGCGCTTTGTATGTGACCAGGTCACAGAGACAATTCCCGCAGCTTGTCCCGGATGGCCAGAAAGTCCCGGCGGGTTTCCTCCACCTTGGACGGATCCCGGAGAAGGGCAGAGGGGTGGTAGGCGGCGGTGAGCCAGTAGCCCTTCCGCTCCGTCCACCGTCCGTGTTCCCTGGTGATGCGAAAATCCGGGGAAATGATGCGCTGGGCGGCCACCCGTCCCAGACAGACCATGATTTTCGGGCGGATGAGCAGAGTTTCATATTTTAAGTAGGGGATGCAGGCGTTTTTCTCCTCGTCGCTGGGGTCGCGGTTGAAGGGCGGATTGCACTTGATGATGTTGGTGAGGTAGATCTCATCCCGGGAGAGGGAGGCGGCGGCTAAAAGCTCGTCCAGCATATGGCCTGCCGGGCCCACAAAGGGGATTCCTTGCTGGTCCTCCTGGCGCCCCGGCGCCTCCGCGATGAACATAACGTCCGCTTTCAGGCTGCCCCGGCCCATGACGGGATGGGTTCTGGTGCGGCAAAGCGGGCAGCGGGTGCAGCGGTCAGCAAACTGTTTTAATTCTTCCCATGTGTACATACTTGGTTTCCCCCTTAAACGGCATAGATAACACTTTTGATATTATACCATGCAGTATTGATGTTGTACATTTGAAACGGGGGGTGCTACACTCTTACCATCAGCTTTGAGAGACGGAGGTAGGAGATATGACTTGGTTACCGATTATGGCGTTTACGGTGGTGGCCGTGATCTACGCGGTGGGAGATTATGTGGCAGTGAAAACAAAGGGAGTGATTTCTTCCGTTCTGGTGGCGATTGCCCTGCTTTTGGTATTTGGAGGGACGTTAAGGCTCCTTCCGGAAAATCTCATGGATCTTTCCGGCTTGAGCGCCATGATCCCCACCTTCGGAATGGGCCTGATCCTGGTAAATGTGGGCTCTCTGATGAATCTGAACGATATGCGCAAGGAGTGGAAAACCGTGGTGATTTCCCTGGCGGGAATCGCAGGCATTATCCTTCTGGATTCCACCCTGGGAACGGCGGTGTTCGGCCGGGAGAGAGCTCTGGCGGCCATTCCCCCCACAGCCGGAGGAGCGGCGGTGACTATGCTCATGTCGGAGGCGGCAAACGAGGCGGGGCGGCCGGATCTGGCCTCCTTCGTGGCGGCGGTGACGGCCTTGCAGGTGCTCATCGGACTGCCGGTGGCGTCGGTCTGTCTGCGGCGGGCGGCGAAGGCCTTTATCGCAGGCGGCGGCCATAAGCGGGAGGAGAAGAAGGTAGGAAAGGAAATCAGCCTTCGGATCGTCCCGGAGTTAAAAGGCCCCCTGGCGGTTTCCAGCACCATGCACTTCGCCCGTCTGGGAGTGGTGGCCGTGGCGGCCCAGCTCTGTACCAACGTGACCGGAATCAGCACCGGCGTCACCTTCCTGGTATTCGGCATTGTGGCTGGGGCCCTGGGAATCGTGGAAAAAGGCAGCTTAAAGACGGCGGGAGGCGAGGGCATCCTCATGCTGGCTACCTACGCCTATGTGGCGTCCAGTTTCGTTTCCATGAAATTTTCCGATTTCGGAGAGCTTTTGGTTCCGGTGGTGGGCCTGCTGGTCATCGGCGCCGTGGGTGTGATGATTCTGTCCGCCCTGGTGGGAAAGCTGTTGGGCTGGAACCCGTTTTTAGCCATCGCCGTGGGCGTGGCCTGCCTCTTTGGCTATCCCGTCACTTACGCGGTGGCCATGGAGGTGGCTCAGGGAGTCACCAAGGGCGCCGGGTTTACGGAGGCGGAGGAGCAGCGGGTGGTCAGCTACCTGCTCCCGAAGATGCTGGTGGCCGGCGTGGTGTCGGTGAGCCTGACATCCGTGATTCTTGGGGGAATCATAGCCCCCATGCTGTTTTAAGACCGTTTTAATTTAGAAAAAGAGAGGTTAAATAGAGATGTTTCATGTGTCAGAGGAATTGAAAAAAGAGATCATAGATAACAGGAGAGAACTCCACAAACGGGCGGAGATCGGGTTTGACCTGCCGGAGACCAGGGCTTACGTGGCGAAAAAGCTGCGGGAATACGGCTATGAGCCTGTGGAGCTGGGGGGCGGCATCACCTGCACCGTGGGAGCCGGTGAAAAGACCATTCTGCTGCGGGCGGATATGGACGCCCTGCCTATGAAGGAGGAGAGCGGCTTAGACTACGCCTGCGAGACGGGAAACTGTCACTCCTGCGGCCACGACTGCCACACGGCCATGCTCCTGGGGGCGGCGAAGGCCCTGAAGGAGATGGAGGGAGAGCTGAAGGGCACGGTGAAATTCATGTTTCAGCCGGCGGAGGAGCTGTTAGGCGGGGCGGCCGCCATGATCGAGGCGGGGCTTTTGGAAAACCCCAAGGTGGACGCGGCCTTCGGCCTTCACGTGGCGGCGGGCCTGGAGGACTCCTATTCCGGCACAGTGCGCTGCACCCACGGCACCATGAACCGTTCCGGGGATGCCATCAAGGTCACGGTAACCGGCCGGGATGCCCACGGCTCCACGCCGGAGCGGGGCATTGACGCCATCAGCATCGCCGCCAGGATCGTGCTGGCTTTAGAGGAGCTGGTGGCCAAGGAGATCCCCAGCAAGGAGGACAGCGTGGTGCTGGTGGGAAAAATCGCCGGCGGCACCACCTGCAACTCGGTGGCGGGAAACGCAGTGCTGGAAATATCCGTGCGCACGGAGGGCCACGAGGAGCGGGCTTTCTTAAAGCGCCGGGTAAAGGAGATCGCCCAGGGCATCGCAGCGGTGTACCGCGGGTCGGCGGAGGTGGAGTACCAGTATGGAATGCCGCCCTTAGTAAACCATGAGGATATGATGAATGAGTTTATCGGCTATATGAACGAGTTCCTGCCGGAAGGCAGTGTCCGGGAGGTGCCGGGCCAGGGCGGCTGTGAGGACTTTACCATGGTCTGCGAGCGGGTTCCCGCCATCTTCCTGATGTTAGGCGCCGGGGACAAGGGAAGTGGATATGAGTACAGTATGCACCATCCGTCCATGCGGGTGGACGAGAACGCCCTTCCCGTGGGAACGGAAGTTTATGTAAACTGCGCGGTGCGGTGGCTGGAAGAACACTGACGGGCAAAACATTTCCAGACAGTGAAAAAGGCAGTGAAACATAAAGGGCCATGGGGCCGGAACGCATTTTCCCATTCTGCGGGAAAATGGATCAGTTCCGGCCTCATGGCCTTTGTACTGCAGTAGGAAACAGCGTTTCCTATGGCATAAAAGCCTCTGGCGGGAGGCGCATTCCGCGCAAAGGAAACTGGCTGCTGGCGCAGCTGTCCTCCGGCGCGAGTTTCGCTACTGCGCATACTTTTTGCTCGGAGATTTTAAAATGCTCCGGCGGCGGATTCTATCCGATTATGATTCGGCGGCCGCCAGAAACGCCTCAATCTTGCTGCTCACCAGGTCGTAGGCGACGTCGTTCATGCCGCTGTTGGTGATGATGTCGGCGTAGATCTTTGTGGGTTCCACATGGATGTTGTGCATGGGTTTAACGGTGGCCAGGTACTGGTCGATGATGTTTTCCAGGTCACGGCCCCGCTCCTTCGTATCCCGCACAATACGGCGGAGGATGCGCTCGTCCGCGTCGGCGTCCACGTAGATTTTGATGTCCAGCATATTCCGCAGCTGCTGCTCGCAGAGCACCAGGATGCCCTCCAACAGGATCACCGGCCGCGGCTCAATGACAATGGTCTCCGGAGCCCGGTTGTGAAGGGCGTAATTGTAGGTGGGGCATTCGATGGCCTTTCCTTCCTTCAGCTGTTTTAAGTGTTCCACCAAAAGCTCCGTCTCCAGGGAAGCGGGATGGTCATAGTTCAGCTTTTTCCTCTCCTCAAAGGGAAGGTCGTCGTGGGCCCGGTAGTAGTTGTCGTGGTAGATGACAGAGACCTGGTCCTTAAAACGGTCCCTCAGACGGTTGGTAAATGTGGATTTTCCGGAGCCGGATCCGCCGGCGATTCCGATGATCATTGGTTTCATATGTTTCCTCCGTTCGTAATAAAGACCGCCTCAGTGAAAACGGCCCTTTTCGGGCCATTTGGCGGTTCCCCTTCTTTCCAGTATACAACAAATAAAAAGGGGCGTATACCTTATTTTGAAAAATCATGGCCAGCTGTTGTTGGGCGCTGCCGCGTTTTTCTCTTTTATGGTAGGGAAAACGACGTTCCTGATGATGAAAAAGCTTCCGGCGCGAGCCTGCACGGTCGCGCTATCGTATCCCTTTCTTTATGCCGTCCATAACCGTACGGGAGGTGAGAATGCCGCCGGAGAACAGCTCCGCCGCCGGATTCTGGCTGTCTGCCAGGGTCATGGAGCAGTAGTTTTGGGCGGGCAGGAGCTTTTGGGGCAGGAGAAACAGGCCCTCCGGCAGCTCCTCTCCCATAAAGGAGGGCACAAAAGCGGCCCCCAGTCCGGCTTTCACCATGAGAAACAGCCCGCTTACGCTGTTGACCGGAGTGACGGAGGCGGGGGTCAGCCCGGCCTCCAGCAGCTGGGCGCGGCCAGTCTCCAGGGAGAGGGGGCCAAAAGGCTCTGCCAGGAGGTAGAAATCTTTTCCGTTCAGCTCCCATTTCCGCACCGGCCTCTCCCCGCCGGGTTCCATTCCAAACCACTCCTTCGCCCGCTCCGCGGACACCAGAAGGCCGGGGGCGGCGGCAAACATATGCTGGACGCGGATCCGTTTCCCGTCCTCCGGCAAGGGGGTATCCGGGTGGGGAAAAATCACGTCCACGGCTCCCTCCTCCAGCCGTTTCATCAGCTCCCCGTAGGGAAACTGGGACACAGCCAGCCCGATGTCGGGAAACAGGCTGTGAAACTCCCGGAACAGCTGGGACACGAACCCCATCCCGTAAGGCCCGATGCCCAGATGGAGGGAGGATGCGGGGCCGCTGTAGGCGTTTTTCGCCTTTTCCAGGGCGCGGTGGTAGTGGTCCAGCATGGGAATGATTTCCGAGTGAAAGGCCTTCCCGGCGGGGGTCAGCTCCACCGAGCGGTTGGTGCGGTAGAAAAGCTTGCAGCCAACCTCCCTTTCCAGGGCGGCGATGTGCCGGCTGATGGCGGTCTGCGCCACGTGGCAGACGTCGGCAGCACGGGTAAAATTCAGATGTTCCGCTACGGCGGCAAAATATTCCAGTCGTTCCAGGTTCAAGGGCGTTTCCTCCAGAAAATATGGATTAATCCTTGATATTGTACAGCAGCGCCGCCCATTTGTCCACACAGGCGCTGGAAAAATGGAAGGGCAGCCAGCCCGGCGGCCGGCTAAAAATGGGTCTGTCAGCAGACAACCCATGCGCTTTTTGGTATACATCCGATTGAAAGGATTCTGAAATTATGATATTCTGAGCTTAAAGGAAAACGGTGGAGGTGGGAACGGTGAAAAAGAGATGGAAAATCGCGGTACTATTCTATTGTGTCATGGCCCTTTGCCTTCTGGCCGCCTGCGGGCGGAGTGAAAATTCTCAGGTTTACAGCGTGGAATATAACGGAAAAGTGTTTACTGTGGACCAGGTCCATCAAACCATCGCGGTGGATGATTACGTCTGCTATTTTCAGGTGTCCGGCGGAGCCGGAAACACTACCTTCGACGTCACATACCCCAATGGCGCCACCTATTTCTGGACCTCCAGCGGAAACTCCGGTCACGGGGGATGGAGCGACGGTTACGATCCGGACCGGTATGTGCCTGGGGATGTGCTGTGGGACGTGCTGAGCCTGGACCGCCGGTCGGAGAACAGCGGTTCCGGAAGATACAGAGGGCCGGGGCTCCTTCTGATTTTGCTGGGCGCTGTGAACGCGGCCGCTCCCCGCGCCATGTGGTACTTAAGCTATGGATGGCGCTATAAAAACGCGGAGCCATCAGAGTTAGCTCTGTTCGCGGGGCGGGCCGGCGGCGTGGCCGCCATACTGCTCGGTGTGTTTTGCCTGTTCTAAAGACAGGATTCTTTTCCTAGGCCATAGGAATGTTCTTCCTGTGTCACAAAAGTCTCCGGCGGAGACGAAAGTCGTTATAAATGGGAAATCCCCCCGCCTGTCCCCCATGGGGTGCGGATGGCGGGGGGATTTCCTGCTTAGAGGCAGAGCGCCTGACAAAACGCCGTGGAATGCCCGTCCTGTTTCCACCCGGCTGGAATAAAAAAACGTAGCTCTCCGGCCGCCGCTGTGATAGAATAGTACGGTTGGAAGGAAGTCATCACCGGGGGTGAATGCCTTCGGTGGAAACGTTAGGAAAGGCAGTTGATACAGTGAAAAAGGAAAAACAAGGCGGCTTTCGCCACTGGATGAAAAACGCCAAAAAAGCATTGAAAATGGAGCTGAGCGAGCACCGCAGCTCATTTCTGGTGTACACCGTGCTGCGGCTGGCGGTGGTAGCGGTGGCCGTGCTCCAGCTTTTAAATAAGAACTATGAAAACGTGTTCCTCTGCGTGCTCTCTCTGATGCTCTTTGTGATTCCCAGCGCCATGCAGCTCACGTTCCGGGTGGAGCTGCCGCCCACCCTGGAGATTATTATTTTGGTGTTTATCTTCGCGGCGGAGATCATGGGAGAAATCGGGGAATTTTACATTCGTTTCCCGTTCTGGGACACGGCCCTGCACACGGTAAACGGCTTTCTGGCGGCGGCCATCGGATTTTCCCTGGTGGAGCTCCTGAACCGGAATGAACGGGTGACGTTCCATTTGTCCCCGGTGTTTATGGCCATCGTGGCGGTGAGTTTTTCCATGACCATCGGCGTGGTCTGGGAGTTTTTCGAGTTCGGGATGGATCAGATCTTCGGCTTTGATATGCAGAAGGATACGGTGGTGCACACCATCCGCTCCGTCCTTTTGGATCCCCAGGGCAGAAACGTGCCCTTCGTCATCGACTCCATCACCGAGACCGTGGTTCAGGGGCAGGAGCTGGGCCTTGGCGGCTATCTGGACATCGGCCTCATTGACACCATGAAGGATCTGCTGGTCACCTTCGCGGGCAGCCTGGCCTTTTCCGTGTTCGGGTATTTTTACGTAAAGACCAGGGGAAAGGGAAAGCTGGTGGCCCGTTTCATCCCCAGGAGAAAGGCGAAGGACCGGGAATTTTTCCGCATCATAGAGGAACAGGAGCGGGAGGAAAAGGCCCGCGGGGAAAACGCGGAGGACGGCGGAAAGCAAGGCGGGAAGCCAGTGTAAGAATGGCGTAAGAATGCGACACGACAAACGCACGAATGAACAAATTATGAACATCCGTCTTTTTTCTGGTATACTAAAAGAAAAAAGGATGGGATGTTATGAAAGAAGTGTTAGATTTTGTAAGTACGGTGACGGAT
>NZ_NFLE01000016.1 GCF_002160755.1 Lachnoclostridium sp. An14
TCCCCCAACCCGCTTGCCACCTCCCCCCAAATCCGCTATAATGGAACCACTGGGCCAAGGCTCAAACAAAAGAGAGAGACATTCTGCCGGAAGTGGAGCGACAAATCCGCCGCCTGCGGCATGAGAAAGAGGAGAGAACGAGATGGCAGCGGAAAAATGGATGCTACAGACAAAACGAGCGGATTTCCAGGAGATCGCGGAAAAGTTTCACATTAACCCCGTCACCGCCAGAATTATGAGAAACCGGGATGTGGTGGGAGAGGAGGCCATCCGCCGCTACTTATCCGGCGGCATCGGGGATCTGTACGATCCCCGCCTTTTAAAGGATGTGGAGCTGGCCGTCCGCATTTTAATAGAAAAAATCCAGGCGGGAAAACGGATCCGCATCATCGGCGACTATGACATCGACGGCGTCTGTTCCACCGCCATCCTTTACATGGCCCTGCGCCGGGCGGGGGCCCAGGTGGATTATGAAATTCCCGACCGCATCCGGGACGGCTACGGCATCAACGTGATGATCATTGAGGCGGCCTTCCGGGACGGGATCGACACCCTGCTCACCTGCGACAACGGCATCGCCGCGGTGGAGGAGATCCGCCGGGCAAAGGAGCTGGGAATGACGGTGATCATCACCGACCACCACGAGGTTTTAAACGTGGACGGAGAGGAAATCAAGCCGGCCGCCGACGCCGTGGTGGATCCCAAGCAGAAGGACTGCCCTTATCCAAATCCGGAGATCTGCGGCGCCGTGGTGGCCTGGAAACTGGTGAAACTCCTCTACGAGGCCTGCGGCATGGGAGAGCAGGAGTGGATGGAGCTTCTGGAGCTGGCGGCAGTGGCCACCGTGGGGGACGTGATGCGCCTCCAGGACGAAAACCGCATCATCGTCCGGGAAGGCTTAAAACGGATCGGCTCCACGAAAAACATAGGCCTGCGAAAGCTGGCGGAAAAAAACAACCTGGATTTAAACCACCTTACCGCCTACCACATCGGTTTCGTCATTGGCCCCTGCCTAAACGCCGGCGGCCGCTTACAGACGGCGAAAATGGCCCTGGCCCTTCTGCTCTGCGGCATGGACGGGGAGCACGGGCCGGATGCCCCGCAGCCGGAGGAAGTCCAGGCCGAGGCCGACCGCCTGGCCCTGGAGTTAAAAGAGCTAAACGACAAGCGGAAGGCCATGACCCTGGAGGGCACCGAGGCCGCCTCCGCCCTGGTAGATCAGTATTATCAGAATGACAAGGTGCTGGTGGTGTTTCTGCCCGACTGCCACGAGTCTCTGGCCGGCATCATCGCCGGCCGCCTGCGGGAGAAATACCAGAAACCGTCCCTGGTGCTCACCCAGGCTGAAAACGGGGCGAAAGGCTCCGGCCGCTCCATTGAGACCTACCATATGTTCCAGGGGCTGGTGGAGGTGCGGGATCTGCTGACGAAGTTTGGCGGCCACCCCATGGCGGCCGGTTTCTCCCTTCCGGAGGAAAACATCGGCGAATTCCGCCGCCGCCTGAATGAAAACGCCCGGCTGACGGAGGAAGATTTCACCGCCAAAATCTGGGTTGACGTGCCCATGCCGTTAGAGTATATCACAGAGGAGCTGGTGGAAGAATTTAAAGTCCTGGAGCCCTTTGGCCAGGGCAATGAAAAGCCTCTGTTCGCCCAGAAAAATTTAAGCATCCGCAGCGTCCGGGTACTGGGGAAAAACAGGAATGTGGCCCGCCTATCCCTGGTGACAGAGGGCGGCTACCCCATGGACGGCATCTGGTTTGGAGACGGGGACGGATTTTTGGCGGAAATGGGCTCCTGCCGCCGCATGGACGCGGTTTACTATCCCGACATAAACGAGTACAATGGAAACAGGAGTCTTCAGATTATTATTAAAAACTACCAGTTCCGGTAAGCATTTTTGCCGTTTCTGGTTGTATATAAGGAAAGAAAAAGGAGGTACAAGAAAATGGTGAAAGAAGTCATGGATTTTATCGCCGCTTATGACAGCGAGGTAGGCGCGGCCGTGCGGGCCGAGTTTGACCGGCAGTCCAGGAATCTGGAGCTGATCGCGTCGGAGAACATCGTATCCGAGGCGGTTATGATGACGATGGGAACGGTTCTCACCAACAAATACGCGGAAGGATACCCCGGCAAGCGCTACTACGGCGGCTGCGAGCACGTGGACGTGGCGGAGACCATCGCCATCGAGAGGGCCAAAAAGCTGTTTGGCTGCGACTATGCCAACGTGCAGCCCCACTCCGGCGCCCAGGCCAATATGGCGGTGTTCATCGCCATGTTAAAACCGGGTGATACGGTGATGGGAATGAACCTGGATCAGGGCGGCCACTTAACCCACGGCAGCCCCGTCAATTTCTCCGGCCTGTATTTCAACATCGTGTCCTACGGGGTAAACGATGAGGGCTACATCGACTATGACCAGGTGGAGCGCATCGCCATGGAGAACCATCCCAAGCTGATTATCGCCGGCGCCAGCGCCTACGGCCGCACCATTGATTTCAAGCGGTTCCGGGAGATTGCGGACAAAGCCGGTGCTTACCTGATGGTAGATATGGCCCACATCGCCGGACTGGTGGCCGCGGGACTTCATCCCAGCCCCATTCCCTACGCCGACGTGGTGACCACCACCACCCACAAGACCCTGCGGGGCCCCAGAGGCGGCCTGATCCTGGCAAACAAAGAGGCGGCGGAGAAATTCAACTTCAACAAGGCCATTTTCCCAGGCACCCAGGGCGGCCCCTTAGAGCACGTGATCGCCGCCAAGGCCGTCTGCTTTGGAGAGGCGTTAAAACCGGAGTTTAAGACGTACCAGCAGCAGGTGGTGAAAAACGCCGCCGCCCTGGCTGACGCCCTCCAGAAACAGGGCTTTCAGATTCTCACCGGCGGCACGGACAATCACCTGATGCTGGTGGATCTGAGGGACATGGACATCTCCGGCAAGGAGCTGCAGAACCGCTGCGACGAGGTCTACATCACCCTGAACAAAAACGCCGTTCCCGGCGACCCCAGGAGCCCCTTTGTCACCTCCGGCGTCCGCATCGGCACCCCGGCTGTGACCACCAGAGGCCTGGTAGAGGCCGACATGGAAAAGATCGCGGAGCTGATCTGGCTGACCGCCACCGACTTTGAGGCCAAGGCCGGCTACATCCGCGGAGAAGTGACGAAGATTTGTGAGAAATATCCTATTTACAGATAAAGAGGAACCTGTATGAAAACCTTAAAAGACGAGTGCAGAATCGCCGTGGTCCAGGCCACGCCTGTCATGTTTGACAAGGAGAAATGCCTTCAGAAGACGTTGGAGCTCATCGACAGGTGCGCCGCCAAAGCGGAGCTGATCGTGTTTCCGGAGCTGTTTATCCCTGGTTACCCCTACGGGATGACCTACGGCTTTACCGTTGGCTCCAGGAAGGAAAACGGCCGCGAAGACTGGAAAACTTACTATGACAACTCCATTTTAGCGGACGGGGAGGAGATGAAAGCCCTCATTGCCAGCGCCGTGCGCCATCAGGTATACGTGAGCATCGGCTACTCCGAGCGGGACGCCGTCACCGGCACCCTGTATAATTCCAACATGATGATCGCCCCAGACGGGACGGCCTTAAACCACCGGAAATTAAAGCCCACCGGCAGCGAGCGGGTGGTGTGGGGCGACGCCGACCGGGACTTTTTCCCGGTGATGGAGACGCCCTGGGGGCCTATGGGAAACCTGATCTGCTGGGAAAGCTATATGCCCCTGGCGCGGGTGGCCCTGTATCAGAAGGGGATCACCATCTACATTTCCCCCAACACCAACGACAACGAGGAGTGGCAGAACACCATCCGCCACATCGCCATTGAAGGCCACTGCTATTTCGTAAACTGCGATATGTTCTTCACAAAGAAGGACTACCCTCAGACGGAGAGCGCCGGGGCGGAGATCGCGGCCCTGCCGGATGTGGTCTGCCGGGGCGGGAGCTGCGTCATCGGCCCCAACGGCCACGCGGTTTCCGATACGGTCTGGGATCAGGAAGGCATCATTTACGCCACTCTGGATATGCAGAAGGTGCCCGCCAGCCGCATGGAACATGACGTCTGCGGCCACTACGCCCGCCCGGATGTGCTGAAACTGAATGTGAGGGACGAGTAAACCGAAACCTCCGCCAGGAGGAACCGGGAAACGGACGTCAAATAAAAGAGTAGAAAAGTCCTGCGGTGCCCGCTGTCCGGAAAAAGATCCGGATGGCGGGCATCCGCCGTTTCCCAGGACCATAGGAAAGGGCGTTCCCTGAGACACAAAGCCCTCCGCAGAACCCTCCGTAAAATCCTCCGCAAAACCTTCCGGCGGAAGGCGAAAGATACAGCGAAAGGTACATTCCGAGCCGGATAGTATTTCCCCATATTTTGTGGTAAACTATAGGCAAACCCCTGAACGATCCATCAAAAAAGAAAGGAGCCGCCATGCCGGAACGCGTCTACATCGCCATTGATTTGAAATCCTTCTACGCCTCCGTGGAGTGTATGGAACGGGGCCTGGACCCGCTGGCCACAAACCTGGTGGTGGCAGATGCCAGCCGGACGGAAAAGACCATCTGTCTGGCCGTTTCCCCATCGTTAAAGGCATACGGGATCTCCGGCCGCGCCCGGCTGTTTGAGGTGGTGGAGCGGGTGCGGGAGGTGAACGCGGAGCGGCTGCGCCTGGCGCCTGGCCGGGCTTTTTCCGGCTCCTCCTGGGATGACGGGGAACTGAAAGCCCATCCGGAGCTGAAACTGGACTACATCGCCGCCCCGCCGCGGATGGCCCACTACATGGAGTACAGCACCCGCGTCTACGACGTGTATTTAAAATATATCGCTCCCGAGGACATCCACGTCTACTCCATCGACGAGGTATTTATGGACGTCACCGCCTACTTAGACACCTACCGCCTGACGCCGCGGGAGCTGGCAAAGACCATCATCCAGGACGTGTTACAGACCACCGGCATCACCGCCGCCGCAGGCATCGGCACGAACCTCTACCTGGCCAAAATCGCCATGGACATCGTGGCCAAGCACGTGGACGCCGACGGGGACGGCGTGCGGATCGCCGAGCTGGACGAATACGCCTACCGCCGCCTGCTCTGGGGCCACCGTCCTCTGACTGACTTCTGGCGGGTGGGACGGGGCTACGCCAGGAAACTGGAGGAAAACGGCCTTTTTACCATGGGCGACGTGGCCCGCTGCTCCCTGGGCGGCCCGTCGGATTTCTATAACGAAGCCTTTCTGTACCGGCTGTTTGGTGTAAACGCCGAGCTTTTGATCGACCACGCCTGGGGCTGGGAGCCATGCACCATCGCCGACATCAAGGCCTACAAGCCCGCCTCCAAAAGCCTGGTCTCCGGACAGGTGCTCCAGTGCCCCTACTCCTGGGAAAAGGCCCGTCTGGCGGTGAAAGAGATGGCTGACCTTCTGGCCCTGGATCTGGTGGAAAAGGGACTGGTCACCGGCCAGATGGTGCTGACGGTGGGCTACGACATTGAAAACCTCACGGATCCGGAGCGAAAGAAATCCTACCGCGGGGAAATCCACCAGGACCGCTACGGCCGCCAGGTGCCCAAACACGCCCACGGCACCGCCAATCTGGACCGTCAGACCGCCTCCGCCCGGCTGATCACCGATGGGGTGCTGGAGCTTTACGACAGGATCGTGGACCGGAACCTTCTGATCCGCCGCCTCACCCTCACCGCCAACCAGGTGGAGGAGGAACGGGCCGTCAAAAAGGAGGAAACCTTCCGGCAGCTGGATTTATTCACCGACTACGCCGCGGAGGAAGAACGGCGCAGGGAGGAGGAAAAAGTCCTGGAGCGGGAGCGGAAAATGCAGCAGGCCGTGCTCTCCATCAAGAAGAAATTCGGCAAAAACGCCATTTTAAAGGGAATGAACCTGGAAGAAGGGGCCACCACAAAGACCAGAAACCAGCAGATCGGAGGACACAAGGCATGAGACGGGAGATTGACCACTCATTACAGAACAAATTTCAGAATTCCAGCCGGTATGAGGATATGCTGGAGCTGCCCCACCACATTTCCAGGGAGCGGCCGCGGATGGCCATGGAGGAGCGGGCCGCCCAGTTTTCTCCCTTCGCGGCCCTCACCGGCTACGGGGACGCCATCCGGGAGACGGGGCGGCTTACAGAGCGCCAGTTGGAGCTGGAACCGGACGTGAAAGACCGTTTAAACGAAAAACTCCGCCTTTTGATGGAGCTGCCAAGCCCCCGTCCGGAGGTGTCCATCGTCTATTTTCTGCCGGACGAGAAAAAGGAAGGGGGAAGTTACGTATCTGTACGCGGAAGGGTAAAAAAAGTAGATGAAAACAGCCGTCAGATTGTGCTGGAGAATGGCGGCAGGATTCCTTTGGAGGCGGTGATGGAGCTGGACGGAGACATCTTTTCATCAGAGGAATAGGATCTGTAAATAAAAAGGGATGCGCAATCGTGCGAATCCCGCCAGAGGCTTTTGTGCCGTAGGAACATCGTTTCCTACTATGATATGAAAAATATGAAAAAACGAGTCTGGAGAGAAATGTTCTCCAGGCTCGTTTGATATTACAGCTGTTTTTATTTGGAAACGGCAGCGCGGGCTTTATCACCCGCAGCTTTTCTCCTCCGCCTCCGTCTCCTTCTTCAGATTCTTATGAGCGGTGGCCAGCATGAGCTTGATGCGGTTTAGCTGGTTTACCTCGCTGGCGCCGGGGTCGTAGTCTACGGCGATGATGTTGGCGCCGGGGTACTGTTGGCGCAGCTCCTTGATCACGCCTTTGCCCACGATGTGGTTGGGCAGGCAGCCAAAGGGCTGGGTGCAGACGATGTTTTCCACTCCGGAGTGGATCAGCTCCAGCATCTCACCCGTCAGGAACCAGCCCTCGCCGGTCTGGTTGCCTAAGGATACGAAATCCTTGGCCATGTCCGCCAGCTTGTCGATGCGGGCCTGAGGGCCGAAATGACGGCTGGCCTCCAGCTCCTTCCTGGCGGTTTTGCGGAAATACTCCAGAAGGGAGATTCCCATGTTGCAGAGCCGGGCAGTGGATTTTTTGCCGCCTAAGTGTTCGGCCTTAAAGTTGCTGTTGTAGAAACAGTACAGCAGGAAATCCATGAGATCCGGCATCACCGCCTCCGCGCCCTCGGACTCCAAAAGCTCCACGATGTGGTTGTTGGCCAGGGGGGAGAATTTCACCAGGATCTCGCCCACAATGCCCACCTTCGGCTTTTTCACATCCAGACGGGGCAGGCTGTCAAACTCCCGGATAATTCCCTTCACATTCCGCCCAAACTCCATCATGGACGGGTTCTTCTTTGACAAAGAGGCGATGCAGCGCTCCCGCCATTTGGCGTGCAGGGCGTCGGCCGCTCCCGGTTCCTTCTCGTAGGGCCTGGTGGCGTAGAGCACCCGCATGAACACATCCCCGTACACCACCGCCTGCATGGCCTTGGTGAGCATGAGGGGGCTCATGGTAAAGCCGGGGTTCGTCTCCATGCCGTTGGCATTGACAGAGATCACGGGAATCTGGCTCATGCCCGCCTTCTCCAGGGCACGGCGGATAAAGCCGATGTAGTTGGAGGCGCGGCAGCCGCCGCCGGTCTGGCTCATGACCACAGCGGTGTGGTCTAAGTCGTATTTTCCGGACAGCAGGGCGTCCATGATCTGTCCGATGACGATGAGGGACGGGTAGCAGGCGTCGTTGTTTACATACTTTAAGCCCATGTCCACGGCGTTCCGGTCGTGGTTTTGCAGCACTTCCAGCTTGTAGCCGAAGGAGCGGATGGCCGGCTCAATGAGCTCAAAGTGGATGGGAGACATCTGGGGGCATAAAAGGGTGTAGTCCTTTTTCATCTCCTTGGTAAACATGACCCGGTTGTAGGCGCTGGAAACCACCTTCCGCTCAATGTGTTTCTGGTCTCTCACCCGCAGGGAGGAGATCAGGGAGCGGATGCGGATTCTGGCGGCGCCCAGGTTATTCACCTCGTCGATCTTTAACACAGTATAAATCTTTCCGGAGCGGGTGAGAATGTCGCTTACCTGGTCGGTGGTGACGGCATCCAGGCCGCAGCCGAAGGAGTTTAACTGGACCAGGTTCAGGCATTCGGAGTGTTTTACCACCTCGGCAGCCCGGTACAGGCGGCTGTGATACATCCACTGGTCGGTGACGATCAGGGGGCGCTCCGGGGTTCCCAGATGGGAGATGGAGTCCTCTGTCAGCACCGCGAATCCATAGGAGGTGATCAGCTCCGGGATTCCGTGATGGATCTCCGGATCCACGTGGTAGGGGCGGCCGGCCAGCACGATTCCCTGCTTGTGGTTCTGTTTCAGGTATTGGATGACCTCCTCGCCCTTCTTTTCCATATCTGTCCGGGACTGGAGAAGCTCCGCCCACGCCTTTTTGGCGGCAGCGGCCGTCTCCGCCTCCGGAATGTCAAATTCCTTCTTAAAGAAGTCCACTAGCTGGGCCGACAGCACTTCCTCGTTGGTGAAGGCCATGAAAGGATTTAAGAAACGGATTCCCTTTTCCTTGATTTCCTCCACGTTGTTTTTGATGTTCTCCGCGTAGGAGGTGACCATGGGGCAGTTGAAATGGTTGCCCGCCTCCGGCGTCTCGTTCCTCTCGTAGGGGACGCAGGGGTAGAAAATGGTCTGAATGTCCTGAGCGATCAGCCAGGCGATGTGGCCGTGCACCAGCTTGGCCGGGTAGCACTCCGACTCGCTGGGGATGGACTCGATGCCCAGCTCGTAGAGCTTTTTCGTGGACTGAGGAGACAGCACGGTGCGGAAACCCAGCTCCTTAAAGAGAACGGCCCAGAAGGGGAAATTCTCGTACATATTCAGCACCCGCGGGATGCCGATGGTGCCTCTGGGAGCGATGTCCGCCGTCAGGGGCTCGTAGTCAAACATCCGGTGGTACTTGTAGTCAAACAGGTTTGGAATGTCCTTTTTCACCTTCTCCTTGCCCAGGCCCCGCTCACAGCGGTTTCCGCTGACGAAGTGGCGGCCGCCGCCGAACTGGTTGATGGTGAGCACGCAGCTGTTGGTGCAGCCCTTGCAGCGGGAGATGGTGGTGGTGTACTTTAAGCCCAGGATCTTTTCCATGGGGAGCATGGTGCTGCCCTTGGCGGCGTCGTAGCGCTCCCTGGCGATGAGGGCCGCCCCGAAGGCGCCCATGATCCCGGCGATGTCCGGGCGGACGGCGTCGCAGCCGGCGATCTTCTCAAAGCTGCGGAGCACGGCGTCGTTGTAAAAGGTGCCGCCCTGTACCACCACGTGTTTTCCCAGGTCAGAGGCGGAGGTGATCTTGATGACCTTAAACAGGGCATTCTTGATCACGGAGTAGGCCAGTCCGGCGGAGATGTCCGCCACGGAGGCGCCCTCCTTCTGGGCCTGCTTTACGTTGGAGTTCATAAATACGGTGCAGCGCGTTCCCAGGTCCGTGGGATTTTTCGCGAACAGGGCCTCTTTGGCGAAATCCTTTACCTCGTAGTTTAAGGATTTGGCGAAGGTCTCGATGAAGGAGCCGCAGCCGGAGGAGCAGGCTTCGTTTAACTGCACGCTGTCCACGGCGCCGTTTTTGATGCGGATGCACTTCATGTCCTGGCCGCCGATGTCCAGGATGCAGTCCACCTCCGGCTCAAAAAAGGCGGCGGCGTAGTAGTGGGAGATGGTCTCCACCTCGCCCTCGTCCAGCATAAAGGCGGCCTTTAAAAGGGCCTCGCCGTAGCCGGTGGAGCAGGAGTAGACGATCTTTGCCTTTTCCGGAAGCAGCTCGTTGATCTCCCCCATGGCGCGGATGGCCGTGGCCAGAGGAGAACCGTTGTTATTGTCGTAGAACCGGTAGAGGAGGCTTCCGTCCTCGCCCACCAGGGCCACCTTGGTGGTGGTGGAACCGGCGTCGATGCCTAAAAAGCAGTTGCCCTCGTAGGTGGAAAGATCTGCTTTTTTCACGCAGTGGCCGTTGTGCCGCTCCGTGAAAGCGCGGTATTCCTCCTCGTCCGCGAACAGGGGCTCCATCCGCTTGACCTCAAAGTCCATCTGGATGCCGTGCTCCAGCTTGTGGATCAGGCTGTCAATCTCCATGGCGCCCTTGCCCTCGCTGTTCATGGCGGCGCCGATGGCGGCAAACAGGTGGGAGTGGTCCGGGGCGATGATGTGCTCCGGGGTCAGGCGCAGGGTGCGGATAAAGGCGTTTCTCAGCTCCGGAAGGAAGTGGAGCGGGCCGCCGAGGAAGGCCACGTTTCCGCGGATGGGTTTTCCGCAGGCCAGTCCACTGATGGTCTGGTTTACTACGGCCTGAAAAATAGAAGCAGCCAGATCCTCTCTGGTAGCTCCTTCATTGATCAGCGGCTGAATATCCGATTTTGCGAATACGCCGCAGCGGGCGGCGATGGGGTAGATGGCCTTGTAGTTTTTCGCGTACTCATTTAAGCCGGCCGCGTCCGTCTGGAGCAGCGATGCCATCTGGTCGATAAAGGAACCGGTGCCTCCGGCGCAGATGCCGTTCATGCGCTGGTCGATGCCGCCGGTAAAGTAGATGATTTTGGCGTCCTCGCCGCCCAGCTCAATGGCTACGTCCGTCTGAGGGGCATAGTCCTGAAGGGACGTGGCCACGGACACCACCTCCTGAACGAAGGGGACGTCCAGATGCTTTGCCAGGGTCAGACCGCCGGAGCCGGTGATCATGGGAGCCAGCTCGATGGCGCCCAGCTTCTCCTTCGCCTTGCGGAGCAGTCCGGCCAGAGTTCCCTGGATATTGGCAAAATGGCGCTCATAATCGGCGAACAGCATTTTGTTCGCCGGGTCCAGAATGGCGATCTTCACGGTTGTGGAACCGATGTCGATGCCCAGGGTATTATGTAAATCTTTCATAGATACTCGGGATAAATCCCTGCCTCCTTTGTATTATGAATGGGAATTGGTTGACGTAACTTCAAGTACGGGGTACAGTTTAGCATATATTAAGAAAGAATACAATTGGTAAGGTATGTTAAAAAGTTGTAAAAAAGTCGTTTTTCCGGGAAAAACGAGGAAAAAGAGAGGTTTAACACACGTTGACAAACACGGGATCACTCACTATAATGGTATACGTCGGAAGTTTGGCTTTTATGAAAAGGACTTCGGCAAATATCTATATATTTTAATGAAAGGACAGCAGCAGGTTATGGATAGTGGCTCGTGCTACCACGCGGAAATTGAAGAAGGACGAAAGCGAAAACCTGCACTGGACGGCGAAGCATGATCCGGGCCTTTCTGGTGCAGGTTTGAGTGCGCTGCACGGAAGAAAGGAGAATAAGACATGATTCGTATTTTTAAGACGGAAGACGGTGCGATTCATCAGAAGGATGAGATCACGGCAGGGTGCTGGATTGCGCTGACAGACCCCACGGCGACGGAGATTTTGGAGATTGCGGACCGTTACCACATTGATCCCGACGATTTGAGGGCGCCTCTGGATGAGGAGGAGCGTTCCCGTATCGAGACAGAGGAAGGATACAGCATGATCCTTGTGGACATCCCCGTCATTGAGGAGAGAAATGGGAACGACTGGTATGAGACTATCCCCATGGGCATTGTGACCACCGACGAGGCGATCATCACGGTCTGCCTGGAAGACACGGCGGTTCTGGGGGCCTTCATGGATGGCCGCGTCCGGGATTTCTACACCTATATGAAGACCCGTTTCATTTTACAGGTGCTTTATAAAAACGCGCAGCAGTACCTGCAGTACCTGAGAATCATCGACAAAAAGAGCGGTGTGATCGAGAAAAAGCTCCACCAGTCCACGAAAAACAGGGAGCTGATTGAGCTTCTGGAGCTGGAAAAGAGCCTTGTGTACTTCATCACCTCCCTGCGGGCAAACGAGGTGGTGCTGGAGAAACTGCTGAAAAATGAGAAGATCAAAAAATATCCGGAGGACACGGATCTTCTGGAGGATGTAATCATTGAGAACAAGCAGGCAATCGAGATGGCCAACATCTACAGCGGCATTTTAAGCGGTATGATGGATGCCTTCGCCTCCGTAATTTCCAACAATCTGAACATTGTCATGAAATTCCTGGCGGCGGTCACCATCGTGATGTCGATCCCTACCATGGTATCCAGCTTTTACGGCATGAACGTAAATGAGGCCGGGATGCCCTTCGCGTCCAGCCCGTGGGGATTTCTCATCATCTTCCTCTTTGCCGTGGCCCTGTCCCTTCTGGTGGCAGTGGTGTTCCACAAAAAGGATTTCTTATAATTTCAAATCCCGGTCAATTTCAGTAAAAGGAAGGCAGAATGGAATTTTTTAAAAAGATCGAACGGAAATACGGAAGGTATGCGATCCGCCATCTGATGAACTACATCGTGGCGATGTACGTGGTGGGCGCCATCCTTCAGTATGTCAATCCCTGGTTTTATTTTGAATGGCTGAGCCTGGACGCTCCCGCCATTCTCAAGGGGCAGATCTGGCGCGTGGTCACCTTTATGGCGTGGCCCCCCTTTGGAAACATGGTCTCCAACGCGCTGATGATCTACCTCTACTACAATTTAGGACAGACGCTGGAGCGGGTCTGGGGGGCGTTTCGCTTTAACATCTATATGTTTTTGGGAATCCTGGGCCATGTGATCGCGTCGCTGGTACTCTATCTGGTATTTGATCAGAGAGTGCCCCTTACTACGACGTACCTGAATATGTCCCTGTTTTTCGCTTTCGCGGCCACATTCCCGGACTTACAGTTCTGGCTGTATTTCGTGGTGCCGATCCGGGCGAAGTGGCTGGCATTGATCTATGGCCTGTTTGCCATAGAGGGGCTGCTCACAGGCGGGACGGCAGCTCGGGTGGAGATTCTGTTCTCCCTGTTAAACTTTATCCTGTTCTTCGCGGTGACCCGCAATTACAGCCGGGTAAATCCCAGGGAGATCCGGCGCAGGCAGGATTTTAAGACCCAAGTAAAAATGAAACCGCAGGGCCAGACCCATCATAAATGCGCGGTCTGCGGCAGGACAGAGCTGGACGGGGACGACCTGGAGTTCCGCTACTGTTCCAAATGTGAGGGAAACTATGAATATTGTCAGGACCACCTCTACACGCATAAGCACGTGACAAAGGATCCACAATAAGCTTACTGGAAAGCCCCGTTTCCCTGTCCCCGGGGATTGCGCACGGCGCGGAACCGCAGGGACATTCGAGACGCTGTACTATAAATAAGGAAAAGAATCCGGAGGGTTAGAGAATGAAGAAAACGAAGATTATCTGCACCATGGGACCGAACACCAACGACAGAGAGATCATGAAACAGCTCGCCTTAAATGGAATGGACGTAGCCCGTTTCAACTTCTCCCATGGGGACTACGAGGAGCACAAAGGCCGTCTGGAGCTTTTAAAGAGCATTCGGGATGAGCTGGATCTGCCCATCGCCGCCCTGCTTGACACCAAGGGGCCGGAGATCCGTACCGGATCCTTAAAGGACGATAAGAAGGTCACCCTCGTGGAGGGCCAGGACTACGTGCTGACCACCAAAGAGGTGCCCTGCGACGATAAAATCTGCTATATCAACTATGACCGCCTCCACGAGGACGTGGTTCCGGGAAACACCATCCTCATCGACGACGGACTGATCGCCATGGAGGTGACGGAGGTCAAGGGAGAGGAAATTCACTGTAAGGTGTTAAACGGCGGCGAGCTGGGCTCCAAAAAGGGCGTCAATGTGCCCAATGTAAAGATCAAGCTGCCGGCCCTGACCCAGAAGGACAAAGAGGACATTCTCTTTGGTATCCGTGAGGGCTTTGATTTCATCGCCGCCTCCTTCGTGAGAACGGCGGACGCCATCCGTGAGATCCGTCAGATCCTGGATGAGAACGACTGCGATATGGGAATTATCGCGAAGATCGAGAACGCGGAGGGAATCGAGAACCTGGATGCCATCATCGCTGAGGCGGACGGCATTATGGTAGCCCGCGGAGATATGGGCGTGGAGATTCCGGCGGAGAAGGTTCCCTATATTCAGAAAACCATCATCCGCAAGTGCAATGAGGCCTGCAAGGTGGTCATCACCGCCACTCAGATGCTGGATTCCATGATCCGCAATCCCAGACCCACCAGAGCGGAGGTAACAGACGTGGCCAACGCCGTTTACGACGGAACGGACGCGGTGATGCTCTCCGGCGAGACGGCTATGGGAAAATACCCGGTGGAGGCCGTACAGATGATGGCAAAGATCGTGGAGGATTCCGAGTCCCATCTGGACTATTCCACATACCGCCACAGAAATACCATCGTGGCCCAGGGCGTCAGCAATATTTCCAACGCTGTCTGCTCCGGAACCGTTTCCACGGCCCACGAGCTGAACGCGAAGGTGATCGTAACCCCCAGCATCAGCGGTTTCACGGCGAAACTGCTGTCCAAGTGGAGACCGGAGGCGCCCATCATCGGCCTGTCCCCCAGCGCCGCGGCGGTGCGCCGGATGCAGATTTACTGGGGTGTAAAGCCGTACCAGGCTAAGCGGGCGGACTCCACAGATATTCTGGTGTACGCGTCCATCGAGCTTTTAAAGGAGAAGGGCGTGCTCCAGGAGGGCGATCTGGCCGTTGTGACGGCGGGCGTGGTGAGCTATTCCAAGCGCCATGAGCCGGCCAGCGATACCAATATTATGAGAGTAGTGATCGCGGATTAAGGTGAAACGGTTGCCGTTTGATAAAAGATTAAAATAGAATAGCTGGACAAAGAGGTCCGCCTTGGATACAATAGCATTACGCGATGTGCCCGGAGGCGGGCCTTTTTTAAGAAAATCCGGCGGGCGCCAACGGCGTTCCGGCGCATAGTTTCAGGAAAAACCGGCGGGCGGATGGACGGGACGCCCATTTGGCAGAGAGGAGAAATACAGTTATGGAGAAAAAGACGTTTGTGACACGGGAACAGCTGGAGGAGATCACGAAAACCTACCCCACGCCGTTCCATTTATACGATGAAAAGGGAATCCGGGAGAACGCGAAACGGGTAAAAGAGGCGTTCGCGTGGAATCCTGGCTTTAAAGAGTATTTTGCGGTGAAGGCCACGCCAAACCCGAGGATTCTGGAGATTCTGCGGGATTACGGGTTCGGCACGGACTGTTCCTCCGCCACGGAGCTGATGATGTCGGAGGCCGCCGGTTTTACAGGCCATGACATTATGTTTTCCTCCAACGATACCCCGGCGGAGGAGTTCCAGATGGCGGACGAGATGGGCGCCATCATCAACCTGGACGATTTCACCCATATCGAGTTTTTAGAGCAGGTGCTGGGGCGGATTCCGGAGACCATCAGCTGCCGGTTTAACCCCGGCGGCGTGTTTAAAATCAGCAACAGCATCATGGACAACCCCGGCGACGCGAAGTACGGGATGACAGAGGCCCAGATGTTTGAGGCCTTCCGCGTTCTGAAGGAGAAGGGGGCGAAGGAGTTCGGCATCCACGCCTTCCTGGTGAGCAACACGGTGACCAACGAGTATTATCCCATGCTGGCGGAAAAGCTGTTTGAGCTGGCGGTGCGGCTGCAGAAGGAGACGGGGGCAAAGATTCGCTTTATCAACCTCTCCGGCGGCGTGGGCATCCCCTACAGCCCGGATCAGGAACCGAACGACATCTATGCCATCGGCGAGGGCGTCCGTCAGGCCTATGAGAAAATCCTCACTCCCGCGGGAATGGGGGATGTGGCTATCTACGCGGAGATGGGCCGTTTCATGCTGGGGCCCTACGGCTGCCTGGTGACGAAGGCCATCCACGAGAAACACACCTACAAGGAGTACGTAGGGGTGGACGCCTGTGCGGTGAACCTGATGCGTCCTGCCATGTACGGGGCTTACCACCATATCACGGTGATGGGAAAGGAGCAGGAGCCCTGCGACCACAAGTACGACATTGTAGGTTCCCTGTGCGAGAACAATGACAAGTTCGCCATTGACCGGATGCTGCCGAAGATCGACAAGGGCGACCTGCTAGTAATCCACGACACCGGCGCTCATGGATTCTCCATGGGCTACAATTACAACGGAAAGCTGCGCTCCGCCGAGCTGCTTTTAAAGGAGGACGGTTCCGTCCAGCTCATCCGCCGCGCGGAGACGCCCCAGGATTATTTTGCTACCCTGGATGTGTGCGGGGAGATGAAGAAATACCTGTAAGGGCTGCCGGATGGCTGGGACTGGCCAGGCTTGCGGCCTGTCAGCCTAGAGCGTAAAAATAGGAATTATACAGAATATAATAAGAAGAAAAGAGTCAGAACTGACGGGGACGCGGCTGCGGCCGCTGCGGCCGGTTCCGGCTCTTTTCCTGTTAAACGAGAATGCTTCGCAAGGAGGCGCACTCCGCGTAAAGGAAAATGGCCGCTGGCGCACCGGAGCTGAAAGAATTCTTTCACAGACAGAAAAATCCCTGCGCCGTGATGGAGCGCAGGGGGGACTTTTTCTTTCGAATTCGGGATTTCAAAAAAGGGTAAAAGTGAATTGCTTTCTTTATGGTCTTAGTATATCATACCCCGCTGGAAAATGTTTGAAGACTGTTTAAATAGATTATGAAGAAATTCTTAAGATTCGGGACTTTTGGGAGAAAGATGAAAGGATTGTAAAGGTTTCGTAAGGGGATGGGGCGCTCTGTCGCTCCCCGCGGGGAAACGGCTGCTTTCGCAGTCCCGTTTCTGCCGCGGGGGCGGGAGAGCTACCGGCCGCCTGTTTTACGTCCGGCCGCGGGCCTTCATGTGCCGGTGCGCGGCCACTCCGGCGGCAGCCACCGCCAGCTCTGTGAGAGGATAGGAAATCCAGATCCCTGTCATTCCCAAAAGGAAGGACATCAGGAAGGCCATGGGGATGATTAGGATAAGTCCCCGCAGCAGGGAGAGCACGTGGGCCGGCAGGGCGCGCTCAATGGAGGTAAAATATGTGGCCAGGATGATGTTGTAACCGGCGAAGGGGACGGATAAAAAGTACAGCTTCAGGCCGGAGACGGCAATCTGCTGGAGAATGGGATCCCTTTCGCTGTTGAACACGGCGGCCACGGGGGAGGCAAATACAAAGAGGAACAGGTACACTAGGCCGGAGACCGCCAGGGTGGTTCCTAAGGCGTAGCGAAACACCTCCCTCATCTGCTGCCTGTTTCCCCTGCCGTAGGCGCTGCTGACCAGGGGCTGCATTCCCTGGGAGATTCCGGTGTAGACAGCCACTACCACCAGGGAGATATTGGCAACGACGCCGTAGGCTGCCACTCCGGTATTTCCAGTGATCCCCAGGATAAGGGCGTTGAAGGTGATCATGACAATGCCGGAGGACAGCTGGGCGATCAGAGACGGGAACCCGAGGGACACGGTCTGGCCCATGACGGCGGCGTCCGGTTTCACCTTTGTCAGGTGGAAACTGTGTCTTTTCCTCAGCCAGTGGGGGGACATGACGGCGATGCTGATAATGGGCGACAGCCCTGTGGCGAAGATGGCGCCGAAAATCCCCATGCGGAAGGGGAAGATGAAGACGTAGTCCAGCACGATGTTTGCAAAGCTGCCGATGAGCATGGCGACCATGGCCAGCTGGGGGCTGCCGTCATTTCTCACGTAGCAGAGAAATACGTCGTTGAGGATAAAGGCCGGGGCAAAGAGGAGCAGCCAGCGCAGGTATGTCTCCGTCATGGCAAATACGGTGCCGTCCGCCCCCAAAAGAAGGGACAGCTGCCCGGAAAACAACAGCCCTGTGAGGAAAAACAGGGCGGACAGCAGGGCGGCGAGATAGAGGGTGTTGGTGTAAATGCAGTCGATGTCCCGGCTGCGGCCCTGGCTTTTGTAAATGGAAAATTTCGTCGCTCCGCCCATCCCCAGCATGAGGCCGCTACCGTGGATGAAGTTGTAGATGGGGATAGCGAGGTTTAAGGCGGTGAGGCCGTTGGTGCCCAGGCCTTTGGACACGAAAAAGGTGTCTGCCAGGATGTAGCAGGACACGCCCAGGGTGCCCAGGACACTTAAAACGGTGTAGCGCGCGAAATCCCGCGCGCAGGTCTGCTGTTCCATGAGATGATCCTCCTGTCAAAAAAAATAGCGCCAGAATTTTCTATCTTCATTGGCCTAACGATAGAAAATCTGACGCATAGCTCCCATACCCGGCGGCAGGGGAGTATCTTTCTGTATCGACGTACAGCGTAGCACGAATGGGTGGAAAAGTCAAATGGTATTTTTGTGGGACGGGTGAGGCTGGTTTATTGGGGAGGATGAGGCGGAAGGAGGCGGCCGGAAACGCCTTTGGACAGCCGGGCCCAAACCGTTTCCGGCAAAATTTTTACCATCCCTGTTTCTTGGCCTCCCACTCCAGGATCGAGCCGCTGTAGGCGTCGATCTTAAATTCGTATTTCATTCCGTCGTGTTTTAATTCTCCCTCGTACTCCATACGGCCGTCGTCCTCGTCCAGATGGAGGGAAACGGCGGCTGCCGGGGCGCCGGGGACGCGGTCTAAAACGGCCTGCCTGGCCTGATCCTCGGAAAGCATTCCCGTTCCCGGCTGAGGGCTGGTCTGGGCCGTCTTTGTCTCGTAGTCGTATTTGATCACGGAGCCGTCGGAAACCCGGATGTCATAGTTGTATTCTGTCCCGCCGGAGGTGAAGAATTCCACCTCGAAGATTTCCTGGCCGTCGTCAAAGTCCCGTTTGGCCTCGATGAATACCAGATCGGCCTCTGTCACTCCTGCGTGGGAGAGGGCGATGGACTGGGCCTGAGATTCGGTGATGGAGGCGGAGGACTGGCCTGCGGGGGCTGGCTGCGGCTGGCCTGCGGAGGCCTGTGACTGGCCTGCGGGTGTCTGTGACTGGCCCGCATGGGCAGCTGCCGGGGCTTGATCTGTGCCTGCGGCCGGCTGGCCGGAGCCGGGGGCCTGGCTGGCTGGAGACTGGCCGTCAGCGGAAACTCTGGTGGAAGTTTCGCCGGAGCCGTCTGGGGAAACGGACTGGCCTTCCGCGGAAGTTCCGCCGGTTTCGCCGGCTGCCAGGATTTCGTCTGTGGAAACGGCTCCGGCTGCGCCGGGTTTCTCTGCGCCAGCGCCATCCCCGCCCGCGGCGCTGCTCAAACCCTCGATTACCACGCCGGTCATGGCGTCGATGTCGTATTCGTACTGGATTCCGTTTCCGGTAAAGTTGATCTCATAGTAAAAGGTCCCGTTTTTGCTGTCCAGGCCGGCGGAGGAAAAGTCCGCCTGAGCGGCGGGGACACCCGCGTCGTTCAGGGCTGCCTCCTTTGCGGCGGCAATGCCGATGTACTCGGCGGTGGAGGCTTTCGGGTTTCCGCCGCAGGCAGAGAGTCCCAGGACGAGAGCTCCGAGGCCAAGCGCGGACAGAAGGCGGGGCCCCCCGGGCCGCTGATTCTTATTTTTCATACACATCCCTCTTTTCGCTGCGTTTCCGGCGGCGGGAAACGGCTCCTGCCGCCGGGGATTTCTTTTATTATATCTGGAAATATATCAGACAGACATTAAAAAAATGTTAGAAACTGGCTCCTGGCTTACGATACCGGAAGGCGGACCGTAAAGCGGCTGCCTTGTCCCGGCTGGCTTTCCACCGCCACAGAGCCTCCGTGGAGCAGTACGATCTGCCGGATCATAGACAGCCCCAGGCCCAGGCCGGAACCAGCTTCCCGGGACGTTTTTACCTGGTAGAACCGCTGCCAGATCTTTTCCTGTTCTTCCGCCGGGATGCCGATGCCGTCGTCCTCCACCTCCAGGACAGCCCAGGAATGGTCGGTGTACAGGCGCAGGATGATGCGGCCGTTTTCCCGCCCGTATTTTCTGGCGTTGTCCAGGAGGTTTCCCATGACGCGGGAGATCAGAAATGGGTCGACGCCGGCGAAAACACCGTCCTGGATCTGGGTCTCCAGGGAGATGCCCCCCTCGCCGCTGTCCTGCTCCTCACAGAGAATCCGGGCCATTTCACTTAAGTTTGTCCGCTCCTTTTTCAGCTTTTGGGTGCCCAGATCCAGGCGGGTCATATCCAGAAGACGGCTGATGAGAAGGGACATTTTCTGGGCCTGGCGGTCGATGACCTCGATGGCCTCCCGGTATTCTTCCGCGGTGCCGGCGTGTTTTTTGGCGTAGCTGCACTGGGCCAGGATCACGGCAGTGGGGGTGCGCAGCTCGTGGGAGGCGTCGGAGGTGAACTGTTTTTCCGCCTCAAAGGCCTGTTCCAACCGCTCAAACATATGGTCAAAGGAGCTGGAGAGACGGCTCACCTCGTCCCGCCCTTCCGGCAGGCCGATGCGCCTGGTTAGATCCTGGCCTTCGCTGATGGTTTCCGCCACGTCCGCGATGCGGGAGATGGGAGCCAGGGCCCGCCGGGCCATGAGGTAGCCCCCCGCGGCGGCCAGCAGGATGAGAAAGGGCAGCACGATGGAAAATATGGTGAAAATGCTGTCTGCCATCTGCCCGCTGTCAGCGCTCCTTAACACTCCTCGAAGCCAGACGCCGTCCTCCCAGCCGGAGGGAATCCAGAAATCCAGCACGTAAAAATCCCCGTCTCCGCCGGCCACAAATTTGGTCACTCCGTTTTCCAGCTCCGTTTCCACGGGGAAGGAAGGGGGCGTCTGGCCGGAGAGAAGGGCGCCGTTTTTGCTGTAGATCAGCATATACACGTCGTTGGTGTAGAAACGGAAGTCCGGGGAGAGGGACAGGGCGCCGTTTTCCAGGGAAACCTCCGTCAGATTACCGCGGACGGTGAGAGAGAGGATGTTAAAGGCCTCTTTTTCCGCCACCCGGCCGCTGACCAGCAGGATCAGCCCCAGGCAGAGGGCGGCCGTCAGGGCCATAAAGCTGGTAAACCATAGGGTGAGCTTGCCTTTGATGGAAAAACGCCGTCTCATTCTGCCTCCTTGATCATCCAGCCGGAGCCCCAGACGGTGCGGATCAGCTTTTTGGGGGAACCGCCGTCAATTTTCTTCCGAAGATAGCTGATGTAGACGTCCACCACGTTGGAACCGCCGCTGTAGTCGTAGTTCCAGATGTGGTTTTCGATTTTTTCCCGGGAGAGGACGATGCCGGGGTTCATGCACATATATTCCAGGATGGCGTACTCCTTGGAGGACAGCTCGATGGTACGCCCTGCGCGGACAGCCCTGTGGCTGCCGGTGTCTAAGGATAAGTCGCCTACCTGGAGCACGCTGGATCTGTGGGAGCTGCGTTTCCTGGTCATGGAGCGGATGCGGGCCAGCAGCTCGTCAAAGTCGAAGGGCTTGACCAGATAGTCGTCCGCCCCGGAGTCCAGGCCGTTTACCCGGTCGGCGATGCTGTCTCTGGCGGTGAGGAACATGACGGGCAGATCCATGCCCCTTTGTCTCACCGCCTTTAACACCGCAAGCCCATCCATTTTCGGCATCATAATGTCCAACACCGCGCCGTCGTACTCCGTGTGCTCCAGGTAGTACAGGGCCTCCTCCCCGTCGAAACAGGCGTCCACCCCATAGCCCTCCTTTTCCAGCACTTTCGCAATCAGCCGGTTTAAATCCCTCTCGTCCTCGGCTACCAAAATCCTCATATGACCTCCTTGCGCCGCCGCGCGTATTTCGAATACCGTCAGGCAGATGGCTGGAACGCCGCAGGCGTGAAACCATCTGGCTTTCATGATTCGTGATCACCGCGTGAGCGGCCATGTCTGTTTTGTGATAGAAGATAAGGTTATTATAAGGGATGGGAGGGGGTGGGGTCTAATGGTTTTTGTGATAAGGGGTAAAAATGTTTCAGACGCTCATGTAATTACACCGGAAGACAGGGGCTGGAATAGCAGTTTTACATGATATAGCGTAATTAAAACAAAATAATGCCAAATACAGCGGCTATGACAATCAATAGGATTGGCGAGAACTCTTTCTTCTTTCGCAACGGATAGACAATCGACAGCGCGGTGAGGATAATCAAAAGGAAAAGGGCTGACCAATCGAGGACAATGCCATCTTGCCCGCCGAATACAGATGTGAAAGCCATGCAGACGCCGGTTGCAAGGATAATTCCCATTAAGCAGGGCTTGATTCCTCTTAATACCGCCTGCACATTTCTATGCTTGAGCCATTTCCGCAGGAACATGGTGACAAGCAGGATAATGATAAAAGACGGCAGTACTACACCTGATGTGGCGGCAATCGCACCTCCGATGCCCGCTTGAGAACCTCCAATGTACGTTGCGGCATTTACCATGATTGGCCCAGGTGTTGATTCACTGAGCGCCACCATATTGCCAAACATGGTTTCCGTCATCCACCCCTGCGCCAGGACACTTTCTTTGATAAGAGGAATGGCTCCGTAAGCGCCGCCAAAAGCAAACAGTCCTATTTTGAAAAATTCCCAAAAAAGAGCCAGGTAAATCATTTTTGCACCCCTTTCCCATTAGGCAGTGTAAATATACAAAAGCTGGCAATTCCCGCAATCAGGATCAGATAAATCGTTGAGAAACGGATGCCGGACAGATTGAGCGCCAGGACAATCACAAAAAACACTGCGGCGAACGCGATACTTACCGATTTGTCAGGTGTCTTTTTTAGCATCTTTTTTATCATTTTTACTGCCGCCTGCATAATCAGGACAGCAACAGCGATCCGGATTCCCTTAAAGGCATTTGCGGCAAGCGGAAAACTTAGAAAACTTTCGAAGAAGGTGGATATGAATAAAATAATAAAAAATGACGGCAGTACGATACCCACAGTTGCGGCAATAGCTCCAGCAAGCCCGGCTTGTTTATATCCGGTATAAGTAGCGCAGTTTATGGCGATGGGACCTGGTGTCGATTCAGCAACCACAGTCACATCCATAAGCTCCTCGGAAGTGATCCATTGCTTTTTTTCCACACATTCATGATCCAAAAGGGAAATCATGGCATATCCGCCGCCAAAAGTGAACGCGCCAATTTTGGCAAAGGTCAAAAAGAGTTCGGGAAGAATCTTCATTTAGCATTTCCCTCCTTAAATTCACATTGACAAACCGTTGTATTCCGATCCAGTTTCTGGGATTGCTCATACATCTTCTGGACTGACTTGAAAAGTTGATGAACGGCTTCCGGGCTCGGCAGGTAATGTGTGTGATAACCGTACTTTTCTCCATAGACCAATCCGGCTTCCCGCATGACTTTCATGTGCTGGGAAATGGCAGATTCGCTGATTCCCATTTTTTTGGAGAGAGAGCGCACACAATGTTTGCGTTCCAGCAGGCAGGTCCAGATGCGGTATCGCGTCGGTTCGCCCAAGGCTTTCATAATGCTTTCAGTATCTATAAATACCACCTTCTTTTATTTTAGTATTAGCTTAATTATATAATCGGTTTTTATTTAAGTCAATGCTAAAACAAATAGTGAGGAGTTTGCAATGATGAAAGATACAGGTGAGGTTTGATTTGCTTTTCGGTATGGCTTAATTTGGGGATTTCTTCTTTTTGGATCTATTTTTTTGCGGTCTAGTTCTCTGGATTTGCCTCCCGTTCCTTTTCTTCGATATAAAAACGAAAACGTGCAGCCTTCACGCAACCGGAATTACGCGAAAGCTACACGTTGTGCCTTCATCATAATGGAAATAGGAGGAAATTTCAAAGGGACTTTTTCACAAAAACCCTGTAGATGCTATTTGGGGAAAACGCCTTCCCAGGCGCTGTCCTCCGGGAAACAGGAGCTGACCCGGTCTGTATTGTGAAAATCGTACAAATATCAGCGGAGTTATGGTTCAGCGGCCTGACTGCCTCGATGTTTGAACGTCTCCGCTGCTCTTTTCCAGCTCTGCCATAGAAAACCCGGCTAAAGGAACCGTTTCCCAGCTCTTATTACCAAATACTGTCCAATATCACAGCTCCCGTCCCAGCAGATACCCCTGGGTAATTGCCGCGCCGGCCAGCCCTACCTTGGCGGCATCGCCGATCACCCGCACGTCGTAGCCCCGTTCCTTCAGCTCGTCCGCCAGTCTGGTTTCCGGTCTGGAGCCCACGGAGAGAACGACCGTATCTGCGGGCACTTCCTCGTTTACCGCGCCGGAGAGGACCACAGAGCCGTCTTTGATCTCCGTAACCGTTGTTTTCGTGCAGATGCGCACCTTGTTCTTTTCCAGGTCTGCCAGAAGTCCCCATCTGGGCACCACCAGCTCGTCGGTGGCGATGTCGTCCATCATTTCCACGAGGGTGACGTTCTTTAAGTTGGAGGCCAGATGGTTGGCAGTTTCCGCGCCCACACAGCCGCCGCCGATGACGACGATCCTGGCTCCGGTATTGGCAGCCCCGGAGAGGACGTCGTGGGAGGTCACCACGTTGGGGCCGTCTGCTCCCGGAATCCTCGGAATCACGGGAACGGCTCCGGTGGCGGCGATCACCACGTCAGGCTTTTCCAGATCCACCAGCTCTTTGGTCACTTCCGTTTCCAGAATCACCGGAACGCCCAGGTTCTCCAGCTGATGGAGCTGCCAGGTGATGAAGGACGTGATCTCTCCTTTTCCGGCCGGCACGGCTCCCAGACGGAACTGGCCGCCGGCCCAGCGTCCCTTTTCATAAACTTTTACGCGGTGACCGGCCTCCGCCGCGGAGATGGCGGCCTGCAGCCCGCCGGGGCCTGCGCCGATGACCATGACCTTTTTCGCCTCCCCGGCGTGAACCGGCAGATACTCGCTCTCATGCCCGAGGGTGGGATTTAAAATACACTCTCCGGGAACATTTGCCAGCAGTTTTCCGATGCAGCCGTGATGGCAGCCGATGCAGGTGCGGATGTCGTCGAAACGGCCTTCCTTCGCCTTGTTGGGCGTCTCCGGGTCAGCCAGGGACTGGCGGCCGAAGGAAACCAGATCGGCCTTCCCGCAGGACAGTACATTTTCCGCAATCCGCACATCGTTGTAGCGGCCGACGGTGATCACCGGGAGAGAGGTGACCTGTTTCACCTCTGCCGCCATGTCGGCGATCCAGGCGTGTCCGCAGTACATGGACGGAATCACGGTGTCGAAGGAGCGGTACACTCCGGCGGTTACGTGTACATAGCTGATTCCTGCCTGCTCCAGGTAGGGAACGATGGTTTTTGTGTCTTCAATGTTGCGTCCGCCGGTTACGTACTCGTCGGAGGAAATACGGTAGCCTACGATAAAATCATCGCCGCATTTCCTGCGGATGTCGCGGATGATTTCCAGGGCGAAACGGATCCGGTTCTGCAGGGGTCCGCCGTAGGCGTCTGTCCGCTTATTAGAATAAGGAGACATAAACTGGGCGATCAGGTAGCCGTGAGCTCCGTGGATTTCCACGCCGTCAAATCCCGCCTCCTTGGCCCGTCTGGCGCAGTCGCCGTAGTGGGAGACGGTGGCATGGATTTCTTCTAAGGTCATTTCGTGAGGCATATCCGGGCTGAAAGGGCAGGGGATGGCAGAGGGAGCCCACGGCGCCTGTCCGATGACGGCCCGGCTGGTCTGCCTGCCGGCGTGGTAAATCTGGGCAATCAGAACGGTGCCGTGCTGATGGATGCGCCGGGTAAACTCCCGGAAACCGTCGATCTGACTGTCATTCCACAGGCCAGGCAGGTATTTGAACCCTTTGCCCTCCGGGGACACGGCAAAATCCTCGGTGATAATCATACCAAAGCCGCCTTTGGCCTTTGCCTCGTGATAAGCGGTGAATTTTTCCGTACAGGTGCCGTCCTCGTTGCAGTAGTTCATAACCATGGCGGGAACCACGCAGCGGTTTTTCAAAGTTTTCCCATTGATGGAAAATGGGCTGAATAAGTGATCTAACATAGTACCAACCTCCTGAGATGAATGTGTAGCCGGCTGTGAAATTCGAATTCGTTGTTATTATATTAACATAGATTGACCCATGAGTCAATAGTGACTTGTAAGTCAATAATGACCTAAAAGTCAATTGTTTTGCCTCTATGTTCAAAATCCAGGGAAAAGTATGGAACCCGGAAACAATTTACTTTTCCAGCCAGATATATTATAATGTGTGTCACGAATATAAGGCACGAGGACGGAGGTAGGACAAATGGCCATATCGGAGGAGAAAAGCCGGCAGATCCAGGATGAGAGGCGCCGCCAGATCCTGGATACGGCCCTGCTGCTTTTTGACGAGCAGGGATATTCCAATACAAAGATCAGCGATATTTCAGAAAAAGCGGGCATCAGCAAGGGGTTGGTGTATCGGTATTTCCGGTCAAAGGAGGAAATTTTCTTTGCTTTGCAGGATAAAATAGATGTCTGTCTTGATGAATGTTTCTCCATGCCATCCGCGCTGGAGGGCATCCGCCTGTTCAGCCTGCGGCTGCTGTCGTATCCTTATTATAATGAATACGTCCCGCCGCTGCGGGTGTACTTTAGCGCCCTGGTGAGAGGAGAGGTCAGCCTGGACACGGAGGAAAATCCCATTCGGGAGGATTTTGGAAGGGAATATTTCGGCTCTTTATTTAAGAGAGGGCAGGAGGAAGGCGTTTTCAAAGAGGGGGACAGCCAGCTGTTTGGAGATATTTACTGGAAATATCTGCTGGGCTGCCTGGCCACGATGTGCCAGCCTGGGAAACAAAAGGAATCTCATCCCGATGTGGATGAGGCGCTGGAGCTGTTTCGGAAATGATGAAAATGTGTGCCCATCCCGCCGGAGGCTTTTATGTCATAGGAAACGAAACCTCCGATGGTATAAAAAAGGAGAGGCATGGCCTCTCCCGTTTTTTTCCGATCTCAATTTTTTAACAAGCCGCAGCAAAAAGGAGATTAATAATTCTCCACCTTTCTCTCAAAGTAAGCCTTCGGATGGTTGCAGCACGGACATACCTCCGGAGCCTCCTCGCCCTCGTGGATGTATCCGCAGTTGCGGCACTTCCAGCCTAAGGGGGCGTCGCCCTTGAAGGTCTTGTCGTTCTTGTAGCTCTCTAACAGCTTTAAGTAGCGTCTCTCGTGAGCGGCCTCAACCTTGGCAACCAGCTCAAACTTCACAGCCAGCTCCTCAAAGCCTTCCTCGCGGGCCTCTCTGGCCATGCGGGCATACATATCGGTCCACTCGTAGTTCTCGCCTGCGGCAGCATCCTCTAAGTTCGCGGCTACGTCACCGATGCCATGGAACTCTTTAAACCACATTTTCGCGTGCTCTTTCTCCTGGTCAGCGGTCTCCTGATACAGAGCGGCAAGCTGCTCGTATCCTGCCTTCTTAGCGGCAGAGGCATAGTATGTATATTTGTTTCTGGCCTGGGACTCGCCTGCGAATGCGGCAAGTAAGTTCTGCTCCGTCTTGGTTCCTGCGTATTTGGACATGATATACCTCCTTAAATGTTTGATAAAAGTGAAATAGTTACTCCTAACAGCCTAATCATATCACTTCTTGTCAGAATAAACAAGGAATAATATGGAAATTTTTGGTGAAAAAACCGCCCGGAGCGATATTGAATCACTCCGGGCGGCCAGCCTAAGCAAATGGTAGAAATAATCGGATATTAGCCGAAGTATCTCTTAAGCAGGCCCTCAAATGCCTTGCCGTGACGAGCCTCATCTCTAGCCATCTCGTGAACGGTGTCATGGATTGCATCCAGGTTCAGAGCTTTTGCTCTCTTAGCCAGGTCGAACTTACCGGCGGTAGCGCCGTTCTCAGCGTCTACGCGCATTTCCAGGTTTTTCTTGGTGCTGTCGGTAACAACCTCGCCTAACAGCTCAGCGAACTTCGCTGCGTGCTCAGCCTCCTCGTAAGCGGCCTTCTCCCAGTATAAGCCGATCTCCGGGTAGCCCTCTCTGTGAGCAACTCTAGCCATAGCCAGGTACATACCAACCTCAGAGCACTCGCCCTCGAAGTTTGCTCTTAAATCAGCCATGATGTCCTCCGGAGAACCCTGCGCAACGCCAACTACGTGCTCAGCAGCCCAGGTCTTCTCACCCTCCTGGAGTTTGAACTTCTCAGCCGGTGCCTTACATACCGGGCAGAACTCCGGAGCAGTCTCTCCCTCATGAACGTAACCACATACAGTACAAACCCATTTCTTCATACTTCTAATCTCCTTTTTATTAAAATAATGTTTCTTAGTAACCCCTAAGTAATAATAGTAACAATTACTGATATTAATTTAGCACAAGCATTTCTATTTGTCAAGCGTTTTTCAGAATATTTTTAAGAAGTTTTTTTCTTCATGCAGTTCTCGCACACCCCATAGAAATAGGTGATGTGAGAATCTATCTTCCCGTGGACGTGTTCCTGGGCCAGGTCGTTGATCTCCTGGGAGATCTCCATGGGAAGGTCCTCGATACAGCCGCATTCCCGGCACATAAAATGGTAGTGCGGGCGCGTGTCCGCGTCAAAATGGTCCGCTCCGTCGCCGCAGCGCAGTTTCTGGATCTCGCCTAACTCCACCAGCAGGTTTAAGTTGCGGTAAACGGTTCCCAGACTGATGTTGGGAAATTCTTCACGGATGGACGCGTAGATGGCGTCGGCCGTAGGGTGGTCGTGACGGGCCATCAGGCAGGCTTTGATGGATTCCCTCTGACGGCTGTATTTGAGCTGTTTCATGGCATCCTCCTTTCTCAATAATAGTAACAGTTATCATTTATAATAACCATATTATAGGAAATGGGAGGAAATGTCAAGCAGGCTAGATCATTTCTTTTACAATATTTATGAATTCTTTCGTGGCCTGGGACATATAATGGCCTTTGTGGTAACCGATGGCCAGGGTGCCGTGGGTGATCGGGTTCTTTAGGGAGTAAAGGTTCACGGAGTTGCCGTCGTCTCTGGCTCCCGGCAGGTTTTCCCGGTTGGCGGCGAACATCTTCGGGTAGAAGGTAATGCCCATTCCCCTGGAGGAGAGGGACAGCACCGTCTCGATGTTTTCCAGCTCCAGCACAACGGGCGGGGAGATCTGGGCGTCCTGAAAGAGCTCGTCCGCGATGGTCCGCACCCGGTTTCCCTGGCGCAGCAGGATGAAGGGGCAGTCCCGCAGGATCGTGAGATCGGCGTTTTCCTTCAGCTGTGTCCGGACTTCCTCCGCCTTTTCACCGAAGGCTTTCGCGAGCACGGCGTCCGGCACCACCAAAAGCACCTCCTCGGCGCAGATGGGCACCGTCTCAATATTTTCCACCCGGAAGGGCAGCATCCCGATGACCAGATCCACTTCCCCGTGAAGGAGAGCGGCCTCCATCTGGGCGGTGTTCCCCTCCAGAATCTTTAGATCAATGTTGGGAAAACGGTCCCGGTAGGCCGGGAGCACGTGGGGGAGAATGACCCGTCCCCTGGTGTGGGAGAGCCCGATGGAGAGCTGTCCCACCGTAAAGTCCTTAATATCCGCCAGCTCGTGGTACGTCTCGTCCTTGTAGGTGAGCAGATTCCTGGCCCGCTGCAGCAGGCGCTGGCCCGCGTAGGTGAGAGTCAGGGGAGTGGTGCGGTTGAACAGGGTCACGCCAAACTCCTGCTCCATGTGGGCGATGTGGTTGCTTAAAGACTGCTGGGAGATAAAAAGACGTCTGGCGGCGCGAGTGAAATTCAGTTCCTCCGCCGCCACGACGAAGTACTCTAAATTAAGGAAGTTAATCATGGCATTCCTCCGGAAACAGCTGGGCCAGAACAGGAATGTAGGGCTTTAGTTTCTCCACGGAGGTGTTCATGATTAACTCCTCCGGGAAGTGCTCCCTCTCCAAAAGCTCCCAGGCGCACCGGTGGTTTCCCACGTCGTTTTCGTGGTGGGCATCGCTGCCGATGATAATGGGAACCTCGTATTCCTTACAGTATTTCAACAGGACAGCGTAGTTTTCCGCCGCTCCCGTGCGGGATCCGCCGGGGGCTAAGGAGGTGTTGTTTACCTCCACCAATTTGCCGGATTCCTTGGCCGCCCGGGCAAAGGTCCGGTAATCTACGGGGTAGCGGTCATCGTCGGGGTGTCCGATGATGGTCACGTGGGGATTTTTCATCACGTTTACATAAGCCTGGGTGTGCTCCTCCCTGGTGCGGGGAGCAAAGCAGGGAACGTGAAGGCTGGCTACGGTGTAGTCCAGCTTTTCCAGGGTGGATTCCGGAAGGTCCACCGTCCCTTCTGGATCCAGAATATTTAATTCCGCCCCCATGAGCACGCGGACTCCGTGCTGGAGACGGGGAATCACCTTAAAATTAATGAAGTAAAACTTGTGGGTGCTGCCGGGCATCTTCGGCGCGTGGTCGGCGCAGCCGTAAACGGAAAGCCCTTTTTCAGCGGCGGAGCGGATCATCTCCGACAGCGTGCTGTAGGCGTGGCCGCTGGCAATGGTATGGGTGTGCAGATCTATGATGTCTTTCATGAAGAACGTCCTCCTTCTGATAACTCAATGATACCATAAAAATTCATCAAAAACTATAGCAAAATCGGGTGGAATATGATAAATTTAGATATTAGAGAATATGGTGCCGGGAGAATGGGGATATGCCCGAAAAGGGCGGCCCCATCGGTTGAGGGCAGCGGCGCGAAAAACGCGAAACGGCCCGCGGCACCATAAAATATGCACGAAAGGGAGACCCATTATGAGTGAAGAAATGAAAAATGAAATGACAGGAACCCCAGAGACCATGGATGATTACGCAGCAGAGCTGGAGGAGTCCTATAAGGCCCTGGAGGGAAAGCAGCCCGTATTTGAGGCGGCTGAGGATCCGGACGGCGAGAAGTGGCAGAACTTCGCGCAGATGCTGGAGGATAAGACCGTCATCAACGTGAAGGTGAAGGAGGCCGTAAAAGGCGGCCTGGTAGCCTTTGTGGACGACGTGAGAGCCTTCATCCCCGCGTCCCATATTTCCACCCGCTACATTGAAAAGCTGGAGGATATGGTGGGCAAGCACCTGGATGTGATGGTGATTACCGCCGATCTGGAGAAAAAGCGCCTGGTGCTCTCCGGCCGCGAGGTGGAGAAGTCCAAACGGGACGAGGCTAAAAAGCAGAAACTGGCCCAGTACCATGTGGGCGACGTGGTGACCGGCAAGGTGGAGAGCCTGCAGCCCTACGGCGCATTCGTGGACCTTGGGGACGGCGTTTCCGGCCTGGTACACGTTTCCCAGATCAGCACCCAGAGGATCAAGCATCCCAGCGTTGTGCTGAAGGAAGGCCAGGAAGTGAAGGCAAAGGTCATTTCCACGGAGAACGGAAAGATCGGCCTGAGCATGAAGGCGCGGGTGAGCGAGGAGACCGCCAGGGAGGAGCACGAGTCCTTCAATTATAAAGAGACCGGAACCATTTCCACCGGCCTGGGCGCCCTGTTAAAGAACATCAAGCTGTAAGACGGCTTGAAATTGGCGTGCGAGGAGGCGGGCAAATGAAGTTTCCGGAAAAGACTAATCAGATAGACCAGTGGAAATCCATCATGTTCCTGTATGATTCCGCGCTGAAGGAGATCAATACCAAGATTGAAATTCTGAACAATGAGTTTGTTCAGATCAATGATTATAACCCCATCGAACACGTGAAGGCCAGGCTGAAAACGCCGGAGAGCATCGTGAAAAAGCTGAAACGCAGCGGCTACGCGGTCACCATTGAAAATATGGTGGAAAAGCTGAGCGACATCGCGGGGATCCGGATCATCTGCTCCTTCCGGTCGGACATCTACCTGCTGGCGGACATGATTTCCAGGCAGAGGGACGTGAACGTCCTCTATGTAAAGGATTATATCAAGAATCCCAAGCCCAACGGCTACCGCAGCTACCACATGGTGGTGACGGTCCCCATCTATTTAAACGGGGAGATGGTGGAGACGAAGGTGGAGATTCAGATCCGTACGGTGGCCATGGATTTCTGGGCCAGTCTGGAGCATAAGATCTATTATAAATTTGAGGGCGACGGCCCGGAGAACCTGCAGCAGGAGCTGAAAGCCTGCGCGGACATGGTGGATATGCTGGACGCCAAGATGTACTCTCTCAACGAGAGGATCCTGGAGGTCAGCAGAGAACAGAACAGACAGACATAAATGGCAATGGGGGAGCCGCAGGGTGCGGCGTCCCCTTTGCTTTATGCCGCGGGAAACCGGCTGTTGACGCAGCTGCGTTTCGGCGGGGGTGGGCGCTGTTTCGCACACTGTTTTGGTAAGAAACGGGCGTGCCGCGGCGCACACGGTTTCCGAAAGAAATTTTATTTTCACGAAAAAGACAGAATCAGGACAGGAGGACAAAAGAATGACAGGAAAAGAGCTGCAGGAGAAACTGGGATGGAAATTCCCGGTGATCGCGGAGAAATACCCGGAGCACATCGGCGAGGCGGACCGGTTCTGTGAGGGCTATAAGGAGTTTTTAAATACAGGAAAAACGGAGCGGGAGTGCGTGAAAAGGGCGGTGGAGCTTTTGGAGGCCGCCGGCTACCGTCCCTTTGAGAAGGGGGCATCCTACGCCGCCGGAGATAAGATTTACGCCGTAAACCGCGGGAAGGCGGTGATCGCCTCCACCATCGGCACGGAGCCCCTGGCCCGGGGACTCAGGATGAACGGGGCCCACATTGATTCCCCCCGCCTGGATTTAAAGCCCAATCCCCTCTATGAAAAGGACGGAATGAGCCTTTTAAAGACCCACTACTACGGCGGAATCCGCAAATACCAGTGGGCGGCCATCCCCCTTGCCATGCACGGCGTGGTATATCTGGAGGACGGGACGAGACGGGAGATTTCCCTGGGAGAGAAAGCCGGGGAGCCGGTATTTTGCGTCACCGACCTTCTGCCCCATCTGGCGGGAGAGCAGAACAGCCGCAAGCTGGGCGAGGGCTTGAAGGGAGAGGAGTTAAACATCGTGGTGGGCTCCATCCCCTATGAGGACAGCAAGGACGTGAAAGAGGCTGTGAAACTGAAAGCCCTGGCGGTGTTAAACGAGTATTTCGGCATGACGGAGAAGGATTTCCTCCGGGCGGAGATCGAGATGGTGCCGGCGTTCCAGGCGGCTGACGTGGGGCTTGACCGCAGCATGATCGGAGCCTATGGCCAGGACGACAGAGTCTGCGCCTACACGGCTCTGGCGGCGGAGATGGAGGCGAAGGATCCGGCCTATACCACCTTGACCATCCTGGCAGACAAGGAGGAGATCGGCTCCTGCGGAAACACCGGCCTGGATTCTGATTACGTGCTCCATTTCGTGCAGACGCTGGCGGAGATGAGCGGCGCGGATTATAAGGAAGTGCTGCAAAATTCCATCTGTCTCTCCTCCGACGTAAACGCCGCCTACGATCCCACGTTCCCGGCGGTATACGAGAGCCGCAATTCCTGCTATGTGGGAAAAGGCTGCGTCCTCACTAAGTACACGGGAGCCAGAGGAAAGTCTTCCTCCAACGATGCCAGCGCCGAGCTGATGGCAAAGATCATAAAGATCATGGACGATGCCGGCGTGTGCTGGCAGACCGGCGAGCTGGGAGCGGTGGACGCCGGCGGCGGCGGAACCATCGCCAAGTTTGTGGCGGGGATGAACGTGGACGTGGTGGATCTTGGAGTGCCGATCCTGTCCATGCACGCTCCCTTTGAGCTGGCGTCCAAGCTGGATGTCTACCATACATACCTGGCCTTCCGGGCATTTTACAACGCCCGTTAAGGGAAATCAGGGGAAAAACAGGGATGGCAGGATTTGCACGGTTGCGCGGCAGATGTAATTGTGGTATAACTACCTATAAACCCAAAATGAGGAGGAATATCATGAGGAAATTTGCAAAGCTTTGCGTCTGCGGCGTGGCCGCGGCGCTTGTGCTGGCGTCCGGCTGCGGGAAAAAGCAGGAGGAGGCCGACCAGACCACGGCGGAGGAGACCACGGCAGTTTCCGGCGAGGTGGAGCTGGGACAGTACAAAGGAGTGGAGCTGGAAAAGACGGACGCGTCCCTCACAGACGAGGAGTTTCAGACGGCCGTGGATGCCAGACTGGAGGCCAATCCCGACTGGATCGAGGTGGAACGCCCGGCCCAGAACGGCGATACGGTAAACATTGACTACGTGGGCATGAGGGACGGAGAGGCCTTTGAGGGCGGCACGGATCAGGGCTATGACCTGGTGCTGGGATCCGGCTCCTTCATCGACGGCTTTGAGGACGGCCTGATCGGGGCGGTAAAGGGCCAGGAGCTTTCCCTGGAGCTGACCTTCCCCGACCCCTACCGGAACAATCCCGATCTGGCGGGACAGCCGGTGGTGTTTGACGTGACGGTGAACCGTGTGGAGGAGCCGAGGACGCCGGAGTTAAACGACGCCTTTGTGCAGCGCATTTCCGATTTTGACACGGTGGATGCCTGGGAGACGGATCTGCGCAGCCAGCTGGAGGAGCAGAAGGCTCAGCAGGCGGAGAGCCAGGACGATTTCAATCTTTACAACGCGATTATGGAATCTTCCACCTTTACGGGAATCGACGAGTCTGTGGACGCGGAGTTAAACCGGCTGATGGAGATGAATGAAAGTCTGATGGCTCTGCAGGGAGTCACCCTGGAGGACTATCTGGCGGCTTACGGCCTGGACCAGGAGGTCTATGAGACGGCCTGGCGCTCTCAGGCGGAGTACAATGTAAAGATGGAGCTGATGCTGAAAGCGGTGGCCGAGCAGGAAAACCTGGAAATCACCGACGAGATAAAGCAGGAAGTGGCCGACATGAATGGAATGGAGGACTACGACAGCCTTGTGGAAGCCGCCGGCAACGAATCTGAGGCGGAGCGCCTGGCACGCAATTACGCGGCCATGAAATTTTTAAAGGATAACGCGGTATACAAATAAGAGGAAAAGCGGGAGGCAAATGATGCAGCTACTCAAGGATAGAATACGGAAGGATGGCCAGGTATTCCCTGGAAACGTACTGAAGGTGGACAGCTTTCTGAACCACCAGATGGATATTGAGCTGTTTTCGGAGTTTGGAAAAGAATTTAAAAGGCGGTTTGAGGGGGAGGAGATCAACAAGATCCTCACCATCGAGGCCTCCGGAATCGGGATCGCGTGCATCGTGGCCCAGTCCTTCGGCGTTCCGGTGGTGTTCGCCAAAAAGAGCCAGAGCAAAAACATCGCCGGTGAGGTGTACTCCAGCAAGGTGGAATCCTACACCCACGGCCGCATCTTTGATATTATTGTGTCAAAGAAGTTTTTAGGGCCGGAGGATAAAATCCTCATCATTGACGATTTTATGGCCAACGGAGCAGCCATGGACGGCCTGCTGGAGGTCATCAAAGAGTCAGGGGCCCAGGTGGTGGGAGCCGGAATCATCATTGAGAAAGGGTTCCAGGGCGGCGGCGAGCGCCTGCGCAGCCAGGGCCTTCGGGTGGAGTCCCTTGCCATTGTGGACGAGATGAATGACAAGACAGGGGAGATTGTGTTCCGTGATGAGAAATGACTGTGAGAGAAAGGTGCTGTTTTTTGACGTGGACGGCACTTTAGTGGACGAGGCCGGAAAAGACATTCCGGAGAGCACGGTAAAGGCCCTTGTGAAGGCCATGGAAAAGGGCCATCTGGTGTTTGTAAATTCTGGGCGGGCCAGATGTATGCTCAAATTTCTGGAGGAAACCCTGCCGGCGGACGGCTTTCTCTGCGGCTGCGGGACCCAGATCGTGGTGAAGGGCGAGAGCCGTTTCCACAGGACCCTTTCCAGGGAGAGAGGGGAGGAGATCAAAAAGCTCCTTTCCGACTGCCGTCTGGCCGCCTGGCTGGAGGGAGAAGGAGGCGTCTGGTTTCCGGATGACGAGCCGCGGACAGAGCGGACCCGCAGAATGCGGGAGAGCATGATGAGAGACTACGGCATGGTGCCCGGCTGGGACGGCCCGGAGGTGGTGTTTGACAAGTTCTGCGCCCTGGACGAGGGCGGCTGTGACCTGGAGCGGTTTTTCGCCGGGATTCCGGATATGGACGTCATCGACCGCGGGGACGGGATGTACGAGTGCGTGCCGGCTGGGTGCAGCAAGGCCACGGCCATGGACTGGGTATTGAAGGAATACGGCCTGCCCTTAGAGAGCGCCTACGTGTTCGGGGACAGCACCAACGACATTCCCATGTTTGAGTTTGCCCCCAACCGGATCGCCATGGGCGTCCACGCGCCGGAGCTGGAGCAGTTTAACCCCTTTATCACAAAGACGGTGGAGGAAGGCGGAGTGGCCTGGGCCATGGAGCAGCTTGGAATCATATAAGGATGCCGGGGTCAAACGGCTGGAAATCTGATGAGGGCGTTTGATTGCCTGCCCTTTCCATTATAAAGGAGAATGCCGATGATTTATATCGTGGAGGATGACGGGAGCATCCGGGAGCTGGTGACTTATACCTTAAACAGCCAGGGGCTGGAGACGGAGGGCTTTTCCGTGCCGTCCCAGTTCTGGAAGGCCATGGGGCGGATGAAACCGGATCTGGTGCTTTTGGACATCATGCTGCCGGAGGAGGACGGGCTGACCATTTTAAAGAAACTGCGGGCGGACAAGGATACGGAACATATCCCGGTGATCATGCTGACGGCAAAGGACGGAGAGTATGACACGGTGATCAGCCTGGACAGCGGGGCGGACGACTACATTGCCAAGCCGTTTCGGATGATGGAGCTCATCTCCCGGATCCGGGCGGTGATGCGCCGGTCGAAACGGCGGGAGGAACAGATGGAGGAGTACCGGGTGGGAGATCTTTATGTAAACCCGTCCGGCCACATCGTCCGCGCCGGGGAGGAGACGGTCACCCTCACTCTGAAGGAGTTTGAGGTGCTCTGCCTGCTGATCCGCCATCCGGGAACGGTGTTTACCAGGGCGCAGCTTTTGGACGAGATCTGGGGCTACGAGTTTGACGGCGAGAGCCGCACCGTGGACGTCCACATCCGGACGCTGCGGCAGAAACTGGGGCCGGCAGGCGACTGCATCGAGACCATCCGCGGGGTGGGCTATAAGATCGACAGCGGAAAATAGAAGGGGATTCATACGGGGAAACGGGCGGCGCGGCCTGTTTCCCTTTTTATGTAGGAGGAAACTGCGCCCCCTATACCGTAAAAGCTTCCGGCGGGATGCGCACACTTTTTTATTTAACAGGAAACTTCGTTTCCTGTTAAATAAAAATGCTCCGCAAGGAGGCGCACTTCGCGCAAAGGAAAATGGCTGCTGGCGCAGCCGCGCTCCGGCGCAAGTGTGCGCCAAGCGCACACTTTTTTGTTGACGCGGAAAAATCTCGGAAAAATCCCGGGAAAACCGGCAGCAAACCGCAAAAAACGGCTTGACGGCCCCTTATATTTGTGATATAGTGGACGGGCGAATGGAAGCTATAGGTCTTTTTTTTATGCTCAAAAATAGAAGAAGGACCGCAAATCAAAAAAATTACGTGGAGGTGGAAGTTGTGCGTACAAAAATCACACTGGCGTGTACGGAATGCAAACAGCGCAATTACAACATGACCAAAGACAAAAAGACTCATCCGGACAGAATGGAGACCAAGAAGTATTGTAGATTCTGTAAGAGACATACTTTACACAAGGAAACCAAATAACCTGTTTTAGTAAAGGACGTGAATTATGGGAGATACAACGAAAAATGAGCAGGCTGGGAAAAAGAGCTTCATCAAGGGCATAAAGGCCGAGTACAACAAGATCGTATGGCCTTCCAAGGACACCGTGACGAAGCAGACCATCGCCGTTCTGGTATCGACGATAGCGTTAGGCCTGGTGATCACGGCATTGGATCTGATCATCAGACTGGGACTTGATGTTATATTAGGATAAGCGAGGGTGAGAAATATGGCAGAAGCGCATTGGTACGTGGTCCATACTTATTCAGGCTACGAGAACAAGGTGAAGGTCGATATTGAAAAGACGATTGAGAACCGTGGACTTCAGGATCAGATCCTGGAGGTCTCCGTCCCCATGCAGTCCGTTGTGGAGTTAAAGAACGGCGTGGAGAAGAAGGCCGACAAGAAGATGTTCCCCGGCTACGTTCTCATCAACATGGTAATGAATGACGACACCTGGTACGTTGTACGAAATACACGTGGAGTGACAGGCTTTGTTGGTCCGGGATCCAAACCGGTGCCCCTCTCTGAGGAGGAGATGGCCAGTTTAGGATTCAAAGGTGAGGATGTGGATGTCCAGATTGATTACGCGGTAGGCGATATGATCGTGGTAACCGCGGGGGCTTGGAAGGATACCGTAGGATCCATCAAGTCCATCAATGAGACGAAGAAGACCATTACAATCAATGTTGAGATGTTTGGCCGTGAGACCCCGGTCGAGCTGAGCTTTACGGAAGTAAAGAAGATGTAACAAGATCGGCGCTTTGGCTGTGAAGCGCTGGTGGGAGGGAAATCCCCGACAATACCACATTATTTAGGAGGTGCCTAATTATGGCAAAGAAAGTAACAGGTTATATTAAACTGCAGATCCCGGCTGGAAAGGCTACGCCGGCTCCGCCTGTTGGTCCCGCACTTGGACAGCACGGCGTAAACATTGTACAGTTCACGAAAGAGTTCAACGCGAGAACGGCTGACCAGGGCGACCTGATCATCCCCGTTGTTATCACTGTATACGCTGACAGAAGCTTTAGCTTTATCACCAAGACTCCGCCGGCTGCCGTTTTGTTAAAGAAGGCCTGCAAGCTGAAATCCGGCTCCGCGACCCCGAACAAGACGAAGGTAGCCACCATTTCCAGGGCTGAGGTTCAGAAGATCGCTGAGTTAAAGATGCCTGACTTAAATGCTGCAAGCATCGAGGCTGCTACCAGCATGATCGCCGGTACCGCGAGAAGCATGGGTATCGTAGTAGAGGACTAATTGCCCCATTTGGGAAATGGAGCATGAAACACGTGGGAGGGAGAACTCCCGACAATACCACTAGGAGGTTTATTTAGAAATGAAAAGAGGAAAAAGATATATTGAGGCTGCGAAAACCGTAGACCGCACGAATCTTTACGACGTGCCGGAGGCAATCGCTCTTGTAAAAAAGAACGCCGGCGCAAAATTTGACGAAACCATCGAGGCTCACTTAAGAACCGGCTGTGACGGACGTCACGCTGACCAGCAGATCCGCGGCGCTGTTGTACTGCCCCACGGAACTGGTAAGACCGTTCGTATCCTGGTATTCGCGAAGGGACCGAAGGCTGACGAGGCTCAGGCTGCAGGCGCTGACTACGTTGGAGCTGAGGAGCTGATCCCGAAGATCCAGAACGAGGGATGGCTGGACTTTGACGTAGTAGTAGCTACTCCGGACATGATGGGCGTTGTAGGCCGTCTGGGTCGTGTACTTGGACCGAAGGGCTTAATGCCGAACCCGAAGGCCGGCACCGTTACCATGGACGTTACCAAGGCGATCAACGAGATCAAAGCCGGTAAGATTGAGTACAGACTCGATAAGACCAATATTATCCACGTGCCAGTTGGAAAGGCTTCCTTTACCGAGGAGCAGTTAGCGGACAACTTCCAGACGCTTATGGATGCGATCATCAAGGCCAGACCCAGCACCGTTAAGGGCGCTTACTTAAAGAGCGTAACCCTGACCTCTACCATGGGACCGGGCGTGAAATTAAATGTTGCAAAGCTGAGCAACTAATTTCTGATCCATCTGTGAATAGAATATGAAAACAGGCCGGGCGGGTGTGCGCCTGGCCTGTTTTTCAATATGTTCATGACAGAGGCCGCCCTTCCCCGTGACGCAGCCTCGGCGCTCATCCCATTTTCCTATTTTTCCTGTCACATCGCTTTTTCCGCGAATACCCCATTGAAAAATCCGGCAGAATACTTCAGAAGAACGGCGTATGAGCCGCCGAAAAAATATTTCCTGATTTTAGCACTCAACTATTGACAGTGCTAACAAATTGTGATATGTTATAGTACGAATAGAACAGAGACAAAAGGAGGCGTTGTCATGAATATCAACAAGTTTACTCAGAAATCTCTGGAAGCAGTCCAGAACTGCGAAAAACTGGCGTATGAGCATGGAAATCAGCAGATCGAGCAGGAGCATTTGCTGTTAAGCCTGCTGACGATAGAGGACAGTCTGATTTTAAAACTGGTGACGAAGATGGGCATTTCCGGGGAGATGTTTGCGAATGAGGCCAGGCAGAACGTGGAAAAGCTGACGAAGGTGAGCGGTTCCGGCCAGGTTTACGTGAGCAATGACCTGAACAAGGTGCTGGTCAGCGCGGAGGACGAGGCGAAGGCCATGGGCGACGAGTACGTTTCCGTGGAGCATTTGTTCCTGGCCATGATCCGCCAGCCCGACCGGATCATGAAGGAAATGTTCCGCCAGTACGGGATCACAAGAGAGACCTTTCTCCAGGCCCTGTCCACCGTGCGGGGCAACCAGCGGGTGGTGAGCGACAATCCGGAGGCCACCTATGATACCCTGGAAAAGTACGGCTACGACCTGGTAGAGCGGGCCAGAGAGCAGAAACTGGATCCTGTCATCGGCCGGGACAGCGAGATCCGAAACGTAGTACGGATCCTTTCCAGAAAGACGAAGAACAACCCGGTTTTAATCGGCGAACCCGGCGTGGGAAAGACAGCTGTGGTGGAGGGCCTGGCCCAGAGAATCGTCCGCGGCGACGTGCCGGAGGGACTGAAGGACCGGAAACTCTTTGCTCTGGATATGGGCGCCCTGATCGCGGGAGCCAAGTACCGGGGCGAGTTTGAGGAGCGGCTGAAAGCCGTTCTGGAGGAAGTGAAAAAGAGCGAGGGACAGATCATTCTGTTCATCGACGAGCTGCACAACATCGTGGGCGCCGGACGGACGGAAGGCTCCATGGACGCCGGAAACCTGTTAAAGCCCATGCTGGCCAGAGGAGAGCTCCACTGCATCGGAGCCACCACCCTGGACGAATACCGGAAATATATTGAAAAGGACGCGGCCCTGGAGCGCCGTTTCCAGCCGGTGTTAGTGGATCAGCCCACGGTGGAGGACACCATTTCCATTCTCCGGGGCTTAAAAGAGCGGTACGAGGTGTACCACGGCGTGAAAATCACCGACTCCGCCCTGGTGTCGGCGGCGGTGCTGTCCGACCGCTATATCACCGACCGTTTCCTGCCGGATAAGGCCATTGACCTGGTGGATGAGGCCTGCGCTCTGATCAAGACGGAGCTGGATTCCATGCCCACGGAGCTGGATGAGCTTTCCAGAAAGATTATGCAGATGGAGATCGAGGAAGCAGCCTTAAAGAAGGAAACGGACCATTTGAGCAAGGAGCGCCTGGCGGATCTGCAGAAGGAGCTGGCAGAGCTCCACGACCAGTTTGCCGGCAAGAAGGCCCAGTGGGAGAACGAAAAGGCGTCTGTGGATAAGCTTTCGGCCCTGCGGGAGGAGATCGAGCAGGTGAACCGGGACATTCAGGAGGCCCAGAGGCGGTACGATTTGAATAAAGCGGCGGAGCTGCAGTACGGCCGCCTGCCTCAGCTGCAAAAACAGCTGGAACAGGAGGAGGAAAAGGTCAAAAATGAGGATTTGAGCCTGGTTCACGAGAGCGTGACGGAGGACGAGATCGCCAGGATTGTTTCCAAGTGGACGAATATCCCGGTGGCAAAGCTGACGGAGAGCGAGCGGAGCAAGACCCTGCATCTGGATGAGCTGCTCCACAAGCGGGTAGTTGGCCAGGACGAGGGCGTGGAAAAGGTGACGGAGGCCATTATCCGCTCCAAGGCGGGTATCAAGGATCCCACCAAGCCCATCGGTTCCTTCCTGTTCTTAGGCCCCACCGGTGTGGGCAAAACGGAGCTTGCCAAGGCTCTGGCGGAGGCCCTGTTTGACGACGAGGGAAATATGGTCCGCATCGACATGAGCGAATACATGGAGAAACATTCCGTTTCCCGTCTGATCGGAGCGCCGCCCGGATACGTGGGCTACGACGAGGGCGGACAGCTGACGGAGGCCGTGCGCCGCAAACCTTATTCCGTGGTGCTGTTTGACGAGGTGGAGAAAGCCCATCCCGACGTGTTCAACGTGCTGCTCCAGGTGCTGGATGACGGCCGGATCACCGATTCCACAGGAAAGACGGTGGACTTTAAGAACACCATCCTGATCATGACCTCCAACATCGGTTCCCAGTACCTGCTGGACGGCATCGACGAGAATGGAAACATCCGCCCGGAGGCGGAGAGCATGGTTATGAACGACCTGCGCGCCCATTTCCGCCCGGAGTTTTTAAACCGTCTGGACGAGACCATTCTCTTTAAACCGCTTACGAAGGAGAATATCGGCGGCATCATCGGCCTGCTGGTGGAGGATGTAAACCGCCGTCTGGCGGACAAGGAGCTGTCCATCGAGCTGACGGATTCCGCCAAGGCATTTATCACCGAGCAGGGCTACGACCCGGTATACGGCGCCCGCCCGCTGAAACGGTTCCTGCAGAAACACGTGGAGACCCTGGCGGCGAAGATGATCTTAAGCGACAAGGTTCATGTGGGCGACAGGATCGTGATCGACACATCGGAGGACAACAGCCGGCTGATCGGATATACGGAGTAATCCGCAATATAGGATTGAGACAGGATAGGGGAAAACCGGGGAGTCCGGCGCGGAATCAGGCGCCTGGAAATCCCCGGTTTTTTCGGGTCAGAGGAAACGGTGTCCCCTATGACAAAAAAGTTTCCGGCGTGAGGCCTGCTCCGCGCAACGGGAAACGGCTACTGGCGCATCCGCGCTAGCTACTGCGCGCGCATTTTATCTGAGAAAAGGGATCCTGATTTTGAATAAAATGCCTTTTCCCTGCATACATATATGGATAGTACCGAAAATATGTGCAGAGCAGGGAGGGAAATTTCCGCATGGCAAGAGGAAGAAAATGCAGCAAAGATAAGCTGAAGGAGCGTCTGGAGGAGCTGCGGGACGCTATTGAAAAGCAGGAAGAAATGTTAGGAAAGCTGAAGGCGGAGAAAAAAGAGTGCGAAAAAGCCATCCGCAGCCTGGAGACCGACGAGCTTTTGGAGCTGATGGCGCAGAAAAATATGACGGTGGAGGATGTGAAAACCGTTATTGAAGGAGCGGGGCAGGCGTAGGAGCCGGCTCTGCTTTTTCTTGTTTAACAGGAAATTTCGTTTCCTGTTAAACAAGAATGCTCCGCGAGGAGGCGTACTCTGCGCAAAGGAAAATGGCTGTTTACGCAGCCGCACTCCGGCGCGAGTGTGCGCTAAGCGCACACTTTTCTATTTAACAGGAAACTCGTTTCCTGTTAAATAAGAATGCTCCGTAAGGAGGCGCACTTCGCGCAAAGGAAAATGGCTGTTTACGCAGCCGCGCTCCGGCGCGAGTGTGCGCTAAGCGCACACTTTTTATATATAGGAAAAGGAAAGGGGAGAGCGGCGAGCCTCGGAGCTGGTTCTGGAAAGGCTTTGCGGCAGATTTTTGCGGAAAATCCGCCGGAAAGTCAGCAGATAGCCCTAATGTCCCCCTTTCCCGTGGTATAATCAGATTGTCCGCCGGCCTTCCCGTCCGGCGCCGTTCCAGGCAGGTTCCTGCAAGAGTCCCCCTCAGAAAAATTCTCAGAAAGCAGTTGACTTTTCCCGCCAACTATATTATGATGGTAACAGAAACAGAACATTTGTTCGCATGGAGGGCTTTATGAATAAAGATGATAAATTGAAGGCGCTAGACGCCGCGCTGACACAGATTGAGAAGGCATATGGAAAAGGTTCCGTGATGAAACTGGGAGATTCCAGTGCCAATATGAATATTGAGACGGTGCCCACCGGCTCCCTGAGCCTGGACATTGCCTTGGGACTGGGCGGAGTTCCCAAGGGAAGGATTGTGGAGATCTACGGGCCTGAGTCCAGCGGTAAGACCACTGTGGCCCTGCACATGGTGGCAGAGGTGCAGAAACGGGGCGGGATCGCCGGCTTTATCGACGCCGAGCACGCCCTGGATCCGGTATACGCGAAAAATATCGGCGTAGACATTGACAATCTCTACATCTCCCAGCCGGACAACGGAGAGCAGGCGCTGGAGATCACGGAGACCATGGTGCGCTCCGGGGCTGTGGATATTGTGATCGTGGACTCCGTGGCGGCCCTGGTGCCGAAGGCGGAGATCGACGGCGAGATGGGAGATTCCCACGTGGGCCTTCAGGCCAGACTGATGTCCCAGGCCCTGAGAAAGCTGACGGCGGCCATCAGCCGGTCCAACTGTATTGTAATCTTTATCAACCAGCTTCGTGAGAAGGTAGGCGTGATGTTTGGAAATCCGGAGACCACCACAGGCGGACGGGCCCTGAAATTCTACTCCTCCGTCCGTATGGATGTGCGCCGCACAGAGACACTCAAACAGGGCGGCGAGATGATCGGAAACCACGTACGTGTCAAGGTGGTAAAGAATAAGATTGCGCCCCCCTTCAAGGAGGCGGAGTTTGACATCATGTTCGGAAAAGGCATTTCCAAGGAAGGAGATGTGCTGGATCTGGCGGTGAAGGAGAATATTGTGGAGAAAAGCGGCGCGTGGTACGCCTACAATGGAGCGAAGATCGGCCAGGGCCGGGAAAACGCCAAGATCTACCTGGCGGACAATCCGGCGATCTGTGAGGAGATTGAGCACAAGGTGCGGGTACGCTACGGGCTGGAGCCGGATACGGAGGAGACCCACGACGGAGCGGGACAGACCATTCTGCCCCTGACGGAGAACAAGGAAAACTAAGAAAAGCGAGGTCCTGCGGATGCAGATTGTATCGGTAGAGCCGTTGGATAAAAGAAGGAGCAAGGTCCTCACTGACGAGGGCCTTGCCTTCCCTTTATATAACGGAGAGCTGGAAACCTACGGGCTCAGAGAGGGACAGGAGCTGCCCGGCTCCGTCTATGAGGAGATTTTGCGGACGGTGCTCTGCCCCAGAGCGAAGGAGCGCCTTCTCCACCTTCTGAAGATGTCGGATAAGACGGAAACGGAGCTGCGCCGCAGGCTGCGGGACGGGGGCTACCCTTCAGAGGCGGTGGAGGAAGCGATCGCCTACGGGAAACGGTATCGCTACGTCGATGACAGGCGTTACACAGAGAATTACGTGGCCTCTGCCGCGGCGGGAAAGAGCCGCCGCCGGATCGAGGCGGAGCTGGCGGGAAAGGGAATTTCCAGGGAGTTGGCGGAGGCCTGTCTGGCGGAGACGGAGATCGACGAGGCGGGGCAGATAGAGCGCCTGCTGCAAAAAAGAGGCTATGACAGGGAGACGGCGGATTTGAAGGAACAGCAGAAAACTATGGCATATCTTTCAAGACGAGGTTTTTCTTACGAGGCGATACTTGACATCATGCACAAAAAAGATTAAAATTATAATGTTGTATTACTCGTACAATGAAAACTAAATAAGGAGGTGCTCCTGTGTCAGTAATAGCTGTAATTGTTACAATTATTATTGTAGCTCCTATTACCTGGGTCACCGCTGTCAATCACCGGAAAAAGGCTTACGAAAGTACCATTGGCAGTGCTGAGGAACGATCCAGAGAAATAATAGATGAAGCGTTGAAAACCGCGGAAACCAAGAAGCGCGAAGCTCTCCTGGAGGCGAAGGAAGAGTCGTTAAAGACGAAAAATGAGCTGGAAAAAGAGACGAAGGAGAGACGGGCAGAGCTTCAGAAATACGAGCGGCGTGTACTGAGCAAAGAAGAAAACCTGGACAAAAAGTCCGAAGCAATGGAAAAGAAGGAAGCCAGTCTGGCTGCCAGAGAGGAGAAACTCTCAAAAAAGACTGCGGAAGTTGAGGCGTTGTATGAAAAAGGGATACAGGAACTGGAAAAGATTTCCGGCCTTACCTCCGAACAGGCAAAAGAATTTCTCTTAAAATCTGTGGAAGAAGATGTCAAGCATGACACCGCGAAAATGATCAAGGAACTGGAAGCGAAAGCCAAAGAGGAAGCGGACAAGAAGGCGAAGGATTACGTGGTAACCGCCATTCAGAGATGTGCCGCTGACCATGTGGCAGAGACGACGGTCTCTGTGGTGCAGCTTCCCAATGATGAGATGAAGGGCCGTATTATCGGCCGTGAGGGACGGAATATCCGTACCCTGGAGACGCTGACCGGCGTGGAGCTGATTATTGACGACACCCCGGAGGCGGTTGTGCTGTCGGGATTTGACCCGATTCGGCGAGAAGTGGCGAGAGTCGCGCTGGAGCGTTTGATTGTAGACGGACGTATCCATCCGGCTAGGATTGAGGAAATGGTAGAGAAGGCTCAGAAGGAAGTGGAAGCCAATATGAGGGAGGACGGCGAGGCCGCTACCCTTGAGGTGGGAATTCACGGAATTCATCCGGAGCTTGTCAAACTTCTGGGCAAAATGAAATTCAGAACCAGCTATGGGCAGAATGCGCTGAAGCATTCCATCGAGGTGGCACAGCTTGCAGGGCTGTTGGCATCGGAAGTGGGAGTGGATGTGCGGATGGCAAAGCGTGCTGGACTGTTACATGACATTGGTAAATCCGTTGACCATGAGATGGAGGGCACTCATGTGCGCCTGGGCGTGGAGCTGTGCAGAAAGTACAGAGAGTCTGCCGTGGTAATTAACGCGGTGGAGGCCCATCATGGCGACGTTGAGCCGCAGAGCCTGATTGCTTGCCTGGTGCAGGCGGCCGATACGATTTCAGCCGCGAGACCCGGCGCAAGGAGAGAGACTCTGGAAACATATACAAACAGATTGAAACAGTTAGAGGATATTACCAACTCCTTCAAGGGAGTGGACAAATCTTTTGCCATTCAGGCTGGCCGGGAGGTCAGGATTATGGTTGTGCCGGAGCAGATCAGCGACGACGATATGGTTCTCCTTGCGAGAGAGGTCTCCAAGAGGATCGAGGCGGAGCTGGAGTATCCGGGCCAGATCAAGGTGAATGTGATCCGGGAATCAAGAGTGACCGACTACGCGAAATAAGGAAAAGAGCCTTGCTAGATAAAATGCTAGTGAGGCTTTTTCTTTATTTCACAGGAAACTGCGTTTTCTGTGAAATAAGAATGCTCCGCAAGGAGGCGTACTCCGCGGGGAGGAAATTGGCTGCTGACGCAGCCGCGCTCCGGCGCGGGTGTGCGCCAAGCGCACACTTTTTATGTAGGAAACTGCGCCCCTATGCCACAAAAGCCTCCGGCGGGAGACGTACTCCGCGCAGAGGAAATTAGCTACTGGCGCAGGCTCGTTTCGGTGCGGGGCGCTGTTTAGAGGGAAATGGCGGCATCCGCGCGCATTTTATAGATACCGGGAAACGAAGTCTTACGTTTTTCAGTCAATTCCTGGAAGGGAATTGACTTTGACGCGGACAGCGGTTAGAGTAGAGAAAGGAAGGAGTGTGCAGAAAATGACAAGGTACAAACAGACAGCGATGATTGTGCTGGCAGCGGCGATGGCGGTGGGGACAACCATCGTTCCGGCGGCGGCCAGCAGGAAGAAAATTTCCTCCGTCAATCTGTCGGTGACTTCAGATATGAGAATTGGGGATGACATGGATCCGGCTCAGATTGAGATTGAGGAGGACAGTGAGAAGTATTACGTGGAATCCTGTGATATTACAAACACCGGATTTTACTGGACGGAGGAGGACGTGCCCAGGATTGAGGTGTATCTGACGGCGGAGGAGGGGTATTATTTCTCCTTAAAGAGCTCAGATGTGCACCTGGACGGGGCGACCTACGTGGAGGCGGTGAAACCGTCCGGCATGGATTCCACCCAGCTGAAAATCACCATGGATCTGCCTTCCATGGCGGGGCGGATGGATGAGATCGAGACGGTGACCCTGGAGAAGAACGGCATGGCCACCTGGAACGCGGTGCAGGGCGCCGGTCAGTACGAGGTCCGTCTGATCCGCAATTCCACCACAGTGGGAGGCACCCAGACGGTACAGAGCACCACCGTGGATTTCGGTTATCTTATGACGAAGGCGGCTAATTACACGGTGAAGGTGCGCCCAGTCAGCCGGGTAAACTGGGAAGTGAAGGGAAAATGGGCCAGCACAGGAGGCCTTTACATTGACAGCATGGCGGCGGCCCAGTTCCGCAGCGACAATCCCGACGGCGGAGAGTGGGTTCACGATGAAAACGGCTGGTGGTTCCGGAACGAGGACGGCTCTAACACGGCAGAGGACTGGCAGAAAATTGACGGCAAGTGGTACTATTTTAATGAGCAGGGCTATATGCTGGAAAACAGCTGGGTGAAGACCGGTGAAGTCTACTATTACGTGGGAGCGGACGGGTCGATGCTGCGGGGCGCCTACGTGCCGGATACGGAGTATTACGTGGACAGCACGGGAGCCTGGGTGCAGGAATAAGGCCGAGGGCCGCGCGGCCGGGATGACAGTGCCGGGACAGCGGCTTAAAATAACAGACAGAGGTGAGGAGATATGTCAGATCAGAAAAATCAGGAAACTCCGGTAAAACGCCTGGAGCGGAGCTTAAAGTACCAGGGAAACATTCTCAATGTGTATGAGGATGTGGTGGAGGTCAATGGACACATTGCCCATTGGGACTATATTCATCACGACGGCGCGGCGGCGGTGGTGCCGGTGACCGCGGAGGGAAAGATCCTGATGGTGCGGCAGTACCGCAACGCGTTGGACCGCTATACCCTGGAGCTGCCGGCGGGAAAGCTGGATGAGCCTGATGAGCCGAAGATCCAGTGCGCGTACCGGGAACTGGAGGAGGAGACCGGTTTCCGCACGGAGCATATGGAGTATCTGATCAGCGTGAACACGACAGTGGCGTTCTGCAATGAGGCGATTGATATTTTTGTGGCCAGGGATCTGATCCCGTCCAAGCAGCATCTGGACGAGGATGAGGAGATCAACGTGGAGGCCTGGGAGGTAAAGGATCTGGAGGAGCTCATTTACTCCGGAAAGATGACAGACGGCAAGACCATCGCCGGGATCCTGGCTTACGCGAGAAAATTCTGCCGGTAAAAGAAGCGGAAGGATTTGAGAGCGGAAAGACGGTGGGAACGGCCGCAAGGACAGCCGAAGTAAGAACGGGCTGCCGCGGAACCCGGAGTGGCGGTGAGGCCATCGCCAAAGGCCGCAGGCCGCAGAACCAGTAGAAAACGAAAATACAGTCATAAACAGCTGGCCCCGCGCATAGTTTGGGAATAAGGATATGCGCGGGGCGTTTGTTATGTTGAGAAAGCGGTATGGGGACTGGCTGTTGGCGGCGCTGGCGGCGGGAGCAGTGGCGGGAACCGTGATGGCAAACCTTCTTGAGCCGCAGCTGCGGGAGCAGGCGGCGGGAATGGGCAGCCTGCTGGCGGGCAGCGTATATGGAAACGGGAGCCGGCTGGAGCTGATGCGGGCGGCGGCGCTCCAGCGGCTGGGGGAAACGGTTCTTCTCTGGGGAGCCGGGCTGACGGCGGCGGCCAGGCCGCTGTGCTGTCTGCTGGCCGCGTATCTGGGGTGCTCGGCGGCGGTGGTTTTATCTGTGCTCACCTGTGAAAAGGGGATGATGGGCCTGGCGGTTTACCTGGCTACGGTGCTGCCCCAGGCAGCTTGTTACCTCCCGGTATGGCTGTTTCTGGCGGGGGCCGCAGGCCGGCGTATGCGGATTCCCATCCGCTATGTGCTGGCGGGAGCGGTTCTGCTGGCTGCCGGGATCTGGTGCGAGGGCGTGATAAGCCCGTGGCTGCTGAGGGGGCTGCTGCGCCGGTAGAGGTGGAAAAAATGGGCTTTGGGGCGTTTTTTCCGCCTCGGGAGCCTGGAAATCCGCAAAAAATTTCGCGTTTTTTATTACAACATATTGAGGGAAAACGGATGGCCCTCCAATATGTTGTATTTTTTATGTAAATCAGCCGGAAAATGGTGGAAAAGTGGGAAAAATATGTTTGATTTTATGGAAAAATGGGGATATAATGTGAGCACGAGCCTGTTTTTTGCCTGATTATGGTGGATAAGTCAGGTTATGGGGATTGTTTAGGGGGATAACCATGGTAGAGGACATAAAAGAGTTTATTGTCTATCTGAGAGAGGTGAAGCGGACGTCCGTGAACACGGAGGTTTCCTACCAGAGGGACTTGCTGCAGATGGCGGCGTTTTTGCGGGAAAAGGGAATCCATGAGGCGTCCAAGGTGACAAAGACCAGCCTCAATTCTTATATCTTGTATCTGGAGAAGGAGGGGAAGGCGACTACCACCATTTCCAGAGTATTGGCGTCCATGAAGGCGTTTTTCCATTATGAGGTGAGCTGCGGGCGGATTCATCGGGATCCGGCGGAGCTTTTGAAGGCGCCCAGGGTGGAAAAGAAAGCGCCTACCATTCTGACGGTGGACGAGGTAAACTGCCTGCTGGCCCAGCCGGGAGGGGAGGCGCCCAAGGAGATTCGGGACAAGGCCATGCTGGAGCTTTTGTATGCCACGGGAATCCGGGTGTCGGAGCTGATCCATCTGCGGGTGGAGGACGTGAATTTAAGCGTAGGTTTTATCACCTGCCGGGATGGGATGAAGGAGCGGACGGTCCCCTTTGGAAAGGTGGCCAAGCAGTCCCTGTTAAACTATATGGACCAGGCCAGACAGACGCTTTTAAAGGGAAATGAGTCGGAGTGGCTTTTTACAAACTGTAACGGCAAGCCCATGAGCCGCCAGGGCTTTTGGAAAATCATCAAGTATTACGGGGAAAAGGCGGGGATCCAGGCGGATATTACGCCCCATACCCTGCGCCATTCCTTCGCCGCCCATCTGCTGCGGAACGGGGCGGATGTGCACGCTGTCCAGGCGATGTTAGGGCATTCGGATATGGCGACCACTCAGGCGTATATGGCTTACTCCCAGGAAAATGCGGTAAGAGACGTGTATAAGGAAACCCATCCCAGGAATTGAGGCCCGGGAAACATGAAATGAGAATTCCTCTGCTGTGCGCAGGGGAATTTTTTTGTGTCATAGTAGGAAACTGCGTTCCCTATGACACAAAAGCCTCCGGCGGGAGGCGCACTCCGCGCAGAGGAATATGGCTGCTGACGCAGCCGCGCTCCGGCGCGAGTGTGCGCCAAGCGCACACTTTTTTATGTGTAGAAATTGCATTTCCGATGCCACAAAAGCCTCCGGCGGAAGGCGTATTTCGCCTGGAGGAAAAGGGCCGTCTGGAAAAACACGTTTGGGGCCGTTTTCTTAAGGCTCAGGTGTCTGGAGGATCCGGCGGGAGGAAGGAGCAGACTGGCAGCGGGAGAATTGTGACGGCTGCAGATTTGAGGGAGGGGGGACGTGAAAACGCCGTGTACAGAAGGGGACGGGCGGCGGCTTGGGAATGGGGGGAGACGCCTGTTTTCGGGAGCTTTTTACAATAATGAGAAAATAAGTTCCGATTGGGGGCAGAAGACCGTCTAAAAAAGGGGCAATCCTGTTGTTTTTTGTGTGCATTGAAACTTTTTCTGGAAGGCAAACTATCCTATACAATAAATAAATGAATCAGGAGGGATTTATATGAGTGAAGTGTATGGGTATGTCCGGGTGTCCGCGAAGGATCAGTGCGAGGAACGTCAGCTTTTGGCTATGCGGGAGTTTGGCGTGCCGGAGAAGAAGGTGTTTACGGATAAGCTCAGCGGAAAAGATTTTGAGCGCCCCCAGTATAAGCGGCTGCTGCGGAAACTCCATTCCGGAGACGTGCTGGTAATTAAGGCCATCGACCGCCTGGGCCGCAACTACGGGGAGATTCAGGAGCAGTGGCGGCTGATCACTAAAGAGAAACACGCCGATATTGTGGTGCTGGATATGCCGCTTTTGGACACGAGACAGAAGGCGGAGGATTTGACGGGGACCTTCATCGCGGATCTGGTGCTGCAGATCCTGTGCTATGTGGCCCAGGTGGAGCGGGAAAACATCCGTCAGCGCCAGGCGGAAGGGATCGCGGCGGCGAAAGCGCGGGGAGTGAAGTTTGGGCGAGAGAAGAAACCGATTCCCGAGGAATTCGGAGGATTGTGGGAAAAATTCCGCCGGGGAGAGGTCACGGCCCGGGCCGCGGCCGCGGAATTGGGCGTAGTGCACAGTACATTCCTCAAATGGGGGAGTGGAATGGAGAAAAGTTTGTGAAATTTCACCGGTTTTTTAGGGTAGACTTTCAAAACCATCCCTGTGTGTACATATAGTTTTCAATATATAGTGGGCTGCTGTATCTATTTTCTATATTTAGTATAGTGAGAAAGGTACAGCGGCTCATTTTTATTTTACAATATCTGGCTTTAAAAGTCTGCTTTCGACACCATCCGCATAAAGCGACAGGAAGGGAGGACACCGCTGTGACTGATCGGGAACTGCGGAGACTGAGCCGAAAGGATTTGTTGGAGCTGTTGATTTCCCAGGGCCGTGAGCGGGATGCCCTGCAGGCAGAATTAGAGAGAATAAAGGCAGAATTGGAGAACCGGCAGCTCTGTATGGAGCAGGCTGGTTCTATTGCCGAGGCGGCACTGCGGTTGAATGGAGTGTTTGAGGCGGCGCAGGCCGCGGCCCAGCAGTATTTGGACAGCGTTCGCCAGCGCAGCGAGGATATAGAGGAAATCTGCGCGAAGCGGGAGGCGGACTGTGTCCGGAGAGAGGCAGAATGTCAGGAAAACATCGAGAAACAGCAGCGGGAGGCGGCTGAGACGGCCCGCAGGCTGGAAGAAGAAACCAGGGCAAAATGCCAGAAACTGGAGGAAGACGCGAAAAAGAAGTCGGAGGCTTATTGGGCGGAGGTTTCCGCGCGGCTGGATTCTTTCTGCAAAGAGCATGAGGAACTGAAACAGATGCTGTTTTCCGGAGGAAAGACATGATAGGAAAAGGACGGAAAACAAAGCTCTCACAGGTTCCCACGGTGGCGCAGCTGGAAGGCGAGCTGAAACGGGAATCCTACCGAAAACGGTATAACCGGGTGCTCCGCAGCACCGTTTACACGCTCATCACGGTGGCAGCGGCGGCGGTGCTGGTGGCTACGTTATTCCTGCCGGTTCTGCGGATTTACGGGTCTTCCATGACGCCGACGATGGTAGACGGGGATATTGTGGTATCCGTGAAGGGCGGGGCTTTTGAACGCGGCGACATTATCGCGTTTTGGTTTAACAATAAGATTTTGGTAAAACGGGTCATCGGGAAACCCGGCGAGTGGGTGGACATAGACGAGGACGGAAATGTGTCGGTGGACGGAAAACCGCTCAGTGAACCGTATCTGACGGAGCGGGCGCTGGGAGAATGTGACATCAGGCTGCCTTATCAGGTGCCGGATGGCCGCATTTTTGTCATGGGCGACCACCGTTCCACCTCCTCGGACAGCCGAAACAGCGCGGTAGGCTGTGTGGCGGAGGAACAGATCGTGGGGAAATTGGTGTTCCGGGTCTGGCCGCTGGCCGTTTTCGGACCTTTGAAATAAGTATGGAAGGAGGATCAGCCGATGGATCAGAAGAATCTTCTGACCCAGGCGTTGGGTTTTATACGGGATCAGCGGCGGTATCGCTGGTGGCTGAGGATTGTGACCGGTATGGCGGCGGCGGTGGTTTTTGTGACCACCTATCTGCTGATTTTGCCGGCGATTACGATGGAACACAGCATTCTGGAAATCACGGCCACCCCTTCGGAAATCGCTTTGGGCAGAACGATCTACACAGAAGTCTTCGCGGAGGCGGAGGACGACAGGGAAGAAACGGTGTTTGTGCTCATTGCGGACGGGGATAACGCCGGGTTGGATGAAAACCGGATAGACTTTGAGAATGACGCGGCTTTTATTAAGGATGAGACGGGACAGAAAATAAAGCTGTTCCGGGAATATGAGGGGGACGGAACGGTCCAGTACTGGTTTACGCTGGAGCGTGGACAGTCGGTCCGGTTTGAGCTCCCCTGGATCAACGGTGTGGACCGCTACCGCGACGATTGGATTCGGGAGGAGGTATTGGAGGTGCCCGATCCCGTGCAGACACCGTCGGAGCTGTATGCGCCGGAGAGCGGCCGTACCCCAGAAAACGGCCCTTCCGCCGAAACCTCTCCCGGGGTGGATCCGGAAACGTCTTCTGATCCCGTGGCCACCGGCAGCGATCTGGCTGCCGTGCCGGTGAAGGAAAACGGAATCCGGCGGGAAATCCGGGTTTCCGCGGAAAATGCCGGGGATGAGAAGTTTTTCCTGTCCTGGCATCAGGTTCCCTCCGTAGCCCGTTCCTATGGGACGGCCACCCCTTCTGATATGGACGAGGAGGAGCTGGAACTGGACGAGCCTGTGGAGCTGATACTGGATCAGCCGGGAGATGTGGAAGAAGAAGGATTTCTGGTGATCACCTTCGGCAGCGGCGGGACTTTGAAGGAGGCGAAACGGCGGGCAGAGGACACGGTGGAGCTGTCCTGGCTGGAGGAACTGCCCTTTGAGATCCCGGAAAACGCCACCAGCTGGGCGACGGTGGAGAAGGAGGATTTCCTTTCCGAGGATTTTGGTGTCATGAATATGGCCCTGTTCGAGGAGGAAATCGCTGGGCTGGCGGATAATGAGAACAGCCATGATTTTACAGACAACATTACCAGTGTGACGGTGTCAAAGCTGGAGAATGGCCAGTGGGTGCCCGGGACGGAGTTTACAGATGGGGACTCTGTGCGGGTGGAGATTAACTATACGATCCCGGCCAATACGGTGGGAGCGGCCAATCAGACGATTCATTATCAGCTTCCGGATGGCATCCGGCTTTCTCGGGAGGAGTCCGGCACGGTGTACGACGGTCAGACTCCGGTGGGAGCTTATGTCATCGGGACGGATGGTATGATTACCATTACTTTCAATAACACTTTTGCGGACGATAAGCCCTTTAATGGTATGATCCGCTTTGAGGGCACGCTGTCTGCTGATTCAGGGGGAGGTGAACAGGAGATCGAGTTTGGCGGGAGCGGCGGAACCATCACGGTAAAGCCCAACGCCTCGCCCACGGATATTCGTGTGGAGAAGGAGGGCTCCTACAATAAGGAGGATGGGAAACTGCACTATACCGTCACGGTCTCTACGACAAAAGGGACGGAAGATACTGTGACCATCAGTGATAGTTTTGGCACTGGAGATACCAGCGCTGCTTATGATAAGGACAGTTTCCAGATTGTCAAGGTGAAGGCGGACGGCACGCAGGAAACGGTCAGCGGCTATACCCCGGAATTTGGTACAGCCTGGACAGGCGGCCCGGAGAAATTTACCATCGAAAATCTGCCGAAACTGGAGGCTGGGGAAAAGTATGTGGTGACCTACACTGCCACACCGGAGGAATCCAGCGACAGCAGCGGCTCCTCCAGTGTGAACAACAATGCCACCGGCACCAGCGGCGGCGATAACAACAGCAGTGGGGTCACTGTGACCATCTCCCAGCAGATGATTCAGAAATGGGGCAGCTACAACAGTGGGACTGGGAAGATTCAGTGGACCATCAAGCTGAACCAGGATATGCAGGATATTAGCGGCTATGTTCTGAAGGACACTATGACCATCGGCGGCGAAACCGTCAGCATCCCGGCAGGCACGGTGATCACTATGACCGGGTCGAACGGGAGCAGCCAGACCATCACTTTACCATATACGTTCCCGGCGGGCTCCAGCGACAGCTACACCATCACCTATGAGACCGACGCGCCCCAGGGTGAGCCGGGCCAGTCCTGGACGGTGTCCAACAAGGCGGAGCTGGAGGGGGGTAATGACCATTATGAGGCTGGCGGAAACGTTAGTGGCCAGACCCAGGGATACAACGTAGGAAAGAGTTTCGATGGCATAGATCAGAACGAATCTACGGACGAGGTGGGGACTTACAAGTGGGTGTCCCGCATCACGGTGCCAAAAACGGGAGTAGATCTGGATAAGCTGATCTACACGGACACCCTGATTGACGCAACCGTGAATGGTGAAACGGTGGCAGGCAGTCACTACATCACCGCCGCCCTGCTGGGCCAGATGACCGTCACGGTCAACGGCACGGCGCTGGAGCGGGGGACGGACTATCAGATCTGCGACGCCCAGGGCAATGTCATCGCTGATTTTACAAGCCAGACCCATCTCACCGGTTTCCAGGTGAAATTCCTGGATGCGGCCAAGGAGAAAGTCACCGGCCAGATCATTGAGCTGCGGTATCAGACCCAGGTGGATTATAACAAACTGACCGGCGACGGGCCATATACCATCGCCAACAAGGGGAGTATCCCTGGTCATGATAGTGAGAGCAGTACCGGCTACACGCCGCCTAAAAAGCTGGAAAAGCAGGCCAGCATCACAGGAGATGGGGGGAGCAGTTACACCGGCGATTCTATCACTATTGATTACGAGGAATCCGGCGGAGTGATCCACTACCGCTTGCTGCTCCATACTGACGCGAGCACTCAGGGTGACATCACCTTGACCGACCTGCTCCCCAAGGGGGCTACGCTGGTGGAAGACTCGGTGAAAATGGCTTTCTATGTACATGACTGGTATGAATATGATGGGAATGGTTCATATAAAGCCTCGGAACATATCCACGCCGTAGTGGGTGCAACCAACTCCGACGGAACCACTCCGGTAACCTTCACCATCGACGACGGCTACAACGGAAATGGGGAGTACCATGTCCTGGCAGTGTACTACGATCTTTCCATCAAGGACGACCCCCTCTGGACGGAAAATCCTGGTTTAGGGAGCCATCTTTACCGGAATGAGGTGACATGGGGCAGTGAGAGCGACGAGACGGATGTCACGGTGGATCGGGAAGTGCCGGACATCAAAAAAACCGGCGAACAGCTCCCGCAGTACGATGCTAACGGGGATCCCATACAGGACAAAGACGGAAATCCGCTTTTGTCCAATACAATCCGCTATTCGGTGGTCATCAATGCCGGCGCAAAGGATCTGGTGCCGGGCAAAGATTTTATTACCATGTGGGATCAGTTGGATGTGGGGTCAGCGGCCGGAGCCGAATTTCGGCCGGGCAGTGTCAAACTGTACCACTACGATTCAAAGGCGGAAAATCTTTGCGGAACTGCACTGGATTCCAGCCTGTACAGCTATACCTATGACGAGACGGAGTATAAGCTGACTTTCACTTTGCCGGATGAAACGGCCTGTGTGCTGGTCTATGAATACGTGATTGACCGGGGAAACGCCGCAGGAGATTTGACGATTAAAAATGAGGCACACCTCACGGGCGGAACCGGCTCCGGAGGCAGTAACGAGGTGATCTTGGAGGACACCTCCTCCAGCGCGACTGCCACCAAAAAAGAGCTGACCATCTATAAAGTGGACGCCACCAATTACGGCAAGCTGCTGCCGGGGGCGGTGTTTAAGCTGGAGGTTTACCAAAATGGTCAGTGGAAAACGCTGTTGGATGACCTTACTTCGGATGAAAATGGTCAGTTTGTGTTAAGTTACACACAAGATGAGGAGTATAGTAACTGGAATTTTAAGGAGAACACGCTGTATTGTTTGACGGAGATAGAAGCACCTTCTGGATATAATTCCGATGATACGGAGCCATATTATTTTGTATGGCTAGAAAATGGTAAAACGATAGATACTGTAAAAGATGAACTGAAAAACAGCGGCGCACTGAACGGCGTTGATTCGGAAAAAGTGAAATTCCTAACCACTTCCGGCGCAATCTATGTGCAAAATCAGCCCACAGAGCTGACAGTGAAAAAGCTGTGGAAGGATGACTCTGGTATGACGATACCGCCGGGGGCGGATCATGTGGATGTGACGTTGTATCAGCAGGCGGTGGATAGTAATGCGAAAACGGTGACGGTAAATTCTACCGGGCATTTATCCTGGTCACAAACACATACGGAAACAGTGAAAGTGGCGGAAGGCAGTAACTTGACAATTCAAATTACTGGTGTTTATAAGGATAGCTTGGATATTCAGGTGGGAAATGGAGAGAAAGTTTCTGTTCCTACCGGTAGTGGACAAGTTTGGACATATACTATTGATGGAATTACGGATAATACAGTGGTAGAAATTAGTCCAACAGACCAAAATGAAGGAAATCGTTTTGATAAGATCAGCTTTTCCGGCTATACCGAGCCTTATCGTGTTCCCATAGGGGAAGCTGTGGTTTATGAGACAGTCACGCTCAATAGAGAGGGAAATTGGTCTCACACATGGGACGATCTGCCCAAACAAAATGCTCAAAAACAAACTGTTTACTATTATGTAGAAGAAACCACTATCCCTGGCTTTGAAGTAATCTACTCTTCCTACAACAGCGGCGGAATCCAGACCGGTGAGTTGGTAATTATCAACCGTGCCAATGGGTTCTTCCTGCCGGAGACCGGCGGGCCTGGTGTGTTCTTATTTACCATGGGCGGCTTTGCGCTGATGGCGCTGGCGGGCCTGATGTATATGATTTTGCGCAGAAAGGGGGGGGGAGGTTCCCTGATACGCGCAAATAACATATAAATATCTATTTTAACAAATAAAAAGGAAAGGAAGTATGAAACCAATGAAAGCAATGAAAAAAATCTGGGCTGTGATGCTCTCACTCGTCATGGCCATGGTGATGGTTGTTCCGGCGTTTGCGGCGGAGACTAAATATACCATCACTGCTCCCAGCAATGACCACACCTATGAAGTTTACCAGATCTTTACCGGAGATTACTCCAGTAGCGGTACAGATGACAATGTAAAGGTAACTCTGTCTAATGTCAAGTGGGGTAAGAATGGTACAGGTACGGAAGGCGAGGCTGTCTCTGCGGAGATTATTACAGAGTTGACCGGTACTACCGGCACCGATACAGCAAAGCTGGAGGTCATTTCCAAATATGTCGACCTGGAAAGCGATGAGTTCGGTACGGTCACGAATGGCACTCCTTTGCAGGTGCCCGGCGGCTACTACCTGATCAAAGATGTGGACGGCGCGCTGGACGGCGATGAGAATGAGTCTTATACTCTCTACGTTGTGGAGGTCGTGGGCGATGTGACTATCTCTCCGAAAGCTGCTGTTCCGGAATTTAACAAGAAAGTCCAGGATATTAATGACACGACGGACACAGATGTTTCTGATTGGCAGGATTCTGCTGACTGGGATATTGGCGATAAAGTGCCGTTTAAACTTACGGGTACTGTTGCGTCTAATTACGATAATTATAAGGCTTACCAGTTTATCTTCCACGATATGGAGAGTGATGGCCTGACCTTTGATGAGGAATCTGTAGTAGTTAAGGTAGATGGAGAGGTAATATCAACGGGTTACGAGATTGTTACTGAGGGCCTGGAAGATGGCTGTACCTTTGAGGTACGGTTTGACGATCTGAAAGATATTGAGTCCGTTCATGCCGGTTCCGTCATCACGGTAGAATATGAATCCGAGCTGAACAGCAACGCCGTTATCGGCTCCCAAGGTAACCCCAATACCGCACATTTAGAGTTCTCCAATAACCCCAACGACGAACAGGGCGGAGAAACCGGTGAGACCCCGGATGATACCGTTATCGTATTTACATACAAAACGATCATCAACAAGGTAGACGGCGAGGAGAAACCCCTGACCGGAGCAGCCTTCAAGTTGGAAAAGAAACAGGAAGATGGCAGTTATGAACTGGTGAAAGAATTTACTGTGGAAGATGATAAGACCAGTTTTGAATTTACAGGCCTGGATGATGGTACTTATAAACTGACCGAGACTGTGACTCCTAGCGGCTACAACACCATCGACCCCATCGAGTTCACCATTACAGCAGAGCATGATATTCTTTCCGACAATCCCACTCTGACCTCTCTGAACGGCAATGCCACCACCGGCGAGATCGAGTTTACTTCTAGCACCAGTGAAGGTTCCCTGAGCGCCGACGTTGTCAACCAGTCCGGCGCCACCCTTCCGGAGACCGGCGGCATGGGTACCACCATTTTCTACCTTTTAGGCGGTATCCTGGTAGTTGGAGCTGGCATCCTGCTGATCACCAGAAGGCGTATGAGCATGATGGAGGACAAGTAATCTCTATTTGAACCATTTTTTAGCATCTGCTGCAGGCGGGGAGGCACAGTCCTCCCCGGCTACAGCGGTAAGGAGAGCTTTATATGAAACGAAATGGAACGACCATATTGCTGACCCTTGTTTTTCTCATAGGGCTGTCCTTGCTGCTGTACCCCACAGCCAGCGACTATTGGAACTCGCTCCATCAGTCCCGGGCCATTGCCAGCTACGCAGAGGCGGTGGCGGAGCTGGATGATATTTCCTATGAACACTACTGGTCGGACGCACAGGCGTACAATGCCAATCTGTCCAACCGGAAACAGCGCTACCAGCCTACGGAGGAAGAACACGCGCTGTACGAGAGCCTGTTAAATATTTCCGGAAACGGCATTATGGGCTATATCGAGATCCCGTCCATCGGGGTATCTCTGCCCGTTTATCACGGTGTGGAGGATACGGTGCTGCAGATCGCCATCGGCCATATTGAAGGGACGTCCCTTCCTGTGGGCGGTTCCGGCACCCACTGCGTGGTTTCCGGGCATCGGGGACTGCCGTCTGCCAAGCTGTTTACCGATCTGGACAAGCTGGCGGAGGGAGACACCTTCCTCCTGCGGGTGCTGGATGAGGTGCTGACCTACGAAGTGGATCAGATTCACATTGTGGAGCCCCAGGAGGTAGATTTGCTGGACATTGAGGACGGGCAGGATCTGTGCACTTTGGTCACCTGCACCCCTTACGGCATCAATTCTCACCGCCTCCTGGTGCGGGGGCATCGGATTGAAAGCCAGGCGGAGGTTTCCGGCATCCGGGTTACGGCGGACGCCATGCAGATTGAGCCGATTTTAGTCGCCCCGGCGGTGGCGGCTCCCATGCTGTTTCTTTTGCTGCTCTGGCTGCTGTTCAGCGGCTCAAAGGGCAGAAAAAAGAAAAAGAGAAAAATAGAGGACAAAAAAGAAAGGAATGAGGAGAAATGCTTGTAAACATACAAAAATACCGGAAAGGGCTGGCCGTGTTCGCGGCGGCGCTGCTCCTGTTTCTTCCCTGCTTTCAGGGAATGGCCCAGGGGGCGGAAACCATGGATCCCAGCCGGGAAACCTCCCTGACCGTATACTTTGGCCACGAGGGGACGGGATTTTCCGGGGTGGAATTTCAGCTTTACCGGGTGGCGGAGATGTCTGAGACCGGAGCCTTTTCCCTGACGGGGAGTTTCGCCGCTTATCCCGTTTCCCTGAAAGGGCTGGACAGCTCCGGCTGGAGAGCGCTGGCCCAGACTCTGGACGCGTACATCGCCCGGGACGGCCTCTCTCCGGAGCGGACAGCGGTGACAGGCGGGGACGGTCTGGCGTCCTTTTCCGGGCTGTCCACAGGGCTTTACCTGGTGACGGGAAACGGATATGAGCAGGGGCGCTATACCTACACGCCGGAATCCTTCCTCGTCAGCCTGCCCGGCCTTAGCCCGGAGGGAGAATGGAGCTATACCCAGGCGGTTGCCGGAAAGTACGGCAGCACCTACGATCCGCCGGGAGGCAGCGGCGGCGGGGACGACGGCGGCACCGTAAGCCGGAAGGTCCTCAAGGCCTGGAGAGGGGACGAAGGGGAAAGCCGTCCGGAGGAGATCACCGTCCAGCTGCTGAGGGACGGGGACGTGTACGATACAGTGACCTTAAATCAGGAGAACAACTGGCGGCATACCTGGACCGATCTGGAGAAGGGCGGCCGCTGGCAGGTGGCGGAGGAGGAAACGCCGGAAGACTACACCGTTTCCGTTTCCCAGGAGGGGATTACCTTTGTGATGACCAATACCTACGGTCCGTCCACGGACATCCCGGAGGAGCCGGTGCCGGGAGGCGGCCTGCCGCCGGTGGAGTACATCCAGGAGGAATTGGTGCCCATGGCAATGCTGCCGCAGACCGGAGTGCTGTGGTGGCCGGTGCCGTTTTTGGCCTGCGGAGGCCTGTTCCTGTTTCTGATCGGCTGGGGAAGGGGACGCCATGAAGAATCCGAGAGGTAAGAGACGGCCGGGCGCGTATCTGAGAGCCGCGGGGCTGCTGCTGATGGCGGCGGCCCTTCTTTTGACGGGATATAACCTGTGGGATGACCGGAGGGCGGAAGGGAGCACCAGCCAGGTATTGGAAGAACTGGACAGCCTGACGGGTTCTGAGGAATGGCGGGAAGTGCTGGCCGGGCCGGGGGAGGAGGAGATTCCGGACTACCTTCTGGATCCGGAGATGGAAATGCCCACGGTGGAGGTGGAGGGAAACGAGTACATCGGCACGCTGGAAATCCCCTCCTTAGGCCTTTCCCTGCCGGTGATGAGCCAGTGGAGCTATCCCAGGCTGAGGATAGCCCCCTGCCGCTACCGGGGAACGGCCTACCGGGGAAATCTGGTGATCGCCGCCCACAATTACCGCGCTCATTTCGGACGGCTCGGGGAGCTGCCGGCGGGAGCGCGGGTGAGGTTTACGGACGTGGACGGAAATGTATTTTCCTACGAGGTGGCGGAAACCCAGGTTCTGGCTCCCACGGACATCCGGGAGATGGAGGCGGGAGACTGGGCGCTGACGCTGTTTACCTGCACCCTGGGAGGCCAGTCCCGGGTGACGGTGCGGTGTGACTGGGCGGAATAGGCAGAAATAGGGGCCGGGAGAGGATGACAGAGGATGACAAAGGCGCGGATGGCAGGAATGCGGTCCGCGCCTTTGGTGATTCCTTTCTAATTTCCGGCTAAAATCATGAGAATCCGGCAAACTAAAAAGAGAGCATGGGACGGCAAAGCGGGAACCGGCGTGTTTTTCGTCCAGAGAACCGTGTTCCGCCCTCGGGAAAACCGTGAGAAAAGAGTTGTGCGCGCCGCCGCGCTATGATAATATAATAACGATGTGATTAAGTCATACCTTATAGGAGGAACAATGGAAAATAAGAATATGCGGGAAACGACGAAAAACTGGATCGGCCTGGGGATTATGGCGGTGGCCGGCGCGGCGCTGGTGGCCGGTTCCACAGGCATTTACAGGAGCCTCAGCCGGATCGGACGTCCCATCAGCGAAACCGCGATCTATACGCCGGGAATTTACACTGGGGAGTCGAGAGGATACGGCGGGCCGGTGACGGTTCAGGTAGAGGTGACGGACCGGGAAATCGTTTCCATCCAGGTGGCCGGTGAAAAGGAGACGCCGGAGATCGGGGGAAGGGTGTTAAATGACCTGCCCTTTTTAATGCTCCGCAGTCAGTCCGCCGAGGTGGACAGCGTCAGCGGCGCCACGAAAACCAGTGAGGCTTTGAAAAAAGCGGTGAACAAGGCCCTGGCTCAGGCCAGAGGCGAGGAGATACAGGAGCAGGACAGCTCCGCGGCGGAGCCCATGACCCTGGCGGACGGCGAATACGTATACGAGGACGAGCAGTTTGACGAAAAAGGCTATAAAAACGTGATTAAGCTGACCGTGGAAAACGGAGCCATCGTTTCCTGTGACTGGGATGCGGTAAACGAGGCCGGAGAGGGCAAGAAACAGCTGTCCATGGAAGGCAAGTACGTGATGACGGAGGACGGGCTGCTGTGGGCGGACCAGGCGAAGGCCCTCGCGGAGTACGTGGTGGAGAACCAGACGGCCTCTGGCTTGGCAGACGAGGAAGGCTACGCGGACGCGGTGAGTGGAGTAAGCATCAATATCTTCGGTTTCGTAAACGGAGTGGAGGACTGTATGAGACAGGCCGCCGGTGAGACCGCCGTGGCGAAGGCATTGTCGGATGGCGAGTACGTATACGAGGACGAGGAGTTTGACGAAAAAGGCTATAAAAACGTGATTAAGCTGACCGTGGAAAACGGGGCCATCGTTTCCTGCGATTGGGACGCGGTAAATGAGGCCGGAGAGGGCAAGAGACAGCTGTCCATGGAAGGCAAGTACGTGATGACAGAGGACGGGCTGCTGTGGGCGGATCAGGCGAAGGCCCTCGCGGAGTACGTGGTGGAGAACCAGACGGTCTCCGGCCTGGCAGACGAGGAAGGCTACACGGATGCGGTGAGCGGAGTGAGCATAAACGTATACGGTTTCGTAAACGGAGTGGAGGACTGTATGAGGCAGGCGGCCGGTGAGACCGCCGTGGCGAAGGCCTTGGCGGACGGCGAGTACGTATACGAGGACGAGGAGTTTGACGAAAAAGGCTATAAAAACGTGATTAAGCTGACGGTGGAAAACGGGGCCATCGTTTCCTGCGATTGGGATGCGGTAAATGAGGCCGGAGAGGGCAAGAAACAGCTGTCCATGGAAGGCAAGTACGTGATGACGGAGGACGGGCTGCTGTGGGCGGACCAGGCGAAGGCCCTCGCGGAGTACGTGGTGGAGAACCAGACGGCCTCCGGCTTGGCAGACGAGGAAGGCTACACGGACGCGGTGAGCGGAGTGAGCATAAACGTATACGGTTTCGTAAACGGAGTGGAGGACTGTATGAGGCAGGCGGCCAAATAGGCAGCGGCTCAAAAGGAGGATTAAGATGAAAAAAGTAGAGGATTACATCAGAAGTATTCCGGATTTTCCGGAGCCGGGGATCATTTTCCGGGACATTACCACCATTTTGCAGGATCCGGACGGATTGAAACTGGCGGTGGACGGCCTGATTGATATGCTGAAGGACGTGGAGTACGACGTGGTGGTGGGCCCGGAGTCCAGAGGATTCATTTTCGGCGTGCCGGTGGCCTACGCGGAGCATAAGGGCTTTGTGCCGGTGCGGAAAAAGGGAAAACTGCCCTGCGAGACCATCGCCATGGAGTACGATCTGGAGTACGGCACGGCGGTGATCGAGATGCACAAGGATTCCATCAAGCCGGGCCAGAAGGTGGTAATCGTGGATGACCTGATGGCCACGGGCGGCACCATGGAGGCGATTATCAAGCTGATCGAGCAGCTTGGGGGCGAAGTGGTAAAGATCTGTTTCGTGATGGAGCTGGCAGGCCTGAAGGGGCGGGAGAAACTGAGCAAATACCCGGTGGAATCCCTGGTAATCTACGAAGGACATTAAAGAAATCAAATAGAAACAGGAGAGCGGCGCGGCGGGCGGAAGGTCTGCCGCGCCGCGCTTTTGATGCCGTAGGAAACGGCGGGCCCGACGGCGCCAAAATCTCCGGCGGGTGGCGCACTCCGCGCAGAGGAATATGGCTGTTTACGCAGCCGCGCTCCGGTGCGAGTGTGCGCCAAGCGCACACTTTTTATGAGAGAACAACAGGCCGCGCACCGGGAAAGCCGGCGGCAGAAAGGACGGATGGAGGATGAAGATGGTGAAAATGACGACGCTCTGCTACCTGGAGCGGGACGGGAAATATCTGATGCTTTACCGGAACAAGAAGAAAAACGACATCAACGAGGGAAAGTGGATCGGCGTGGGCGGCCATCTGGAAGGGACGGAAAGCCCCGGAGAATGCCTGGAGCGGGAGGTAAAGGAGGAAACGGGGCTGACCCTGACCTCCTATCAGTTTCGCGGAATCGTGACCTTTGTGCCCGCCCCGGACGAGGTGGAGTATATGTGTGTGTACACGGCGGACGGATTTACGGGGGAGCTGCGGGAGTGTAACGAGGGAGAGCTGCGCTGGATTCCCAAGGAGGAGATCGAAGGCTTGAGCCTGTGGGAGGGCGACCGGCTGTTTCTGCCCCTCCTGATGCGGGAGGATACCCCGTTTTTCTCCATGAAACTGGTGTACAGCGACGGGAAACTGGTCCACGTGCGGGTGGACGGCGCGGCGGATAAGAAAGGAGCGGCATGGGAAAAATAGTGCTGTTAGTCTCCCGGGAGGAGATGCTTTTCCAGGCCCACAACATTCTCCAGGAAAAACAGTACGAGATCCAGGAGATGAAGGTGGTGCGGACGGAGGACACGGTGATGGAGGCCAGGCAGATGATCGCCGGGGGAGCCACCATCATCATCGCCAGGGGGCTGCAGGCCTCTTTAATTAAACAGTATACCGACATTCCCGTGGTGGAAATCGTGATCACTGCCCAGGAAATGGGGCTTTTGGTCACCAGGGCGAAACAGATCTTAAAGAAACAGCGCCCGCGGATCGCTGTGGTGGGCTTTAAAAATATGTTCAGCGACATGACCTATTTTGACACCCTCTACGACATTGAGCTGACGGCTTACTACGCGGGCCGGGACGTGAGCCTGCACGAGGCGGCGGCGGAGGCGGTGGCCGACGGGGCGGAGCTGATTATCGGCGGAGATACGGCGGTGGAGGCGGCCTCGGCTGCCGGAGTGCCGTCCCTGTTTTTATCCACCACCGAGGACTCCATCCGGACGGCTTTTTCCGTGGCGGAGCGCATGGATTTTGCTATGGGCGCGGAGAAACGGAACGCCGCTCAGATGGAAACCCTTCTGGACTACTCCACCAACGGGGTGATGCGTCTGGACGGCACGGGAACCATCCTGTCTGCCAACCCCATGATGGAACAGATGATGGGCCGGGAAGAGCGGCAGGTGACGGGAAAAAAGCTGTGGGAGGTATTTCCGGAGACGGAGGAGGACGGGTTAAAACGGGCCCTGGAAACCGGGACGGAAAACTACTCCTGTTTTCTGCGGATGGAAAAGAACGCCTACCTGGCGGATCTGGCCCCCATTGTGGTGGACGGCCGGGCGGAAGGAGCGGTGTTTACCTGCACCAGAATCAAGCCCAGACGGGCGGAAAAGGAGCGGGAAAAGACGGAGAAAACCAGGTGGGGGCTGCGGGCCGCCGGGGATTTTGGCGACCTGCTCCAGAAATCTCCCGCTATGCAGGAATGCCTGCGAAAGGCCAAGCTTTACTCCCTGTCCGATTCTCCCATCGTCATTGAGGGGGAGTGCGGCACGGAAAAATGGCTCCTGGCCCAGTGCATTCACAGCAACGGCATGGTCAGCTCCGGCCCCTTTCTGCGGGTGGACTGCGGCACTGTGGACGCCGCTGACCAGCCGTCCCTGATCTTTGGGGAAAACGGGGCCGCGGCCAGGGCGGAGGGCGGCACCCTGTTTTTAGACGGGGCGGAGCGGCTCTGCCTGGCGGCTCAGGACAGCCTCTGCCAGCTGGTGGAGCGCCATGTCCGCCGCGGCGGGGACGGATTGCAGGAGACGCGGGCGGATGTACGGCTGATTCTGGCCTCGGAGGTTTCCCTGGCGGAGCTGACCCGGGAGGGGAAATTCCTGCGGGAGCTGTTTTTTGCCGCCGGCGGCCTTTTGGTGCGGATCCCGCCTCTGCGGGAGCGGCCGGAGGATCTGACGGAAAAGCTGGAACAGTCGTTAAAAGCCATGTGCGGGAAATATTCCAGGTATCACGTGCTCACGGCGGGGGCGAAAAAGGCCCTGGAGCGGTATACCTGGCCGGGGAATCTGGTACAGGCGGAGAGCTTTATGGAACGGCTCATTCTCACAGCGGGAAAGCGTTCCATCGACGAGGACATGGTAAACGGCCTGCTGGCGGAGCTGTACCCCCATATGGACGGGGAGCTGCGCCTGGGGGACGCGGTAAAGGGCGGCCGCCCGGACCGGCAGAAGCTGGCGGTGGAGATGGCTCTGGAGGAGTGGAACGGCAGCCGGGAGAAGGCGGCCCAGGCCCTGGGGATCAGCAAGGCGACGCTCTGGCGCTGGATGAAGAAGTATGGGCTGGAATAGATGAAGTTATTTTGATATAAATGAAATAAATAAATTTCATTTTAATGACAAATATGGACAATCCACAAAAAACAACCTTGTTTTCATGGAAAATGTCCATGGAAATCCCAGACAAACCCCGCTATAATGAGGTCAACGATGAGAGAGAGGTTTCCGGAGGACGAGGTTCCGGGCGGAAATCCAGAGTCTCTCCAATAAAAAATAAAAAGAGAGGTAATTGAAATGAAGGTAGGATTTATCGGATTAGGTATCATGGGCAGACCGATGAGCAAGAACTTAGTCAAGGCTGGTCACCAGCTGGTAGTGTTCGATTTCAATAAAGATGCAGTGGCAGACCTGGTTTCCTGCGGCGCAGAGGCAGCGCAGAGCGGCAAGGAAGTAGCGGAGAAATGTGATGTGATCATCACCATGGTTCCCAACTCTCCTCACGTAAGAGCAGCCCTGTTAGGCGAGGGCGGCGTTTGCGAGGGCGCTAAGGAAGGCACCGTTGTCATCGACATGAGCTCCATTGATCCCGTGGAGAGCAAGAAGATCGGCGCAGAGCTGGCAGAGAAAGGCATTGATATGCTGGACGCTCCTGTATCCGGCGGAGAGCCGAAGGCCATCGACGGAACTCTTTCCGTAATGGTAGGCGGCAAGAAGGAGCTGTTTGACAAGTACTACGATCTGTTAATGGTAATGGCTGGATCTGTTGTATACGTTGGCGAGCTTGGCTCCGGAAACGTTGCGAAACTGGCAAACCAGATCGTCGTTGCCTGCAACATCGCCGCTGTAGGCGAGGCTCTCGCGTTCGCGAAGAAGGCCGGCACCGATCCGGAGTTAGTATATCAGGCTATCAGAGGCGGCCTGGCAGGCTCCACTGTTATGGATGCCAAGGCTCCCATGATGCTTTCCAGAAACTTCAAGCCCGGATTCCGCATTGAGCTGCACATCAAGGATTTAAACAACGCCCTGAACGCCGCTCACGCCATTTCCGCTCCCGTTCCGCTGACCGGACAGCTCATGGAGATGATGCAGTGCTTAAAGGCAGACGGCTACGAGAAAGAGGATCACTCCAGCCTTGTGAAGTACTATGAGAAGGTTGGCAACGTGGTTGTAGAGCCGGAGAAACACTAATTCAGACAGAAGGCGGCTGCCAAAAGGCAGAAAATGAAGTTGTAGCAGGGGAGAATGTTTATCATGAATACAGATTTTATCAAGGGCGTAGTCGTTCCGATTCTCACTCCGATTGACGCTGATGAGAAGATTGACGAAGGGAAATTAAGAGATCAGGTGGATTATGTGATCGAGGGCGGAGTGCTGGGCATTCTGGCTTTCGGAAGCAACGGCGAGTTCTATGTGGTCGAGGAAGACGAGATGGAGCGGGGCTTAAAAATCATGCTGGACCAGGCAGCGGGGCGTGTACCGGTTTACTTTGGAATCGGCGCCATCAGCACAAAGAAATGCTGCAGGCTGGCGAAGATGGCCGTAGAGGCAGGGGCAGCTGGAATCTCCGTTCTTCAGCCCATGTTCTTAAAGCCCACGGAAACCGAGCTTTTCCAGCACTTTAAGACCATTGCGGAGTGCGTTCCGGAAACTCCCATGCTGCTTTACAATAACCCCGGACGTGTGGGCTACACCATGTCCGCCAACCTGGTGGAGCGCCTTGCACACGAGGTTCCCAATATCGTAGGAATGAAGGATACCAGCGGCGACATTACTCAGACGGCTGAGTTCATCAGACGGACCAGAGATGTGGGCTTTAAGGTATTCGGCGGCAAGGACACCCTGCTGTACGCCTCCATGTGCCACGGCGCTGTGGGCGGAGTGTGCACGGCTGCCAACTTCATGCCGGAGCTGATCACCGACGTTTACAACAAGTACGTGGCCGGTGACCTGGAGGGATCTTTAGAGGCTCAGTTTAAGCTGATCCCGGTGAGACTGTCCATGGACGGCGCGAGTTTCCCTGTTGCCGCGAAGGATATGGCAAATTTACGGGGCAGAAACGTAGGAGTTCCCTACACCCCGAATCTGCCGACTCCGGAAGGTCCTGTGCTTGACAAGATCAAGACGGAAATGCACAAGGCAGGATTGATCTGAAAAATGCCTAATGAATAAATAATATGATACATCCAACGGACCGGCGGCTTACCCAGATATGGCAGGCTGCCGGTCTGTCTGTACAGAGGCCTTCCGGCGTGCTATACTAAAGGAAAGATCCTGTGCGGTACAATGTGGAAATGGAGGATAGTATGAAATTTTTATTTGCTTCGGATTCATTCAAGGGGACTCTGTCCTCAGAGAACATCATCAGCCTTCTGACGGAGTCGGCGGAGAAGATTTTCCCCGGCTGTGAGACCTTCGGCGTGCCGGTGGCTGACGGCGGCGAAGGTACTGTGGACGCTGTGATCGCTGTGACCAAGGGGAATATCAAGAAGGTGACGGTACACGGGCCGTTAATGGAGGAGACGGAGAGCTCCTACGGCGAGTTTAACGGGGATTCCGCCATCATCGAGATGGCTGCGGCCTCCGGCTTGCCCATGGTTCCCGTGGAGAAACGCAACCCGCTAAACACCACCACCTACGGCACCGGGGAGCTGATCCGGGACGCCCTTGACAGCGGCTACCGGAAGATTTCCATCGCCATCGGCGGCAGCGCCACTAACGACGGAGGCATGGGCGCCATGACAGCCCTGGGTGTGAAATTCCTGGATCAAGACGGGAATGTGCTCTCCGGCATCGGCTCTGACCTGGGAAAGGTGGCGGACATTGATATAAGCGGCCTGCACCCGGCGGTGAAGGAGACGGAGTTTACGGTGATGTGCGACGTGAACAACCCCCTTACAGGGCCTACGGGAGCCACCTACACCTTCGGAAAGCAGAAGGGCGGCACCCCGGAGATCCTGGACCGGATGGAGGCGGATATGAAACACTATGCCCAGGTGATTTTAGAGAAACTGGGCGTGGACGCGGACCACTTTGAGGGCGCCGGAGCGGCCGGAGGGCTGGGAGCCGCGTTTAAGGTATTTTTAAAGGCGAACATGAAGTCCGGCATTGAGACGGTGCTGGATCTGATCGAGTTTGACAAGCTGCTGGAGGGCGTGGACCTGGTGGTAACCGGCGAGGGCCGCATCGACTGGCAGTCCGCCTTCGGAAAAGTACCCAGCGGCATCGGAATGCGCTGCAAGAAAAAAGGAATCCCGGCGGTAGCCATCGTGGGCGGCATGGGAGACGGGGCGGAGAAGATCTTCGACTTCGGCGTGGAGAGCATTCTTCCCACCATCAACGGAGCCATGGACATCGAGGAGGCCCTGGATCGGGCCGTGGAGCTCTACAAGGGCGCCGCAGACCGGATGTTCCGGATGGTGAAGGTGGGGATGGAGATGGAGAAGTAACTTAAGTTGGTAAGCTAGGCTGCGGAATATAACCGGGATTGTTGGTTATGTTTCGCAGCTTTTTGTGTCCTAGGCCACAAAAGCCTCCGGAGAGGTGCGTACTCCGTGCAGAGGGAGATGGCTGTTGACGCAGCCGCGCTCCGGCGCGAGTGTGCACTGCAGCGCATACTTTTAATCATTTTCTTTTCTTCTATGTATCGTGGCCACAGTGGGAAAATGATTTCGAACACATTAAGATATTTTCAAGAACTCTCAAGTTTCATTCATAAACGGTTCTGTGTTGTAAGTAAGCCGTCCTGTTATTATTAGTAGTCATTACCTTTTCCTAAATTGGATCATATGAAAACTGCATAAAAACATAGGGGGTGATTTGGCTAAAACAGAGGAATTGACGGAGAAACAGTTAAATTATTGACAATGTGTTATAACAGTTATATAATCTGATTAAAACAAAGAAAGGAGTGGACAAAAAAGGAGAAATATGGAAAAATATTAAATATAAGCAGAGTAAAATGAACGAATAAGGGGTAGAAACATGGCAGAGGAAACCTTTCAGACCGCCGCAGATGTGGCGTACCAGATCATATCACAGAAAATTCTGGATGGGGAATTCCCACCAGGCATGAAACTTTCCCGCCGAAAAATGGCAGAGGTGACAGGGGTCAGCGTAATACCAGTTATCGAAGCCTTAAAGAGGCTGGAGGAAGACAGACTGGTGGAGTCGAAACCTCAGTGGGGATCTTTTGTCACGACACCCACAGTGGAAAAGATCCGAGAAGTATATCAGCTCAGAGAGGCAATCGAGTGTCAGTCAGCGCGGCATCTGGCAAAACATATGACAGAGGGACAGCGTACCGTATTGATGGAAATTGCGACGGAGCTGGACACCGTGCCGTATAAAGCAGAGACTGTGATCGACAGTCGGAACAGCCACGTTTTGTTTCACAGAAAGCTGACGGAATTTACGGGAAATAGTCTTTTAATGGATACTTTGCGCCGGATCAATTTGTTCTATGTCCTTTGCAGGGCAATCGGGACAAATGCGCCCAGAGTAACATATCCTAGGTATTGGCATCGCTATTTAGTAGATGAAATAGCAAAAGGGGATCCGGATCACGCGGAACAGGTGATGCGGGAGCACATTAATGATTCATTGGTATTGCTGATAAACGATGAAAATTCCTAGTATGAGAAAAATCTGGAGAAGGATTTTTTATCTTTGTATGTTATAACAGTTATATTAATTATAACAATTAAGAAAATGGAGGGAAAAACATGAAAAAAATGGGAAAAAGAGCAACAGGTATTATGGTGGCAGCAGCTTTTATGATGTCCGCTGTGGCAGGATGTTCGGGCGGTGAAGAAACAGGAGTGGCACAGACGGGGGATACGGGAGAAACAAAGTATATCTCTATTGCCACATCTTCATCAGGAGGCGCGTTCTCCATTATTGGAACGGCAATGGCAGATATTATCAATAAGAATGTGCCGGGAGTATCCGCTAATATTGAGATTACCGGAGGTTCCTCCGAAAATATCCTCCTGGCGGAAAATGGCAGTGTAGAGCTGGCGATGACCGCCTCGGATGTGCTGGCCCTGGCCCTGAACGGGGAAGGCAGCTTTGAAGGAAAGCAGGTGCCGGAGGGAGAGCTGATGGGAGTCATGGGCGGACACCTGACCACCTTGCAGGTCTATGTGCTGAAGGACGGTCCCATTCAGTCCTATGCGGATCTGAAAGGGAAAAAGGTCGCTGTAGGACCTGCCGGATCCGTTGCGGGCGACGCGATGAAAACTATTATGGATGCTTACGGCTATGAGATCAACACGGACTGGACGCCGGAGTATCTGGCCCACGGTGACGGGGCAGAGGCTCTGACGGACGGCAACGTGGATGCAGTCTGCATTATGAGTACCATTCCCGCATCTCCGGTGTCCACAGCTGCAGCCTCGAAGGAGATCCGTCTGCTGGATCTGGACAAGGAGCAGTATGATCAGATCATGGAGCAGTGCAGCTACTATATTCCGGCAACGATTCCGGCGGATGTTTACAACGGACAGGACGAGCCAGTAGAGTATACTTTCGGAAGTGCCAGCATTATGATCGCTCATAAGGACATTCCGGAGGAGGAGATCTACCAGATGGTGAAAGCTCTGTATGAAAATAACGATGCCCTGGTAGCCGCTTATCCCCAGTGTGACGAGTGGAGCCTGGAAAATGCCACCAGAGGCCTGGAGGGCTTAGTGGAAATGCACCCAGGAGCTGTAAAGTATCTGGAGGAGGCTGGAACGATGAAGTAAGGGTCTGGCCTGCGGGCAGACACAGAGGATAAGGAGATCGGCTATGGAGAAAATACAAGGTAAAATTCAGGAAATAGGAGTGTTTGTGATCGGGCTGGTCCTGGCGGTGTTTCACATCTATACGTCGTATTTCGGCGCACTCCCGGCCTATCAGCAGAGGATTGTCCATCTGGTATTCAGCATGATGCTGGTTCCTCTATGCTACGATCTGGTCAAGACGAAAAAGGCAGGGATCCGGTTGGCCTACCAGATCGTGCTCATCGGTGCACTGGCGGTTATCGGAATCTACTCCTACTCAATCGCCAACGATATGTGGAAACAGACAGGAACCATGTCCACCATTGATCTGGTTCTAGGAACCATTTTGATTCTCATGCTCCTCTTTTTCACTTGGCGCGTAGTAGGGGCGGCTATGCCTATTATTGCCATTCTCTGTATTGTCTACGCGATTCTGGGGCCTCATCTGCCCAGGGGAATTGCTCACAGAGGATACGACTGGTCCAGGATTGTGGAACTGCTGTTTAAAGGAACGAATGGAATTTTTGGAACGCCCCTGGGGGTGTCGGCTATCTACGTGTCCATTTTCGTGATCTTTGCAGGGGTGCTGGAGGCGTCCGGTGCAGGCGATGTGTTTATCCGTCTGACCCAGTCTCTGCTGGGAGGTTTCCGGGGCGGCCCTGCCAAGGTGGCGGTGGTAGCCAGCAGCTTGTTTGGAACCATTTCCGGCAGCGCGGTGGCCAATGTGGTGGGAACCGGTTCCTTCACCATTCCCCTGATGAAGAAAAGTGGATTTCGAGCGGATTTTGCCGGTGCGGTGGAGACGGCGGCCTCGTCCGGCGGCCAGCTCATGCCTCCGGTGATGGGAGCAGCAGCTTTTATCATGGCAGATTATATCGGTTCTTATCAGGACGTGCTGATCGCAGCGATTATACCAGCGATTCTGTTTTACATTGCGCTGTTTATGATGATCGACCTGGAGGCATTAAAGCATAACCTGCTGGGACAGCCGAAGGAAGAATTGCCTAATTTTAAAGAGGAGCTGAAAAAAGGCTGGTATCTGCTGCTGCCGTTACTGCTTCTGATCTTCCTGCTGGTGGGAGTGCGGTATTCGGCTCAAAAATCGGCGTTCTTCTCCATTATCGCCCTGATTCTCATTATGCTTTTGTATCCGGGACGGAGAGAAAAATTTGGGAAAGTGATGAAACTGGTGGCCGGTTCCTCCAAAGGCATGGTGAGCGTGGCGCTGACCACCGGCACGGCGGGAATTATCGTTGGAATTTTAATGCTGACCGGTATTGGATACAAGTTATCCTCCCTTTTGATTGCCCTTTCTGGCGGGCACGTTATGGTTCTGCTGCTGCTGACCATGCTCACCTCCGTTATTCTGGGAATGGGAATGCCTACGTCGGCGGCCTATGTACTTCTGGCCACGCTGATTGTTCCAGCGCTGGAGCAGCTGGGAGTAGCAAAGATCGCGGCTCACTTTTTCGTATTCTATTTTGGAATCATGGCCAACGTGACGCCGCCGGTAGCGGTGGCTGCCTATACCGCGGCAGGTATTGCCAATGGGGATGCTATGAAAACAGGATTTATTGCGTGGCGTTTGAGTCTGGCTGGTTTCTTGCTGCCGTTCCTATTCTGTCTGAATCCGGCTCTGTTGGGAAAAGGGACACCGGTGGAAATCGGGCTGGCTGTAGTAACGGCTCTGATCGGTTCATACGGGCTGGCCACGGGCGTGCAGCGGTATTTTAAGGGCAATCTGTCCTGGATTCAGACTGCGGTCGTACTATTGGGCAGCGTCGGAATGCTGATGCCGGGGGCGGTGTCCGATGTCATCGGCGTGGTGCTGATCGCGCTGGTGTATGCGACTCAGATTGCAAAAGAGAGGAAACGGACAGCGGCGATGTCTTAAACGGGGCGTATGCCGTTGTGTGAAAGGAGAGAGGTCATGTCATATCGAATTTTAGTCCCTCAGGCGATTGCGTCGGAAGGGGTAGCGTATTTGGAGGAACGGGGCTATGAGGTTGTAAACGGCTCCGGAGCCGCGGAGGAGGATTTAATCAGGGATGTAGTGGACTGCGACGGGATTCTCCTTCGGACAGCTCCTGTGACCAGGGCTGTGCTGGAGGCCGGAAAGCAGTTAAAAATCGTGGCCCGGCATGGAGCGGGGTACAACAATGTGGATCTTAAGGCTGCGGAGGAGCTGGGAATATGGGTGACAAATGCGCCGGATTCCACTACGAAAACGGTGGGAGAGTTTGTGCTGGGAGCTCTGCTGGCGTCTGCAAAACGCACATTTTTGATGAATAAAAAAATGGCGGAAGGTGAGTTCTTTTATAAGAACAATCACAAAGGAGTAGATGTAAGAGGCAGGACGCTGTCTGTCATCGGTTTCGGACGGATCGGGCGCGAGGTGGCAGAAAAGGCCCATGCGGCTCTGGATATGAAGATCCTGGCCTACGATCCTTACGCAAAACCGGAGAGCTGTCCGGAATATGCCCGGCTGGTGGACTGGGAAACAGCGTTTCGAGAGGGGGATTTTGTAACTCTTCATATGCCTCTGACAGCGGATAACCGTGGTTTTATCGGAGCCAGGGAATTTGCCATGATGAAACCGACGGCTCATTTTATCAACTGCGCCAGAGGCGAAGTGGTGGACGAACCGGCGCTGGTAGAGGCGCTAAAGACCGGGCAGATCGCTGCCGCATTTCTGGATGTGCTGACAGAGGAGCCGCCGAAACCAGACAATCCGCTGCTGCACATGGACAATGTGAGCCTCACCCCTCATATGGCCTCCAATACAGAGGAGTGCATGGCGCTCATGGCCACGCAGGCCGCCTCACAGATTCATCGGGTTTTATCCGGAGAAAAACCGGATTGGCCGGTCAATCATCCGGAATGGACGAGGATGGCGTAATGCCGGAATCTCGGGGCGCAGTTCGGAAACGGTGGTGGCAAAGGCATAGTTACAGGAGAAATCTATGAAAAAAAGAACATATGTTTGTTCTGGTAAGTGTATTATAGCCGATTCTTAGGGAGATGTCAATACCAAAAACGAACATTTGTTCTTAAATCATAGAATTTTTAAACCAATTTTTCAGATTAAAATTTATAGGATTTCAAAGAATAGTCTATAAGCAAAACACAGGTATGGCCATGTGTCGGTTTCCATCCGACAGTGTCATTTCAAACGCCATTGGCCAGACCGTTTCAGAGGCTCAAGCCGATTTTACAGAGGGCGAGCCGAATGGGAATGGGTCTGGCCGGTGGCGTTTTTGCCTGTATGTCTATATCTGTTTCTCGACATATCTGCGGGGAGAGTGATAAAAAGGTAGACAAATCATGCCTCTCATTTCATAATGAAAAGGAAGAAAATGCAGGAGGAAAGAAAAATGCCATACAAAATACTCATCCCCCAACCGGTAGCCCCGGAGGGAGTGGAATTTTTAGAAGATCAGGGTTACGAGGTCCTCATGGGAACCGGAGTGTCGGAGGAGGCGCTCCTTCGGGAGGTGGCGGACTGCGACGCCGTGCTTTTGCGGACGGCCCCCTTTGACGGGAAGATTCTGGAGGCGGGGAAACGGCTCCAGGTGGTAGCCCGCCACGGCGCCGGCTACAATAACGTGGATCTGGAGACAGCGGCCCGTCTGGGAATCTGGGTGACCAACACGCCGGATGCCACCACCTCCTCCGTGGCGGAGTTTACCCTGGGGGCGCTCATCTGCTGTGCCCGGAATATGGCGGCCTGCGGCCGCCGGATGAAGGAAGGGGAGTTTAGCTATAAAAATACTCATAAAGGGATGGATCTGCGGGGGAAAACCCTGGCGGTGATCGGCTTTGGCCGTATTGGCCGGGAGGTGGCGAAAAAGGCCCATCTGGCCCTGGGAATGCGCATTCTCGCCTATTCCCCATCCCTGACGCCGGAGAAGGCGCCGGAGTACGCCGAGGCGGCAGAGTGGGAGAAATGTTTCCGGGAGGCGGACTTTGTGAGCCTTCATATGCCACTGAAGGAGAGCACCAGGGGGATTGTGGGAGAGAAAGAATTTTCCATGATGAAACCCACCGCCAGGCTGATCAACTGCGCCAGGGGCGAGGTGGTGAAGGAGGCGGAGCTGATCTGCGCCCTGGAAACGGGGGAGATCGGCGGGGCGTTTCTGGATGTGTTTGAGAAAGAGCCGCCTCAGCCGGACAATCCCCTGTTTTCCATGGAAAACGTGACGGTGACTCCTCACATGGCCTCCAACACGGAGGAGTGCATGGCGCTCATGGCCAGACAGGCGGCGGAGCAGATCCACCAGGTGCTCTCCGGAAACCGGCCGTCTTGGGCGGTGAACCGTCCGGAACACCCGAGAAATATTCTTAAGAATCATTAAGGAAATGGGCGGGCACTTGCTTTTGCCTGGGTTTTCGCTATACTGGTAGTATGAACAGCGAGGAGGTTTACAGAAATGAAATTGTGGAAACGAATGCTCACGGCGGCAGCTCTCGCCAGCGCGCTCGCATCACAGCCGGTGTCCGCGGCCGAGGGGGAAGTGATCAGAAATGAATGGCAGAACGAAAATCTGGGGCCGGGGGTAGCCCGCTGGGTGGACGAGAACGGAAATGTGTCCGACCAGACCGGTGTAAGGCCGGAAGACCAGGCCCAGGCGGCGGAAGTTCCGGACGGACCGGGGACAGACGTAGCGGCAAAAACAGCGGCGGACGGCGCGACGGCAGGCCAGGACGGAACCGGTGCGGCCGCGGAGACGGGAGAAACGGGAAATGAGGCAGCCAGCGCCCAGGAAGGCGCGTCCGGCGGGGAGAATGCCGGGACAGATGGGGCAGAGACAGCGGGAGGAGATGCCGCGGCGGCAGAGGGACAGGGCGAAACGAACGCCCAGGAGACTGGCCGTGTGATCGACCCGGCAAAGCCCATGGTCGCGCTCACCTTTGACGACGGCCCCTACGCGCCGGTGGGAAACAGGATCATGGACTGTCTGGCTCAGTATGACGCGAAGGCCACCTTCTACGTGGTGGGAGAACGGGTTCCTTCCTATACGGCAGAGCTCCAGCGCATGGTAGCCGAGGGCCATGAGATCGGCAACCACACGTATTCTCACAAATATCTGAACAAGTTAAATGCCGCCCAGATCCGCCAGGAGATCGACCGGTGCGCTGATACGGTCCAGGCGGCCTGCGGCGTCCGCCCGGTTACTGTGCGTCTTCCCGGAGGAAACAAGAACGCTACGGTGCTGGCCACGGTTCAGGAACCCATCGTCCTCTGGAACGTGGACACTTTGGACTGGAAAACCCGCAATGCCCAGAAAACGGTGAGTGCCGTGCTGGATCATGTGCAGGATGGGGATATTATTCTGATGCACGAGCTTTACCAGGCCAGCGGGGACGCGGCCCTGCAGATCATTCCGGAGCTGCACAACCGGGGATACCAGATGGTGACAGTGAGCGAGATGGCCCAGTACCGGCGCGGCGGCTGGCAGAACGGCCAGGTGTATTATAATATGAGGCCATGACGGCGGCCGGGGAGGAGTCAGAGATGAAACGGATCGGATTGCTGGGAGGAATGAGCTGGGAAAGTACGGTGACGTACTATCAGATGATCAACGAAGCAGTGAAACGCAGGCTGGGCGGCCTGCACTCCGCGGAGCTGGTACTGTACAGCGTGGATTTCGCGGAGATTGAAAAGTGTCAGGCAGAGGGCGACTGGGAGAGGAGCGGAGAAATCCTGGGCGAGGCGGCTGCCGCCCTGGAGCGGGCCGGGGCAGAGATGATTTTAATCTGCACCAACACCATGCACAAGGTAGCGCCGCAGATTCAGGCAAACATCCAGGTTCCCCTGGTTCATATCGCGGAGGCGACGGCGGACGAGTTAAACCGCCGCGGGATTCGCCGGGCGGCCCTTTTGGGGACGAAATACACCATGACCCAGGATTTTTACAAGGCAAAGCTGGTAGATGCGGGAATCGAGGTTCTGGTGCCGGACGAGGCGGACATGGAGACGGTCAATGACGTGATCTATCAGGAGCTTTGCCTGGGAGAGATCCGGGCGGAGTCGAAAGAAAAATTTCTCGCCATCATCCGCCGCCTGGAAAGCCAGGGCGCGGAAGGCGTGATCCTGGGCTGCACGGAGATCGGCCTGCTGGTGAAACAGGAAGATGTGGAGCTGCCGGTGTTTGATACGACGCTGATCCATGGGGAGAAGGCGGTGGAGATGGCGCTGGAATAACACGTTGGCGAAAAAGGGACTTGTGAATTCTTTTTGAATCTGCTATATTTGCAATACGGAAAGTCGGAACACAAAAAAAGGCGGCCTACCCTCCATAATCGGAGGGGCAACCCCTCCGGACGAGAGAAAGGAGGGCGATTGCTGATGTATGTTACATATTCGGATTTAATCCAGATGGGAATATTCATCGTAGCTCTTGTCAGTCTCATGTATGAGATGTTTAAGGGAAGAAAATAGCCGCCGCTACCACCAATAGCGACGGCTTGTAAAATATAAGCTGTTGATTGCAGGGTAGGCCGTGTGTCTCCGGCTTTCCCTTTTCTACCCCTACTATATCACATTGAAAAACAGTCTTCAAGGGGCAATGGGAAATTTCCGCCGAGAATTTCCGCCGCCCACAAGCCTCTCCGCCGCCGGCCTCATCTGCTTTCCCCTCTCATTTCCCCGCCTATTTCTCCTCCACCACCTGAAAAATATAAAACTTCAGATAATAAGACGAATCCGCCGCCCACAAAATGGGATGGTCCGCGGCTTGGGTGCGGTATTCTACCTGGCGGAGGCGTTTGTGGCAGCTGACAGCGGCCTCGCGGATGGTTTTGGAAAACAGCTCCGGGTCCATAAAGTGGGAGCAGGAGCAGGTGGCCAGAAATCCGCCGTCCTTCACCAGCTTTAAGCCCCTCATATTGATCTCCCGGTAGCCCTTGACGGCGTTTTTGATGGAGGCGCGGGATTTGGTGAAGGCGGGCGGATCCAGGATGACCACGTCAAATTTCTCCCCCTTAGCCTCCAGCTCCGGCAGCAGGTCAAACACGTCGGCGCAGACGAAGGAAACACGGTCAGAAAGGCCGTTTAACTCCGCGTTTTCCCGGGCCTGGGCCACGCCCAGCTCCGAGGCGTCCACGCCCAGCACGGAGGCGGCTCCGGCAATGCCGGCGTTTAAGGCAAAGGAGCCGGTGTGGGTGAAACAGTCCAACACCCGCTTGCCGGGACAGAGACGCTGGATGGCCAGGCGGTTGTACTTCTGATCCAGGAAGAACCCGGTTTTCTGGCCGTCCTCCACGTCCACCATGTATTTCACGCCGTTTTCCACGATCTGTACCTTTGTGTCAAAGGGCTCGCCCACAAAGCCTTTATACCGCTCCATCCCCTCCTGGAGCCGTACCTTGGCGTCGCTGCGCTCGTAGATACCGCGGATGGAAATGCCGTCCTCCGCCAGCACCTTCTTTAATTTTTCCAGAATTACCGGTTTCCAGCGGTCGATGCCCAGGGCCAGGGATTCCACCACCAGCACGTCGGAAAACTTGTCTACCACGATGCCGGGCAGGAAATCCGCCTCCCCGAAGATCAGGCGGCAGCTGGAAGTGTCCACCGTGCTTTTCCGGTATTCCCAGGCGTTTCTCACCCGCATTTCGATAAAGGATTCGTCCACCACGGCGTCCCGTTTCCGGGACATGATCCGGACGGTGATTTTGGACTTGGTGTTGATAAATCCATAGCCCAGGAAATAACCGTCAAAATCCTCCACTGCCACCATGTCCCCGTTCTCAAAATCCCCGGTCACAGAGTCGATCTCATTGTCATATATCCACAGCCCGCCGGCCTTCAGGGCACGGGCCTCTCCCTTTTTAATGCGTACAACTGCCTGTTTCATTTCGTTTGTTCCTTTCTCTTACGGCCCCCGCTCTGGAAAACATATCATTTAGCATATGCGTATTTGAAATCCATATAAAAAATGATATAATTCATCAAAAAACCATCCGGAACGCAGGAAAAACTGCCGTTTCTCGTTTCTATTATAGAGGTGACCGGCGCGGCTGGCAACAACCTTTTGGAAGAAAGGATGCGCGCCGGCCCTGTTTGTGATAAGATAGGGGAAAAAGGCGCTGCCGCAGGCGGCGGAAAGGAAATGGGATGAAATTACTTCATTTGTCGGATCTCCATCTGGGAAAGCGGGTCAACGAGTTTTCCATGCTGGAGGATCAGGAATATATATTAGAAGAAATCCTTCGCGTACTGGACGGGGAGCAGCCGGACGCCGTCCTCATCGCCGGGGATGTGTACGACAAACCGGTGCCTCCGGCGGAGGCGGTGCAGTTATTTGACAAATTTTTGACAAAGCTGGCAGCGAAAAACACCCAGACCTTCTTAATCAGCGGAAACCACGATTCCTCGGAGCGGCTGGCCTTTGGGGCCAGGCTGATGGAGGGGAGCGGAATCCACATTTCCCCGGTGTACGGGGGAGAGGTGAAACCGGTGGAGCTGGCGGACGAATTCGGGCCGGTGCGCGTTTATCTGCTGCCCTTTGTGAAACCGGCGTCGGTGAAACGGTTTTCCCCGGAGCGGGAGATCGGCAGCTACACCGAGGCGGTGGCGGCGGCTGTGGATGCCATGGACCTGGATCCCGCCGTGCGAAACGTGCTGGTGACCCACCAGTTTGTCACCGGCGCCTCCCGGTCAGAGTCGGAGGAAATTTCCGTGGGCGGCTCCGACAACGTGGACGTTTCTGTCTTCGACGGCTTTGACTACGTGGCCTTGGGCCATGTCCACGGGCCCCAGAACATCGGCTCGGAGCGGGTGCGCTACTGCGGGACGCCGTTAAAATACTCGTTTTCCGAGGTAAAGCACGCAAAGTCGGTGACCATAGCGGAGTTGGGGAAAAAGGGGGAGCTGACGGTGCGCACCGTGCCCCTGATCCCAAAACGGGACCTGGCGGAGATCAGAGGAACCTACATGGAGCTGACGGCAAAGGCCTTTTATGAAGGGAAAAACAGGGAAGACTACTATCACATCACCCTCACCGACGAGGAGGACATCCGGGACGCGGTGGGCAGGCTGCGGGTGATTTATCCCAACCTGATGAAACTGGATTACGACAACCTCCGCACTCGCTTGGGCGGCCGGGTGGAGGTGGCGAGACAGGTGGAGAAGAAAACGCCTTTGGAGCTGTTCGCGGAATTTTACCGGAAACAGAATAACCAGGATATGAGCAGCGAGCAGGCCAGCCTGGTGGAGGGGCTGATCGAGAGCATTTGGGAGGAGGAGCCATGAAACCGGTACGTTTGAGAATCTCCGCTTTCGGGCCATACGCCGGGGAGACGGAGCTGGATATGACAAAATTGGGAGAACGGGGGCTTTACCTGATCGCCGGGGACACGGGAGCAGGGAAAACCACGATTTTTGATGCCATCACCTTTGCCCTCTACGGGGAGGCCAGCGGCGGAAACCGAGAGCCGTCCATGCTCCGCTCCAAGTACGCGGATCCGGTGGTGCCCACGGAGGTGGAGCTGGAATTTTCCTACGGGGGAAAGCGCTATACTGTGAAACGGAACCCGGAGTACGAGCGCCCGGCCAAGCGGGGCGGCGGGATGACGGTGCAGAAGGCGGATGCCGTTTTCACCTGTCCAGACGGGCGAGTGGTGACGAAACTAAAGGATGTGAACCGGGCAGTGCGGGAGCTTTTGGGGGTGGACCGCAGCCAGTTTTCCCAGATCGCCATGATCGCCCAGGGGGATTTTATGAAACTGATCCTGGCGGACACGAAGGAGCGGCAGTCCATTTTCCGGGAAATTTTCAAAACCGGTTACTATCAGCGGTTGCAGGAGCGGCTGCGAGAGGAAACCAGCCTCCTGAAGGTCCTCTGCGACGGGGAAAAGGCCGGGGTGGCCCAGTATATCGACGGCATCCAGGCGCCGGACGGGCCAGGAAACGAGACCCTGGCGGCGGAGACGGAGCGGGCGCGGGCCGGGGAACTGCCGGTGGAGGAAGTGACGGAGCTGATAGAACAGATTTTAACCGCCGACCGTGAGGAGGAAACGAAACTGGAGCAGGCTCTTGGGGAAAATGAGAAAGCCCTGGATACGGTGCAGGAATGTCTCCGCCAGGCCGCGGAGCAGAAGAAACTCCGGCAGACCCTGGAACGGGAGCTGGAGGCCAGAAATCACCGCGCTCAGGCTCTGGAGGAGCAAAAAAACGCCCTGAAGCGGGAGGAAGAAAAGGAGCCGGAGCGTCAGGCCCTGGAGCGGGAGCTGGCAGCCCTGGAGGCGGAACTGCCGGGATATGACCGGCTGGAGGAGCAGCTGGAGCGGATCCGGCGGGAGATGAGGGACGCCGCCGCGGCCGGAAAGCGAAAAGAGGAGCTGGAGCAGGACGCGAAAAACCAGCTGGCACTCCTGGAGGCATGGAAAACGGAGCAAAAAGGGCTGGAGGACGCCGGGGAAAACCAGGAGCGCCTGGCAGGTGAGCAGGCTCAGGCGGAGACGGGAAAACGCGGCCTGGAGAGCCTGCTGAAGGATGGGAAGAATCTTCGCGGCTGCGAGGAAACCCTGCGGGCCATTCGCTCTGACCAGGAGGCGATGGAGAAAAAACGGGCTCTGTGCCGCCAGGAGCAGGATAAGGCGGCCAGAGAGATCGCCGAACGAAAGGAAACCATAAAATCCCTGGAGGGGGCGGAGGCTCTGCGGGCCAGCTTAAAAGGCCGCCTGGAGGCGGAGGAGAAACGGCTGGGGGAGCTGTCAGACTTACAGGGGGATTTGAAAGAGTACGAAAAATTGCTGAAGGTGTACCGGGATTCCGCCACAGTCTACCGCCAGGCGATTATGGAGCTGGATCGTAAGACCAGGGTGTGCGGCCAGATGGAGCGCCTGTTTTTAGATGGCCAGGCGGGAGTGCTGGCGGAGACCCTTGAGGAAGGAGAGCCCTGTCCCGTCTGCGGCTCCCGAAACCACCCGGCTCCTGCGGGGAAAGCCCTGGAAATGCCGTCGGAGGCGGAACTGGAGCAGGCCAGGCAGGACCAAGAACAGGCCAGACGGATGGCGGAGAAGGCCAGCTCCGTCACCGGAGCCAGGAGAGGGGCGGTGGAGACGAAAGGCGAGAACGTCCGCAGCCGCCTGGAAAAGCTGATCGGCCTGCCCCAGACTGAGCAGAGGACAGAGAACGGGGCAGATCAGGACGCCGCGGGAGAGACAGCGTTCCGAGGGCCGTCATCCCGGGAATCGTCATCCCGAGAATCATTATCCCAGGAATCATCATCCCAGGATATGGCATCTACGAATACCTCGCCCCAGGATGCCGGAGAGCGAAAACCCATGTCCGCCGCCCAGGCGTCCCAGCTTTTGGCAAACGCCTGTGAGGCCAGCAGGAAGGAGCAGCAGGAGCTGGCGGCCCGCATAAGGGAGGCGGAGGAGACCATCCGCCGGAGAGCCGCGGAGGAACAGAGCCTGAAGCGTCTGGAGACGCAGGCGGAAACCCTGCGGCAGGAGGAAATCCGTTTAGCTGCCCGCCTGGAGGAGATTCAGGGCCAGAAGGGAACAGCAGAAGGGCAGGCCGCCCTTTTGAGAGAGAAGATCGCGGCCCAGGGACAGGCCCTGGGGCTGTGGGATGGGAAGGAAACTGTGGATGGAGAAACTGCCGTTACTGCTTTTTCCGGTGTTGCTGCCGTTCCCGATGTTTCCACCATTCCCGATGTTCCCACCGTTCCCGATGTCCCCGCCATCCTCACCTCCGCCGCCCACCGTCTGGAAACCATCACGGCGAAACTGTCCGCCCTGGAGGAGCGCATTCGCGGGGAGCGGGAACGGGCCGCCAGGAAACAGGAGCTGGGAACCAGAATCCCCGCCCAGGAAACCGCCTGCCGTCAGGCGGAGGAACGGCTTGCGGCCGCCGCCCGGGATATGGCTGCCGCCGAAAGCCGCCGGACGGAGATGGAGAGCCGCCTCACAGAGCTTAAGGCCGACCTTCGCTGGCCGGGGAAACGCCAGGCTCTGGAGCGGGCCGCCGCCGCGCGGGAGAGCATCGCGGCGGGCAAACAGGCCCTGGAGCAGGCCAGAACCCGGCTGGAGCAGGAAAACCGGGAGCTGGCAGGCCTGGACGGCCGGATCGCCCAGTTAAAACAGCAGCTATTGGCAGCCCCTCAGACAGACGAGACGGCGGCGGAGGAGAAAAAAGCTGCCCTTACCGCAGAGCGGGCCGCCCTTTCCCAGAGGCAGAAACTCCTCTTTGCCCGCGTCCGCTCCAATCAGTCCGCCCTGGAAAACATCCGCGCCCGTTCCCGGAGCCTGGCGGAGCTGGAGAGCCGCTGGTCCATGGTCCGCGCCCTCTCAAACACCGCCAACGGCAGCGTCAGCGGAAAAGAAAAGGTGATGCTGGAGACCTACATCCAGATGAACTATTTCGACCGCATCATCGACCGGGCCAACACCCGTTTCATGGTCATGAGCGGCGGCCAGTACGAGCTGAAACGGCGGGAGCGTGCGGAGAACAACCAGAGCCAGAGCGGCCTGGAGCTGGACGTCATCGACCATTACAACGGCTCAGTGAGGAGCGTGAAAACCTTATCCGGCGGCGAGTCCTTCCAGGCCTCTCTGTCCCTGGCCCTGGGCCTTTCCGACGAGATCCAGTCCATGGCCGGGGGCATCCGCCTGGACACCATGTTTGTGGACGAGGGCTTTGGCACTCTGGATGAGGAGGCCCTGCAGCAGGCCATCCGCGCCCTGGCGGGGCTGACAGAGGGAAACCGCCTGGTGGGAATCATTTCCCATGTGCCCGAGTTAAAAGAGCGGATCGACCGCCAGATCGTGGTGACAAAGGACAGAGCCGGCGGCAGCCGGGCGGAAATCCGCGGATAAGAGGAAACCGAAACCACGGCGTCCCTTTTGCTCCCGGCAAAGGCCCGCCGCGGCGCGCGCCAAGCGCCCCCTTTTTTATGTCACAGGAAACTGCGTTCCCTATGACACAAAAGCCTCCGGCGGGAGGCGCACTTCGCGCAGAGGAATATGGCTGCTGACGCAGCCGCGCTCCGGCGCGAGTGTGCGCTGTTGCGCACACTTTTTTTAAAATCGAAAAACAACAGAAAGGAACCATTCCAAATGGATACAAATCACATCACAGCAGACCTCCCGGCCAGGATCCGGGACGCGGAGCGGGTGCTGGTGGGCCTGGGCACCGAGTGGGGCGCCGGTTCCGGCCGGGACTTAAAGCCGGCCTACGAGGCCCTGGCAAAGCTCCTGGAGGGAAAAGACTACTTTATCGTGACGGTAAACGTGGACGGGCAGATTTACGATTCTCCCCTGGACGGGAAACGGATCACCGCCCCCTGCGGCAATCTCCACTGGTATCAGTGTCAGGCGGCCTGCACCACGGACATCTGGGAAGAAGGGGAGGTGGCGGACGGGAAATGCCCTCACTGCGGCGCCCCTTTAATCCCCAATACCATAGAGGCGGAGCACTACATCGAGGAGGGATACCTCATCAGCTGGCGGGAGTACACCGCCTGGCTGTCCAGAACCTTAAACCGCAGGCTGGAGGTGCTGGAGCTGGGAGCGGGCGTCCGGATGCGGGAGCTGCAGGTGCTGCGCTGGCCTCTGGAAAAGACCGTATTTTTTAACAATAAGGCGCATATGTATCGAATAAATGAAACATTTCCCCAGATTTCCGACGAAATCCAGACGAAGGCGGAGGCAGTGAAAGAAAATTCCGTGGAATTTGTAGAAAAACTGTGATAAAATGTTACAAACTGTGAGATTCATAGATATTTGACCCTTTGATACCGGATTGTCAAACCGTCAGACGCTCTCCCGCGGGCAGACCCCGCGGCGGAGGTTTTGGCCCTTTGGCCCGGTATCCTGAGAATGACAAAAGATGCGAGGAGGAGACCACATGGGGGCTATCAGCAACGATTGGCTCGGCCCGATGAGCGGCGAGTTCAAAAAGCCTTATTACAGGAAACTTTATGATACCGTATTGCAGGAATACAGGACAAGGCAGATTTTTCCCGATGCCAACGACATTTTCAACGCCTTTGAGTTTACCCCCCTTTCCAAGGTGAAGGCGGTGATCCTGGGGCAGGATCCCTACCACAACGTAGGCCAGGCCCACGGCCTCTGCTTTTCCGTGAAACCGGATGTGGAGATCCCGCCGTCCCTGGTAAATATTTACCAGGAGCTGCACGACGATCTGGGCTGCTACATCCCCAATAATGGCTATCTGAAAAAATGGGCTGACCAGGGCGTTATGCTCTTAAACACAGTGCTCACCGTCCGCGCCCACCAGGCCAACTCCCACCACGGCATCGGCTGGGAGGAGTTTACGGACGCGGCCATCCGGGTGTTAAACGAACAGGACCGTCCCATCGTCTTTATTTTGTGGGGACGTCCGGCCCAGATGAAAAAGACGATGTTAAACAATCCAAAGCATCTGATCCTGGAGGCGCCCCACCCCAGCCCGCTGTCCGCCTACCGCGGATTTTTCGGCAGCCGCCCCTTCAGCAAGACCAATGATTTCCTGGTGAAGAACGGCGTCGCGCCCATCGACTGGCAGATCGAGAATATTTGAGACAGAATGGAGAGGGATTGCTTATGAGTTTTATTGAAGTGTTGAAGGTGCTGGTCTTAGGCATCGTGGAGGGATTTACAGAATGGCTGCCCATCAGCAGCACGGGACATCTGATCCTGGTGGATAAGATCGTGCAGTTTAAGCAGCCGGAAGAATTTGTCAATATGTTTAAGGTGGTGATCCAGCTGGGAGCCATCCTGGCGGTGCTGGTCATCTATTTTCACCGGCTGAACCCCTTCAGCTCCAGGAAAAAACCGGCCCAGAAACGGGCTACCCTGCGGCTGTGGATGAAGATTGTGGTAGCCTGCCTGCCGGCGGCGGTGTTCGGCCTCCTTCTGGACGACTGGATTGACGCGGTGCTTATGGACAACGCCTACGTGGTGTCCGCCATGCTGATCCTCTACGGCGTGCTGTTCATCCTGGTGGAAAACAGGAACGCGGGGACGGCGCCCCGGGCCCAGAAGGTGGGACAGATTTCCTTCCAGCTGGCTTTATACATCGGCCTGTTCCAGGTGTTGGCCATGATCCCCGGCACATCCCGCTCCGGCGCCACCATTTTGGGAGCCATGGTGTTAGGCTGTTCCAGGGGCGCGGCGGCGGAGTTTTCCTTTTTCCTGGGGATTCCGGTGATGTTTGGGGCCAGCGGCTTAAAGATCGTGAAATATTTCCTGGAAGGAAACAGCTTTACCGGCCCCCAGGTGTTCTACCTGCTCTTTGGCATGGCGGTGGCCTTCGTGGTGTCCGTCTATTCCATCAAATTCCTGATGGGCTATATTAAAAATAACGATTTCAAGTTTTTCGGCTATTACCGCATTGTACTGGGCATCATCGTGCTGGCCTATTTCGGCGTGACGGCCCTGGTGGGCTGAGCCGGCGCCTAAGCGCTGGCTCTCCCCTGGAACCTGCGGGCCAGACGGTCCAAAAGCTCCACGGTTTTCCGGATGTCCCCGTCGGTGGTCTCCGGGTTTAACGCGCAGATGCGCAGCACCTTCTTTCCGTTCAGCTCTGTGGTGAGCACCTGGGCAAAGCCTCCGGCGCTGATGGCCCGGGAGATCTCCTGATTTAAGGCGTCCAGCTCCCGCTCCGGCACGCCGGCAGGGGCAAAACGGAAGTTTACGATGGCCTGGGCGGCGGGGGAAATGATCTCCCAGCCCGGCAGGCTGCGGATGGCGTTCTCCGCGGTCTTCGCCAGATGGCAGCCGTGGTCGATCACCTGCCCCAGAGCGTCCGTTCCCATGACCTGAAGGGTCATCCAAAGTTTCAGACTTCTGGCCGGCCGGGTCAGCTCCGGCCCCAGATCCCAGAAATTCACTTCTCCCTCGCCCACGGAGGCGTCTTTTAAATATTCCGGATGAACTGCGAAACACCGTGCCAGGCTGGATACATCCCGCACCAGCACCGCGCTGCAGCCGTAGGTCTGCATCAGCCATTTGTGGGCATCCCAGCTCAGGCTGTCAGAAAGCTCGATCCCCTTTAACCGTCCGCGGTACTTTTTGGAGACCAGAACGGAGGCCCCGTAGGCCCCGTCCACGTGCATCCAGAGCCCGTATTCCCGGCAGAGGGCGCCGATGTCCTCTAAGGGATCAATGCTGCCGGTGTTGGTGGTGCCTGCGGTGGCGATCACCGCGAAGGGTTTTCGCCCTGCCGAAAGATCCTCAGCCACTGCCTGCCGCAGGGCCTTCATATCCATGCGAAACTCCCGGTCTGTGGGCACCTTGCGCACCTGATCGGGGCGGAATCCGATGATGTGCAGTCCCTTGGCTACGGAAGAATGGGTCTGCTCCGACACGTAGGCCACCGCCCGGTCCCGCTCCTCGTAGGTGAGTTTCCGGTCCCTGGCGGCGGTGAGAGCCGTCAGGTTCGCCATGGAGCCGCCGGACACAAACAGGCCGCCGCTGCCCTCCGGATACCCGGCCAGCCCGCACATCCAGCGGATCACCTCCTGCTCGACGCAGCCCGCCCCGGAGGCGTTGATCCAGCTTCCGGCGTGGGGATCGAAGGCGTTTGTCATCACGTCCCCCATCCAGGAGTACAGGGAAACGGGGCTGGGCACGCAGGCAAAGCACCGGGGGTGCTGCACCAGAGACTGGTTGGCGTACACGTCCCTCATCATCTCCTCAAACACTTCCCGCAGCGGCCGCCCGCTCTCCGGAATCCCCCGGCCCCGCAGCCGCGCCACCGTCTCCTCGTCCGCCTCCGAAAACACCGGCCGTTCCTTCAACCCCTCATAAAACCCCAGAGCCAAGTCCACAAACCCCTTCATCACATCCCCCAGCTCCGCAGCCATTTCCCCTCTGTATATTTCCATCACAAAAACCTCCTAAAAATTCTTGACTTTTCCTGTCCCCCACTGTACCATTAACTCATTCATTTGTAAAATTTATACTTTTTATAAACTACTTAAAAATTTTTTATCAATCCCCCCAAAAAGAAACACCCTTAGCCCCCTGCACCCCTCTACCACCCAC
>NZ_NFLE01000017.1 GCF_002160755.1 Lachnoclostridium sp. An14
CCCTTTTTCCTTTCCTGATCCCCCCATCCCCTCCCCAAATCCATTCCTTCCTCCTCCAACTTTCAGACTACCTAAAGCTTTCCGCGGTAAAATAGACCCAACTTTTCAGATACATAAAGGAGAATGCTTATGAACGGAAACAGTTTTAGAAAAATGCTGGCGGCGGGAGGCGTGCTGGCCGCTGTCTGCGCCGGGAGCGCCCTGACGGCCTACGCCGCCGGAGGATTGGATATGCACACCGACTATCCGGGGATGACGGCGAAGGCGGGAGAAAATGTGACGGTGAACCTGGAGTTTGACAATTCTGGGGCGGGCTGCGACGCGGCCCTGTCTGTCCAGTCCATGCCGGAGGGCTGGGACGGATACATTTCCGGAGGTGGGAACCGGATCAGCCAGATCCATGTGCCCTCCGGGACGAATACAGCCACCGCGTCCTTCCAGGTGGAGATCCCGGCGGACACGGCGGACGGCACCTACCAGGTAGTGCTGGCGGCCAGGGCCAGCGATTCTGTAAACGACACCTTGACTCTCACCCTGGATGTGAACGAGCTGGAGGTGAGCCAGGGGGATTTCTCGTCCGAGTACCCGGAACAGGAGGGAACGGCAGGCACCTCCTTCAGTTTCAACGGGACCCTGATCAACAACAGCGCCCAGGAACAGTCCTACAGCCTTTCGGCGGAGGCGCCGGACGGATGGCAGGTTTCCTTTAAGCCCAGCGGAGAGACCACCCAGGTGGCCAGCATCCAGCTGGAGCCGGGAGCCAGCCAGGGCCTGACCATTGGCGTGACCCCGTCCAACAACGTGGCCGCCGGGGAGTACACCATCGCCTGCAGCGCCATTTCCGGAAACGAGAAACTTTCCATGGACCTTTCCGTGACAGTGACGGAAAAATACGACCTGCTTCTGAGCACGCCGGACGGGCGGCTGAGCTTTGACGCCAGGGCAAATGCTGAATCGGACGTGACCTTAAGCGTCACCAACAACAGCAACGTGGCCATTCAGAACGTAAATTTAACCTCCACCTCCCCCACAGATTGGAACGTGAGCTTTGACACACCCACCATCGAGCAGATCGATGCGGGAGCCACCGTGGAGGTGACGGCTCACGTGACCCCGTCGAAACAGGCCCTCACGGGAGACTACGTGGTGACCATGAGCGCCGGTTCCAGCCAGGTGTCCGACAGCGCGGAGTTCCGCGTGGCGGTAAAGACCAGCATGGTGTGGGGCGTGGTGGCAGTGGCCGTGATCGCCGCCCTGTTGGCAGGCATCGGATCCATGTTCCGCAGGTATGGAAGACGGTAGGCACGGATGGTTTCTGAGACAGAATATGGGAGACGGAATCTATGGAAATGACAATGGAACGGATGATTGAGATCCACGGGCTGACGAAACGGTACGGGAACAAGACGGCGGTGGACCATCTGGAGCTGACCATCGGCCGGGGAGAGATCTTTGGCCTTTTGGGGCCCAACGGGGCGGGGAAAACCACCACCACCCTGATGCTCACCGGCCTGACGGAGCCCACGGAAGGGACGGCCTTCATAAACGGCATGGACTGCGTGCGGGACACCATGGAGGTGAAACGGACCGTGGGCTATATGCCGGACAACGTGGGCTTTTACGGAGATATGACAGGCCGGGAAAACCTCCGTTTTACCGCGGCCTTAAACGGGCTGGAAAAGAGCCTGGCGGAGGAGCGGATCGAGGAGCTTTTAATCCGCACCGGCCTTTCGGAGGCGGGAGACCAGAAGGTGGGAACCTACTCCAGAGGCATGAGGCAGAGGCTGGGGGTGGCGGATGTGCTGATGAAGGACCCGGAGGTGATCATCATGGATGAGCCCACTCTGGGAATCGACCCGGAGGGAATGCGGGAGCTGTTGGCCCTGATCCGGGACTTATCCCGCAGGGAAAACAGGACGATCCTCATTTCCTCCCACCAGCTCTACCAGATCCAGCAGATCTGTGACCGGGTGGGCCTGTTTGTAAAAGGGCAGCTGGTGGCCTGCGGCACGGTGGAGGAGCTGGCGGAGCAGACCAGGGAGGAGAGCCGGTATCTCACGGAGGTGTGCGTCGCCCCGGCGGACGACCGGTTTACGGAGATTTTAAAGGCCCTGGAGGGAGTGTACAGCGTGGGCCGGGAGGGAAACCGGTACATGGTAGGCTCCGACCAGAACATCAATAACCTCCTGGCGGACACGGTGCTGGAACACGGGTATTCCCTCACCAGCCTGCGGCCCTGTGGAAACGATTTGGACGAAATTTATCGGAGATATTTTGAAAAGGCAGGTCATGACGATGGTAGCAGCAATGGAAAGGTTAAAAGGTTTATTTCCCGAAATCGCTAAACGGGAGGGAGAGAAGAAGAAAAACGTGGGGCTCTGGGCGCTGTTTCACAAGGAGATGGCGGACCATATCCGCAGCCGGAGGTTTCTGCTGATTTTGGGACTGGTGGCGGTGGCCGGCTTTGCCAGCCTTTACGGGGCGCTGGGGAGCATTTCCGGGGCCGCGGCGGACAACGATTTTGTGTTTTTAAAGCTGTTTACCGCCAGCGGCAGCTCCATCCCCTCCTTCGCGTCCTTTATCGCCATGCTGGGGCCGTTTGTGGGGCTGGCCCTGGGGTTTGACGCCATAAACAGCGAGAAAAGCGGCGGCACCTTAAACCGCCTGCTGTCCCAGCCCATCTACCGGGACAGCGTGATCAACGGGAAATTCCTGGCGGGGGCGGCCATCATTTTTACCATGGTGTTCGCCATGGGCGGACTGGTGGCAGCCCTGGGGCTCATCGCCACCGGCATTCCCCCCAGCCTGGAGGAGGTAGGGCGGATTCTGGTATTTCTGCTGTTTACGGGAGTGTACATCTGCTTTTGGCTGGGGCTTTCCATCCTCTTTTCCGTGCTGTGCCGCCACGCCGCCACCAGCGCCCTGGCCGTGATCGCCTGCTGGCTGTTTTTCACCATTTTCTTAAGTTTGCTGGCGGGAATCATCGCTGCGGCCCTCTTTCCCATGGACGGGATGCAGGCCATCTTCAACCTGATGGACAATTACCGCTGCGAGCTGTACCTCAACCGGCTGTCCCCCTACTACCTGTACGGGGAGGCGGTGACCACCATTTTAAATCCGGGGGTCCGCACCATCGGGCTGGTGACAAACGCCCAGTTGGACGGGGCGGTGGCAGGCTACCTTCCCTTTGGACAGAGCCTTCTTTTAGTGTGGCCCCACCTCACCGGGATGTGCGCGGCCACCCTGGCGGCCTTCGCCCTCTCTTACGTGAAATTTATGAGGCAGGAGATCCGGTCGAACTGATCCCGGCCTGGAGGAAACACGGAAAATGCCCGAAAGCTGCATTGACTTTTAGGGCATTTTTTCTTATATTCTATTTACAATAGCATCCGGCGGAGGCGGAAACATGAGAATCTTGATTGTGGAGGACAACGAAAAGCTGGCGGAATCCCTGCGGGACATCCTGGGGCGCCAGCGGTACGAGACGGACGTCTGCCTGGACGGGGCGGAAGGCTATGAAATGGTGATGAGCGGCCTGTATGACGGGGTAATCCTGGATGTGATGCTGCCGGGCATGGACGGCGTGAGCCTCCTCGCCAAGGCCCGTCGCCTGGGCTGCCGCACGCCGGTGCTCATGCTGACGGCCAAAAGCGCTACGGAGGACAAGGTGGCCGGGCTGGAGAGCGGGGCGGACTACTATCTGACAAAGCCCTTTGACAAGGACGAGCTGACGGCAGCCTTAAAGGCGGTGCTGCGGCGGGGCGGCGACCTGATCCCGGACGTGCTCACCTTCGGGGACATCCGGCTAAATCAGTCCACCTATTGCCTGGAACGGGGAGAAAAGACCATCCGCCTGGGAAAACGGGAGTTTGAGGTGATGCAGATCCTCATGGCCCACAAGGGGGCGGTGGTCTCCAAGGAGACCCTGATTTTAAAAATATGGGGAAACGACGGGGAGGCGGTGGACAACAACGTGGAAATCTACGTGTCCTTCCTGCGAAAGAAACTGGACTTTTTGAAGGCGGAAACGGGGATTGCCACGGCCAGGAGCCTGGGCTACTATCTGACAAAGAGGTGAGGTCATGAAGGAATTAAAGTGGCTGCAGGTAAAATTTGTGCTGTCCAACATGGTGATGGTGACCCTGGTGATCGGCCTGGCTTTCCTGGCGGTGGGGTATTTTACGAAAACCAGAATGGAGCAGGACAACGAACAGTTCCTGTGGAAGGCGGCAGCGGCGGAGACCATGCCGGAGTTCTGGGAGGCGGGAACGGTGCGGGCCCCCTACTTTATCCTGATCACCGACGGAAACGACGAGATCATAGGGGTGGAAGGCCAGTACGGACCAGAACCGGAAACCGAGGATCTGAAACGGCTGGCGGCCCAGAGCCTTTCTGCGGCGGAGGACGGGGGTCTGCTGGAAATGTACCAGCTCCGCTATTTGAGACGGCCCTTTGAGAGCGGCTACCGGATCGTCTATATGGATACCAGCATGGGGGAGGCGTTCGCGGAGAGAATGTGGCGGAATCTGGGACTGATCGGCCTGGCGGTGTGGCTGGCCCTGTTCGCGGTGAGCTGCCTGCTCTCCAAGTGGGCGGTGGCCCCGGTGGGACAGTCCATCCGCCGGGAAAAGCAGTTTGTGGCCGATGCCTCCCATGAGTTAAAGACGCCTCTCACGGTGATTATGGCAAACGCCCAGCTTTTGGCGGAACAGGGGCCGCCGGCGGACCGGGACGCGGCCCGTTGGCTGGAAAACATCGGCCAGGAGGCGTCCCAGATGCGCCGTCTGGTGGAGGAGATGCTGCTCCTTGCCAGAAGTGAGGCGGGGGGAAACGACCGTCTGAAAGGCACCTGCGACCTCAGCGATGTGGTGATCGAGAGCGTGCTGTCCTTCGAGGCGGTATTTTACCAGGGAAACAAGGAGCTGCGCAGCGACGTGGAGGAAGGGATCCGGATCCGGGGAGACGGCGGCCAGCTGCGGCAGCTGATGAAGATTTTCTTAGACAACGCGGAGAAATATTCCCCGGAGGGCGGCCGCGCCACGGTGCGTCTGGCCCGGGGAAACGGGCGGCGGGCGCGGTTGACGGTGGCCAACACGGGAGAGCCCATCCCGGAGGAAAAGCGGAAGGAGATATTTGAGCGGTTTTACCGGTCGGACGGCTCCCGAAGCGACAAAAAGGGCTACGGCCTGGGGCTGGCGATCGCAAAGAGCATTGTGGAACGGCACCGGGGCGCCGTCTGGGCGGAGTCCTCAGACGGGGAAAACCGGTTTATCGTGGAGTTTCGGACGGCGGAGCGGTGCCGGTGAGGGGCAAAAACAGCCTCCGGCGGGAGGCGCACTCCGCGCAGCGGAAGATAGCTGCTGACGTAGCCGCACTCCGCGCAGAGAAAAATGGCTGCTGACGCAGCCGCACTCCGCGCAGAGGAATATGGCTGCTGGCGTAGCCGCACTCCGTGCAGAGGAATATGGCTGCTGGCGCAGCCGCGCTTCGGCGCCAGTGTGCGCCAAGCGCACAGTTTTTGGAATCATAAGGAATCGTTTGGAGATGAAAAAGGAGAGATAGAGCATGAGAACATACATGGTGGCAGGAGTGGCCGCGGCTGCGGCGTTGATGGCGGGAGGCGTGCTGTGGGGCTGTAAGGCCGGCGGAAACGAGGCCCTGGCGGCCACGTCGGAGCCGGTGGTGGTGACGGCGGCCTCGAAACCGGCAGAAATCGTGGGGCCGGGAGCGGGGCTTGAGGAGAAACTGGAGGCCAGGGAAACGGCTGCGGCGACGGAAAGCGGGGAGACACGGGGCGAGGCCGAAAGCAGTGGAACCGCGGAGGACAGCACGGCTGCTGAAACCAGCTCGGACACCGGAGCCGGCGAATCCCGTGAGCCATCCCCAACCGGCTCCGCCGACCCATCCGGCGAATCCCAGCCGGAAACGGAGCCGTCCATCGTCCGCAGGGAGCTGGCCTTCTCCGATGATTTCCCCTACGGGGAATTTTCCGCCATCCACACCGGCACGGCAGTCCTCTATGAAAACCGCCAGGCGAACGCCAAAGGCATCACCGTCTGTGTAAACGCCGGTCACGGATGCGCCGGAGGAGAGAGCAAAAAGACGTACTGCCACCCGGACAAGACGCCGAAGGTGACCAGCGGCAGCACCTCCGCCGGGGCGGTAAAGGCCTCGGCCATCAGCGGCGGCATGACCTTTTCCGACGGCACCCCGGAGGCGGAGGTCACCCTGTCCATGGCCCTTATATTAAAGGAGCGGCTTTTGGAGGAAGGCTACAGCGTGCTGATGGTGCGGGAGACGGCGGATTCCCAGCTGGACAACATCGCCAGAACCCTCATGGCCAACCACTACGCGGACTGCCACATCGCCCTCCACTGGGACTCCACCACCTCCGATAAAGGCGTGTTTTTCATGAGCGTGCCCTCCGCGGCCTCCTACCGCGCCATGGAGCCGGTGGCCTCCCACTGGGAGAAACACAACGCCCTGGGGCGTGCCCTGGTGGAAGGCCTTCGCGGCCGCGGGCACAAGGTGTTTGGAAAAGGGGAAATGGAAATGGACTTAACCCAGACCTCCTACTCCACCGTGCCCAGCGTGGACATCGAGCTGGGAGATAAAAAGTCTGATCACGGGGAAACGGCGCTGAAAAACCTGGCAGAAGGGCTGGTGGACGGCCTGGAAATGTATTTCGGCGCGGCGGAATAATACGGCGTCAGCTGTTTTCTGCCCCGGAAAGCGGAAAGGAGGAGCGGATCAGCTGGCAGAGAAACTCCTCCGCCGGGCTTAAGATCCAGTTTTTCCGGCGCGCCAGGAGGTTTAAGCGGTACAGTTTCGGCTCCAGGGAATAGTAGGCCACCGGGCCGGAGCTGTCCTTGCAGGACTCTCCCAGAAAGGTGACGCCGATGCCGTTTTCCACCATGCGGCAGGTGGCGGTGACGCTGTTGGTCTCGCACATGGCGCTGGGGGCAAAACGGCAGCTTTCAAATAATTTGTCTGTCAGCACCCGCAGGGAGGAATCCCGGCGGGAGAGGAGAAAGTTTTCCTTTTCAAATATGCGGATCAGATCCTTCCAGGCAATGGGCCCGGAAGGATTTTCTTTTGCATAGGGATGGGAGGCGGGGATGGCAAAGAGAACCTCCTCCCGTTTCAGCAGATGCACGTGGGCCTCGTCAAAGGGCGTGACGGAGTTGGCGGCCATAAGCCCCAGATCCAGGTTTTCCTCCAGGAGCATTCTGGTGATGGAGGGCAGATCCTGCTCCGTGATCTCGATGCGGTAGTCGGGATAGCGGGCCTTAAACCGGGGGATGACCTCCGTCAGCACCCGCAGGCCGAACTGGGAGGTGACGCCGACGGTGACGTGCCCCCGGCTGTCCAGGCCGGAAATGTCCTTGTAGAGCTGCTTTTTGATGCGGATCACCTGTTTTGCCGCCTCCACATAGAGGGCACCGGCGGGGGTCAGGGTGAGCTCTCCCCGGGTGCGGAAAAAGAGGGGAGTGCCGATTTCCTGCTCCAGCTTGGTCAGGTATTGGCTGAGGGAGGACTGGGAGACGAAAAGCTCCTCCGCCGCCTTCGTCATGTTTTTCTTTTGGGCGATGGCCAGAATGTAGGTGAGATGGCGGGTATCCATGGGTGCTCCTTTCTGTTTTCCGTTCCCGGGAGAACGGGGATTAAAAATGCCGATTGTGGCAATCACATTTGCGAATTGGAAAAATGGGCCTGATTCCGTTAAAATGAGACCAGGGTCAAAATACCGTTTGCCCCCAACATCTTAAAATGATTATAGCAAAAGGGGAAACGGAAGAAAAGAAGGGACTTTTGTTTTCCACGGCACAAAAGTCTCCGGCGAATGGGCGTTTTGCACATTTGTTCCGGAGCGGATAAAAAGGAGGAAGGACAGATGACAGAAAAAGGAACGCCGGTTGTGACGGAAATGCAGGTGATTCCCGTGGCAGGACGGGACAGTATGCTGATGACCTTAAGCGGGGCACACGGGCCGTTTTTCACCAGAAACCTGGTGATTTTAAAGGACAGCGCAGGCCATACGGGCATCGGGGAGATCCACGGAGGCGACTACACCTGCGAGGCCCTGACAAGCTGCATCCCCCTGGTGGTGGGAAAGCCCATCGGAATGTACCGGAAAATTTTAGACAGCATCCACAAGGCCAGCAGGCGGGCCAAGGAGGACGACGGGGAAGGAATCCAGAGCCTGGACATCAGCAAATTAAAGTTTGTGGTGAAGGCGGAGTGGGCCATTGAGTGTGCCCTGCTGGATCTGCTGGGGCAGTATCTGGATCTGCCCATGTGCGAGCTTTTGGGGGACGGGAAACAGAGGGACAGGGTGGAGACCTTAGGCTACTTATTCTACGTCAGCGACAAGGGGAAGGCGGAGCAGCTGGAATATCTGGATGAAAGAGAGAGCAGCGATCCCTGGTACCGGATGCGAAGACAGGAAATGCTCACGCCGGAGCGCATTGTGGAGCAGGCCCAGGTCCTCCATGAAAAGTACGGGTTCCGCAATTTCAAATTAAAAGGGGGCGTCCTTGCCGGGGCAGAGGAGATGGAGGCTGTGAAAGCCTTAAAGCAGGCCTTTCCCAAGGGCCGCATCAACATCGACCCCAACGGCGCCTGGAGCTTGGAGGAGGCCATTTCCCTCTGCCGCCCCATGGAAGGCGTGCTCACCTACGTGGAGGATCCCTGCGGACCGGAGGCGGGATATTCCAGCAGGGAGGTGATGGCGGAGTTTAAAAACGCGGTGAAACTGCCGGTGGCCACCAACATGATTGCCACGGACTGGCGCCAGTTCTACCACGCGGCGGCCTTAAAGTCGGTGGACATCGTGCTGGCGGACCCCCATTTCTGGGGCTTTGGCGGCAGCGTCCGCATGGCCCAGACCTTAAACGACTGGGGCCTGACCTGGGGCAGCCACTCCAACAACCATTTTGACATCACCCTCACAGCCTTCGCCCACGTGGCGGCGGCAGCGCCGGGAGCGCCCACGGCCCTGGACACCCACTGGATCTGGCAGGACGGCCAGAACCTCTTAAAGGACACGCCCCAGATCGTAGACGGCTATTTACAGGTGCCGGAGAAACCGGGCCTGGGAGTGACCATCGACATGGAACGGGTCCTGGAGGCCAACCGCCTTTACAAAAAGCTCTCCACCCACGACCGGGACGACGCCATGGCCATGCAGTATCTGATCCCCGGATGGAAATTCGACTCCAAGAAACCCTGTCTGGTGCGGTAAAAAGGCGTAAAGATAAGCGGCGGCAGAACCGGCTCCCGTTGCAATTCTCCCGTTGCAATTCTCCCCGATCTATCGTACACTGAATACCAGAACAAACGGACATGACCGCTAACGCGGTCATCCCGAATCATGAAAGCCAGATGGCTCCACGCCTACGGCGTTCCCGCCATCTGCCGACGGCATTCGAAATCCGGGCTGCCGCCCTACTTTCTTATTTAACAGGAAACTGCGTTTCCTGTTAAATAAGAATGCTCCGCAAGGAGGCGCACTCCGCGCAAAGGAATATGGCTGCTGACGCAGCCGCGCTCCGGCGCGAGTGTGCGCTTGGCGCACACTTTTCATACCGTCTTGCCCGTCTGATACCGATATATCTGTGCGCGCGAGCGCGCCCATCTATATCGTCGCCATCCGGGGCTTTCAGAGTAATTCATGAGGAGACAAAGGAGAAACAGGATGAAATATGAGATAATGGTGCTGGATCTGGACGGCACCCTGACAAACAGGGACAAGGTGATCACTCCCAGGACGAAGGAGGCCCTGATGGAAATGCAGAAGATGGGCCGCCGGGTGGTGCTGGCCTCCGGCCGTCCCACGAAGGGGATCCGCCATCTGGCAAAGGAGCTGGAGCTGGCCCGCTACGGGGGCTGTATCCTGTCGTTTAACGGGGGCATGATCATCGACTGCGCCACGGGGGAGACCCTGTTTTCCAGGCTGCTGCCGGTGGAGAGCAACCGGAGGATCGTGGAGCTGGCCATGGAACACCGGGTGGACATTCTCACCTACGAAGGGGAGGAAATCATTTCCAACAACCGGGAAAACGAGTACGCCCAGGCGGAGAGCCGCATCAACTCCATGGAGATCCGCCAGGTGGAGAACATGGCGGAGTACGTGGACTTTGCCGTCCCCAAATACATTATGTTAGACGATGGCGACTACCTGGCTACGGTGGAGCCGAAGGTGAAGGCGGCCCTGGGAAAGAATTTCAGCGTGTACCGCTCGGAGCCGTTCTTTTTAGAGATCCTGCCAAAGGGCATCGACAAGGCCCAGTCTCTGGAGCGTTTGCTGGAGCGCCTGGGGCTGACCAGAGAGCAGATGATCGCCTGCGGCGACGGCTACAACGACCTTTCCATGATCAAATACGCCGGCCTCGGTGTGGCCATGGAAAACGCGGTGCTGCCGGTGCGCCAGGCCGCGGACTTTGTGACCAAGTCCAACAACGACGACGGAGTGGCTTACGTGATCGAAAAATTTATTTTTTCTTAAGAATGTTGGGAAAATTTAGGGTAGACTTTACAGCTTTAGTATGTTAAAATCGAAAAGAACACGATAATAGACTAAAGGGGAAAAGACGCCATGAACAAAAAGATCAAAACAGAAGCCGTGGACCATCTGTTTCAGGCCATTCTGACTTTGAAAAATATCGAGGAATGCTACACGTTTTTTGAGGATGTGTGTACCGTAAATGAGCTGCTCTCCCTGTCCCAGCGCTATGAGGTGGCCAAGATGCTGAGGGAGGAGAAAACCTATCTGGAGATCGCCTCCAGAACCGGTGCCTCCACAGCGACGATCAGCCGGGTAAACCGTTCCTTAAACTATGGAAACGACGGCTACGATATGGTATTCGCCAGGATCAAGGAGACGGAGGAGAACGGGCAGGAGAGCTGAAAGGTTCTGGGAGAATAGAAAAAGAAGATGCCGCAGATTCGTGAATCGAGAACACGAATTTGCGGCATTTTTGCGTCCCGGGAAAGTTTCTCCTCCTAAGGAAGGAGAGCCTCCGGCGGGAGGCGATCCCCTCTCATAGGAAATGGCTGCCGGCGCTGCCGGCGCGGCCGCGTTCAGGCGCGGATGTACGACGCGGATATATACGTTTTGCACTGTGAAAATCAGTTTCCCGTCCGCCGCAAGGCCTATTTCCTACAAATTTTAACGAAAAATTAGCGATTTTTTAGCGAAATCTTAACATTAAGTTGACACTGGCCGGTTCTTTCAGTATTATGAAATCAGAATGATTATTGTTTTCAGAACAGGAGGGATGCCATTTGATTGTGACAGAGCCGCCCATATCGTGATGAGGAAGAAACATTTCATCAATATCGCCTTTCTTCCCCAAAAAAGCAACCATATCTTTCAAATGCTTAACAATTTTACATGGAGGAACTGAGAATGATTACTTTTTTGATAGGCTTTGCGATATTAATTATTGGAGGGTATTTTTACGCAAAACTGTCTGTGAAACTGTTTCAGCCGGTTGACGGGCCGACGCCTGCCTACACAAAACAGGACAATGTGGATTTTGTTCCCATGGGAAAGTGGAGAAACCTGCTGATCAACCTGTTAAACATTGCCGGAACCGGGCCGATCCTGGGGCCGATCCAGGGTGTGCTGTTCGGGCCCATTGCCTTTTTGACCATTCCGGTGGGCTGCGTCCTGGGCGGAGCGGTTCATGACTACTGGTGCGGGATGATTTCCCTGCGGAACGGAGGAGATCAGATGCCGGCCCTTGTAAAAAAATTCCTGGGAAAAGGGATTTCCAAGGTGTACTTCGTGTTTCTGGTACTGCTGCTTATGCTGGTGGGCGTGGTGTTTGTCTATACTCCGGGGGATCTTTTTGTTGGACAGGTGCTGAATATGACGGCGGAGTCGTCCGGGTACTGGGGAGTGACGATCCTGGTGTTTGCCGTGATTTTTGCCTATTACATCATTGCGACGATGATGCCCATTGACCGGATCATCGGAAAGGTCTATCCCATATTTGGCCTGATCCTGTTTTTGGCGGCCCTGGGAATCTTTCTGGTGACCATGTTGGGCGCTGCCTCCGGAAGGTACGTATTAAATGAAATTTGGGACGGCATTCCCGCCTGGGCGTATACGGGAGTGTTAAACCCCAGCGATCCCCGTTATATTCCCACGTTCTTTGTGACAGTAGCCTGCGGAATTGTATCCGGTTTCCACAGCTCCCAGGTGACCCTCGTCTCCCGCACCCTTCAGAAGGAAACAGAAGGAACGGCCATCTTCTTTGGCATGATGTGCGTGGAAGGATTTATTGCCATGTGCTGGGCTGCCGGCGCCATGGTCGTCTATAACATGGGGATGACGGGAAACGCCACTCAGGTAGTGGGAATGATTTCCAAGGAAATGCTGTCTGTTTTCTGGGTAGTGCCGGTGGCCAGCGTAATTGTTCTGCCCATCACTTCCGGCGATACGGCGTTTCGGGCGGTGCGCATTCTGATTCAGGATGCCCTGCATATCCCGAAAACAAAGCGCAACAATCTGCTGATTGGCCTGTGTATTTTCATTGGGGGAGCTTTGCTGTTAGTGTGGGCGAAGGTCAGCGCCGATGGGTTTAATATCCTGTGGAGATACTTTGGATTTGCGAATCAGACGATTGCTGTATTTACCTTTACTGTGATTGCGATGTATATGATGAGGAAAGATTTGCCGTTCCTGATCGGGCTGGTCCCGGGGATGTTCTACCTGTTTATTGTGACCAGCTTTATTCTCCATCAGGAAATCGGATTTCATATATCAAACTGGAATATCTGCTACGCCATCGGCGTTGCCCTGACGGCAGTTTATACCGTTGTTTTATGGAGGTTCGGGCGGAGGAAAAGGAGAGAGCTGGGCCTTCTGAAGGATGACGGAAAAGAATGACATAGAGAATGGCGTAGATGTTTTTTTAAACGACACCAGAGCCGGAGACAGTCCCCAAATGGGCTGCCTCCGGCTTTGTGTATGTCTGTAAAATTGCGTATGCCTGTAAAATTACTGAATGGTCACGATCCTAGCTTTCATGATTTGTGATGACCGCGTCAGCGGTCATGTCCGTTTTGGGCCATTTTCTGAACACCGTTTTGACGTATTACCAGAGCGTGGCGGCGATATAGAGGGGATTTGGCAATCCGGCTTGAAAATGGGTGCGGCAGCAAAACGGTTTGAAAATGAGATTGACAGCAAAATAAGGAAATATAATTGACTAAGTCAAGCAAATGAACTATACTGAGAAAAACCAAAGGAGGACATTCCAGTGCAAAAAACAATCGCTGTTTACATAAAAGCTCTGCACCGCCGGTTTGACCAGTTCTGTGACCGGCGGCTGCAGGAGATGGGGCTGACAAAAGGGCTGCTGTACGTGGTACTCTACGTGGGAAACCATCCCGGCTGCGGGCCGGGGGAGCTGGCGGAGGCGCTGGGCTTTGATGCCGGCCATGCCACCCGCTCCATGGAAAAGCTGGTGAAGGCCGGGCTGGTGGCGAAGGAGCGGAGCCGGGAGGACCGGAGGGCGGTATGCCTGCGGCTGACGGAGGCCGGCAGAGAGGCCTTTGAGGCCAGCCGGGGGTTGTTTCAGGAATGGGATGAGACCGCGGCGGCGGAGCTGACAGAGGAGGAGCGGACGGAGCTCATCCGCCTTCTTGGAAAAATGACGGGAGGGAGGAATGGCCATGACCTGTAATGTGATATGCAGCAGCCGGACGGGAAATACGGCCCTGCTGGCGGAGACGGTGTGGGAGACGGCAAGGGAGCTTGGCTGGGAGTGCGCCGGCCCGGAGAAACCGCGGGAGAGCGGGAGAGAAGACGGGGATCTCATATTTGCCGGATTTTGGACGGACAAGGGGGATTGCAGTGAGGAGATGGCGTCCTTTTTGGAGGGACTGGAGGGGAAACGTGTATTTTTATTTGGAACCGCTGGTTTTGGCGGCAGCCAGGAATACTATGAGCGGGTGCTGGGCCGGGTAAAAGCCCATCTGGCGCCGTCCAACCGCCTGGCAGGGACCTTCATGTGCCAGGGGAAAATGCCGGAGGCGGTGGGAGCCCGCTTTGAGGCCGGCCTGCGCCAGGAGCCGGAAAACGAGGCGTTAAAAGCCAGGCTGGAGAACTTCCGCCAGGCCATGGCCCATCCGGACCGCCGGGATCTGGAGGCGCTGCGGGAGGCGGTGAAACAGGCCCTTTCGGCGGTTTCCCGGTCATAAGAGGTGGGACGGGCGCATAGCGTTTCCGGTTTTCATCCATACTATGGCCAAGAGGTGATGAAAATGGAAAAGCAGAACCAGGACCCGTTCCGCCAAAACCGGGAGGACGGCACGTTTTCCGGCAACGCCCGAAAGGGAAAGCCGGAAAACCAAAACCAGACCCACAACTCCCGCCGGGAGGGAATGGGGCCGAATACAAAGCGAAAGCCGGGCTGAGCGTCCGTGATGGATGCCTTTATCCTTGGATTTAAGCCCTCATATCAAAAAATGGAATCAAAAACGGAATCAAAAATCCCGGAGAGGCGTTACTCCGGGGTTTTTGTGTTGCCGTCGAAAGCTGTCTTGTCAATTTCCGGCATCCCGTGCCATAAAAACAAAAGGTATCCGCATTATCGCCGATACCTTTCTGTTTTTCGTCATTCATTTGTAACCTATGTCCCTGTTATCTGGTTTTGGTCCACTTGCCGCTGGGATTTACATAATAATTGTCAATCCACGTGTCGGCCGCCATGGAGCCGTCCTCATAGCAGTAGTACCATGAGCCGTCCACCTTGATCCAGCCTGTTTTCATAGTTCCGGATGCGTCCAGATAGTACCAGTGATCGTTGTCCTGCACCCATCCCGTAAGGGCAGTTCCGTTGTCACTGTAGTAGCTCCATCTGGAGGTCTGCTCGTCCTGTACCCAGGTGCCTGCAAACGCGGTGAGCGAGTTCATGATTAACAGGGAGACCGCTAAGAGAAGGGAAGAAAATACTCTCTTTTTCATAAAGCAACTCTCCTTTTACACCTTTTTTCTTTATTGTATCATTCTGCCAGGGAATTTTCCAGTATGAAATGTTTACGTATTTATTACGGTTTTAAAGGGTCCCTGGGCACAGTATCAGCGGCGGAAACGGCGGCCGGGACACTTTGTTTCCGCCTCAGGGGTTGTGCGTCCGCCGAAATCCTGTTATTTTAGAAGGGGGACGTTTCCGGCGGGGAAAAAACTTTTCGACACAGGCTCTCAGAGAAAGGACATAGGTGTTGTGTCGAATTTTTGAGGAAAATGCAGATGTTGTATATGGTCAAAAAACGGATATGAGAAAGGAGGACAAAAGATTCGTTTTATGTCGAACTGTGCGGTTGATTTTTCTTTTCAAAAAATTGGAAACGGCTTATAGTGTTATTGCGGAGTAAGAATTGAGGGAAAAAGGGGGGATCCTGGCATGAGTGAGGCGGACCATATTGTTTCAATCAAGCTGGAAAATGAGAGATTAAAGCGGGAGAATGAAATATTGCTGATGACGGTGGCGCAGATCAGGAAAACGGTGGATCGTCTGATTGAGCGGTATGTGCTGGAAGAACGGGCGTAAGCCGGGAGTGAGGATGCCGTTTCTGACATCCTCTTTAGGATCGGGGAAAGACTGCGGTCCCGGATAAGCTTACAGGCCGTCCGTTTCCACAGGCGGAGGCGAGGGAGCGGCATCGGTTTTCCGTTCGGTAAAGCGGATCACGTCGTTGGGCGTGCAGTCCAGGTAAGCGCAGAGACGCTCCAGGGTCAGCACGGTAATATTTTTATCTTTTTTTAAGCTGTCCAGGGTTTTGTTGTCCACGGCGCCGTCTTTCAGGAGCCGGTATTGGGTAACGCCCTTGCGAGCCATGGTATTCCACAGGGGAGAGTAATCAATAATGGAAATCACCTGCCTTTACTAAATAAGACTCGGATGATTTCAGTATAGACAGGAAACCGTGTTTTCCATATTGTGGTGAAAGTCACAATTTACCGGAAATGGATAATATCATTGGGAGTGCAGTCCAGAAAGCGGCAGAGGCGCTCCAGAGTCAGCAGTGTGATGTTTTCATTCTTTCTCAGCCGGTCCAGAGTTTTATTGTCTACGATGTGATTTTTCAGCAGCTGATACTGGGATATTTTTTTCGCTTTCATAGTATCCCAAAGTGGAGTATAATCAATAATAGGGAACACCTGCTTTCCAACTTCAGATGTTACCAGTATAGACAGAAAATTTTATTTTCAATATTGTGACTAAAAGCACAATGCCATATAATGATAATAGGAGGTGTCAAGAAATGAAAGAAGAACGTGATTTCAGGAATCTGACAGAGGGGCAGATGGAAAATCTGCTGGAGTTTGCCGAGGTGTCGGCGCGGTGCAGTAAGGAAGTGCTGGAGGCCCTTGAGGAACAGGTGCCGGTGACCTATGAGCTGTTCCGGAAATGTATGGAGGAGCTGGGAACGGTGGGAGCCATCGGCGCTCTGACAGAAATGATGGGACGGTATCCCGACTATGGGAAACGGTACAACGAGGAAGAAGGCTGGGGGCCGGAGAAGGCGGAAAGCGATTTTAGGAAGATTATGGAGAAATTGGGAGAAACGAAGTAAGGGGGCATTGCAAAATCATTAACTTAGATGGTGGAGCAATGCCCTCGCTTCATGATTTACAAAAATCCAGGCTGGATCACTGTTTTCATGGATCCAGCCTGGATTTTTGGCGTACTTTAATAAAACTCTCTCTTTTTCCCTGTTTTGTGCCCCTTGTATGATGAGCCTGCTTGAGGATACGATCCCGTGATTGTATAATGGATTTTAAGAGACCGTTGCAAAAACTTCAAAATATTGCAATCGTTTATCTTTTGAAATCAGAGAGTATATGGGGGATTGGAATGACGCCACAGACGGAACGATCGGAGCGTGCGCGTAAGGGAATTTCTCCCAATCAAAACGGAATGTCTGAATCCATAAAACGGATACAGGTCAGACAAAAGGAAGGCATCTGTTTCAGTCAAAGGAGGGCAAAATCATGACACAGGAAGAACGGAGAACGTATCTCATCCGGGAGCTGCGGCGGGAGATGCCTCAGTACCGGGGGATGGTGGTTCCGGACAATGAGGAAGGACAGTGGCGGGTGCTGCGGTCGCTGTTTAATCTGCGCCCGCCGTATCCGGCGGGGGAAGAATTTCTGAAAATACAGGACGAGTATCTGTCAGAGCTGATTCAGCAGAGGGGGATTGTGGTGGCGGAGAACCTGCCGGGAACGAAGGCCAGCCCCAGGATTTCCCTTTGGCGGGGAGACATTACCACGCTGCGCTGCGACGCCATTGTCAACGCGGCAAACAGCGCTCTTTTGGGATGCTGGCAGCCCTGCCACTCCTGCATTGACAACATCATTCACACCCTTTCCGGCGTTCAGCTGCGGATCAGGTGCAACGAGATCATGGAGGCCCAGGGCCATGAGGAGGAGACGGGAAGGGCAAAAATCACCCCCGCCTACAACCTTCCATGCAAATACGTGCTGCATACAGTAGGCCCCATCATTTCCGGCTCGCTGCGCCTGGAGGACTGCGATCTGCTGGCTGGGTGCTACCGCTCCTGCCTGGAGCTGGCGGCGGAATACGGACTCCGGTCCGTGGCCTTCTGCTGCATTTCCACCGGCGTGTTTTGCTTCCCCCAGCAGAGAGCGGCAAAGATCGCGGTGGAAACGGTACAGCAGTTTCTGGAGAAGGGCAGCCCGGTGGAGCAGGTGATTTTTAACGTGTTTACAGAGCGGGATTTGAAGATTTATGAGGAGCTGCTAAATGGGTGAGGGCTGATGGGAAACGAACTTGCCCAATCCACAGCCCAAACCACTTCACCATCGTCCCCGTAAGGAGAACAGAGAGAATGGTCCCGATCCCAAACACTCCGCCCAACAGGATGCCGGCTATCACGTAGGAGAAATCCGCCGCTGTCCGCAGCCAGGCGTAGGGCAGGCGGGTGTGTTCCGACAGCTTGCAGAGGACAGCGTCCAGGGCATTCATGCCCAGTTTCAGCTGGATGAGAAGGGCCAGGGCCAGGCTGAGGAAGATCTGTCCGGCGGCGAAACCGAGGAAACGGGCCGCCAGGGCCATTTCTCCCAGGCTGAGAGGGGCGAGAAGGAACCGGTAGGCGTCTATAAAATATCCGGAGGACAGGGCATAGACAATGGTCCCGGCGCCCAGGTTGCGGCGGGCAGCGCAGGCGGCGATGAGGATGATGGTCAGGTTATAGGCCAGAGACGCGTTCCCGTAGGAGAGGCGAAAGGCGCGGCTGATTCCGTCGCACAGCAGGCCGATGGAATCACAGCCTAAGCCGCTCTCCAGAAAGAGGGCGACGGCGGCACCCACCAGGTTCATGGCAGCGAAGATGAAAAGGGATTTCTTTACACGTTCCTTCAATGTGATTTCCTCCTTGCGTGTTGGTTGGTTCCATATTAAACTAAGATCAGGAAATAGAAAATGCCAAATGGCATATTTTGAAAGGAACCTTATGGAGAAAAGGGAATTTGAGAGCCGCTACCGGACGGAGCGGCACCGGGATTTTTGGAAACGGTTTTTGAGTCGGATGCCGGAGGAACTGATGCCTTATCTCTATGTCAAAAACAGCGGCTGTGGGGAGGTGCTGATCTCCTCGGCGAAGAAATCCGGGACGGTGTATTTTCTCATGAGAGGGAGGCTGTTTGCCATGGAGGAACGGGTGCAGAGCCTTCCTTACGTGTTTACGGAGCTGATGCCGGTGGACATTGTGGGAGATTATGAGCTGTTTTCCGATATGGAGGATTCTTATGCCACCATTATGGCGGCGCGGGACTGCGAACTGATCGCTATGCCGGCAGATTTGTACCTGGGATGGATTTCCCAGGACGCGGGGGCCCTGTTTTACCGTGTGGGGCTTTTGATGAACCAGCTGGGCGGTCAGGCAGCTGCCAGCCGCCAGTATTTTTTTCTGGATTATACGGGGCGCCTGGTGTCTCTGCTTTTGCAGTACGCCATCCCGGACGCAAAGGGGATCGCCCTGCTGCGAATGACCAGGGAAAGCCTGGCAGCCCGGATCGGATGCTCCCTACGCACCTGCCACCGGGTGGTGAACGGGCTGAAGGAGCGGGGAATGGTGTCTCTGGTTCACGGGAAGATCGTGGTGGATGAAGGGCAGCGGGAGCTGCTGCGGCAGTATCTGGCGGAGGAGATGGAACGGCTGTAGGGAGGGCTGAAAAACGATCAGAGGGGAGAAGACGGAGGGCCGGAAAGCCGGGGAAATGCCCCCGGCCCTTTTGGCATGGCGGAAACTGGTCTCGTCGGGGAAATGCCCTAGCAGAGGGGTTATGCGGAGAAACAGGTCTTGGTGATTTGAATAAAGCTTTGGGCAGCTGCCGGGAGGTAGCTGCCTTTTTTGTATGCGATTACAAAATCCCATAGATTCTGATCTGGGCCAGCGGAGCAGAACAGGAGGGGATCGGGGGTATAGAAAAAGCGCTCGCACATATCGGTGCAGAACCCCACGCCCACGTCCGCGGCTACGAGGGAGAGGACGGTTTCTACGCTTTGGAGGGTGATGGTGCGGGGGCGGATGGGAGAGGCAGCCAGAATCCGGTTGGCGATTTTCCTGGTACGGAATTTTTCATCCACCATGAGAAACAAGTCGCTCCCCAACTGGTTCATATCAATCCATGGGTGCTTGCGGCCGTCCACGGCCTTGATTAAACTGGAATGAGGGTTGGAGGGGGAGATGCAAAGCACTACTTCTTCCTGGCAAATGTATTCGTAAACAATATTTTGAGGCTGGGGCTCGTACACGGTGTAGAGGGCCAGGTCAATCTGGCCCAGCTCCAGGGCCTGGTTTAATCCGTTTACACCGTCCTCTACAATATTGATCTCATATTTTGGATACTGTTTTTTGAAAGCGGGCAGCACATGGGGGAGGACGTAGCGTCCTCTGGTAGGAGTGATGCCCACAGAAATCAGGCCGCTCACCTCGGCGGTCAAGTCGGCCAGAGTATGGTGGAGCTGCCGGTTCAAATCCAGGATTTTCAATCCGGTATCCACATACTGCTGTCCGGCGTAGGTCAGATACATTTTATTTTCCACCCGTTTAAATAAAGGGGTGTTCAGCCGTTTCTCCAGGCCATGGAGAAATTTGCTCAAAGAGGGCTGAGTGATGTCCAGCATTCGGGCGGCCCCTGACAGGGTCTGGCATTTCATAATGGCCAGCACGTATTCGATTTCGCGAAAATCCATAGAAAACCGTTCCTCCTTTTTCTGTGTGTCCATAATTGGATTGTACCACAGTTCTTGGGAAAAGTATAGCTTTTAGTTATAGTTTATATGCCTTAATTCTGGATTTACAGCTATAGATAAACGGGTTATTATGGAAGAAACAGAATAGAAAGAAGGGTGAGGGTGAAAACAGGGTATTTAAGGACGAGGGACGGCGCCCACATTTACTATGAGGACAGGGGGGAGGGAATTCCCATTCTGTTTGTGCCAGGGCATATGTGTACCGTTCGGTTTTTTGACCGCTGTGCCGCGCTGCTGGAACGGGAGTTCCGGGTCATTGCCATGGACCCCAGAGGATTCGGCAATTCCTCCAAAGTTCTCCACGGAAATACGGTGGAACGCCACTGTGATGACATTCACGAGCTCATAGAATATCTAGAGCTGGAGAAAACCGTGCTTTTGGGCTGGTCTCTGGGTGGAAGTCTGGTGATGATGTACGCTCATAAATATGGGGAGGGCTGTCTGGGGGCTGTAGGGCTTTTAGACTGCGCACTGTTTCCGTTCTCAGAGGAGGAGTGGAACCGCTACGGCGCCAGAGATTATGACATGGAAAAATGGTTCCGAAAATATGGTCTTTGGCTGGATGAGCCGGAAGTTTACTGCCAAAACTTTATTAAACGGGTGGGGGCAGGAATGTCGGAGCCGGAGCGGGAGCTGGTGAGACGGGAGATAAAAAAAACCCCGCCTTGGATCGGTTACGCGATCCATACAGATTGGTGTCATACGGATACGGAGCAGTATTTGAAGGATCTGACGGTTCCTGTGTATATCGCCGCGGGAGAGGATACCGGCATGAGCCGCCACTATCTGGAGCAGGTGGGAGAGCGGGGAGAGCTGCATGAGTTTCTGGAGGGCGGGCACGCGTTTTTTTGGAATCAGGCAGAGCGGTTTGAGCAGTCATTGGAGCAGTTTATCAGGAGAAAAACAGCAGGGGGTACGGCCTGCTGGGGGACAGATTCAAATTTCAAAAGGGGGAGTCTAAATGAAAACATTGTCGCTCACGGGAGCCTGTGACCTGCATATCCATTCATCACCGGACATTGTGGACCGGATTGGCAATGATGTGGAGATCGCAAGACGGGCGCGGGATGCGGGAATGCGGGCTATCGTGTATAAATGCGTGCTGGAGCCTACGGTATCGAGGGCCTGGCACACCATGGAACAGGTGGAGGGCATTTCCGTATTCGGAGGCATTGTGCTGGATCACCACGTAGGGGGAATCAATCCCTCAGCTGTGGAACCCGTGATCAAAATGGGAGGAAAAGTGGTGTGGCTGCCTACCTATCACGCCCAAGGGCACGCGGAGGCCTTTGGAGCAATCGGGAGCTTTGGATATGTGGAGGAGGAGAGAAAGGGGTATTGTCTGGAGCCTATTACCATTTTGCGGGAGGACGGACGAATTCGGGATGAGGTGCTGACGGTCATGGAGCAGTGCCGGGAGGCGGACATCATCCTAGCCACCGGGCACATCAGCAAGAGGGAGACCTATCTTTTGGCAAAGGAGGCCAAGGCGCGGGGATTTCACAAGCTGGTGGTCAACCATCCTTTTTTCAGGGTTCCAAAGATGACGGTGGAAGAAGTGGGGGCGTTGGTGGAACTGGGCGCGTATGTGGAATTTTGCGCCAACGAGTTGTGTCCCATTCCAGAAAGCGCCAATCTGTATGATTATATCGAGTGTTTCCGGCGTTTTGGGGTTTCTCGTTTTATATTGGCATCCGATGCCGGGCATAACAGAAAGGGATGGCCGGCGGAAGAACTTAGAATTTTTGCCCAGCTATTGGGCTATGCGGGAGTCGGAACGGAGGAGCTGAAACAAATGCTCTGCGATAATTATGTGGAGCTTCTGGGACTTTCAGAATCTGGAAAATAGAGGATGGGGAGCGAAAATCTGTGTTGTCATTGAAACTGGGCATTTATAGCAATTTTCAGAGAAAAGGAGAGGGCAATATGAGGAAAAAAATGTGGAAACAGATGGTGGCAGTGAGCGTGGCGGCAGGAATGATGGCGATGTCTTTGGCTGGCTGTCAAAATACGGATACACCGGAAAGCGCGGCGGTTCCGGAGGCAGGGGATACATCGGCAGAGGCCGGGGGCTTTGAGGAAATGACTATTAAGCTGGGCCATGGTTCTTCTCCCGCAGACGATGATCCCTATCATATTCTGGCTATGAATTTCAAAGAGAATGTGGAGGAGGCCACAGGCGGAAAGGTGACTGTGGAAATTTTCCCCAGCGGACAGCTGGGCGGTGAGATGGACAGTTATGAAGGCCTGGGAATGGGAACGGTAGATATGTGCATTGCCACGGCTAATATTTTCGGCCTGTACGATGAACGGACCACTATTATGGATATGCCGTTTTTGCTGCAGGATGAGGAGTCGGCCCAGAAACTTCTGGACAGCGATCTGATCCAGGGAGTACTGGAAGAACTGTCCGACACCACGGGCGCCGTCCATCTGGGCTTTGGTTCTGGCGGATTCCGTCACATTTTTAATAATGTGCGGCCTATTTACAAGCCGGAGGATTTAAAGGATGTAAAACTGCGGGTGCCGGAGACTACCATATTTGTGGATACCTTCGCCGCCCTGGGAGCCAATGTAACGCCTATGACTTATTCGGAAACTTATACGGGAATCCAGCAAAAGACCATTGACGGAATCGAGGTTCCGATTGGAAATGGGTACACAGTAGGCTATTACGAGGTCTGCGACTATCTGTCCCTGACCAGGCATTTCTACAATGCCCTCTCTTTGAGCATTAGCAAAAGCCTGTATGATGGGATGTCCCCGGAGCTGCAGCAGATCCTAAAGGACGCGGCGGTAAAGGCTGGCCAGGATCAGCGGATTTCCGTGGCGGAGAATGAGGCTGGACAGCTGGAGGCGATGAAGGAGTCCGGAATTCAAGTAAACGAGATCGACGACGTGGAGCAGTTCCGCGCTCTGGTACAGCCGATCTACGACAATTACAGAGACAATATCAGCGCTGACATTTACAGCCAGGCGATGGAGATTTTAGGAATCGAGGAATAGAATAGGAGAGAGGCGTATGAGGAAAGTGCTTTTGACGGCTGCGGACAAGCTGTTGTGGCTGTACTGCGCGGCAGGACTGATATTTCTGGGGCTGGTGGTGCTCACCACATTTTTGCAGGTAGCTACCAGGTATTTTCTGGAGACCTCTCTGTCATGGACGGAGGAGGGCGCGAGATACTCGTTTATTTGGATGAGTATGATGGGAGCGTCTCTGGCTACCAGGCACGGCAGCAACGCTGCTATTGACATCATCGGGGATTTTCTGCGCGGAAAGGCAAAGGCAGCCCATTCTATCCTGGTGCAGTGCTCCATCATTTTGGCATCGGCAGTGATCGGAGTGTACGGAGTGTCCATGGCGGAAGTTATGATGGTAAGAAACAGCGCGGCTCTGGGGATTCCCATGGGATACGTGTACATTGCAATTCCTGTGGGCTGTGCGGGGATCGTGGTTCAGTGCCTGGCAAACCTGGCAGAAATGGGAAAAGGGGGTGACTGCTGATGGCGGCGATTCTATTCGGTCTGATGTTCGGATTTATGCTTTTGGGAATCCCTATCGCGTTCAGCATTGCTCTTTCTACCGGAGGTTTTCTGGTTTTAACGGATTCCGGCCCCCTGCTGCTTCTGGCTCAGAGATTTTTCCTGGGAATGGATTCCTTTGTACTGCTGGCGGTGCCTTTGTTTACCCTGACGGGCTATTTGATGGAACAGTGCGGTCTGTCCCGCAGGCTGATTGAGTGGGTGGAGTGTATTTTTGGTCGGATCCGCGGCAGTGTAGGGGTAGTTACCATTGTGTCTTGCGCGATCTTCGCCGCTCTGGTAGGCTCTGGACCAGCGACGATCGCGGCCATTGGGGCGCTGATGATGCCGGCACTTTTAAAGAGCGGTTACAGTCAGGAGACATCAGCCGGCATGGTGGCAGCTGGGGGTGCTTTGGGGCCCATCATTCCGCCCAGTGTGGGGATGATTGTGTATGGTTCCACGATGAATGTGAGCATCCCGAAAATGTTTATGTCCGCGATCATACCGGGAATCATGATGATTTTTGCGCTGATTATTGTTAATTTCATCATGGTGAGAAAGCAAAACATTCCTCCAAGCGAAAAAACGTATACGGCGAAAGAAAAGCTGGTGCGCACGTGGAAAGCTTTGCCGGCCCTTCTGCTGCCGGTGATCATTTTAGGCGGGATTTACGGCGGAATTTTCACAGCGACGGAGGCCGCGGTGGTTTCTGTGGTATACAGCATGATCGTGGGCACGTTCCTGGGAGAACTGAAACTGAAAAAACTGGGCCATGCCATGGCCAGCGCAGTGGAGACTTCGGCTATGATTTCCCTTATTCTTGGCGTGTCCAACCTGTTTGGCTGGATCCTGGCTTACGCGAAGATTCCCCAGGCTATCGCCGATCTGGTGATCCCCATCGTTCAGACAAAGGCGGTGTATCTGGTGGTGCTGTGTATCCTGATGCTGATTGTAGGCGCGCTGATGGAGACCCTTACCAGCATTGTGATTCTGGCACCGATTCTGGCGCCCATCGGTATCGAGCTGGGGATCGACCCACTGGTGGTAGGTATGGTATTTTGCCTGAGCTTGATCATTGGTGTGGTGACGCCGCCATTTGGGGTAAACCTGTTTACGGTGACCTCCACTGCCGGGATTTCCTTCCGGCGGGTAGTGAAGGGAGCAGCTCCGTTTATTTTAGCTTTGATTGTGGTAGTGCTGCTGGTGTCTCTATTCCCGCAGATTCTGCTGATCTTGCCGAATCTGCTGATGAAAGGGTAATGGCAGTACGGCCGGGAAAGATGGGAAAGGGTGAGAGGCTGGCCGCGGGGAGACTGCGGCCGGCCTCGTTTACGCGGATGGGGAAATGACGGTGAAACTATCTTGAAACCACCTTAAAGTGAGATTTAAGTATAAGTTTCTAAACTAAATTGACAATTTCCAAAATTCCCTATATAATAAAAACAATTCGTCCGCACAAGCGGTCTAAAAGGTCCAGAAGGGCCTGGAATCGAACTCTTTGGAACGTGAAACGGGAGGGGGATTCCGCATCGGTTATTATTACATAGAATGGATCAGATTTACAAAGCGCTGTTTCCAAATACAGCCATTGTGAAATGGGATTGTTAAACGGAATATAGGATGTCATTCTAATATAATTTTATAGGAAAGAAATTGTACCAGGAAGGGAAATTGCTCGGAGAGAGCGTCTTTTTCTGGTATTTTTTGTGTCCTAGGAAACTGCGTCTCCTATGACGCAAAAGCCTCCAGTGTGTGTTGGTGCGCACACTCTTTGTGCGGCAGGAAACGGCGCCGCCTGCGGATGACATTCAAGGTTCTGGCGAGGGGAGCAGTTTCATGAGAAACGGGACCGCCGGCACAGAGCCGGTTCCGGCGAACTATCCCGCGATCCGTCATCGGACACAGGCGGAGACCTGCGGACGGAAAGGAGACAGGATGAAGATGACAAAACGACACAGCAGGAAATACAGAAAAATCACAGGGATCGCCCTCTGCGCGGCCATGGCGGCCGGATTGCTTGCAGGCTGCGGCGGGACAGGAACGGAAAACAGCGGAAATACCGGGGCTCCCGGAGGGGAATCGGGAGTTCCCGGCGCGGCGGCGGAATCCGGCGCCAGTTCGTCTTCCGGCGGAGCAGCCGCGGCCGGGGAAGGCACCGCGAAAGACTCTGTGGTAGTGGTCATGGGCCCTACCTCCGAGCCAGAATCAGGATTTGATCCGGCCTACGGCTGGGGCGCCGGCGAGCACGTTCATGAGCCTCTGATCCAGAGCACGCTGACGGTGACCACAGCGGATCTGGAGATTGCCTATGATTTGGCGACGGATATGAAGGTCAGCGAGGACGGCCTCACGTGGACGGTGGACATCCGGGACGGCGTGGCGTTTACAGACGGAGAGCCTCTGACGGCGGAGGACGTGGCCTTTACCTACAACACACTGCGGGACACCAGCTCTGTCAACGACTTTACCATGTTAAAAGAGGCGGTGGCTGTGGACGGCGACACGGTGGAATTTCACATGAACCGCCCGTATTCCATCTGGCCCTACACCATGGCGATTGTGGGTATCGTACCGGAACACGCCTACGGCCCGGACTACGGGCAGCATCCTGTGGGCTCCGGACGGTATATGCTGAAACAATGGGATAAAGGCCAGCAGGTGATCCTGGAGGCCAATCCCGATTACTACGGGGAGGCGCCGAAGATGAAACAGGTGACGATCCTGTTTATGGAGGAGGACGCGGCCTTCGCGGCGGTGATGGCGGGCCAGGCGGATCTGGCCTACACAGCCGCCTCCTACGGAGATCTGACGGTGGACGGTTATAATCTGCTGGCTTTTGAGACGGTGGACAACCGGGGCTTTAACCTTCCGGCTATCCCGGCAGGTTCCACGGATGAAAACGGCGTCCCCCTGGGAAATGATTTTACCTGTGATGTCAATGTGCGCCGCGCCATCAATCTGGCCATCGACCGGGAAGAAATGATCCAGAACGTGCTGAACGGCTACGGAACCGCTGCCTACAGCATCTGCGACAAAATGCCCTGGTACAACGAGGCGGCCCAGGTAACCTATGATCCGGAACAGGCGGCCCGCCTGCTGGATGAGGCCGGCTGGGTCATGGGAGCCAATGGGATCCGAGAAAAGGACGGTGCAAAGGCAGAATTTACCCTTATGTATTCCGCGGGGGATTCCGTCCGCCAGGCGCTTTCCGAGGACACGGCGAACCAGCTGAGGGAGCTGGGCATTGATGTGACGGTGGAGGGCGTTGGCTGGGATGTGGCCTATGACAGGGCTCAGTCCACCCCCATGCTCTGGGGTTGGGGCGCCCACACCCCGATGGAACTTTATAACATTTACCACACCGCCCCAGGCGGAACATACGCTCAGTACTCCCCGTATTTCAACGAAACCGTGGATCAGTACATGGACGAGGCCCTGGCCAGCAGCAGTTTGGAGGAATCCTATGAGCTCTGGAAAAAAGCCCAGTGGGACGGGGAAACGGGCGTGACGGCGGACGGCGACATCCCGTGGATCTGGCTGGTGAACATTGACCACCTCTACTGGAGCCGCGAAGGCCTGAAGGTGGCGGAGCAGAAACTGCACCCCCACGGCCACGGCTGGAGCATTGTAAATAATGTGGATCAGTGGAGCTGGGAGTAGGACGAATATCCTGCGGCCTGGTGAATCCCAAAGCAGGGAAAACGTGATAAAGCATGGTAGAGCCTGGGAGGCCTCACCGGTGAAACAGCCGGCTAATCCGTGAGTGTACCAGCGCCTGGAACCGGCACAGAGCGGGTTCGCTGGACAGAATCACAAAACAGAACGAGGAGGAGAGAAACATGGACAACGCGAAATGGATCGCCGGACAGCTCATACGTATGATGGTGCTGCTGGTTTTTGTGGCTGCGGCAGTATTTCTGCTGCTGTCCATCTCTCCCGTGGATCCCCTGACCACCAACGTGGGCCAGACCGCCCTGGGCGCCATGAGCCCGGAGCAGGTGGAAAAGCTGAGGGAATACTGGGGTGTGGGCGTGCCGCCGCTCTCCCGTTTCGCAGGCTGGGCGAAGGACGTTCTGCGGGGAGATCTGGGCGTTTCCCTTCTGTACCGCAGGCCGGTGGCCGAGGTGATCGGCGAGCGTTTTGTAAACTCCGTATGGCTTATGGCTGCCGCCTGGCTGCTGTCCGGCGCCATCGGCTTTCTTCTGGGCATCCTGGCTGGCCGGAAACGGGGCGGGCTGGCAGATAAGCTGGTGACGGGCTACTGCCTGATGACCGCCAGCACACCGGCGTTCTGGATTGCCATGGTGCTCCTTATGGTGTTCGCGGTGTGGCTGAAATGGCTGCCCATCGGACTGGCGGTGCCCATTGGGACGGCTGCCGCGGAGGTGAGCCTGGGGGACCGGGTGATCCATATGATTCTGCCGGCCCTGGCTTTGAGCCTGACGGGGATTTCCAACATTGCCCTGCACACCAGGGAAAAGCTGGCGGAGGTGATGGAGAGCGACTACGTGCTCTTTGCCAGGGCCAGGGGAGAGTCGGAAGGCTCCATTCTCCTGCGCCACGGCCTGCGGAACATCGCCCTGCCTGCCCTGACCCTGCAATTTGGCTCTGTCAGCGAGATTTTTGGCGGTTCGGTACTGGTGGAACAGGTATTTTCCTATCCAGGCCTGGGACAGGCCGCGGTGACGGCGGGACTGGGGAGCGATGTGCCCCTGCTTATGGGAATTACGGTGATCAGCGCCGCCCTGGTGTTTGGAGGAAACACGGCGGCCAACATTTTATACGGTCTCATAGACCCAAGGATGCGGAAAGGAAGGCGGAAATCATGAAGATACGAAACCGCCGCCAGAGGATGGCGGTACTTATGGCCGTTTCTCTTTTCCTGCTGGTTCTGGTGACCGCGGCGGGCTGGGCATTCGGGGAAACGGCCTCAGCTACGGATTTTTCCAGAAAAAATCTGGCGCCCTGCCTGTCCTATCCCTTCGGCACGGATTTTATGGGGCGGGATATGCTTCTGCGGACTGTGGCTGGCCTTTCCTCCAGCATCCGCCTGGGAATTCTCACCGCCGCTGTCAGCGCTGTGATCGCCTTTATCCTGGGTCTGGCTGCCGCGGTGCTCGGGAAGGCGGCGGATGGGGTGATCAGCGGCATGATTGATCTGGTCATGGGGATTCCCCACATTTTGCTGCTGATTCTCATTTCCTACGCCTGCGGAAAAGGATTTTGGGGCGTGGTGGTGGGAATTTCCCTCACTCACTGGACTTCTCTGGCCCGGCTGATCCGGGGGGAGGTTCTGCAGTTAAAAGAGAGCAACTACGTGAAAATCGCCGCCCGGCTGGGCCATGGGAAACTGAAGGTGGCATTTTTCCATATGACGCCACATTTGCTGCCTCAGCTGGTGACCGGGCTGGTGCTCATGTTCCCCCACGCCATCCTTCACGAGGCCAGCATTACCTTTCTGGGATTCGGGCTGCCGCCGGAGGAGCCGGCCATTGGAATCATCCTGTCGGAGAGTATGAAATACCTGGTCATGGGAAAGTGGTGGCTGGCCCTGTTTCCGGGACTTTTGCTGGCGGGAGTGGTGCTCTTGTTTCACTTCCTGGGCGAAGGGCTTTTGCTCTTACTGGACCCGGAAAACGCCCACCGCTAGAAAGGAGAGGACATGGAAGGACATTTGCTTGAGGTGAGGGGACTCTCCATCTCATTTACCCAATACGAAAAAGGGCTGCATCAGACGGAGCTGCCGGTCATCCGGGATTTGAACGTGACGGTGGACCGGGGAGAGCTGGTGGCGGTAATCGGCTCCAGCGGCTCCGGAAAAAGCCTGCTGGCCCATGCGGTTATGGGCCTTCTCCCCTACAACGCGTCCTCATCCGGGGAAATGCTTTATCAGGGCGAACCTCTCACGGAAAGCCGGAAACGGGAACTTCGAGGGAGAAACATCGTGCTGGTGCCCCAGAGCGTATCCTATCTGGATCCCCTGATGCAGGTGGGAGAACAGGTGCGAAAGGGCAAAAAGGGGCCTGCCATCCTGGAAAAATGCCGCCGGGTGCTGGGAAGTTACGGCCTGGGGCCGGAAACGGAACCTCTTTATCCGTTTCAGCTTTCCGGGGGCATGACCAGACGGGTGCTGATCTCTACGGCGGTTATGGAGGAGCCGGAGCTGGTGATTGCCGATGAACCGACGCCAGGACTGCATCTGGAGGCGGCCAGGCGGGTGCTGGGCCATTTTCGGGAAATGGCGGAACAAGGTGCTGGAGTGCTGCTTATCACCCACGATCTGGAGCTGGCTCTCCAGGTGGCGGACCGGGTGGTGGTGCTTTACGCGGGCACAGCCATCGAGGAGACGGACAGCCGCAGCTTTAGCCGAGAGGAGACCCTTTATCACCCCTATACCAGGGCTCTTTACCGGGCTATGCCGGAGCACGGGTTTTCCAGCGTTCCGGGAAACCAGCCTTATGTGAAGGAGCTGCCCTCCGGCTGCCCCTACCGGCCGCGGTGCGAACGGGCGAAAGGGGAGTGCGCCGGAGCGGTGCCTTTTGAGCGGACGGACCGGGGAGGCGTGCGTTGCCTGCGCTGGAGGGAGTGGGCGTTTGGGCAGGAAGAACCGTCCTTACGAGAGGAGGCTGCGCTGTGATATTGGAGGCAAAAACCATTTCCTTTCGCTATGACAATGGAAACCGGCAGATTTTAAATCAGGTCAGTTTATCCGTGGGCAGCGGGGAGCGGGTGGGGCTTTCGGCCCCCAGCGGGTTTGGAAAGACCACATTCTGCAAAATCCTGGCCGGGTATGAGCGTCCAGACGCCGGGGAAGTGCTGCTGGACGGCCGTCCTTTAGGGAGCTATGGCCCCTACTGCCCGGTGCAGATGGTGTGGCAGCACCCGGAGCTGTCGGTGAATCCCAGGCGAAGGATGAAAACGGTGCTGGCGGAGGGAGATCACATCCCGGAGCGGGTGATCCGCGGCCTGGGAATCGAGAAGGACTGGGAAAACCGGTTTCCCGGCGAGTTGTCCGGAGGCGAGCTGCAGCGGTTCTGCATTGCCAGGGCTTTGGGAGAGCGAACCAGGTTTTTGCTGGCGGATGAGATCAGCACTATGCTGGATCTCATTACTCAGAGCCAGATCTGGAACTTTCTTTTAGAGGAAACCGCCGCCAGGGGAATCGGCCTTTTGGTGGTAAGTCACGCGGACGGCCTGCTGAAACAGGTGTGCACGCGGGTGGAGCGTTTGGACAGATGAGATTGGAGGAGACGAAATGGAGATAAGAGAGCTGCTTTTGCAGGTACAGTCCGGGGAGATGAGCCTGGAGCAGGCGGAAACCGAGCTGAAGGATCTGCCCTACAAAGATCTGGGGTATGCCAAGCTGGATTACCACCGGAAACTGCGGTCCGGATTTCCGGAAACCGTGTTTTGCCAGGGAAAGCCGGATGAGTACCTGGTGCAGATCTTTAAAAACCTGTGGGAGAGAAACGGAGAGGTACTGGGCACCAGGGCGGATGCGCGGCAGTATGAGCTGGTGCGCGCTGCGGTTCCTGAGGTGGTGTACGACCCGGTTTCCAGGATTTTAAAGGTGGAGCGGGAGGATAAAGAGCGAACCGGCTGCATCGCCGTATGTACCGGAGGGACCGCGGATATTCCAGTAGCGGAGGAGGCGGCCCAGACGGCGGAGTTTTTCGGCAGTTTTGTAGACCGGATTTACGACGTAGGCGTGGCGGGAATTCACCGGCTTTTGTCCCAGCGGGAACGGATCCAGAAAGCCAACTGTGTGGTGGCAGTGGCCGGAATGGAAGGGGCCCTGGGGACGGTGATCGCTGGGCTGGTGGAAAATCCGGTGATCGCCGTTCCCACCTCCGTAGGCTACGGGGCCAACTTTAACGGGCTGTCCGCCCTCCTTACCATGATCAACTCCTGTGCCAACGGCATCAGCGTGGTCAACATCGACAACGGCTACGGCGCAGGCTATCTCAGCACACAAATCAACAGACTGGCGGTGAAATGATATGGAAAACAACAGAGGAAAAATTTTATACCTGGAATGCTATTCCGGAATCAGCGGCGATATGACCGTAGGAGCCCTCCTCGATCTGGGAGCCGACCGCGCCCGGCTGGAGCGGGCACTGGAGAGTATGGGCGTCGGCGGGTATCATCTCCACTTCGGACGAAAGCTGAAATGCGGAATTGACGCTTACGACTTTGACGTCCATCTGGAGGAGGATGGATATGAGCACGGGCACGGAGATGGACACGGACATGGTCATAGCCATGGGAATCATGGGCACAGCCATAGTCATGAGGCGGCGGAAAACCATGGTTATGAGCACCATGAGCACAGCCATAGCCACAGCCATGAGTTAGCAGAAGACCATGGACATGAGCATCATGAGCACAGCCATAACCACAACCATGAGCCGGCAGAAGGCCACGGCCATGAGCACCATGAGCACAGCCATAGCCACAGCCATGAGTTAGCAGAAGAACATGGCCATGAGCACCATGAGCACAGCCATAACCACAGCCATGAGCCGGCAGAAGGCCACAGCCACCCCCACCCTCATATCCACCGCAACCTTTACGATATTTACGCCCTCATCGACCGTCTCCAGGAGAAAGAGGCGGTGAAAGCCATGGCCCGCCGGATTTTTGAGATCGTGGCGGAGGCGGAGTCCAAGGCCCACGGCCTTCCGGTGGAGCAGGTTCATTTCCACGAAGTGGGAGCGGTGGACTCCATCGTGGACATTGTGAGCACTGCGGTGCTGCTGGACGATCTGGGAGTGGAAAAGGTCATTGTGTCCCCTCTGGCGGAAGGCCACGGCTACGTCCGCTGCCAGCACGGCGTGATGCCGGTTCCCGTTCCGGCTACGGCTAATATTGCGGCGGCCCACGGCCTGAACCTGCGCCTTACGGATAACGACGGGGAGATGGTGACCCCCACCGGCGCTGCCATTGCCGCCGCCTTAAGCTGCGGAGAAGATCTTCCGGAACGGTATATAATAGAAAAAATCGGCGTCGGCGCGGGAAATAAGGACTTTAAAAACGCCAACATTCTCCGGGCCATGATCCTGCGTCCCCAGGAGGAAAAACGGGATGTGCTCTGGAAACTGGAGACAAATATTGATGACTGCACCGGCGAAGCCCTGGGCTACACCCTGGAAAAGCTGATGAAAGCAGGAGCTTTGGACGCTTACTGCACCCCCATTCAGATGAAGAAGAACCGCCCTGCCTATGAGTTATCTGTTATGTGCCGGGAAAGGGATCGGGAAATGCTGGAGGAGATCATCTTCTGTCACACGACCACCATCGGCATCCGCCGCTATCCTGTGGAGCGCACGGTGCTGGAGCGTCGGGAGCTGACGGTGGAGACGGCCTGGGGCCAGGCGAAGGCAAAGCTTTGCGGCCGCGGGGATCGCTGGTTCTGCTATCCGGAATATGAGAGCGTTCGTGCGATCTGTGAAAACAGCGGGCTGTCCTTCCAGGAGGCCTACGACAGGATCAAGAGAGCGGCAGAGCGCAGCAGGGAGGAAAACCGATGAGCGCCGCCCTGTGGGAGGAGAAGAAACACCGTCTTCTCGCCATCGTGGGGGAATATGGAAAAGAGGACATCTGCCTGGCTTTTTCCGGCGGGGTGGACAGCAGCCTTCTTTTAAAGCTGGCGGTGGACAGCGTGGGCAAAACCGGGCGGCAGGTGTACGCCGTCACCTTCGACAGCCGTCTCCATCCCGCCTGTGACCTGGAAAACGCGAAACGGGTGGCAATGGAGCTTGGCGGCATCCACCAGGTCATCGCCGTGGACGAGCTGGAGATAGACGAGATCCGAAACAATCCCCCGGACCGCTGTTATTTGTGCAAAAAGCAGCTGTTTAGCCATCTGCTCCGCTTTGCCGCGGAAAAAAAGGCGTCCATAGTAATGGAAGGGACGAACGAGGATGATCTCCACGTATACCGCCCCGGGATCCGGGCTGTGAAAGAGCTGGGGGTAAAAAGCCCTCTGGCGGAGGCCGGTTTTACGAAGGCGGAGGTGAAACGGCTCGCGGCGGAATACGGGATTTCCGCCGCCACCCGGCCGTCCACGCCCTGTATGGCCACCCGGCTGCCCTACGGTGCCCGGCTGGACTATGAGATTCTGGAGCGGATTGAGGCTGGTGAGGCTGCGCTCCGGGAGCTGGTGGGAGGAAATGTCCGCCTGCGCCTGCACGGGGAGGTGGCCCGCGTTGAGGCAGATCCGGAGCGCTTTGAGCAAGTGCTTTCCGTGCGGAAGGAGCTGGTGGAGACGTTAAAAGGTCTGGGATTTGTGTACGTTACCCTGGATCTGGAGGGATTCCGCTCCGGCAGTATGGATGTCCACGTGAAAAAGGCCGGAACCAACGGCGCCTGACCGGCATATTCTTTAGGGAAGAAACTGATTTCAGAGGCAATCTATGCAGCAGTCTCAGACACCGGGAACCACATTTGCCGGCCTTCTTGCGGAAAACCGCCCTCAGGCGGCCGCCTGGGTGCGGGGAGGAGCGGCCGCGCCGCGGTTAAGCGGATTGGTGAAATTTTATGATACGATTTATGGAGGAGTTCTGATTGAAACGGAAATATTTGGCCTGCCAAACATTTCCAGTCAGGGCTCCTCAGATTTTTATGCCCTTCACATTCATGAAACAGGAGATTGTTCCCATCAGTTTACAAAAACCGGCAATCATTACAATCCAGCGGGCCTTCCCCACCCGCAGCACGCCGGCGACCTTCTGCCCCTGCTGGGAAACCAGGGCTACGCCTGGGGCGCGTTTTACGACAAGCGGTTTCAAATTAAGGACATTCTCGGCCGCTCCGTGGTCATCCATCGGAATCGGGACGATTTCACCAGCCAGCCGGCGGGAGACGCGGGGGAGAAGATTGGGTGCGGGGTGATTGTGGGGAATCCGTGAGGTGGGAACGGCTTGCCATCTGCGTTTTGCCGAGAGCCAAATTGGCCCGCAGCCTGGTGAGCGGTCTCTGATCTGGAAAACGGATGAGCCAGATTGGAAAGAGATCATTTCCGGTGTTCGGGAAGGGGGAGTTCCTGATGATCAGGCGTAAATACGCGTCTAAGTTCCAGAAATGATTGAATCAGATTCCAAGACGATCGGGAGGTGTGTGATGGCACGCAGGTAATTTCCACTGGAACAGCCCATCAGCACGTCCAGAGAGAAATGCGAACCGTATCCAACGGTCTTTGCCATATTGAATACCGGTACTGCTTAAACGCATTGTACCATCGAATCACAGCCGTGTCAAGTAAAAATCAAACATTTGTTCGATTCCTTGCTTTCTTGTTTTGCTTTCTGCTTCACAAAGCCCTGTAAAAGAATGGCAGGATAATGGATCGGATTTTTCGACACAAAATAGAAATAATATAGAAAGAGAGATTTCCTCCCAAAGGATCTCCCCCAAAAACTTAAAATTGACAAATCCCCATTCCTATGCTACACTCACTAAGTATGCAAACAGGCAAACGCCGTCTGCCCGGTTTCCTGGAGGCTCCAACCGGAGGCTTGGTAAGCGGTGAGAATCTATGAAGAATAAGGAGGAAATCGACATGATTTCAAAGGAGAAGAAGGCTGCTATTATCGCAGAGTATGGAAGAAATGCAGGAGACACCGGTTCACCGGAGGTGCAGATCGCGCTGCTGACCGCAAGAATCAGCGAGCTGACCGAGCATTTACAGAAGAACCAGAAGGATCATCACTCCAGGAGAGGACTTCTGAAGATGGTAGGACAGAGACGTGGTCTCTTAAACTATTTAAAGGAGAACGATCTGGAAGGCTATCGTACTCTGATCGAGAAGTTAGGCATCAGAAAGTAATAGGACAAAGGCTTAGGGTGGAGAACAGACTCCACCCTACGTTTCGTATAAAGGCTTTATACGGGACGGGCCGCCGGGACCGGAAGGTTCTGCAGCAGAGCGCGAGGGCATCCGGCAGAAGCATGGTCCGAGACCGCTGAGGAGGACAGGAACTGTCTCCTGGGCTGCTCAGTAGTTTCGGCGTCTTCTGCCTGAAGGGACCGGCAGGAAACATTGTTTTTATTAAGGAAAAGGAGACAGACCATGTATAAGAGTTTTTCCATGGAACTGGCAGGCAGAACGCTGACAGTTGACATCGGCAGAGTGGCGGCTCAGGCAAACGGCGCCGCATTCATGCACTATGGCGATACGGTTGTGCTTTCCACGGCCACCGCATCCGCGAAACCGAGAGAGGGAATTGATTTCTTCCCCTTAAGCGTGGAATATGAAGAAAAAATGTACTCCGTGGGCAAAATCCCCGGCGGTTTCAATAAGAGAGAGGGAAAGGCATCTGAGAACGCCATTCTCACCTCCCGCGTTATCGACCGCCCCATGCGCCCGCTGTTCCCGAAGGACTACCGCAATGACGTGACGTTAAACAACCTGGTAATGAGCGTGGATCCGGACTGCAGCCCGGAGCTGACCGCCATGCTGGGTTCCGCTATCGCCACCTGCATTTCTGACATTCCCTTTGACGGCCCCTGCGCCATGACTCAGGTGGGAATGATCGACGGCGAGTTCATCATCAACCCCACCGCAGAGCAGAAACGGGTTTCCGACATGGCCCTCACCGTGGCATCCACCAGGGAGAAGGTTATCATGATCGAGGCCGGAGCCAACGAGGTGCCGGAGCAGACCATGATCGACGCCATCTTTAAGGCCCACGAGGTCAACCAGGAGATCATCAAATTCATCGACCAGATCGTGGCAGAGTGCGGCAAGGAGAAACACAGCTATGAGAGCTGCGCCGTTCCGGAGGAGCTGTTTACTGCTATTAAAGAGATCGTCAGCCCGGAGGAGATGGAGGAAGCTGTCTTCACCGACGACAAGCAGACGAGAGAGGGCAACATCGCCGCCATCACCGAAAAGTTGGAGGAGGCGTTTGCCGAGAACGAGGAGTGGCTGGCTCTGCTGGGAGACGCCATTTACCAATATGAGAAAAAGACCGTCCGCAAGATGATCTTAAAGGACCACAAGCGTCCTGACGGCCGCGCCATCACGGAGATCCGTCCCCTGGCGGCGGAGATCGACCTTCTGCCCAGAGTACACGGCTCCGGTATGTTTACCCGCGGTCAGACCCAGATTTTAAACGCCTGTACCCTGGCGCCCCTTTCTGAGGCCCAGAAGATCGACGGTCTGGATGTAAACGAGACGTCCAAAAGATATATGCACCACTACAACTTCCCGTCCTACTCCGTAGGCGAGACGAAACCTTCCAGAGGTCCGGGACGCCGGGAGATCGGCCACGGAGCACTGGCAGAGAGAGCTTTGGTGCCGGTGCTGCCCACAGAGGAGGAATTCCCCTACGCCATCCGTACCGTGTCCGAGACCATGGAGTCCAATGGCTCCACCTCTCAGGCTAGCATCTGCGCCTCCACCCTGTCCCTGATGGCAGCCGGCGTTCCCATTAAGGCACCGGTAGCCGGTATTTCCTGCGGACTGGTGACCGGCGAGACGGACGACGACTACATCGTTCTCACCGACATCCAGGGCCTGGAGGACTTCTTCGGCGATATGGACTTTAAGGTAGGCGGAACCCACAAGGGCATCACCGCCATCCAGATGGACATCAAGATCCACGGCCTGACCCGCCCGATCATCGAGGAGGCCATCGCCCGTACCAGAGAGGCGAGACTCCACATCCTGGACAACGTGATGAAACCGGTGATCGCGGAGCCGAGAAAAGAATTAAGCCCCTACGCTCCGAAGATCGAGCAGATCATGATCGACCCGTCCAAGATCGGCGACGTGGTAGGAAAGCAGGGCAAGGTGATCAACAAGATCATCGAGGAGACCGGCGTGAAGATCGACATCACCGACGACGGAGCTGTAAATGTGTGCGGCACCGACAAGGAGATGATCGACAAGGCCATTTCCATTATCCGCAACATCGTGACCGAGCTGGAGCCGGGCATGGTGATGAACGGCAAAGTGGTGCGCATCATGAACTTTGGCGCCTTCGTGGAGCTGGCTCCCGGAAAGGACGGAATGGTGCACATTTCCAAGCTGTCCGATAAGAGAGTGGGCAAAGTGGAGGATGTGGTGAACATCGGCGACGAGGTGACCGTAAAGGTGATCGAGATCGACAAGATGGGCAGAGTAAACTTAAGTATGCGTCCCGCTGACTTAGCTCCCAAGAGCGAAAAGTAAAGGGAATATCAGCCATATAAGACAGAGGCAAAAACCGGAGACTCCGGGGACAGCCTCTGTCCTTTCGTTTCCCCGAAAAGTTAGATGCCCGCGATTTATTAAGAGAAGTGTAAGAGTTTTTTGCGGAAAAATGTGGTATTCTAAAAACTAACGATTTTACATTTACGGAAGGCGGCAGAGAAATGAAGATATTTGGCGAATTACAGATAAAAGCGGCGGCTCTGGCAGTGGCTATGGCCCTGTGTACACCGGTTTCCGCTCTGGCGGGCCCCGGAGACGGGCTGATTACGCTGGAAACGGGGCAGACCCGGCCGGCGGGAACGGCTACCCCCAGTGAAATGACGGCGGACTGGGGCATTGTGCGGGCGGCGGAAAAATATTCCTACTCCGACATGGAACAGGACATCTGGGAGCTGCAGAGACAGTACGGCAACCTGATGACGGTGAACGTGATCGGCACCTCCTGCGATGGGCGCAACCTCTACGAGATCGTGGTGGGCAATCAGAGCGCCGGGAAACACGTGATGATTCAGGGGGCCATCCACGGAAGGGAGTACATGACCCCCCTGCTGGTGATGAAACAGCTGGAAACGGCGTTGGCCCAGTATTATACGGGGAACTGGGACGGAGTTTCCTATTCCCAGCTTTTCAGCCAGGCGGCGGTTCATTTTCTGCCCATGGTGAATCCGGACGGCGTTTCCATCAGCCAGTTTGGACTGCAGGGGATCAATTCTCCCCAGCTGCGGCAGACCATCCAGGAGGCTTACGACAAAGATCTGGCGGAGGGAAGGACGGTCATGAGCATTGACCGCTACCTGACCTACTGGAAAGCCAACGGCCGGGGCGTGGACTTAAACAGCAATTTTGATGCCGGATGGGAGAATTTAAACGATCTGGGCCACCCGTCTTACGCGGGCTACCGGGGGACGGGGGCCTGCTCCGAACCGGAGTCCATGGCTTTAGTAAACCTGGCGAATAAGCATCAATGGTCCCTGATTTTAAACTACCACTCCATGGGAGAGGTGATTTACTGGGATTACGAGGGAAATAAAGTGCAGCCCCAGTCAAAGGAGCTGGCGGATCTGGTGGCGGGAATCACCGGCTACCGGCTGATAGACTCCAGCGGCGGCGGTGGCTACAAGGACTGGGTGCAGATCAAGGAAGGGCCCATCCCCAGCGTTACGGTGGAGGTCGGCTCCGTTTCCTGTCCCATGCCGGTGAGCGAGTGGAGCCGGGTGTGGCCTCAGAATGAGACGGTGTGGGCGGCGGTGCTCTCCTGGGCGGTGAAACAGCCGTGACCGGGGGAAGGCGCCACGAAAGCCACCAGGAAGGCCAGATCCCCGTTCAGGACGTGATCCGGCAGCTGGACCGGCTGTTGGAGCAAAACAGGGCAGACGAGGCGGAGACCCATCTGGAGGCCTGGTTGGAACGGGCGGCGGAAATGGGGGACTGGCGGGCCAGGCTCACCATTTTAAATGAACTTATGGGATTTCACAGGAGCAGCGGCAAAAAGGAGAAAGGGCTTTCGGCCTCCGCGGAGGGGATCCGCCTGGTGCGGGACCACGGGATGGAGCGGACGGTGACGGGAGGAACCACATTTTTAAACGCGGCCACCACCATGAAGGCCTTTGGGGTCACGGAGGAGGCCCTTCCTTACTACGGGGAGGCGGAGCGGATTTTTAACCGCCTCCTGGAGCCGGGAGACTACCGGTTTGCCGGGCTTTACAATAATCTGTCCCTGGCCTGGACGGATATGGGACAGTACGAGAAGGCGGAGAGCTATTACCGGCGGGCGATGGCGGTTTTAAAGGAGCTGCCGGAAAGTGAGATGGAGCTGGCGGTGACCTGGGTAAACCTGGCCTGCCTGTATGAAAAAAAGGAGAGGGATCTTTCCAGGCGGGAGGAGCGGACCGGGGACTGTCTGAACCGGGCCCTTGCCTGTCTTGACGGTCCGGACTGCAAACGGGACGGCTACTACGCCTTCACCTGTACAAAATGCGCCCCCACCTTCGGGCATTTTGGATATTTTCTGGCGGAACGGGAGCTGAAAAGGCGAGCGGAGGCCATTTACGGAGGAATACGCCATGAACAGCATGAAGGGGCTTGAGCTGGCCAGAGCCTACTATGAGGCCTACGGGAAACCCATGATTGAGAAGGAATTCGCGGAGTACGCGGGGCGGATTGCCGTGGGACTGGCGGGGGAAGGCTCCGAGTGCTTTGGATTTGACGACGAGCTGTCCAGGGACCACGACTTTGAGGCGGGATTTTGCCTGTGGCTTACGCCGGAGGACGGGGAGGTCATAGGCTTTCGTCTGTTCCGGGCTTACGGAAAGCTGCCGGAGGAGTTTCAGGGCGTGAAAAAGGAGAAAACCAGTCTGTTCGGCGGCCGCCGGAAGGGTGTTATGGAAATTTCAGAATTTTACGGGAACATGATCGGCTGTCCCGGCGTGCCGGAGGAGGCGGAGCAGTGGCTTGCCATTCCCGAGTATGCCCTGGCACAGGCGGTGAACGGGGAGGTGTTCCGGGACGATCTGGGAGAATTTTCCAGGATCCGGAACATTCTGCAAAAAGGGTATCCGGAGGATGTGCGGCTGAAAAAAATTGCCGCCAGAGCCGCCCTCATGGCCCAGTCCGGCCAGTACAATTATGGCCGCTGCCGGAAACGCGGGGAGGCGGGAGCGGCCGCCCTGGCCGCGGCAGAATTTGTAAAGGCAGGAATTTCCATGGTATTTTTGTTAAATAACCGTTATACTCCTTATTACAAGTGGATGCTCCGGGCCATGGGGGAGCTGCCGGTCCTTGGCTGGTTGCGTCCGTCCATGGAGCGGCTTTTGACGGAGGGAGGAGACGGCGGGCCGCTGATTGAGGAAATCTGCGGTGCTGTGGCGAAAGAGCTCAGACGGCAGGGCCTGACGTCGGGAGACTGGGAATACCTGGAGCCCCACGCCCTGTCAGTGACGGAGCGCATCCGGGACGGGGCGCTGCGCAACCTTCATCTGATGGAGGGATAAAAGAAAAGAGAGAGGATGGATTCATTGTTTAAAAAGACAGAAACGCCCCAGGCGGCGGAGACAGAAAGAGTCAGAGGACGGAGCCGGAGAAAGCCGGGGACGGGCGGAGAGACGCTGCGGGCGGAACAGCAGAGGGAGGCAGACGGGGAAAAGCCCCGCGGGAACGAACCGTTCGGAAAGGAAACCGCCGGAGCCAGACCGGAAAAAGAGACCGCTGGAACCCCGGCCGCTGCCGGAAATCCCGAGAGGAAGACGGAGGCCGCGGCTGCCGGCGTCAGTGCAGGGCCCAAGCCTTCATCTCCTGTGCCGTCCCAGCAGCCTTCTTCCGGGCACTCCCGCGGGATGGGACGCAAAGCGGCCATTGCCGCGGCCGCGGTGCTGGCGGTGGCCGCGGGCGCGTACATATATATTGGAACCACATACCGCAGCACCTTTTTCAACGGCACCGTCATCAACGGCATGAACGTGTCGGGAAAGACGGTGGACGAAGTAAAATCCATGATCGCCGAGGGCGTGGAAGGCTACGTGCTGGTGCTGGAGGAGCGGGGCGGAAGGACGGAGAGCATTACGGGAGCGTCCATCGGCCTGGAGGCCGGCTTTGACGGCAGCCTGGAGGCCCTTTTGGAGGCCCAGAACCCTTATGCCTGGCTCCCTGCCTGGATCGGCGGCACGGAGCGGGAGATCAAGGCTCTCGTCTCCTACGACGAGGGCGCCCTTGACGCCGCCATCGAGGCGTTGGACTGCCTGGATGAGACGAAAACGGAGAAACCGCAGAACGCCAGAATTTCTCAGTATGAGCCGGGAACGGGCTATACCATTGTGCCGGAAACGGAGGGAAATGAGGCGGATGAGGAGCTGCTGAAAACGGCGGTGGCCGCGGCGGTCACCAGCCTGCAGACCAGCCTCTCCCTGGACGAGGCCGGGGTATACACCGCCCCGTCGGTGACGGAAGAGGACGAGAGCCTGGTTGCCCTTTTGGAGGAGTACAGGCGCTACGCCGGGGTGACGGTGACCTACACCTTCGGGGACAAGACGGAGGTGTTAAACGGTGAGGCCATCAGCCAGTGGCTCTACGATGACGGCAGCCAGGTGATTATCTCCGACGAGGCGGCCGCGGAGTACGTCCAGACCCTGGCCACGAAATACAATACGGCTTACCGGGCAAAGAGTCTGAAGACCTCCTACGGCCCTACAGTGACCATTTCCAAGGGAAACTACGGCTGGAGAATCAACCAGGCCCAGGAAAAGACGGAGCTGTTAAACGTGATCCGGGCGGGAGAGAGCGTTTCCAGAGAGCCGGTATACTCCCAGAAGGGAGCCAGCCACGGGGAAAACGACTACGGCGATACCTATGTGGAAATCAACTTAACCGCTCAGCATCTGTTCTTTTATAAGGACGGAAAGCTTTTAGTGGAGTCGGACTTCGTATCCGGAAACACCTCCAGAGGCTGGACCACGCCGCCGGGGGCCTATCCCCTGACTTATAAGGAGAGAAATGCTACCTTGAAGGGCGAGGGCTACCGCACGCCCGTTTCCTACTGGATGCCCTTTAACGGCGGAATCGGCCTGCATGACGCCAGCTGGAGAGATGCCTTCGGCGGCACCCTCTATAAGACCGGCGGCTCCCACGGCTGTGTGAACCTGCCGCCGTCTGTGGCGAAGGTGATTTACGAGAACATCTCCCAGGGGGATCCGGTGCTCTGCTATGAGCTGGCGGGGACGGAACAGACCGTCACCACAAGGGCGGACGGCACTCCGGTAAGCACGAAACCGGCGGAGACCCAGCCGGCGGAGACTCAGCCCGCGGAAACCCAGCCTACGGAGACGCAGCCGGCAGAGAGCCAGCCGTCCCAGCCCGCTGAGACTCAGCCCACCGCTCCCCAGCCCACTCAGCCTGCGGAGACCCAGCCCACTCAGCCCGCGGAAACGGCGCCCACCACCCCGGCCCCGGAGCCTTCCGGGCCGGCCGGCCCGGGAGAGTCTGCCCAGGGTTCCGGTGGGGAATCTCCCGCTGGTCCGGGAGCCGGACTGTAGGAGCCGGATACCAAAAAACGGGACAGAGAGACAAAAAAAGACCGGGAATCCATTCGTCCTGGCGTGCCAGGGAATGGTTCCCGGTTTTTCTATGGATTTTGTGCAGTGTTGTGGAAAACGGTCCCGCGCCCCGCTCCGCCTGTGGAAAACAGCAGCTTTTCTTTGGGCGAAAACGGCACCGTCAGCCTGTCAGCCTTTGCCGTCCAAAAGCATTTCCACCCGCGCCACCACATCCTTTATGTAGTCCCCCAGGGGCAGCTCCCGGCAGCCGGCCACGAACTGGTGGCAGCGGCTGGAGGGAATAAGGATTTTCTGAGCGGGGCTGCTGCCTACGGCCACGGCCATGGCGGGGGTGATCTCCCCCAGGAGGGCGTCGGCGATCACGATGCCGATGGGGCCGATGATGATGTCCGCGTCCCGGCTGTTGACAATCACCGGATTTTCCCCGGTGGCTCCGGCGGAGGCCCCCGCCTTCAGCATGGCCGAGGTGGCGATGCTGTTGGTGCCCAGGGCAATGAGCTCCAGCTCCGGCCTCGCCCGTTTCAGCTGCTCTACCACGCATTTCCCCATTTTTCCGCCCTGTCCGTCGATTACGATGATTTTCATAGTTTTGCCGCTCCTTGTCTGTGGAATCTGGGTGTTATTATAATATGCAGGATGGGACGGCGCAAGAAATTTCGGAAAAAGGACTTGATTTTTTTGAAACTAAGGTTATAATAAGAAAAGACACAATTAATAAATATGCAAAAATGTGCATAGATATTTAAAACGGAGGAGAAACATTATGAAAAAGAAAGTATTTGCACTGACAATGGCGGCAGTGATGGCTGCCGCGTCTATGGCAGGCTGCGGCTCAAACGCGGCGGAGACTACGGCGGCTGCTGAGGAGACCACCACGGCGGCAGCTGCGGAGGAGTCTGACGCAGAGGAGACTGAGGCAGCGTCTGAGGAGGAGAGCGCAGAGGGCGGCGTGCTGGTAATGGCTACCAACGCGGAGTTTTCTCCCTGGGAGTACCACGAGGGAGACGCCATCATCGGCATTGACGTGGAGATCGCTCAGGCGATCGCTGAGAAACTGGGCATGGAGCTGCATATCGAGGATATGGCCTTCGACGCCATCATCCCTTCCGTTGTAAGCGGCAAGGCAGACATTGGCCTGGCGGCCATCAGCTACGACGAGGACCGCGCGGCCTCCGTCAATTTCTCTGAGAACTACGCCACATCTTCTCTGGTGATCCTGGTGGCGGAAGGCAGCGAGATCGCGTCCGCTGACGATTTAGAGGGCAAGCTGATCGGCGCTCAGACGGGAACCACCGGCGAGATGACCGCTACGGACATGGTGGGAGACGAGAATGTGGAGCGTTACAATTCCTACTTTGAGGCAGTTCAGTCCCTGCTTACGGGCAAGATCGACGCCGTGATCATCGACGGAGCGCCGGCAAAGGTGTTCTTAACGGAGAACGAGGGTCAGATCAAGCAGGTGGGCGATGCCCTGAGCACTGAGTCCTACGCGGCTGTGCTGGCAAAAGAGGACACGGAGCTGCTGGAAAAAGTAAATGCGGCGATTACAGAGTTGCAGGAATCCGGAGAAATTGATACAATCATGAATAAGTACATTCCGGCAGAGTAAAGCAAAGAGAGCTGATGAGAATTGCGTTTCGGAAGGGACGCAATTCTTTCTGCGTTAAGGGACTTTTACAGCCGGAGAGAGGAGAGACAAAGAGCATCATGTGGGAAAATTTTTCAGAAGCCATCTATCTGAATTTTATCAAGGATGACCGTTGGAAATACTATACGGACGGCCTGAAGGTGACGCTGATCATCACCCTGTTTGCCGTGCTGCTGGGCGTAGTCATCGGTCTGGTGGTGGGAACCATCCGCGCCACTCACGAGCGGACGCACAAGCTGAAATTCTGCAATTTCCTCTGCGGCATCTATCTCACCGTTATCCGCGGTACGCCGGTGGTGGTACAGCTGATGATCATTTTCTACATCATCCTGGCCAGCGCCAGAAATAAGATTCCCGTGGCCGTGCTGGCATTCGGCATCAATTCCGGGGCTTACGTGGCGGAGATCTTCCGCAGCGGCATCATGTCCATCGACAACGGGCAGATGGAGGCCGGCCGCAGCCTGGGCTTTAACTACATTCAGACCATGTGGTACGTGATCATGCCCCAGGCCTTTAAAAACGTGCTTCCCGCCCTGTGCAACGAGTTTATCGCCCTGCTGAAGGAGACGTCCGTATCCGGCTACATTGCCCTTCAGGATTTGACGAAGGCGGGAGACATTGTGAGAAGCCGGACCTTTAACCCGTTTTTCCCGCTGCTGACGGTAGCGGCGATTTACCTGGTCTGCGTCATTGTGCTGACCCAGGGCGTGAAACTGCTTGAGAGGAGGTTAAGACAGAGTGAGCATTGAGGAAGGAAAACCGTTGATCCAGGTAAAGGGCCTGGGAAAGGCGTTTGGCAAAACCCAGGTGTTAAAGGACATCAGCGTGGACATTCACAAGGGGGACGTGGTGTTTGTGGTGGGGCCGTCCGGCTCCGGAAAAAGTACGTTCCTGCGCTGTCTGAACCGTCTGGAGGAGCCTACGGAGGGGAATATTTACTTTGAGGGCGTGGACATTCTGGACAAGGGGACGGACATCGACCGGCACCGCCAGAAAATGGGCATGGTGTTCCAGTCCTTCAACCTGTTTCCCCATATGACCATTTTGAAAAATCTCACCATTGCTCCTATGAAGCTGCAGAAAAAGAGCCGGGAGGAGGCGGAGGGGGCTGCCATGGAGCTGCTGGCCCGGGTGGGCCTGGCTGACCGGGCGGAGGCCTATCCCAGCCAGCTCTCCGGCGGGCAGAAACAGAGGATCGCCATTGTGAGAGCCCTGTGCATGAAACCGGACGTCATGCTCTTTGACGAGCCCACCTCCGCCCTGGATCCGGAAATGGTGGGCGAGGTGTTAAACGTGATGAGAGATCTGGCCCGGGATAAGATGACTATGGTGGTGGTGACCCACGAGATGGGCTTTGCCAGGGAGATTGCCACCAGGGTGATGTTTATGGACGGAGGAAACTTCGTGGAGGAGGCGCCGCCGGAGGAGTTCTTCGGAAACCCGAAAAATGACAGGCTGAAAAGCTTTTTGAGCAAGGTGCTGTGACGGAGGAATGAGAGATGATGGAACTGCTTTCGTCGATCCTGGGGCTGTATGAGGAACGGGCGGACTGGTTTGCCGGGCTGCTGGCCGACCATGTCACCCTGGCGCTCTGCGCCATTGCCATGTCCCTTACCATCGGCCTTCTGCTGGGGATCTGGATCTCAGAGCATCCGCGGATCGCTCCGGCGGTGATGGGAGTCTGCAACGTGCTCTACACCATCCCCGCCATCTCCCTTCTGGGAATCCTGATCCCCTTTAGCGGCATCGGAAATGAAACGGCGGTGATCGCCCTGACCATTTACGGCATTATGCCCATGGTGCGAAACACCTACGTGGGGCTGACCACCCTGGACGGAGACATTCTGGAGGCCGCCAGAGGCATGGGGAGCACCAGGCTCCAGACCCTTCTGCGGGTCAAGCTGCCCATGGCTGCCGGAGTGATTCTGGCGGGGGTGAGGAACATGGTGGTGATGACCATTTCCGTGGCTGGAATCGCCTCCTTTGTGGGAGCCGGCGGCCTGGGAGTGGCCATTTACCGGGGCATCACGATCTACAACCCGGCCATGACGGCGGCCGGCAGCATCCTGATCGCCCTGCTGGCCCTGGTCTTCGATCTGATTCTGGGAAAACTGGAAAAATATTTTAAGAAACGAGGTAGCTGACAATGAGAAACAGAAAAATGTGGTTTGCCGCAGCTCTGGCTGCGGCTGTAATGGTTTCCGCGGCGGGCTGCGGCGGAAAAGGAGCTGGTGAGGGGACTTCTGCGGCATCGGAGGAGACTGCCGCGGCAGCGGAGTCCGCGCAGGAAACAGAGGCGGAGTCCTCCGCCGGGGAAAACGCCGGCCCGGTGCGCATCGCCACCAAGCCCATGACGGAGCAGTACATCCTGGGAGAAATGCTGGGCCTGCTTATCGAGGATGGGACGGGCTATTCCGTGGAGATCACCAAGGGCATCGGCGGCGGCACCAGCAATATTCAGCCCGCCATGGAAAAGGGGGAGTTTGACCTGTATCCGGAGTACACCTCCAGCGGCTGGGTGCTGGTGCTGGGAAACTCCGCGGAAGGTATGAGCGACGAGGAGATGTTCGAGGCCCTGAAGGTGCAGTACGAGGAGAAATTCGGCATGACCTGGCTGGGTCTTTACGGGTTTAACAACACCTATACGGTGGTGGTCCGCGGGGAAGTGGCGGAGGAGTACGGCCTGGAAAAGACCAGCGATCTGGCGGCTGTGGCCGGAGAGCTGACCTTTGGCGGCAACCCTGATTATCTGGAGCGGGAGGACGGTTTCCCGGCTCTGTGCGACACCTACGGCCTGGAGTTCGGCAAGGTGGCGGACATTGACATCGGCTTAAAGTACCAGGCTCTGGCCTCCGGGGACATCGACGTGACCAACGCCTACACCACCGACGCCCAGCTGGGAAATGAGGCCATGAACGTAAAAGCTCTGGAGGATGACAAGCACCTGCAGGTGAACTATTTTTGCTCCACCGTGGTGCGCCAGGACGCCCTGGAGAAGTTCCCGGGACTGGAGGACGTGCTCATGGAGATGGACGGCATCTTAAGCGACGGCGAGATGGCCAAACTCAACTACCAGGTTGAGGTGGAAGGAAAGGACGAGAAGGATGTGGCCAGGGATTTCCTGGTACAGAAGGGACTTTTGGAGGAATAATTCATGGGAGAGCCGGTGATTCGGTTTGAAAAGGTATCGAAAGCCTACGGCAGCCAGCCGGTTTTGAAGGAATTTTCCCTGGACATCAGCCAGGGAGAATTCCTCACCATCATCGGCCGGTCCGGCTGCGGAAAGACCACGGCGCTGAAACTGGTAAACGGCCTCATAAGCCCGGATTCCGGCCGGGTGCTGGTAAAGGGGGAGGACGTGGCCCAGGCGGATCCGGTGCGGCTGCGCCGTCAGATCGGCTACGCCATCCAGAATGTGGGCCTCTTTCCCCATATGACCGTAGAGAAAAATATCGCCTACGTTCCCACCATTTCCGGGACCGCCGGGTGGGGGAAGGCGGAGCGGAGGAAACGGGCGCAGGAGCTTTTGACCCTGGTGGGCCTGCCGGCAGATCTTGGCGGGCGGTTTCCCAGGGAGCTTTCCGGCGGCCAGAGGCAGCGGGTGGGCATCGCCAGGGCTCTGGCCGCTGCCCCGGACATCCTGCTTATGGACGAGCCCTTCGGCGCTGTGGACGCCATCACCAGGGAACAGCTCCAGGACGAGATCCTGCGGATTCACCGGGAGCGGGGCCTGACCGTGCTTTTTGTCACCCACGACATCGAGGAGGCCATGAAACTGGGCACCAGGACGCTGGTGATGGAGGAGGGCGTGGCGCAGCAGTGCGACGCCCCCAGCCGCGTCCTGTCCGCCCCGGCTACCGAGTTTGTGGAGAAACTGGTGTGCCGGCGGCGGGAGCCGGAGGTGCGGGTGTAGGAGAAATCTTTCTTGTTAAAACATGACAGACAGTCCGTCAGGAATGACAGTAATGGAAGGACGTTCAGTCTGTATCATGGCTTTAGCCAGAACAATAGCCTCGTCGATGCCGGTAGCGTAAGTTAAATGCAGGTGCTCTACTATGCTTTTTGGGGCATCGCTTACTAAAATTACGTGATAGTTTAAGAGAATGCGGCAGAATATCTGGGACTGCCACTGATCCGGCACAGTATCCGTTGAATTGCGATTTTGGATCTGTTCCATGATCAGCCGGGTATCGGGTTCGGAGGCAAAGGTTTCAAAAAAACTGTCTCCGCCGTGTCCGTCCCGGCATTGGCAGACGGCGATAATAACGCCGCCGGGGCGGCAGGTTTTGGCAGCAGTAGTCATACATTTTACACTCTGATAAATGTTTTGATCCAGAGGATAGCCTCCGTTGGAGGTAATGACAATATCTGATATCACAGGAGCGCATTGGCAAAGGGAGGCAAGAAAGCCGGTCCCTGCCTGATGCGCTTTTTCCATATCTCCGGCAAAAGCGGCAACGATTTCTTTTTGATTATTCAGAACCACATTTAAAATAAATGCCAGACCAGTTTTTTTGGCAGCAAAAACCATGTCTTCATGGATAGGGTTGTGTTCCAGAATTCCTGCCTGGGAGTGGCAGTCCGCAATCATTTCGGCACAGTGGTTGTACATGATGGAACTGCGGGCGGCCACGCCGGGCATAATGCTTTTGCGTCCCCCGGAAAAGCCGGCAAAAAAGTGGGGTTCAATAAAGCCTTCGGCGATCAGAAGGTCTGTTTCCACTGCCAGTTTGTTGAGGGCAATCATGTTTCCGGCAGGCGTCCGACCGATTTCTCTCATAGAATCGAGTTCGTCGCAGTCATGGACGCAGATCCGCTCCGAGGCTGTAATGGCAGGACCGAAACGATTTTCAATCTCCTGGGGTGTTGTAGCTCTGTGGGTGCCGGTCCCGATCAGTATGGTGATGTCTGCGTCAGGATTTCCGCGCCGGATTTCCGACAGGAGAAGGGGCATGGTCACAGAGCTGGGCATAGGACGCGTGTGATCGCTGGTGACGATAGTAATGCGTTTTTTGCCTTTGACTAGCTCGTGGAGCGGTTTAGTGCCCAAGGGATTGGCCAGAGCACTGGAGACAATGGTATCTGGTGAACCGGCTGAAACATACTGGTGCATCCGGTCGGAGATGACTGCTTTTAGTAGGTTTTCTTCAATTTTGCAGGTGAGAGATGAGGTTCCGTAAGGGATGTTCAATTCTTTTTTCATATCAGACTCCTTCTTTCTTTTTTTCAGATGTTTCCATGTACAGACATAATAGGATAAAACGAAAACGATCATGGTCACAGTGGACAGGATCCATATTTAGCAGTTTCTTCAGTTGTTGAAAACGAAAAACCACGGTGTTTTTGTGAATGTGCAGGGCAGTAGCGGCAGCAGAAACATTCAGGTCATAACGGTTTAAAGCTAAAGCTGTGGCTGCCAAATTTGGGGTATGAGCTAGTTTTTTTGCGGTTTCTTCCAAAAAATGTTCTAAAATTGGCTGTGGTGTAAGGGCTATAATGGATTCGGCCGGGTAATCGACTGCAAAGCTGGGCAGGGAAAAAGGAGAAGGAAACTTGCAGGCGCAAAGGGCAGTTAAAAAGGCTGCGCGATATTCTTTCAGCTGACGGACCGGGTAGCCGACTCCCATTCGGGTGGAAGGAGAAAATAGGCGGGAAAAGGATTGAAACCAGTAAGTCAGCCATTTCCGGGGGTCTTTTCCGTTTGGGATGGCGCAGGCGTACAACACCAATTCCGGAGTTAAGGAGGCCAGAATATCTTGTTGGCTTACTGCGCCTCGGGTAATCAAGTTCTTTCGGAGCAGAGCAAACGCGTTGTCAGAGGGGAATGCGTTTTGAGGGACCTGAAGTACACATACAATACGAGAAATATTCAGATCAATTCCCAGATTCGCTGCCATTACAGGAATTAGATTTTCCCGCTTTTCCTGTGGAGCGATCAGGCGTTGCGCGAAACGGGTCATACTATCCGCGTCACCGGGGCCGGGGATGGGAGAATGAGATTCTACCAGGCTGAGCAGGGCGTGAACCATGCGTTCAGGTACAGAGGAGATGGGAAAGTCCTCCGATGAAAATGTCATGCGCAGGTTGTGATCGGAAAAGAGAGAAAATTCCAGGCTGTAAGACATAGAGGAGGGGTGTCTGGCGTTGCAGTAAAACAGAGGAGTACCTTTGCGGTCTGACAGGGCAATGGCGCTGTTTGGAAAGGCACTTTGAAGATTGTGAAAAATTAGGAACAGGGAGTCAGACGTCATGGAATTCCTCCTTTACAGTTTGGATTTTTTTATATAAAGGTGTGTTTTTATATGTGTTATGGAGTGTGTCAGCATACTGTTTCCATGCAGCCTGAGCATCGGCATCTGGGTGGACGAGCCGCATCCCCTTCTGGGAAGTTAATATGGAGAGGCTGTGTTCCGTCAGGCGGCTCTGCTCCTCATATAACCAGGCTGTGGTATCGGAAACACATTCCGTAAAAATCGTTTGTTGCTCCGGTGACAGGCTTTCCCATACATTTGATGAAACAAGCAGTGCTTCGCTGCTAAGGGTAAATGGAATATCGGTCAAAAAATGCTGGTATCGGTAAAGGCCTGTCTCTAAAATATTGCCGGCAGGGTTCTCCTGGCAGAAGACCGTGTCGGTCTTAAGGGCTTCCGGCAAATTCTGATAACCAATAAAAATGGGAATGGCTCCGATGGATTCAAAATATGCGGATGATAAGGTGTGGTGCATGGTTCGGACATATTTTCCCTTCAGATCGTCTGGATGGGCAACGGGAGCGTTGCCGGAGGTAAGATAGCGCCAGCCCATAGTCCAGATATGGGAGAGCCGCAGGCCGGCATTTTCTACTGAGGGAGAAAGTTCCTGTATGGCCACAGTATTGAGCGCCCGTTCTGCTTGATAAACGGAGTCGAACAAAAAAGGCAGTTCCAGCACAGAGGCCCTTCCTCCAGTAAACGCGTTTAACGATCCTGTAAATAAAACGGCAATGTCCAGATCATGGTTAGAAAGCAGGTCAAGCAGCATCTGATTGTCGCCGGAGACAGCTATGGTGTGGACGGACAAACGGATGGAACCATGACTGCGATTATACAGAAATTCTGAGAGTTTCCACAGTCCTTTGTGCAGGATGCTACCGGGCTGGATTACGATTCCGGCATGAAGGTGCCGAGACTGGTTTTGAAGAAGATGGAAGGTGTGAAACAGCATTCGCCGCCGGTCATCGTTTAGTGAATTGCCTTCCAGCTTATTTTTTAATTTGTGGAGACGCTGCTGCAGGGTGTTGCGGTGAAGACCAAGCTCTTTGGCAGCCGCGGTGGGGCTGCAGTTGTGACGGCAGAGGGCGGCAATGGTTTGGCTTAGAACTGGATCGGCGTCGCAGATTTCGGTAAGAGGTTTCTGGGCATCTGTTAAGTAAGCTGGAGGCAGCTTGGACATCAAATATTCAAAGAGAAAATCTTCTATGTACAGTACCGCTTTGGTTTGACCACTATTATCATAGAGAGCGCTGGCATGGGAAAGGAGAAAATCCGTTTCAGCAAAACTGTTGTGAAGATCCTCAGGCGAAACATAGGGGCTGCCTACAGCAATTACTGTTTGAAGACAGCAGGTGTCAAAGAGGGTTTCCCGGAGCCGCAGCAGGAATGAGTGGAGAGTTTTTCGACTGTCGGATTCAGAGGGAACCTGCTTGAAAATCAGACAGGTTTCTTCGGTTGGAAATCCGCAGATGTCCTCAGCAGTAAAAGCGGGGTCAGACAGGAAAAATTCTGTCAGGATATTCTGCAGTGAGCAAGTTTGCCCTTGTACTTTAACAGAAGGAAGGGCAGTGATCAAAACGGCCTGACGAGGAAGATAAAGGGAGTACCCCATTTGTTTCAAGGTAAAAATGGCATTTGAAAGAGGAGGTCCAGAGACGATGAGCTGATTCACCAGTATGGTTTGATCCAAGGGACGGAGCGGGGCAGGAGAACCATCGGAGTTTCGGATAAAAAGGTGAAGGAGGCAGGCCAGGTAAGAGTGAAACACAGCCGTATTTTCCCCTATCAGCAGGATGTGACAAATAAACACACCATTTTCCCTGTGTGTGTACAGCGTGTGGGAAACAGAGGAATGCTGGTTCAGAATTGCGGTGGCATCTGAACGGGCGCGGGAAGACGGGGCAGCCAGAATCCTGTTCTGCTGTCCTACGACCACTGCGGTTGCGGGAATGGATTGTTTCAGAGTTTCACATAGTCTGCGGTAAAAAGTGATCTCCTGGTTCATAAAATTTCCCCCTTTTGGTTCATTATACTATTTTAACATGGGTAACGAATATGTGCCAGCAACACAAATTGGGGATGGAAGTTTTGGGTACGAGACCCATTTTATAGGGAGGAGGGGGCTGATATACTGGATATAGAAGGAGGCGGTGCCATGTATCAAGCAGTGGAATTGAACGTTAATGGAAAAATACTTCGTGGTTGTGTAAGAGTACCTGAGAGAGGGAATGGACGTTACCCGGCGGTTTGTTTCTATCATGGATTTACGGTAGAAAAGGTAGGATTAATGCGGCTGCATGAACTGTTTGCCCGAAGATGTGAAATGGCAGGGATCGCCTGTATCCGATTTGATTTTTACGGGTGTGGAGAAAGCGAAGGGGAGTTTGAGGAAATGCGCTTTCTGGATGAAGTGGAACAGGCGAAGGCAATCTACCAGTGGGCAGCGCAGCAGGCGTTTGTGGATCCAAAAAAAATTTTTATGGCCGGACACAGTTTGGGAGGGGCAGTGGCTGGAATTGCGGCGGTGGAGAAACAGCCGAAGGGACTGCTTCTGTGGTCCGCAGGAAATACGGCATATTTTGATATTAGCAGGAGAGCCGGAGCGATTCCCGGCGAGTATCAAACGTATTATGATGTGGGAGGATTAAAGCTGGCGGGGGAATTCATTGAGGAACTAAGAAAGACGGACGTTGTGAATGAATCCAAGGGATATAGAGGCAGAGTGCTGCTGGTTCACGGAGAAAGGGATGAGAAAATACCCATAGCATCTGCGGGATCTTATATGGATATGTATGGCGGCAATGCGTGTCTGCGGGTAATAGAGGGGGCGGATCACCAATTCAGCTCTATAGAGTGGAAAGAAAAAGTATATCAGTATTCCATAGATTTTTTGAAAAATCAGATAAAAAACGCATAGGGAATCGAAACAACATTCAGATAACTGCGAGATGTGAGAATTACGAACAGGGGCTTGAGAAAAAAGAGTGAGCATTTCCAGAAAGGGGATGATTACTCTTTTTGTTTTTAGCGCAAGATGGAGGGGGGTAAGACTATGGAAAAACGATACGTGATGGCTATGGATCAAGGTACGACCAGTTCCAGATGTATTTTGTTTGATCGGGAAGGAAATGTGAGAAGTGTTGCACAGAAGGAATTTACACAGTATTATCCCAGGCCTGGTTGGGTAGAGCATGATCCGATGGAGATTTGGGCGACACAGATCGGAGTTGCTATCGAGGCTATGGGAGCAATTGGTGTGTCGGCGGAGGAGATTGCGGCAATTGGGATTACGAATCAGCGAGAGACGACCGTTATCTGGGATCGGGAGACTGGACTGCCCATTCACAAAGCGATTGTATGGCAGTGCAGAAGGACTGCGGAGAGGATTGAAAGACTGAAACAAGATGGAATGGAGGAATACATAAAACAAAAGACAGGGTTGATTCCTGACGCGTATTTCTCTGGCAGCAAAATAGAGTGGATTTTGGATCATGTACCAGGAGCCAGACAAAAGGCGGAGAAGGGGGACTTGCTTTTTGGAACGATAGATACCTGGTTAATCTGGAAATTGACAGGAGGACGGGCCTTTGCCACGGATGTCACCAACGCGTCCAGGACAATGTTATTTGATATTGAGCAGTTGTGCTGGGATGAAATGCTGTTAAAGTATTTTCGGATTCCCCGTCAAATGATGCCGGAGGTTCGGATGTCCAGCGATGCGTTTGGAAATACGGCAACGGAGGTACTGGGAGCGGAGATTCCCATAACAGGTGTGGCGGGGGATCAGCAGGCGGCTTTGTTTGGACAATGCTGTTTTGAGCCGGGAATGGTAAAAAATACGTATGGTACCGGATGTTTTACACTGATGAATACGGGAAAAAAACGAGTAAAATCTGGGAATGGACTGTTAACTACGATTGCAGTGGGAATAGATGGACAGGTCCAGTATGCACTGGAGGGAAGTGTTTTTGTCGCAGGGGCGGCAATTCAATGGCTACGGGATGAAATGAGAATGCTGCGGACAGCGCCACAGTCGGAAGATTACTGCAGGGCAGTGGACAGTACAGACGGAGTTTATGTAGTTCCGGCTTTTGCCGGGCTGGGAGCTCCGTATTGGAATCCGTATGCCAGGGGAATGGTCGTAGGACTGACCAGAGGGACGGGAAAGGAACAGTTTATCCGGGCAGTGGTAGAATCATTGGCGTATCAGGTTAATGATTTAATTCGGGCGATGGAGGCAGATTCTGGAATTCAAATGAAAGAATTAAAAGTAGACGGCGGCGCCAGCGGGAATGATTTTCTCCTGCAGTTTCAAGCCGACATTTCTAACGCGATTCTGGAGCGGCCTCAATGCGTGGAAACAACAGCTTTGGGAGCGGCATATCTGGCGGGGCTGTCAGTGGAATTTTGGAATGGAAAAGAAGAACTGCGGAAAAACTGGAACATGGAAAAGCGGTTTTGCAGCCGGATGGAGGAGTCTGAACGGGAGCATCTGCTGGATGGCTGGAGCCGGGCTGTGAAATGTGCCCAGATATGGGCAGAATACAAAGGGGGGAAATAAACTGCCGAATGGTATGACAGTTCTGGGAAGAAAAGTTGACGGATGAGAATGCTTTTTGTCAGAGTAGGTGAGAGTTCAACCGCTAAAAAGAGAAAAGTGATTTTTGTAAAAATATATTGTGACTATTGACAATTATAATATCATATGATATTATTTGTATATACAAAAGTTACAAAAACCCAGAGACGGAGAGAGAGGGGACACGAAGAATAGGGAAATCTTTGTGTCCCCTTATTTTTTACCTTGATAGTAAATTTTGATATAAGCTAAAATATCATATGATATTTGGCTTGTAATAGTAAACAATGAAAGGAGAATGAGGGGTGTCAAAACACGAGATTGTTTCGGTATCAGCAATGCAGGTATTTACTTGGAGGCATCATCCGGGGGTAGAGGCCGTTGTAATTACCAAAGGCGGCGCGGAAGGGAGAGCAGTCTGTACAGCAGGGATTTCTATGGGAACGCATGAGGTAAAGTTCTCTTATGATGGAGGCGACCGGTGGAATGGACTGGGAGTGGAAAAGGCTGTGCGGGCGGTGAAGGAGATTTTGGAGCCAGTTCTTGTGGGAATGGATGCTACGGATCAGTACGCGGTGGATCAGGCGATGCTGAACATTCCGGAGGAAAAAAAGGCCCATTTAGGCGGAAATGCAATTGCTGCCGTGTCAGCTGCGGTTTTGAAGGCTGGGGCAAAGAGCTTAGGAATTCCTCTGTATCGTCATATCGGAGGAACCAGTGCCATGTATCTTCCAGTTCCAGGAGTTCCGGCGGCAGCGGGACATGAACGGTATGGCGGATGTGTGACCACACCGGATACAAAGCCCACATATTCCTTCATGTGCCATGGATTTGAGAGCTTTTCAGAAGCATCCTATGCAGGATGGGAGATCCAGGAGCTGTGGACAGAGACCATGAGAGGAATGGGCATTTACCCGCCGGATTACTATGGCCTGTTTGACATACCCAAGGGATATTTTAAATCAGATGAAGAACTCTGGGAACTGATGGCTGAGACGATTCGGAAAGCGGGTCATGAGGGAAAAGTAGGAATCCAGATGGATGTGGCGTCGGATTGTTACTACGACAGGACAGATCAGAAATACAAAGGGATTTTCTCAGAAAAACCTAAGACAAAAGAAGAAATGATGGAATTATATGAGTATGCGGTGGCGAATTATCCATTCGTAATCATAGAAGATCCGTTTTATGAGGATGATTATGAGAGCCATGCAGAGTTGGTTCGCCGGGTGGACATCCAGATTGTTGGAGATGATCTGTTTACCACCAATCCTAAACGTGTGGCATATGGAGCGAAAATCGGAGCAGCCAATACGGTACTATTAAAAGTAAACCAGGTGGGAACGATCAGCGAGACGCTTGAGATGGTACAGTTTGCGTACCGGAACGGATATGGCGTCATGCCTTGTGAAAGCAGAGGGGAGGGAGACGCAATCGCAGATTACTGTGTAGGAATCAATGCCTGTGCAGTCCGGGAGATGGCAGTGGGATTGGTAGCAAACCGGTTCCTGGAGATTGAAAAAGAACTGGGCAGCAAGGCGAGATTCTCCGGGACTGCTGGGCTGAAAGGCAGACGTTTTTCACCGCGGAAATCTATATCTTAAAAGAAGGGAGAAAAATTTATGAGAAAAAGGAAGGCAGTTTCTATATTGATGGCAGGACTGATGATGTTTTCAATGGCGGCCTGTGGAGGTGGTCAGGACAATGCAGGGGGAACTTCGGCGCAGAACGTGGAAAATAGCGGAGAAACGGAGAAAACAGAGGCTGCGGCGGAAAGCGGAGATCCCATTAAGATCGGTGTAATGGCAACTCTGACCGGTTATCCGTTAAACGGAGAACATATGAGAAACGGAGTTTTGATGGCTATCGACGAGATTAATGAAAATGGAGGCGTGCTGGGGCGGCAGCTGGAAGCCGATGTTCAGGACTGTAGCAATACGACCGACGTGGCAATCAATGCGACGAATAAACTGATCAGTGAAGGTGTTGTAGGAATTATTGGCCCTCATTACAGTTCTCAGGGCCTGGCAATTGAATCCATTATCAAAGAGGCTCAGGTTCCTATGCTGGTAGGAGGGACAAGCCCGAAATTTGTAAATGAGTGTGATAATGATTTCCTGTTCCGGATCCGGGCTTCCGATGATCTTCAGGCTGCGGCTGCGGCGGCATATCTGGTGGATGAGTACGGTGTCACTAAAGTGGCGATTCTTCACGGCAGTGATGACTTTGGAACCGGCGGAATGCAGGTAGCGGCAAAGTACTTTGATTCCGTAGGTGTGGAATATTGCGCGCAGTCCTTTAACAATGAGGATACAGATGTCACGTCTCAGATTTTAAAGTGTATCAACGAAAATTGCGACGGTGTCATGATTTGGGCGACAGAGGCGGCCTATCCTATCGTAGCCAGACAGATGTCTGAGCTGGGACTTCAGGCACCCACAATCACGAATCCGTCACTGGCGGTCGATTCCTGCCTTGCGCAGATGGAGCCGTCGTGGGTGGAGGGCTGGTACTGTGTCACTGATTTCTTGACCAATAATACGAATCAGGAAGTACAGGACTTCATCGCTGCATATCAGGCAGAATACGGGGCTGAGGAAAGTGTGGATCTGCATTGCGCGGCTTATTACAGCGCAGTATACGCATTGGCAGATGGTATTGAACGCGCAGGCAGCACCAACGGGGAAGATGTAGCGAAAGCTTTGAGAGAGACAAAAGACGTTCCCGGGCTGGTAGGTGATTTCAACTGTAACGAGGATGGAGAAATGATTCATGAAATTATTCTCGGACAGTGTAAGGACCTGCAGATCGAATACATAGATGTCATTCAGTAACGTGCGGGGGGAATGTTTCCCCCGCTTTGATCATAGGAAAGTGTGTTTCGCACGTATAGGCGAAAGCTCTTTCCTATGATACGAGAAGGAGGTATTTTCGTGACGATTGCAATGCAGCTTTTGGTCAGCGGAATTGCCATGGGGTTTGTCTATGCTTTGGTAGGGATCGAGTATACATTGATCTGGAATTCCATGGGCCTGTTGAATTTTGGCCATGAAAAAGTGATCATGCTGGGAGCTTACATTTACGCAGGGTCTATGATTTTGGATATGGGACTAGGCTTTATACCAGGCATTATGGGGGCGGTGATCCTGGTGGCAGCTTTAGGCGTGGTCGTTGCAGTATCTATTTTTATACCGCTGAGAAATATGAACCGTTTATGCGCGATTATGGCGACGGTGATGCTGGGAAATATCATAAATGAGGCGGTTCGTCTGTATTATGGGCCGGAGGCCATGACCGTAAAAGGTTTTATGTCGGGAACATTCCGCCTCGGCAGCTTGGTGGTGGCAAAAGCCTATATTTATATCATTATGATCGCGCTGGTCATTGTGTTTCTGCTCAACTTATTTATGAAATGCACGAAAGTGGGAAAAGCCATGAGGTGCGTGGCATCGAACAAAACAGCAGCCGCGCTTATGGGAATCAATGTAAGAAGTAATATGGCAATCACTACGGCAATTAGCTTTGCGATCTGCTGTGTGTTGGGGATTGCGATTATTCCGGTATCCAGTGTCAATGCCTCGATGGCGACCATGATATCTTTAAAAGGGTTCGCAGCGGGCGTAATCGGAAGTTTCGGTTCTCTGCCGGGAGCGATTCTGGGAGGTCTCATTCTGGGAGTAGCAGAAAACATCGCAGGTATGGTTTTTCCTTCTACGTTCAAAGATGTAGTGGCGTTCGTATTTCTGATTGCCGTGCTGATGGTGAAACCAACGGGGATTTTAGGGAAAAGACGATAAGGGGGTGGAAAGATGTCAAAAACAATAAAACGGTATGGATATGTGCTGGCAGTGGCGGCTGCTTTGCTATTGCCGCAGGTGGTCAGCAATACCTACTACGTGACAATGTTCTGCCTGACTTTGATCTATATCATTATCGCGTTTGGGCTGAATTTTATTACCGGAATGACAGGGCAGATGAATTTGGGGACAGCAGGGATTTTCTGCCTGGGGGCCTATACTTCAGCGCTGTTGACAACGAAAACCTCCATCTCCCCGTGGATTGCGCTGATTGTAGTCATAGGAGTAGGCTTTTTGATTGGAGTCGGTCTGGGATATCCCAGCTTTCGTCTGGAAGGAGTTTACCTGTCTCTGACTACCATTGCATTTGCGGAGGCAGTGCGGCAGCTGGCTAACAATATGACAGACTTTACCGGAGGCGCGCAGGGCGTGAGAAATATTCCTCCATTCACCGTATTTGGTTATGAAATAACATCAAAAATTCAGAATTACTATTTCATTCTGGCGTTTGTGATTCTGTTCGGTTTCATCAGTTATCGGATCATGCACTCAAAATGGGGACGGGCCTTCATTGCCATTCGGGACAACATAGACGCGGTATCCACCTGTGGAATCAATACCGCTCATATCAAAATCATCGCGTTTACCCTGGCGTCCGTATTCGGATGTGTAGCCGGTGGTCTGTATGCCCATTATTCTTCTTATATCAATGCCTCCACGTTTACCCTCAATCTTTCGGTGACGTTTGTGGTGATGATTCTGATCGGAGGTATGGGAAATTTGTGGGGCTGTATTTTAGGAGCTGTGATTGTTTCCATGCTCCCGGAATTTTTAAGGTTCCTGGGAGAGTACTACCAGCTGACCTATTCCATATTGATTCTGTTATGTATCCTGTTTATGCCGGGAGGCATTTTATCGGTAGTTAAGAAATTAAAACGCAAGAGGTAGGAGGAAATCGTATGAGTGTATTGGAAATTCAACATTTGACAAAGCGGTTTGCCGGCCTGGTTGCTGTAAATGATTTAAGCTTTGCCGTAAAGGAGCGCTCGATTCACTCGTTAATCGGGCCCAACGGATCCGGAAAAACGACCACGATCAATATGATTGACGGAGTGTTTTTACCGACAGAGGGAAAGGTTATTTTTAACGGAGTGGACATTACAGGAAAACCTACCTATGAAATCTCAAGACTGGGATTAGGACGGACATTCCAGAATATCAAGCTTTTTAACACGCTGACTGTTAAAGAAAACTTGATGGTGGGCGGTCAGATGTTTTATGCGAAAAGCAATATTTTAAGATTTTTGTTTGACATACCAGGGGCAAGGAGGGAAGAAAAAGCATTATCTGAGGCGGCGGATCAGGTGCTGGAATTTATGAAAATGCAGGATGTGGCAGACAAGACGGTGGGCGGTCTGCCATATGGTATGCTGAAGATGGTGGAGTTGGCCAGGACGATGATGACCAAGCCGCGATTGATTCTGCTGGATGAGCCGGCAGCTGGTCTGAATCCGTCGGAAAGAAAGCAGCTGATTGACATCCTGTTTCACATTTTTGAGAGCGGAGTGGATCTGTTTTTAATCGAGCATAATATGGATGTGGTTATGAATATCAGCCATAACATAACGGTCATCAATTTTGGTTCCAAGATCGCGGAGGGAGTTCCCAAGGAGATTCAGAATAATCCAGAGGTGATCAAGGCTTACCTTGGAGACCGCTATCAGAAACAGGCATAAAGGAGGAACGGCTATGCTGGAAGTAAAGAACATCCATGCTTCTTACGGGAAAGTGCACGTTCTTCATAATGTGAGCATCCAGGTAGGGGAGCAGGAAATCGTATCTATTATCGGGGCAAACGGGGCGGGAAAATCCACCCTGATGCGAAATATTATGGGCCTGTATCATCCGCGTTCTGGAGATATCAGGATGGACGGAGAAAGTATTCTTCGGTTGAAAACGGATCAGATTGTAAAAAAAGGGATTGTATATGTGCCGGAGGGACGGGAAGTATTTCCAGATCTGTCTGTGGAGGATAATCTGGAGATGGGAGCGTTTTCAAGGCGGTACAGCGCTCAGAAATATAAAAGTCTTCTGGAGGAAGTCTATGAGATCTATCCGCGTCTGAAAGACAGGAGAAAGCAGCTGGCCGGTTCCTTAAGCGGAGGGGAACAGCAGATGGTAGCGATTGCGAGAGGTCTTATGAGCGAGCCCAAGCTGATTATGTTTGATGAGCCATCACTGGGTTTAGCGCCGGTGATTGTGGATGAAATGTTTGACGTGATTGTCCGCATCAACCGGGAGAAAAAACTTCCCGTAATCCTGGTAGAACAGAATGCGTTTGCGGCTCTCAGTATTTCCAACAGGTGCTACGTGATGGAAAACGGAGTGGTGACCGCCAGTGGCGACAGCAAAGTGCTGATGAATAGTCCTGAAATAAAGAAAGCATATCTGGGAGGGTGACGGATGGAAGAAAAGAGAAAACGGGCGTTTCATGAGCTTTTATCATCAGCGGAGATCCCTGCGTTTGCGAGAGTGAGCTACCAAGTGGAAAAGCCGAGACTGGATGATGTGGAGGCGGCAGTTAGGGAAACATTGTCAAAATGCAGGGATTTTGACAAAATTAAGAAAGGAGACCGGGTTGCCCTTACGGCAGGAAGCAGGGAGATTGCCAATATTGTAGAAATTCTTAGGACCGTTGCCGGGGAGATCCGGAAACGAGGCGGGGTCCCAGTGGTGATTCCCGCTATGGGCAGCCATGGAGGAGCGACAGCGGAAGGTCAGAGGGAGATTTTAGCTCATTATGGAATTACAGAGGAATCTGTGGGGGCAGAGATTCGATCTTCTATGGAAACGGTATGCCTGGGAAGGACGGAAGAAGGGGACGAGGTATATCTGGACAGAAATGCCATGGAGATGGAGCATATTATTCCGATTGGAAGAATTAAGCCCCATACGGATTTCCGGGGACCAGTGGAGAGCGGGATCGTAAAAATGATGGTGATTGGACTGGGCAAACAGCATGGGGCGTCCATCTGCCACAAACTGGGTTTTCCCAATATGAGTGAAAATCTTTTGCGCTTTGCGAAGATAGTGCTGCGGAATGCGCCCATTCTGCTGGGAATTGGCATTGTGGAAAATGCGGCGCATGAGACAGCGCTGGTGGAAGCGGTAGGAGCGAAAGAAATTTTAAAACGGGAGCCAGAACTTTTAGATTATGCGAAATCTTTAATGCCCCAAATTCCCTTTGACCCCATTGATGTTTTGATTGTCAGCCAGATGGGAAAGGAGATCAGCGGGGCGGGAATGGATCCGAACATTACGGGTCGATCTTGCGTATTGGGGAAATTTACACCTCATGCAGAAAAAATTGCAGTATTGGATCTGACTGATAAATCCGAGGGGAATGCGGCTGGAATGGGAAATGCGGACGCAATAACAGAGAGAATGTATAAGAAAATAGATCTGTTCCCTATTTATGTAAATGGGATTACCTGTCGGGACACAGAGGGCACACGTCTTCCTGTGGTAATGCCCGATGATGAAACTGCTGTTAAATTTTGTCTTTATACCTGTATTAAACGGGACGCTACGAAAAATGGCCGGGTGGTGTGGATTAAAAACACGGCCAATCTGGAGCAGTTTTGGATTTCTGAGAGTTTGAAAGAGGAGGCCCGGAAGGTGAAGGGACTGACAGTGGAGGAGGAATTTCGCACCCTCAGGTTTGAAGACACGATGAAAGGTTAGAGACGGATATGAGGATTTTAAACAGGGATATGCTTTTGGCATCCGGAAACCGATCCGGAAGGGAAACTGTTTTAGAAATCATGGAAACCGGTTTGAGGGCAGCGGATCCTTACGAAAATACAAAGAAACTGCTGAAACGGGAGGGAACTATCCTCTATGTGGGAAATCGGGAGTTTGAGGCAGACAACGATCCGGATGCCGGAGTGGAGGCAATCGACTTAGAATCGGTTGGCTCGATATATGTGGTCGGAGCAGGAAAAGGGGTGCAGAGGGTGGCCCTTGCCCTGGAGGAGGTGTTAGGGGAAAACTTGACGGGAGGGTGCGTAACAGCAAAGTATGGCGATCCGCTGCTGTTAAAACGGATTCATGTTACCTATGGCGCCCATCCCGTTCCAGATGAGGGCTGTGTTCAGGGCAGTATGGAAATTTGCAAGCTTTCTGAACACATTACAGACAGGGATTTAGTATTTACGATTATTGCCAATGGAGGCAGCTCCCTTCTCACTTTGCCGGAAGATGGAATTTCTCTGGAGGATGTAAAAACACTGACAGCTATGATGCAGATTGAAAAGGGCGTGACCACTGTGGAACTGAATGTCATCCGAAACCATATTGATAAACTCAAAGGTGGGAAAATGACCCGTCTTTTCGGGAAGGCTCAGCAAATCCATCTGGTGGTTACTGATGCGAATCACCACGTGATTCAGGGGAAACGTCACGATTATTATGGCCTTCTAAAAGAGAATGTATGGCTTCACAATCTTCCGGAAGGATCCACCTTTGCTCAGGCAATGGAGATTCTTCACAGATATAATGCCTGGGAGAGTTGTCCGGAGTCCATCAGAGCGTATCTTCAAAAAGGAGGACCGTCGGAGGAGACGGTAAAATACGAGGAGTTTATAAAAACCCGTTTTCGCGTGTTTGGTGTTATGCCGGACAGCGCCCATTTTCTTCCGGCTGCCCAAAAGGCTGCGAAACATATGGGGTATCACACCGTGATTTTGAGCCAGACGATTCACGCGGAGGCGTCACAGTGCGCAAAGGTACTTGCATCTATCGCGAAAAATATTGAAGATTATGGAGAACCATTTCAAAAACCGGTAGTGCTGTTGACGTCTGGGGAAATGCTGGTGACAGTAAACGGAGAATCAGGAGTAGGGGGCAGGAATCAGGAGTTTGCCCTGGTATGCGCGAAAGAAATTCAGGGAAGTCCCGGTATTGTGATTGCCTCCGCCGATTCAGATGGAACGGATGGTCCAGGTGGACTGTGCCTGGAGGGGGCTCCGGGATGTCTTGGGGGAGGTATTGTGGATGGCATGACGTATGGAAAGGCACAGGAGGCCGGAATTGATATAGAACAGTGTCTGCTGAGCCATGGAACGTCTGAACCGTTGTGGAACTTAGGATGCGGCCTGGAAATGGAGCAGAATATCAGTTTGAATGATCTGACGGTAATTTTTGTGGGGTGATTGACTTCATTTCCTTTTGTATATTATAATATTTTGGATAATATATCCAGAAAAGAGGAACGGATTTGGTATCTTATAATAAAATGCCGTTGTTGATTAATGTGGCCAAACTTTACTATGAGAGTGGATACAGTCAGAATGAGATCGCGCAGCAGCTGGGGATCTCCCGGCCGTATGTCTCTAAGCTTTTGATGATGGCGAGAGAAGAAAATGTTGTATCCATTAAAATTCAGGATCCCCTGCAGACCGAGAGCCGGTTGGAACACGATATCAGGAGCTTTTTCCAGCTGAGACGCGTGATTGTGACGCCCAGCAAGGTAGGGGAGAACCATCTGTTTACATTGGGGGAGGCGACAGCTAAATATTTGGATTCCATTGTAAAAAAAGATGATATTGTCATGGCTGGCTGGGGACGAACGATCTATGCGGTATCCAAAAAAGTGATAGAGCGCAGCGACCTGGAAAATGTGACTGTGGTATCCATGGGAGGGATTCCTACGAATTTTACTCAGAATGTGTTTGGCTTTGAACCAGTGGTCAACTTGGCCGGTGCCTGGTGTGGAATGCCCTATATTCTGCCGGCTCCGGTAATGATCCGGGATCCCGAGGCTCGGGAAGGATTTTTGCGAGAGCAGTCTATCGCGGAAGTTATGGAATACATGGAAAGGGCGAATATTGCCCTGTTTACAATGGGCGATTTGAACCGTTCCTCCTATTGGACGCAAAAGGGTTATATGACAGACGAGGAATGGCAGCATATTATGGAGCAGGAAGCCGTGGGGGATGTCTGTCTGCATATTTTGAATAAGGAAGGAAATATTTGCGATGAGACCATTGATAAAAAACTGATCGCCCTGCCTCTGGAAAAAATCAAACAGAAGGAATATCGTATAGGTGTGGCCTCAGGACGGGAAAAGATTGATATTACATATGCCGCCTTAAAGGCAGGCATTATCAATGTGCTTATTGTGGATGAGGATATTGCAAAAGCCGTTATCGTTCATCTGCATCAGGAGGGGAGATATGGAGAACAGGCGGAATTTATTCCGTCCAGATAGTTGTATTACGGCTCTATCCAGTTGCCAACTCCCTTGCCAGCAGTACAATGTCCTTATCCATTTCCACAATTTTGTCTGTATCTTCCTCCCAAATCATGGTAAAATGAGGAAAACCATGAACCCATAAGGAGGCAGACCATATGAGCAGCCAATCAATCAGACTGATTCCAGTAAAAGCGGAGGACCGCCCCACCATTGAGGCGCTCTCCGCTTTCGCGTCTCATATCGTAAAAGAACATTTCGACCCCATCATCGGGGCAGCCCAGAACGATTACATGATTGCCCGGTTCCAGACCGTTTCCGCCATCCAGGGACAGATCTCCTCCGGCTACCGATATTACCTGGCGGAGGACGAAGATGGGACAATGGAAGGTTTTCTGGCCTTTTACCCCAGGGACGGAAAAATGTATCTCAGCAAATTCTACGTGGACAGCCGCGCCAGGGGACGGGGCATCGCCAGGGAAATGTTTCGTTTTCTCCTAGAGGAGACGAAAAAAGAGGGGCTCCCGTCCATTTTCCTGAACGTAAACCGGGACAACGAAACGGTCATCCGCATCTATGAGCATCTGGGATTCCGGAAGGTGAGAAAGGAAAAAAATGACATCGGCGGCGGTTTCGTCATGGACGATTTCGTGCTGGAATGCCCGGTGGAGTGAGAGCGCGGGGCCTTCCTCCGGCCGCCATCTCTCTGGTCCGTACATTCTGTAAAATATCTTACAATTTCCATAAGAATTCAGAAAAGAATTGCAGCGGCGGTGCCGCGTGTTATAATGTTGTGACATAGAAACCAATATTTCCTATGGCACAACAGCCTCCGGCAGGAGGCATACTCCGCGCAGAGGAAGATGGCTGCCGGATCACAAACATGAAGGAGGAATGGCATGATTATCACAACAACACCGTCCGTAGAGGGCAGAAGGATCGTGGAATACAAGGGGATCGTATTTGGAGAGGTCGTCTCCGGCGTAAACTTTATAAAGGATTTCGCCGCCGGCCTGAGCAACTTTTTCGGCGGCCGCTCCGGCTCCTATGAGGAGGAGCTGATGCAGGCCAGGACGGAGGCCCTGGAGGAGATGAAACAGCGTGCCAAGGCCCTGGGGGCCAACGCCGTCGTGGGCGTGGACGTGGACTACGAGGTGCTGGGGGCGGATAACGGTATGCTTATGGTATCCGTCAGCGGCACGGCCGTGGTGTGCGAATAGGGGGCTTTGAGTATGAAAAAGAGACGTTTTCTCCCTCAGACCCTGTTGGGGGGACTGGTGCTTTTGGCCGTCATTTTGGCGGCCATTGGCCTGGGAGGGGGAAAGAAAAATCCTTTGTTTGACCGGAATTCATCGGTGACCCTCTACGCCGCCACTCCGGTGGGAAAGGAACCGGACCTTTCTCCGGAGACGTATTTTCCCCGGGACGAAGAAGAATATGAGGATCTGGATTACGGAAAATTCACCTTCGATCTGGCGGGCTGTGACCTGGATGTGCCGGGCACCTATGAGATCCCCGTCTACTACGGCGGCGAGCGGACCGTGTGTACCGTGGAGCTGGAGGTGACGGCCCCTGTGGATCTTACGGGATTTGAGGGTCAGAGTGTCCGCCAGTGACGGACAAAATGAGAAAGGACAGTGAAAAATTATGATACTTTTCATCGAATATCCAAAGTGCTCCACCTGCCAGAAGGCAAAGAAATGGCTCCAGGAGCGAAAGGTAGAATTTCAGGACCGCCACATTGTGGAGGAGCGGCCCACGAAGGAGGAGCTGAAGAAGTGGGTGGCTGCCAGCGGCCTGCCCTTAAAGCGCTTTTTCAACACCAGCGGGATGAAATATAAGGAGCTGGGCCTGAAGGACCGCCTGCCCACAATGAGTGAGGAGGAACAGTACGATCTGCTGGCCTCCGACGGGATGCTGGTAAAGCGCCCGCTGCTCATCGGCGACGGATTCGTGATTCCCGGCTTTAAGGAAAAAGAGTGGCTGGAAAAATTATAAAACTTTTTGAAGACTGTGTCCTTCCTGGGTCGTTATGTAAGATACCAGGGGCAAAAGGCGGGAAAACGAACACAGACCTGCCTGCGGGAGAATTTTAACCTTCTGCCCTGTCAAAACACAAATGAAGAAACCGTTTGAAAGAAAAACGGGAGGAATATGAATGTTTTTAAGGGCCGAAAACGCGCGCGGCGCGAAACGGTCCGGTATCAGAAAAACCGGCGAGCCGGAAATGAGAAACGCAGTTGGAGGCAAAGCAGTATGGGAGAAACGGAACGGAAAGAGGAAGAATTTGACGCGCAGCTGGCAGAGCTGATGAAACCGGACGCGCCGGGCGGAAAGAAAAAGAAACGGGTACATAAAAAATGGAGCCGGAAACGGAAGATCATCACCGCGGCAGTAGCGGCGGCAGTGGTGTTTGGGCTTTTCCGCGCCTGCGGCAGCAGCGGAAACGGAGTGGTTCCGGTGCAGACCACAGCGCTGGCAAAAGGAGACGTGGCGGAAAAGCTGTCTCTCACCGGGCCGGTTTCCGGTACGGACAGCGTGGACGTGTTTTCCAACCTCCACTCCCAGGTACAGTCCCTTTACGTGAAGGAGGGCGACCAGGTGGAGCAGGGCCATCTCCTGGCGGAGCTGGACACCAGCGACGCCCAGAGAGAGCTGGACGTGGCGAAGAACGCCTATGATATGGCGGTGGCAGACTACGAGGAACAGGTCACGGCTGCGGTAAACGGCTACGCCAAGGCCTCCCAGGACTACGCTGCGGCCAAGGGCAACTACGACCGCAGCGCCGTGCTGGCCCAGTCCGGGGACATTTCCCAGGTGGAGCTGCAGACGGCTCAGAATGAAATGCAGGACGCTGCCAGAGAAGTGGCCTCCTACCGCATTGTAAACGGCCAGGCAGTGCCGCCACAGTCCTACGAGCTGAGGATCAAGGACGCCCAGTACGCCCTGGAGACGAAACAGGAGGCCCTGGAGGACACCAGGATCACCAGCCCCATCTCCGGCACCGTGGTGCGGGTAAACACAAAAGTGGGCCGTTTTGCCGACGAGACGGGAGATTCGGCGGAGCCGCTGTTTGTCATTGAAAACCTGGACACCCTGGAGATGGAGATTGATGTGAGCGAGTATTCCATCGGCAAGGTGGCCGTGGGGCAGAAGGCGGTGATCAGCGCCGACATTTTAAACGGGGAGACCGTGGAGGGAGAGGTGACGGCCATTTCTCCCACCGGCGAGGAAAAGGGCGGCGGTTCCACAGAGCGGGTCATCCCCACCACCATCCGCATCAATGAAAAAAATACCAGGCTCATCGCCGGCATCACCGCCAAGGCAGAGCTGACTCTGAACGAGGCCCACGACGTGTGGGTGGTGCCTGCCTCCGCCGTGGCGGACCGGGAGGACGGGGCCTATATCGCGGCGGCAAAGGACGGCGTCCTCCAGTGGATCCCGGTGGAGCGGGGCGTGGAGAGCGACATCCAGACGGAGGTGAAGGCCCGCGGGGATATTCCCCTGGAGGAAGGAATGCAGATCATTGTCACTCCGGATACCAGTCTTGCGGACGGGACGGCGGTGGCCGTTCTTCCCGGAGCGTGAGAGGTGAGGCCATGAAGAACCTGAAAAATCTGTTCCGGCGGCCGGCGCCTCCTGAAGGCAGAGGGACGGAGGACCTGATCCGCCTGGAGAACCTTGTAAAGATCTACGATACCGGCGCCTTAAAGGTGCTGGGATTAAAGAAAATCAATTTGACCATCAAGCGCGGCGAATTCGTGGCGATCATGGGGCAGTCCGGCTCCGGAAAGTCCACGCTTATGAATATCCTGGGCTGTCTGGACCGCCCGACCCTGGGTCACTATTACCTGGACGGGGCGGACACGGCGCAGATGACGCCGGGAGAGCTTTCTGCGGTCCGGAACCGGAAAATCGGCTTTGTGTTCCAGTCCTTCAACCTGATCTCCCGGACCTCCGCCCTGAAAAACGTGGAGCTTCCCATGACCTACGCCAGGCGTTCCAAAAAGGAGCGGCGGGACCGGGCCATGGAGCTTTTGACGCGGGTGGGCCTGGGAGAGCGGTATAACCATATGCCAAACGAGCTGTCCGGAGGCCAGCGGCAGCGGGTGGCCATCGCCAGAGCCCTGGCCAATGAGCCGCCTCTCATTTTAGCTGACGAGCCTACGGGAAACCTGGATACGGCGGCGTCCGTGGAGATTATGGAGCTGTTTTCCAAGCTCCATGACGAGGGGGCCACAGTGGTGGTGGTTACCCATGAGGAGGACATTGCCGCCTTTACCGGGCGGATCATCCGTTTCCGGGACGGGCAGATCATCAGCGACGAGATCAATGCCCATCCCAGACGGGCGGGAGAGGAGGCGTCCTATGCTGATTGAAAATATGCAGATGGCCTTCCACGCCATCCGGGCCAATAAGCTGCGCTCGTTTCTCACGATGCTGGGAATCATCATCGGCATCGGCTCCGTGATTTCCATCGTCTCCATCGGAGACACCATGCGCTCCCTGTTTGCCAGCCTGTACCAGGACATCGGCCTGACCCAGACCTATATGAGCATCGGCTATTGGGTGGATGATGTGCGGGAGAGCGATTATTTCACCATGGATGAGCTGGAGCGGATCAAGGACGTGTTCGGCGACAAGATCACCTACATAGACAGTTCCGCCTATCTCTCCGCCGACGCCAGGGCGGGTGAAAAGACCATGAAATTTAATTTCACCGGTGTGGATTACAACTATACGGACGTCCAGCCGGTAAAGGTGCTGTACGGCCGTTATCTGAATGAAGGGGACGTGAAGGGGCGGCGGGGAAATGCCGTCCTGGAGGTGGACAGCGCCAAACGGCTCTTTGGGACGGAAAACGCCGTGGGGCGGACGTTCCGCTCCGATGTGTACGGCACTATGGTGGAGTTTACGGTGGTGGGAGTCTACGAGGTGGAGATGAACGCCTTCCAGAAACTGATGATGGGCGGCAGCGACGACACCGGTTCCGCCTTTATCCCGTGGACGCTTCTCACCTGGCCCAACGACCGGTTTTATCAGTGCCACCTGTTTGCAGACGAGTCCATGTCCACGGCGGAGCTGGACCGGTTCTATGACGATCTGGCATACTACGTGGCGAAAATGAAAAGCAGGTCGCCGGAGGATTTCTACATCTATACCGCCATTCAGGAAATGAACCAGATGGACAGCATTATGGGCGGCCTGTCCATGGCGGTGGGCGGCATCGCGGCCATTTCCCTGGTGGTAGGCGGCATTGGAATCATGAACATCATGCTGGTGTCCGTTACGGAGCGTACCAGGGAAATCGGTATCCGAAAGGCGCTGGGGGCTACCACAAGGGACGTGCTGATCCAGTTCCTCACGGAATCCGCCATTCTGTCCGCCTGCGGCGGCGCCATCGGCATTCTCCTCGGCGGCGGCGTGGTCATGCTGGGCGGCACCGCCCTGGGACTGGATGTGGTGGTCAAACCGTCGGTGGTGGTGATGGCGGTCACCTTTTCCGCCATGGTGGGAATCTTCTTTGGAATGTATCCCGCCTCCAAGGCGGCCAAGGCCGATCCCATCGAGGCCCTGCGGTACGAATAGGAGGCAGAGCTGAACATCATCAAAATAAGAAGGATACGCGGCAAGGAGGCCGGGCGCCAGCAGGGCGCCCGGCCTCCGGCTGGTCCGGCAGGAAAAATGCGGCCATTCCCGGCAAAATACCGCAGGCGGTCCGGCCCGGCATCGCGCGGCTCGGCAGACAAAATTCCGTAGGGCGTGCCAGCAGACAAAATTCTGTAGGCCTGACAGGAAAAATTCCCCCTTGATTTCCTCTCCCAAATATGCTACCGTAAGGACACAGACAATTCAAAGATCTCTGTTCAGAGACGATTCCGGCGGGAAGATGCCGGTCAAGTGGTTCACAGCCCGGATCGGGCGGCGGTTTCCACAGTGTACTTACGAAAACAGATATGGAAAAGGAGGAGCCTATGGAGTATCTGCGCCCAGGCGGCAGCCTGTTTGCGCTGGCGTTCCGGGAACGGGACGCGGTTCAGGAGCTTTACCGGGCAGTGAGCGCGGTGAGCGGACGGAAAGAGACGGCAGGGGAGAGGCTGCGCATCGCGGCGGCGGGGGACGATCTCTGCCTGGAGCCGGAGGGAGAGCCCGGGCTTGTGATCGGGCATTGGATGAACCTGCGGGGAGAGGCGGGGCGCCTGCCCTGGGAGCGTCTCTTTCCTGTGGAGCCGTTTCGGGAGCGGGTCTCAGGCTTGGCCTCCTTTCGCTACGTCCTTTTCTTCGGGGCGGCAGACGTGCCGGATGTGACGGAGTTTCCCTTGGGCGGAGCCGGCCTTTACTCCTCGGTGACGGCGTACAACATCGCCCGCGGGCACAGCCGGGAGCTGCTGTCCCTGTGCCGGAGGCTTTCGGATTACGGGGATTTTGTGGAGACGGTGAAGGCAGAGCTAAAGACAGGCGAGTTCCCGGAAATCGCGGTGAAACGAGCCGTTTCCCGGTGTCGGGAGCGGGGAGTTCTGGCAGAGCTTTTAACGCTCCGGGGCCGGGAGGCGGCGGAGCTGGTGCTTCGGGAGTACCGGGCGGAGACTGCCATGCTTCGGGAACGGCAGCTGGGCTATGCCGCCGGCGTCACGGAGGGGATGGCGAGGGGAGAGGCCTACGGCATGGCCAGAATGGTCTCCCGCCTTTTAGAACGGTTCGGAGAGGTGCCGGAGCCGGTGGCGCGGATGGTGGAGGGCGAGAGAGACCGGAAGACCCTGAAGGAATGGGGCGTGGCTGCGTCTGAGGCCGTTTCTTTAGAAGATTTTCTCTGCCGCGCCGGCTGTTTCCTTTCTCCGGATCCTTCCGGCAGGAAATGAAGAAAAAGTGGACAAAGCTTACATTTTATTAAATTTTCACCCCCATACTATCGCCAATGGAAAACTTTTATGCTATACTAAATTGATACTTTATGTACTGGTAAGGAGTATGTATGCTGAATGAAGACAAGATCGGGCTGATGACCGGTATTGCGATGTTTGAAAAGCAGGAAGGGAAACGGATCAGCATGGCGGGGCGGATGTTTAAAAGCGATTTCGTCGGCCGTCATATGCTCCACGCGTTTCTGCGCTTTACCATCGCCTATGTGCTGGTCCTCGGCGTGTGGGCCATGGCCTCTGTGGACCGTCTGCTGTCCACGGCAGATTTAGAGGAGTTTATGGGGCTGGGGGCGACCGCCGGGATCTGGTACGCGGCCGGACTGGTCATCTACCTTCTCGTGACAAGGAATATTTACGCCAGACGATACGATGAGGCGGCACGGGCTGTTCGTGTATACACGGCAAAGCTGCGGCGGCTGAAAAAACGATACGAGTTTCAGAACCGGAAGAAGGAATTGACAAAGGGGGGCAGGCATCATGATGGCACTTCTCGTATTTAGGGAGCGGCTGCGGGTATTGTATGGAAAGTATGCGGCATATATTGATACGGCTGTACGGTTTCTCATCAGCTTTTCGGCGCTTATGGCGGTCAGTGAGAGCGTGGGCTTTATGACCAGGCTGAGCGGGCCTGTGCCGGCCCTGGTGCTGGCGTTTCTCTGCGCGTTTTTGCCCTATGGGCTGGACGCGGTGATCGTGGGAGCGTTTACCCTGGCCCATATCAGCGTGGTGTCCCTGGAAATCGCCGTGCTGTTAGCAGTGGCTATGCTGTTGATTATGCTTTTGTATTACGGATTTCAGCCGGGAGACAGCTGGCTGCTTTTGGTGACGCCCCTGGCGTTTTTCCTGAACGTGCCCTATGCCGTCCCGCTGCTGGCGGGGCTGTCATGCAGCCTGGTTTCCGTGATTCCGGCCTGCAGCGGCGTGTTCTTCTACTACATGATCATTTACGTCAGGCAGAACGCTGGCACGCTCACAGGCAGCGCCGCGGTGGACATCGCGGAGAAATACAGCAGCATTTTCGGAAACGTGGCCTCCAATGAGATGATGATCGCCATGATGGCGGCCTTTGCCGTGGGCATTCTGACGGTTTATTTTATCCGGAACCGCTCCATCGACTACGCGTGGTACATCGCCATCGCGGCTGGCATGGTGGTGCAGGCGGCGATCGTATTTATAGGCGGTTTCGCGTTCAACGTGCCGTTTTCCATCGTGCAGTTTCTGGTGGGGACGGTGTTCAGCGTTGCGTTGGCGCTGATTTATAATTTTCTGGTATTCGCGGTGGATTATTCCAGGACGGAATACCTGCAGTATGAGGATGACGATTATTATTACTATGTGAAGGCGGTCCCGAAGATCGCCGTCTCAGCTCCTGATATAAAGGTGCAGAGGATCAATGCCCGCAAGGGCGGCAAAAAGCACGTCAGGCAGTATGAGGAATAGAAGGGGAGGTGGCAGATAAGCATGGCGAACATCGTAGAGACGCTGTATTCCTGGTTGTCATTCGTGCGCCATATCAGCCTGAGGAATCTGTTGGAGATTGTGATCATCACGTTTCTGGTGTATGAGATCCTGGTGTGGATTAAAAATACCAGGGCCTGGACGCTGTTAAAGGGAATTGTGGTGATTTTGGGATTTACGGTGCTGGCGTACCTGCTGCGCCTGGACACGATTTTCTGGATTATCAGCAAATTCGCCTTCGTGGCGACCACGGCGCTGGTGATCATTTTCCAGCCGGAGCTGAGGAAGGCGCTGGAGGAGCTGGGCAGCCAGAATCTCATTTCCGGCATTCTGTCCTTTGACGACGGGAAAGAGAGCCGGGCGTTTACGGAGCGGTCTGTAAATGAGATCGTGAAGGCTACCTTTGAGATGGCGAAGGTGAAGACCGGCGCCCTTATGGTGATTGAAAGGGACGTTCCCTTAAGCGAGATCGAGCGGACGGGAATTGAGATTGACGGCCTCATCAGCAGCCAGCTTTTGATCAACATTTTCGAGCACAACACCCCTCTCCACGACGGAGCGGTGGTGCTCAGCGGAAATAAGGTGGTGTCAGCCACCTGTTATCTGCCCCTGTCTGATAACATGGCCATCAGCAAGGACCTGGGAACCAGACACCGGGCGGCGGTGGGCATCAGCGAGGTGTCCGACAGCATGACGGTAGTGGTGTCGGAGGAGACCGGGCGGGTGTCCGTGGCGGAAAACGGCGGCCTGCGCCGGGTGAGCGACAGCGACGAGCTGAGAGCAATCCTGTCCAGGCTGACGGAGCAGGAGGAGACCGGAGGAAAGAGATTTAAAATCTGGAAGGGAAGGATCAGAAATGAAAAAAAGATTGCTAAATAATTTCAGCCTGAAGCTGATTTCCTTCTTACTGGCCTTTTTTCTCTGGCTTTTGGTGGTCAATATGTCCAATCCGCTCATCGAGGGCAGCAAGGAAGTAGAGCTGGAAATCGTGAACGCGGACATTTTGGAGGAGGCTGGACAGACCTACGAGATCGTGGGGAAATCCACGGTGACGGTGCGCTACAGCGTGGCGACTCTGGATGCCTATAAAATCCAGGCGTCGGATTTCCGGGCCTACATCGACCTGGCGGATCTGTACGATGTGACCGGTGCCGTGCCGGTGAATCTGGAAATGGTGGCAAACCAGGGGCTGATCAGCTCCCCCCGGGTGAAACCGGAGGTCGTGCACGTGGAGACGGAGGATCTGCAGCGGAAACGGTTTGACCTCAGGGTATCCACCACGGGAGAGCCGGAGGAAGGATATGAGTTAGGGACCGTGACCCTGGATCCGGAATATCTTTACATCAACGGGCCGGTGTCCCAGGTGGGACAGATCAGCTCCGTGGGAGTGGAGATCTCCGTGGCAGGCGCCAACGCCAACGTAAACGGCAGCGTCCAGCCCGTGTTCTACGATGCCAATGGAAATCGCCTGAGCGTCAGCGACCGGATCACCTACGATGTGCCGGAAATCGGCTACGAGGTGGAAGTCCTGAAGGTGAAGTCCCTGCCCCTGGATTTCCAGGTGACGGGAACGGTGGCGGAGGGATACCGCTACGCCGGACTGAACAGCGACGTGCAGAGCGTGCCGGTAGCAGGCTTAAAGTCCAACTTATCCAGCTTGTCCACCATCACGGTGGACGACCCCCAGCTGAATGTTCAGGGGGCGACCCAGAGCAAGACGGTGACCATTGACCTGACCCAGTACATCCCGGACAATGTGACCATTGTGGGAGGACGGACAGAGGCTGTGGTGACCATGGATGTGGAGAAACTGGATACGAGGGTGTTCACCCTGCACTTAGAGGACGTGGAACAGACAGGAGCGTCCCAGGACTATGACTACCACTTCTCGCCGGAGACGGTGGAGGTGACGGTTCAGGGACTGAAGGACGATCTGGACGCCATGTCAGAGGAAGATTTGAACGCGGTGCTGGATCTGCACGGTCAGACGTCAGGAACCAGGGCGGGAACCCTGGATTTCCAGGTGGACGAAGGCCTGGAGATTTTAGACAGCACGCCGTTTCAGGTAACTGTGTCCGCGAAAGGTCACGACGTGATCTCCACGGACGCGGAGACGGAGGACGATCACGGGACGCAGGAACGGGAAACCAGGGACGCGTCGGAAAATACAGAGAATGAGTGAGGAAACATATGGTAAAAGCAAAAGTGACAATCAAAAACCCAACAGGCCTTCACTTAAGGCCGGCAGGGATGCTCTGTAAGGAATCCCTGCAGTTCCAGTCATCCATACATTTTCAGTATAAGGACAGCACGGCCAACGCCAAGAGCGTACTGAGCGTCCTGGGCGCCTGTGTCAAGAGCGGGGATGAGATCGAGTTCATCTGCGAGGGAAAGGACGAGGAGGAAGCCCTGGCTGCCGTGGTAAAGCTGGTAGAGGACGGCTTGGGAGAGTAGCTATGTGGGTATACGCGATCTGCTATCTGGCCGCGTTTCTGGCAGATCGGGCTGGCTGGCACTGGCCGGCCGGGCTCTGCCTGATGGCGGCAGCTGTCTGGCTGTATCTGACGGAATATGGGAGGACGGGAAATCTGGTGCATCTGCGCGGGCTGTTTTCCCTGTTCTGGGTAGGAGGACAAGGGATCGCCTGTCTGAAACTCAGCCGCCTGCAGGTGCCGTGGAGTGGTCTTACGTGGGCCTGTTTCTTCCTGGCGTTTGCAGGCTTTTTCCTTACCTTCGAGGTACTGGAGAGGAGAGAGGGCGGCAGAGAAGGAATGGACGCAGGCCCTCGGGGACGGAGGCTTTGGGCAGGCGGCGGGGGCATTTTCCATGGAAATGGCTCCGGGGCCAAGCCTCTTGGCGGAATGCGGGGGGACGGGCTTTTTGGCAGCCTGATGGCCGTCACGGCCGTTTCTTTGGCGGCATTCTGCTTTGAGGCCTGGTATCTGGGGTATATCCCCTTTCTGGTACGGGGAGTGCCCCACGCCTATTCCTATTTCCATGTGACGGGCGTCCACTATTTTACGGTGTCCTGTGTGCTGGTGCCGGGGCTGGGAGTGCTGTTTTTTCTCACGGACCGGGGGCGTTCCGGCCGTGGGAAACGGCTGGCGGCAGCGGCGGCCATGGCGGTCTCCCTGCTCATTCCCCTGCTGTGCGTGTCCAGGTTCCAGCTGATTTTAGCAGTGCTTTTGGCGGTGTTTGTGTACATCCAGTGGATGGGGAATTTCCCCTTGCTTTTGGGCGCGGGGATCGGAGTGCTGATGGTGGCCGCTTACGTGGTGCTCACCATTGCCAGGAGCCACGATGTGGCTTACTTGAACGGCATTTTTGAGATGAAATATGAGGAGATGCCCATTTTTATTACCCAGCCCTATATGTATATCGCCAATAATTACGAGAATTTCAACTACCTGGTGGAGCATCTGGAGCGGTTTGCCTTCGGGATGCGGTCCCTGTTCCCGCTGTGGGCGCTGACGGGGCTGAAATTTGTGATGCCGTCCCTGGCGGATTACCCGATTTTGGTAAATAAAGAGGAGCTGACCACGGTGACCCTGTTTTACGACGCCTACTATGATTTTGGTGTGGCGGGAGTGCTGGCCCTGTCCTGCGGGCTGGGAGCGGTAAGCTTTTTCCTGGTAAAAGGGCTGCGGCGGATGCGAAATCCTGTGGGATTTTTGTTCTACGCTCAGCTTGCCGTATACCTGATGCTGTCCTTTTTCACCACCTGGTTTTCCAATCCCACCACCTGGTTTTACCTGGCGGTGACGGCGGCGGTGTATGGGTACTGCGCCTTTCGGGGCAGCGGCAGGTGAGCCGTAAAGAGGATAAAGGAAATAGAACCGGTGGTTCAGGGCGCCGCAGGCGCCGGATTCATGTAAGATGGGAGGAGAAATACGATGATTTCAGATAAAATGAAACCGATGATGGAGAACAGTTCCGTAATCCGGGCCATGTTTGAGGAAGGAATGAAGATGGCGGCCGTATACGGAAAGGAAAATGTGTATGATTTCAGCCTGGGAAACCCCAATGTGCCGGCGCCGGACTGTGTAAAGCAGGCGATCCTGGACATTTTGGAGGAGGAGGATTCCACTTTTCTCCACGGCTATATGCCCAATGCGGGGTATGAGGACGTGCGGAAGGCGGTGGCGGACTCCCTAAACAGGAGGTTTGCCATGGACTACGGTCCGGAGAACATTATTATGACCGTGGGGGCGGCCAGCGGCCTGAACGACATTTTAAAGACCATCCTCAATCCGGAAGATGAGGTTTTGACCTTTGCCCCCTTCTTTGTGGAGTATGCCTCCTACGTGAAAAACTATGACGGTGAGCTGATCGTGGTATCGCCGGATACAGAGACCTTTCAGCCGAATCTGGAGGAGTTTGAGAAACGGATCTGCGAAAAGACAAAGGCAGTGATCGTAAACACCCCCAATAACCCCACCGGCGTGGTTTACTCAGAGGAGACCATCCGCCGTATGGCTGAGATCCTGGAGAGAAAGAGCGGGGAGACCGGCCATCCCATTGTGCTGATTTCCGATGAGCCGTACCGGGAGCTGGTGTATGACGGGGTAGAGGTTCCGTTTATTCCCAAGTTCTATAAGGATACGGTAGTGGTATACTCTTACAGTAAGTCCCTGTCTCTGCCGGGGGAGCGGATCGGCTATCTGGCCATCCCCAAATCCATGACGGACTGGGAGACGGTGACGGCGGCGGCCACCATTGCCCATCGGATTTTGGGCAGCGTAAACGCGCCGTCCCTGATGCAGCGGGTGATCATGCGCTGTGTGGATGCCACATCTGACATCGGAGCCTATGAGAAGAACAGGAACCTGCTGTACGGGAGCCTGAAAGAGTACGGATTTCAGTGCATCCGGCCGGAGGGGGCTTTTTACCTGTTTGTGAAATCTCCTCTGGAGGATGAGGGAGAGTTCTGCCAGGTGTGCAAAAAGCATCACATTCTGGTGGTTCCCGGCAGTTCATTCTTCTGTCCGGGCTATGTGCGCATTTCCTACTGCGTTTCCCATGAGCAGATCCAGCGTTCCCTGCCGGCATTTCGCGCGGTGGCAGAGGAGTGCGGTCTGATATAAGCGGCAAAGGAGAGCTGTCAGGCCCTGGCGGGGCGGGCAGCTTTTGCTGTTTTGGCCGGCTAGGAGAAACTGCGGGCGGTAAATGGCGGCGGATAAGGCGGGAAACGGCGGCATGGGAGACGGAAACGGAGACGGGAAACGGCGGCATAGGAGACGGGAAACTGCGGCTGACGGCGGAAACCGGTCAGCCGCCGGGGCAGACAGGCTGGAAAACGGGCCGAGGACAACGGAGGAGGTAGAGAGATGGAGACGGTCAAAAAGTATCTGCGAGTGATCCTTAATATTGTGATCCCGGTGGCGGCGATTGGGCTGCTGGTGTATCTGGGGCCGAAACTGCTACGCTTTTTCCTGCCCTTTGTGATCGGCTGGATCCTGGCAATGATTGCCAACCCTCTGGTGCGGTTCCTGGAACGGCGGTTAAAGCTGGTGCGCAGGCACAGCTCCATCCTCATTGTGGTGGTGGTGCTGGCGGGAGTCATCGGGCTGATTTATCTGATCGTGTCCCGGCTGATCATCGAAGGAACATCCTTCCTCCGCGATCTGCCGGCGATTATGGAGACGGTGTCAGAGGAGGTGCGCGGGGCCATGGGCCGGTTTGAGGGTCTGTTTTTCCGCCTGCCGGAGGAGACCAGAGAGGCCCTTTACCGAGCCAGCGAGAACCTGGACGAGTACGTGGGCATGGCCATTCAGAAACTGACGCCTACCACGGTGTCCGCCGCGGGGAGCGTGGCCAAGTGGATTCCCAACGTCCTGGTAAACACGGTGGTGATGATTCTGTCCTCCTATTTCTTCATCGTGGAGCGGGACGGGATCCTGCGCTTTTTGGGGAAATTCATGCCGGAGAGCGGGGGACGGTACTACCGGTTCCTGAAAAAGGATATAAAAAAGCTGATTGGCGGGTATTTTCTGGCGCAGTTTCGCATTATGTTTGTGGTGGCCCTGATCCTGGCTGCCGGTTTGCTGGTGCTCCAGGTAAAGTACAGCGCGCTCTGGGCGGTGCTCATCGCCATTCTGGATTTCCTGCCGGTGTTCGGGACGGGCACCGTGCTCATCCCCTGGGCCGTGATCAAGGTGTTTTCCGGGGAGTACGCCTTCGCGGCGGGGCTGGCGCTGATTTACGTGCTCACCCAGGTGGTGCGGCAGATGATCCAGCCGAAGATTGTGGGGGATACCATCGGCCTTCCGCCTCTCACCACCCTGTTTTTCCTGTATCTGGGATATAAATGGGCGGGCCTTGGGGGAATGATCGTGGCGGTTCCCGTGGGAATGTTCGTGCTCAATCTCTATAAATTCGGCGCCTTTGATTCTTTGATTGACAACGTGCGAATTTTAGTGCATGATGTGAATGAATTCCGAAAGAAAAAAGAATAGACATAAGGGGAAAGTATGACAAATTCACTTGAAACAGACAATATGCGGGGGCTGGTATGGAGGTTGGCCATTCCTTCCATGCTGGCCCAGTTCGTCAGCGTGCTGTACAGCATCGTAGACCGGATGTACATCGGCAATATCCCGGAGATCGGGGAAATGGCCCTGGCGGGCGTGGGAGTGTGCGGCCCCATCGTGACGCTGGTGTCCTCGGCCGCGTTTTTGGTGGGGATCGGCGGAGCCCCGTTGGTGAGTATCCGCATGGGGCAGAAGAATTACAGGTCGGCGCGGGCGATCCTGGCCAACTGCTTTCTGATGCTGTCGGTGATCGCGGTGGCGCTGACGGTGGTTTCCCTGCTTTTGAAGGAGCACCTTCTCATGTGGTTCGGCGCCAGTGAAAATTCTTTTGTGTATGCCGACCAGTATATTACCATTTATCTGCTGGGGACGTTTTTTGCCCTGGTGTCCACGGGTATGAACCAGTTTATCATCTGCCAGGGATTCGCGAAGACGGGAATGCTCTCGGTGGTGCTGGGGGCGGTGTGCAACATTGCGCTGGATCCCCTGTTTATCTTTGTGTTTGGTATGGGAGTGCGGGGGGCTGCCGTGGCCACGGTGCTGTCCCAGATGGTTTCCTGCCTGTTTGTGCTGGTGTTCCTGTTTGGGAAACGGCCGGTGATCCCCATCACCTTTGGGAATTATCACTGGTTTATTATGAAACGGGTGATGTCGGTGGGATTTTCCCCCTTTCTCATCATCGCCTTTGACAACATCCTGATCATCTCTCTGAATTCTGTGATTCAGAAGTACGGCGGCGCCGGGCGGGGAGATATGCTGCTCACCTGCGCCACCATTTTGCAGAGCTTTATGCTCATGGTCACCATGCCCCTGGGGGGAATCACCACGGGGACTCAGACCGTCCTGGGCTACAATTACGGCGCCAGGCGGCCGGATCGGATTGTGAAGGCGGAAAAACATATTTTTGCCATGTGCGTGACATTTACCACGATTATGTTCGTGCTGGCACAGACGGTGCCGGAGATTTTCGTGCGGATTTTTACTCAGAATGAGGAGTATGTGAAGGTGACGGTGGACGCCATCCGGGTGTATACCATGGGAGTGATCCCCTTGGCGCCTCAGTATATGATTGTGGACGGATTTTTCACGGGGCTGGGAATTTCCAAAATGGCGATCACCCTGTCCACCTTCCGGAAATCCATCTTCTTTCTGTGCGTGTTCTGCATTCCGCCCATCTGGGGGGTGGAGAACGTGTTTTACACGGAGCCGATTTCTGATTTTGTGGGAGCGACCTTTTCTGTGGCGGTGTTCCTGCTCACGTTCCGCAAAATTATAGGATTAAAACAAGGGAAACAGAGGTGACGGGTATGGATGTGGCGGCTTATTTGGAGGAAATGAAGGAGATGGCCCGGCGGGATGAAGGCCTGCGGGTGCGGCTTTTGGCGACGCGGGAGGCGGGGGAGCCCCTGGCAGCCTTCTGCGCCATCTGCCGGGAAATGGGATTTCCCGTCTATGAGATGGACGTGATCGGCGCCGGAGAGGAGTTTTACGCGGCCATGAAACGGAGCACCAACGGCGGCGGGGAAAATTCCCCGGCGCTGGCAGGTGAGGACGATTTTTATGGCTGGGTGATGGCAGAGCTGGAGAGGTGAGATGGGGCACCTCTCTTTTTTTGTGTCACAGGAAAGGGCGTTCCCTATGACACAAAAGCCTCCGGCGGGAGGCCCGTCTTGCCCATAGCTGCGCATTCTGTCCCGCAGGGCTATGGGCACCGAATCATTTCTTTATATCCTTTCCTTCCTTTCGATCAATCCCATATTTCTTACACCACCGCCACAGGGTAGCCGGGCTGATGCCCAGTTCTTCGGCGGTGGCGGTGCGGTTTCCGTGGTGGCGGGCGAGGGATTCGCGTATAGCCGCCTCTTTTTGATCCTGAAATGTGCCTTTGGATGGGGAGTTATCTTCCTCGGAACGGGAAGGTCCCGGCTGGAAGTCCAGCTGCTGCTTTACCAGGGCGGCGTCGGCGTAGCAGCCGGAACAGTTGATCAGGATGCGGCTGCACACGGAGCGCAGCTCCAGGATGTTTCCAGGCCATGGATAGGCGGCCAGCAGTCTGCGGGCGTCTTCTGTCAGCTTGATATATTTTCCGTAAACCGCCTGAAGATCCCGCAGGTAAAAGTCGACCCAGGCGATAATGTCTTCCGGCCGTTCCCGCAGAGGCGGAAGGCGCAGTGTCATGATGGTGAGGGCGTAGTACAGATCTCTCCGGAAGGAGCCGTTCTCCACCAGGGGGAGAAGGTCGGTTTTGGAGGAGGCAATCAGGCGAATCCGGTTCTGCTCGGTGGAGGGGGAGAGAGGCGAGCTCTGTATCTGCCGGAACAGCTGGTACTGGGAGTAAAGGGACAGCCGGTTAATCTCATGGAGATAGAGGGTACAGGGGCCGCGGTAGATCAGCCCCGGATTGATGCCGTCCGGAGTCTTTCCAAACAGCAGCTGGTCCACTTCCTCCGGGTTGTAACCATTGCAGTTAAAGCGGATAAAGGGGTTGTCCCGGTAGCTGCCGGCGTTGTGGATACATTCTCCCACAGCCTGTTTTTCCGTGCCGGCCTCGCCGATGATCAGGATTGGCTGCTGGAAATTGGAGTAGTAGCGAGCCTTCTGGATGATTTCCCGCATGGGAGCGCTGCGGGCGATAAGGCGGTCGAAGGTGGCGTGAGCGGTGTAGCCGTTTTTCGTGAGCTGTTTTCGCTGCTGGGCGTCCTTGGCTTCCAGGGTGAGGCCTTCGTAGAAGTTTATGATGGCGCCAGCTGTCTGTCCGTCTACCAAAATGGGGGAAATCCGTACGGAAAATTCAGAATGCTCGATGGAGACGGAAATAGAATGGATGGTTTTCTGTTTTTCCAGGACGGCTTTTAAAAGCTTTTGGCTGATGCCGGGGATCAGCCTCCACACTGGCATCTGCTCCATGGCGGACGATTCCATCATAAGCATATTTTCCACAAACCGGTTGACATTGAGGACGCGGCCGTGCTCGTCGATGTGTATGATGCCGCTGAACGTGTAGTCTAAGAGCATTTTTAAGCTGGCGGCGTGGCGTTTTTCCTGATCCAGGGCGGAGCTGATCAGGCTGGCAATGCGGCAGGCCTCCAGGGCGCTTTCCCGTCCGGAGGCGGTTTTGACGCAGGGAAAGGAGTGGGAAAGGCAGTACTGGTAGATGGCCCCGCCTCCAATGAGGATGTCGGCCCCGTCTGCGATGGCCTGTTTCGCGGTAGGCACCATTTCTTCCGGTTCGATGAACTGCCGGAGCAGCAGGTGAATCTGATAATTCTTTTCATAAGAATTCAAATCAATGTAGGCAAACATATTTTCCGGGCCGGTGAGGGCGATGGTAGGCCATTCTTTCTGAGCCAGCTTTTTTGCCTGATCCAGCAATAAGCCAATCTCCAGGGATGTGATTTTTATTTCAATGACAGGGATCTGGACGTAGTTTCGGATGAGGCTGGCGTGGCTGCCGCGGGCGATGATAATGTCCGCCCCGCTCTGGAGGGCATTGCGGGACAGCTCTCTGACATTTTCCTTCGATACAATGCCGATGAGTACAAGATCCAGGTGATACAGGGCGGCGGCGTAAGCAGCCGGTTCCATCAGTTCGTGATTGGGGAGAAGCATAGCGACTTTGGCCATAATCAGCCTCCTTATCTTAAAATTTTTCAATAAATGAAAGAATTAAACCTGAATTATTCACGACTTTGCCACGAATGTGGCTGAAAGCCACATAGTTACTGTATTTTAACTGAATATTGCTTTTCACCTATCAAGTGAATGAAAAAAGAGCATCCATTTGT
>NZ_NFLE01000018.1 GCF_002160755.1 Lachnoclostridium sp. An14
CTTGGCGGTGACTGAAAAACTGATCCAGGCCGGAGCGGGCGTTGGAGATAAAGAGGGCAAGTGAGGAGGTGATCCCACATCTCCGGGCCGGGCGGTATCCCGGCGGCCGCAGGGCCAACCTAGAAATAATCGTGAAGAGAAAAGGAGAAAAAGAACTATGATTAAAGCAAACACTGGAAACCATGAAATGCAGGCACCCCATACGGCTGAGGAATGCCACCAGAACGATGCACCCCACAAACACCCTGAGACGGACTGCGGACACTATGTGCCGTCCGGGCCCGGAGTAGATCTTGCGGACAGCAGCGCACCGGGAAATGACGACACTGTGCGCAAGGAGGATGCGGTGACCGGCCCCGGCGTGCAGATCGACAAGGACGCAGTGACCGGCCCGGGAGTCGGACTCTGATCTGCGACATCGCAACTCTGGCCCTGGGAGAGATCCTGGGGCCTTTTTATATGGAGGTAATTATGTCAGATAAAAGAAAAGCCGCCGGCTTGGTGGCATTTTGTGAGAGTAAAATTGGTACACCCTACGTATACGGAGCAAAGGGCGAGGTACTGACGGAGGAACGCCTGCAGGTTTTGAAGAAGCAGAATCCATCCATGTATACCAGCAGTTATACTAATAAGGCCCGGAAGTTTATCGGCCAGCGCTGCACCGACTGCAGCGGCCTAATCAGCTGGTACACCGGCATCGTCCGGGGAAGCTATAACTATCACGACACAGCGGATGAGCGGGTGGCCATTGGGGCTCTCGACGAGTCCATGATCGGCTGGGCGATCTGGAAGCCCGGCCATATCGGCATATACGTCGGAAATGGCTACTGCATCGAGGCCAAGGGCATCAACTACGGAACAATTAAATCCAAAGTGAAAGATACCGCCTGGAAGAAGGTCCTGAAGCTCTGTGACATTGACTACAGCGTGGATCCGGTTTATACAGAGGGCTTCAAACGGGCTGCGGACGGCCGGCGCTGGTGGTACCAGTACGCAGACGGATCCTGGGCGTCCAACGGCTGGTATTGGCTTACAGAGGCCACCGGTGGCACATCCGGCTGGTATCTGTTTGACTCTGAGGGTTACATGCTGACCGGATACCAGCAGGATCCGGCGGGAGAGTGGTATTTCCTGTGCCCGGATGCCGGTATTCATGAAGGGCAGTGTATGATCACCGATGCCCGCGGGGAGCTTCGGATCGCAGAGCGGTACGACTTTGAGAACCACAGGTATGTGATTTAAAAAAGAAGTCCGGCAGCAATTTACGGGACTTCTTTAAATACCATCTTCGGAGAAAAATTCGTGTGATTTTCGTGTGATACTCGTGTGATATTTTACCGGAAATCAGGCTGTTTTTTTATACATTCCGGTTTCCGGTTTTTCCTCTCAAATCACTAAAAAACCTCGTATCTATGCGGTTTTTCGCATAAATACAAGGTTTCTCTCAAGTGGAGCATACGGGATTCGAACCCGTGACCTTTTGAATGCCATTCAAACGCGCTCCCAGCTGCGCTAATGCCCCAACGCGTTTTTTATTATAGCACAGAGTTTACGGTTTGAAAAGTCTTTTTTTAAAAAAATTTAAATTTTTATGATTTTTAGCAATTTTCGCATTTTTGCCGCTGAAAATGGCCGTTTAGTCGTTTCCCACAAAACAAAACCGCCGGGCCATCAGAGAAACAGCTCCAAAATCAGCACCGTCGCGCAGCAGGCCAGGGCCACCCGGAATAAGTCGGCGCCCAGCCAGGCGGCGGCGATGCCGATGATCAGGGCGGCGGCGCCGGAGACGGGGCTCTGGGTGGCCTCCAGGATGGCCGGGAAGGTCATAACGGCCAGGGTGACGTAGGGCACGTAGTACAAAAAGGATTGGATAAACCGGTTTTTGATCTGTTTCTGAATCAGGGTCAGAGGCAGGGCGCGGATGGCGAAGGAAACGCCGGCCATCACCAGGATGTAAATGTAGATGTTTGAGGTCATGATTCTTCCTCCTTGGGATCTCTTGGAAACAGGGCGGCTGCCGCGGCGGAAATCACCACGGTGAGCAGGATGGTTCTGGTGCCGGACGAAACCGCGGCCAGGGCCGGCAGGCTGGCAGCCAGAAAGCTGGCGGCAAAGCAGAGGATGATAAGCCCGGCTACCACCCGGTCCGTCTTTGCCGGGGGAATGATCACCGCCAGGAACATCCCGTAGAGGGCCACGCTGAAGGCGCTCACCAGCCGCAGAGGCAGAAGGCTTCCGGCTAAGGCACCGATGGCCGTGCCGCAGGCCCAGCAGGGGGCCGCCACCGCCATAGCCCCGTAGGTGTAGGCGGGATCCAGGTAGCCTGGACGGGCGATATTGATGCCAAAGAGCTCGTCTGTGATGTCAAAGGCCATGAACAGCCGGTGGTAAAAGGGGATCCCCGGCCGCATCCGCTGGCTCATGGCACAGCTCATGAGCAGGTAGCGGGCGTTGGTGATCAGGGTGATGATGGCCACCTCCAGATAGGAGGCGCCGGCGGCGATCAGGGTGAAGGCCGCGTACTCCCCGGCGGAGGCGTTGCAGAGGATGCTGGCTAAAAAGCCCTGTCCCGGTGTGAGTCCCGCGTTTTTCGCGGTGATGCCCAGGGAAAAGGCCACGGCGAAGTACCCCAGCCCGATGGGAGTCCCGTCCCGCAGCCCCTCCAGGAAGGCTGTGCGCCAGCCCGGGAGAAGGGGACGGGAAATGTCCGTTGCGCGTTTCATATGAAAAACTCCTTTTTTGTTGGTTTAGGCGGGTCAAAAATCCGCAAACGTCCCTATTATACTCCTTTTCTTTCCATTCGTAAAATGAAAGTTTATAATACGTCCGTTGCGCATTTTGTATGGAACATATTTTGGGGGCCCGGGGGGGGAGCGGGGCGGCGGGGACAGCCCGCAAACGCTCCTGAAATGCCGCTTTTCTTTACATTCCCGTCATGAAAGTTTATAATATTTGAATATCAGGGGCGGAGGATCGAAAATACCCGTGGGGTGTGTCAGCGGGGGATTTACTTTTGAGGCCAAGGCCCTGTTTAAAAAGGTTTGTGAATTCAGCGGACACCGAGATATGGCCGCCGCAGTTTCCGCCGGAGACCGTTTGCGGAAACGGAGGGGCGGCCCCGGAGCCGAAAGGAGGCGCACATGAAATTTTCCCGCATCATCATCCGGAATTTCAAGCTGATCCGGGAGATGGACATTTCCAATATTGAAAACGCCCTGATTCTGGTGGGGAAGAACAACACCGGAAAGACCTCCGTCCTGGAGGCGATCCGGCTGATCACCGGCTCCTACGTGCCTACGGAGCGGGATTTCAACGAAAAAATGCAGAACATTGAGGTGGAGGTGTTTCTGGAGATCACACAGGAGGATCTGCGCCGCCTTCACACCCTGGGGCTGGTGAGCCAGTACAAGCGCTACGAGGTGTGGGAGAAGGATTTTTGCCGCCGCCTTCCCTCATTCCGGGACGGCGTCCTCCATTTCACCCTCACCTGCAACCGCAGCGGGGAGGTGCGCTACGGCGACGGTTACCGGAAAAACAACCGCTCCATCCCGGAGGTGCTGCCCCATATGTACTGCATCAACGTGGAGCGGGAGATCGACCAGTTTCAGAAGGATCTGCTGTTTTTCCAGGACCGGATGCTCATGGATCAGCTCCGTTCCGGTTTCTGTCTGTTTGACGCGGCAAAGGAGTGCCGCCACTGTTTCCAGTGCGTGGGGCTTATCGAGCAGAAAAGTCCCCAGGAGCTCACCATCGGGGAGACGGCCAGGCTGCTGGAATACAAGCTCTATCAGACGAATCTCAGCGACTTTTCCGGGCGGCTGAACGACAATTTTGAGAAAAACGGCGGCTACGGGGAGATCTGCTACACCTTAACCTGCGCGGCGGAGGATATGTTCCGCATCCAGGTGACCATGTTTCAGGAGGAAAAGAACCGGGAGACCCCGGTGGAGGATATGGGAAAGGGCATGAGGAGCATTTATTTGCTGTCCCTTTTGGAGACCTACGTGGAGGACGACAAAAAGCTGCCCAGCATCCTGGTGATGGAGTATCCGGAAATGTTTCTCCACCCTAAATTGCAGAAGATTGCCAGCGAGACCCTCTACCGCCTCTCCAAGAAAAACCAGGTGATTTTCAACACCCATTCTCCCCACCTGCTGGTAAATTTCACCAGGAGGGAGATCCGGCAGGTGGTGCTGGACGGAGAGTATTATTCCGCGCTGCGGGAAAATACGGACATCGACGTGATTTTAAACGATCTGGGCTACGCCGCCGGGGACTTTATGAATGTGGATTTCGTATTCATCGTGGAGGGAAAGCAGGACAAGAGCCGCCTGCCCCTGCTGCTGCAAAAATACTACAAGGAGACCAGGGGAGAGGACGGAAACCTGTACCGCATCGCCATCATCACCACCAACAGCTGCACCAACATCAAGACCTATGCCAACTTAAAATACATGAACCAGGTGTACTTAAAAGACCAGTTTCTCATGATCCGGGACGGAGACGGGGCCGACCGGGAAAAGCTGCGCCGCCAGCTCTGCGCCTACTACGAGGAGCAGAACCGGGTGGACGTGGATAAGCTGCCCCGGGTGAGGCCGGAAAACGTGCTGGTGTTAAAATACTATTCCTTTGAGAATTATTTCCTGAATCCCGCGGTGATGGCGAAACTGGGGGTGGTGGACTCGGAGGAGCAGTTTTACCGGATTCTCTGGAAGAAATGGAGGAGCTATCTGCGGAATCTGACCAGCGGCCAGCATTTAAAGGAAGTGCTGGGGCGGGATTTCACCTCCCCGGAGGATATGAAGGCTCACATGGAGGAAATCCGCACCTACCTGCGGGGCCACAATCTCTACGACATTTTCTACGGGAAGTACCGCTCGAAGAAAGGGGAAACGGAGCTTTTGAAACGGTACATCGACCTGGCGCCCAGGGATGATTTTAAGGACATCCTGGACGCCGTGGACCGGTTTGCTTATTTTGACAGCCGGAAGGGGTAGGCTACGTCTCCCCGTAGGCGTTCAGAAACAGAAAGATCAGCTCCCGCATGGCCCCGGCCAGGACTGTGCTTTTGTGGTAGGCCAGAACCACGTGGAAACAGGCGGGCGGGGTCAGGGAAAAATAGGCGCAGCCATCCTCAGGCTCAGCCAGGGAGCGGGGGAGAAAGGCGGCGCCTTTTCCCTCTGCCACCATATGCCTGGCGGCGGCAAGGTCGCTGATCTCACAGAGGACCTTGGGGGTAAAGCGGGCGGCGGCAAACAGCCTGCGCTCGTGGGTCTGAAAATAGCTGCCGTTCCGGTTTAAGATGAAGGGCTGGTCCGCCAGCTCCTCCAGGCGGACGCCGCTTTTCCGGAAAAGGCGGATCAGGGGATGGCCCTGAGGAAGGGATAAGAGCAGCTCGTCGTCCCGCAGGGGAAGATATTCCAGGATGCTGTGGGTCAGCTCTCCGGCGGCCATCACCGCCAGCTCCGCCATCCCTCCCGTCAGGTAGTCCTTGGCCACGGAGGCGTTGCCGTTGATCACATTTAAAAAGACGCCGGGGTGGGTTTCCGCGAAGGACGGCAGGATCCTGGTGGAAAAGTCCGGCAGCAGGGAGCCGTTCATCACCAGGATGATCTGCCGGCGGCCGGAGACGCGCTGGCGCTCGATCTCCTCCAGGGCGCGGTAGTAGATGTTTAAGGCGGAACGGGCTCCGTTTACGTAGATGCGGCCGGCATCGGTCAGGAGGAGCTGGTTTTTCTCCCGGCGAAACAGCCTGGCGTCCAGCTCCCGTTCCAGCTTTTTCACCTGCTGGGACAGGGCGGGCTGGGTGACCAGCAGGCGGTCGGCGGCCCTGGAGAGGCTTTTCTCCTCTGAAATGGCGATGATAGTTTCCAAAAGCCTGGTATTCACGGCAGGCCCTCCTTTCCGTGGAATTCCTCCCAGAGACTGCGGGCTCTGGCGTTTAAGGCGGGGGTGTAGATCGGGTTGTCCCGGTCTTTTTTAATGACCAGATAGGCCAGATACCGCTCTGCCTCCGACAGTTGCCGGCCCTTGGGCACCACAATGCCCAGGCTTAAGTAATACCGGGGGCTGGGGGAGAAGTAGACGATGCGCTCCGGATCCTCCACCAGGGAGGAGCGGGGCAGCAGGCCGGCCCCGGCGCCCTGACGGATCATGTTGGTGAGCACTAAAAGGTTGTTGGTCTCAAACACTACGGTGGGGGTGATGCCGGCGTGGGAGAAGATAAAGTCCGACATGGTCCGCACCGTGGTTCCGGGGGCCAGCAGCACGAAGGGGGTGTCGGAAAACTCCCGGATGTCGATGGCGGGCAGGCGGCTGCCCGCGGGGCCGGAGGCCAGGGAGGCCAGCCGGTGGAAGGCGGGGACGCCCAGGACCAGCTCCTCCTTGGAGGTGGTGATGCAGTCAAACGCGGAGGCTCCGGTATCGTAGTAGGAGGCCAGGGCAAAGCTGACCCGTCTCTCCTCCACGTTCCGCCAAAGGTCCTGCATATAGGATTCCTTGATTTCCACCTTTACGTCGGGAAAGCGGCGGCTGAATTCCGGGAAGATCTGAGCCACCATGATGGAGCCTCGCAGCGGGGACGCTCCCACGGTGATGGTCTCCGTCAGCTCGTGGGTGACGCGGCGGATGGCCTGGTAGGTCTGATCCCGGACGGCGAGGATCTGCTTTGCCGCGTCCAGGTAAATATAGCCGGCGGGAGTGGGGATCAGCCGCTTTTTCTCCCGCAGGAACAGATCCACCCCCAGGGTCCGCTCCAGGCCGGAGAGGAATACGCTTAAGGTGGGCTGGGAAACGTGCAGCCGTTTCCCGGCCCCGGAGAGGCTGCCCTCCTCGGCGATGGCGGTGAGATAGGTGAGTTCTTTTACGTCCATGGCCCTTTCGCTCCTTCTTTCTTTTCTTTCATCATAGAGGAGCAGGAGGGGGAATGTCAATATCTATAGTTTTTGCTTATAGCTTTTATAGCCATTGCTGGATTGTTTTCCCCCTTTCCCGGCCCTATAATGGGAGCATCAATGAAGGGAGAGGAAGATGGCTCCTCCTGCCGGCGGCCGCGGCGGGAACTGGCTGGAGCCCTCCGTTTCCCGGTTACGGAGGTAAAAAAATGACTACAGAAATGATCATCGTCCTGTGTATTCTGGCGTTTATGGTAGTGATGCTGCTGACCCACGCCCTTCCTTACGGAGTCACTGCCATGATGTGCTGCGTGGCCTTTGTGCTCACCGGCGTCTGCGACATTTCCACCGCCTTTTCCGGCCTTTCCAACAGCACCACCATTATGGTGGCGACCATGCTGGTAGTGGCCAGCGCCCTGGGGAAAACCAGCCTGGTTCACCGGCTGCGCCAGGCCATGAACAGCTTGCAGGGCAAGAGCGGCATTCTTTTAGTAGCGGCGATTTATGTGATTACACTTGCATTGTCTCAGCTTATGGGACAGATCGCCTGCGTGTCCATGATGCTCCTTTTTGTACAGACCTTAGACGACGACAGCGATATTTCTCCGGCGAGAATGCTGTTTGCCGTGGCCTGCATCAACACCATCTGGACCTCTAAAATCCCGGTGGGCATGGGAGCCACCATGCCGGGCACCATCAACTCCTTCTATCAGGGAATGGTGGGGCCGGAGCATCTGCTCGGCATCGCGGATTATTTTAAGGCCGGCATTTTCCCGGCGCTGGCGGGCACCATTTACTGCCTGTTTGCCTATAAGCTGATCCCTTCCCAGAAGATCGACAGTTCCCAGGTGAAGGAGGTCAAGGAGCAGGCGGCCCTTTCCAAGCGGGATGAGACCATCATTTTCCTGGTATTCCTGGGCGTGATCGCCGGCTTTATGTTCTCCAACCAGCTGGACAGCAACATCACCAACATCCTTCCCGCCGTAGGCGTCATCGTGCTGATCCTGACGAAGGTATTTACGGTAAACCAGGTGATCACCACCATGACCGGCGATATGGTGTGGATGATCGCCGGTATGACGGTGATGTCCACTGTGCTGGGAAATACGGGAGTGGGCGATCTCATCGGCCAGACGGTGCTTCGGATCCTGGGGGACAATCCCAGCGGCCTCTACGTGTCGGTGGTATTCTGCGTGGTGACCACGGTGATGACCAATTTCCTCTCCAACATGGGAACCATGGCCCTCATGTGCCCCATTGCGGCGGCCACGGCTTTGGCCGGGGGAATGAACGTGCAGGCGGTGGTGCTGGTGACGGCGGTTTCCAGCTGGTTTGCCATTGCCATGCCCACCGGCTGCTCCGCGGCGATCATGGCCTTTGGAATCGGAAACCACAATCCCTTTAAGCTGTTTAAATTCACCCTGCCCATGATCCTGATTATGATGGTGGCTCTGATTGTGGGAGTGAACCTGTTCTTCCCCATTTACGGATGATGAGAAGGCGGATATAATAAAAAGAAAAGCGGCAGAAAGCAAGGAAGGAGTGCATTTAGAATGAAACAGACCATAAATCCCGGTCACGAGAAAAAGACGCTGACCCTTATAGATAATATTGTGTATTCCAGAAGGACGGATCTGGAGGGGAATCCCCTGGATCTGACCATGTCCATCCTGCTCCAGAACGGCAACAGCGAGATGCGGCTGGCGGCCGGAGAAGACGACCCGAAGGAGGATCACAGCCCCAAGCCGGCCCTTTTGTGGATTCCCGGCGGCGGCTGGAGAGGGGCGGACAAAAACCTGATGCTGGGAGAGATGGCGGAATTTGCCAACGCCGGCTACGTGGTGGCGTCCATGTACTACCGCAGCAGCGCCCAGGGGCATTTTCCGGACCAGCTCATCGACGTGAAAACGGCCATCCGTTTCCTGCGGGCCAACGCGTCCAAATATGAGATCGACCCGGAGCGCATCGGAGTGTTCGGCCGGTCGGCGGGAGGCCATCTGGCGGCCTTTGCGGCCATGAATCTGGACGATTACAACGAGGGAGAGTGGGAGGGCCATTCCTCCAGCGTGCAGGCCTGCTGCAATCTGTTCGGCCCCACGGACGTGCTGGGACTGATGGAGATCGAGGAGAAGAAGTTTGCCGATCCCAAATTCCGCTGGCATAAGGTGGAGGACACCCACGGAGGAGCCCTCTTAGGCGGCGACCCGGCCACCATGAAGGAGCGGGCGAAGGCCGCCAGCCCGGTGTATTTTGTCAACCCCGCCATGTGCCCCATGCAGATCCTCCACGGGGACAACGACCCCATCGTGCCCATAGAGGCCAGCAGCGACGTGCTGTATGAGAAGATCTGCCAGGCCGGCCTGGAGGACCGGACAGAGTATTACGTGGTGCAGCACGCCGGCCACGGAACCAGGGAGTTTTTCCAGGATTCGGTGAAGGAGCTGATGATTGGGTTTTTTGATCGGTATTTGAAGTAGGAGGAGAGGGGCGGGGAGAACGCAAGAGTTGATTATAAAGCGGTAAAACAGAAAGTCTTTTCCTTTTTAAAGAGATAAAATAAGGATAGGATAATAAAATATTTTGTAAAAAGAAGAAAACCGTACCAAACGGCAAAGCACAGAATACGATGCAAAGCCGTTCGGTACGGTTTTTTCTGTTATTTTAAGCAACAAGAAGTACGGAGACGAAACCGTTTATCCCGTACCCTTATTTCCAGATTTAAAATATTCTACCAAACCGTAGATCAGCATAATTTCCTGCTCATTCAGGCCGGAAATGTCCAGGGAAGCAGTGGCATTGATTCCCAGGAGGTAATCTGTGGAAACGTGGAAAAGTTTCGCAATATCCACGATCAGGGAGGTGGAGGGGACAGAAATCCCCATTTCCCATGCGTTGACAGAGCTTCTCGTGACATTGAGCTTTTTAGCCAGTGCAGATTGGGTCAGGTTATTTTTTTCACGTAGAGACTTAATTTTATCAGCGATCATGTTGTCACTCTCCTTTGTAGAGATAACAATATAATAATCACAATGATATTGCATTATCAAAAAGATATTTTAAATTGACATACAACTACAAATTTTATATAATTAGGATAATTTGAAGGGTTCCCAGAGATGGGCAAGGGGGGAATGGGCATGGTCAAAAGAACTGTGGTTCTGGCAGACAGCGATGGAGTTTATTTAAAACGGCTGTCGGACTATTTTATGGAAAAGGCACCTCAACTGGAGCTGAGTATTTTCACAGATCTTTCAATGCTAAAACAATATCTGCAGCGGGGACGGGTGGATATTTTGGCGGTGGACGAAACATTTGCAGATCAGGAACTGGCGGCGCAGTCCACCGTGGCGGTTAAAATCGTCTTGTCCACTGCGACGGACACTGTGGACGGCTTTGAAACGGTGAAGAAATATCAAAAGACAGAAAGCCTGTTAAATGATTTGCTTTTAAAATATGCGGAATCTACTGGTTCCGCGGAAGTGATCCGTGGAAACAGCCACACAAAAATCACTGCCTTTTACAGCCCGGCAGGAGGAACGGGAAAGAGTACTTTAGCGTTGGGAATGGCGACAACTTGTGCCTGTGCCGGACTGCGTACTTTGTATCTGAATCTGGAGGAGATAGACTCGATGGATATGGTATTGGCAGAAACGCCGGGAACGCTCTCGGATCTGTTTCTGGCTTTAAAGACAAAGGGCATGAACGTGGGGATTAAGCTGGCCTCCAGCGTCAGACAGGAACCGTCGGCTGGATTTTACTATGTAAATGGTGTGGAAAGTATATCCGAGTATGGGGAAATGGAAGGGACGGATATGGTCCGGCTGCTGGAAACGGTAAAGAGTCAGGCAGAATACGATGTGATGGTACTGGATCTGTCCTCTGGTTTTTCAGAGCGGACAGTAAAGATACTGGAGCAGACGGATGTCATTTTTGTGCCGGTGACGGCTGAGGAGACGGCGGCAGCAAAGCTGAACCGATTGCTAAATGAGGCCGCGTTTCACGAGAATTACAATGCGCTGTTTGGGAAAATGGAATTGGTGGCAAACAGGATGTCCGGAAAGACTGGGGAAACCGTATTGCGGGAGAGCGGGCTGGCTGGAAGACTTCCCTGTGTGGGAGTGATAGGAAATCTCCCGGTGTTGGAGAGAAAAAAGGCCCTGCTGCAGGGGAAAGAGCAGCTTATGGCCGTATTCCAGCCGCTTTTGGCGCGGCTGATGAATGGCTGAACACGGCATTTGCGCGGGAGGTAGGGTATGATCGAGAATATGCAGGCGTATGCCAGGCAAATCCGGGAACTGGTGTCCCAGCGTCTGGATCTGACCAGAAATGTAAGCGATGATGAAATCCGGGAGGTCATTGCAGAGATTGTGATGGAGGAGTCCCGGAAACAGTATCTGACACTGACAGAGAAAAAAGAGGTGATGGAGGGCGTATTCAATTCCATGAGGGGATTGGATGTGCTCCAGCCTCTGGTGGATGACCCCACAGTTACGGAAATTATGATCAACGGCCCGCACAATGTGTTTGTGGAACAGAGCGGCCGCCTTTATAAAAAGGACGTCAGTTTTGGTACCAATGAAAAGCTGGAAAATGTCATTCTCAATATCGTATCGAAAGTGAACCGCACAGTCAACGAGGCTAATCCCATTGTGGACGCCAGACTGCTGGATGGTTCCCGCGTCAACGTGGTGCTACCGCCAATCGCGTTGGATGGGCCGACGGTGACCATCCGTAAATTCCCGGAAGATCCCATGACCATGGAAAAGCTCATCGGCTACGGCTCGATCACCCCTGAGGTGGCGGAGGTATTGGAGCGGATGGTGCGGGCAAAATACAATATTTTCATCAGCGGCGGAACCGGATCCGGAAAGACCACGTTTTTGAACGCCCTCTCCAACTATATTCCAAAGGATGAGCGGGTGATTACCATAGAGGATTCGGCGGAACTGCAGATCAAAGGCGTAGCGAACCTGGTCCGTCTGGAGACGAGAAACGCCAATGTGGAGGGAAAAGGAGAGGTCACCATTCGGGATCTGATCCGGTCGTCCCTGCGGATGCGGCCGGAACGGATCATCGTGGGAGAGGTTCGAGGGGCAGAGGCCTTGGATATGCTTCAGGCCATGAATACCGGCCACGATGGCTCTCTTTCCACCGGCCACTCCAACTCCACCAAGGATATGCTGAGCCGTTTGGAGACTATGGTAATTTCCGGGAACAGCATTCCCATCGAGGCCATCCGCCAGCAGATCGCCTCCGCTCTGGACATTATCATCCAGCTGTCCCGCCTCCGGGACAAATCCCGCCGTACTCTGGAGATCACAGAGGTGGTGGGGTATGAAAACGGCGCGATCCGTTTAAATCCCCTGTATCGGTTTGTGGAGCACGGTGAGACAGAGGACGGCAGGATCATCGGCGGGCTGGAGCGGACGGAAAATCCGCTGGTTCACACCTATAAGTTTCATATGGCGGGCCTGTCTGATCAGGTGTAGAGGAGAGAGAAGATGTTTGGAAAGAAAAAAGAGGATGAGATGGTGCCGCGGGAGGACGGCCTGACGGACTATGACATCTATATTATGGGAAAACAGGAAAAAATTCTCAATATGGCATTTGCGGCCATTGTCCTGTTTCTGGTGGGCTATGTATTCTACCAGAACATTCTGTTGTCTGCCGTTTTGATGGTGTTCTGTGTGAAATTTCCAAAGATTCGCACGAGGCAGATCATTGAAAAGCGGAAAAACCAGCTGACCCTTCAGTTTAAAGATATGCTGTATTCCCTGTCCTCCGCTTTGGCTGTGGGTAAATCCGTGGAAATGGGGATCCGGGACTCTTTGCAGGATCTCCGGGTGATCTACCCCGATCCCAATACGGATATTCTGCGGGAGATGGAGTACATCCTGCGGGGAATTGGAATGAATAACACAGTGGAGGAAATGTTCGGCCAGTTTGCGGAGCGGGCCCATTTGGAGGATATTGACAATTTTGTGGACATCTTCGTGACCTGCAAGCGCACGGGGGGAGATTTAATCGAGGTAATGCGCTCCACGTCCAACACCATCGGGGAGAAAATCGAAGTGAGGCAGGAGATCAATACCCTGATCTCCGGAAAAAAATATGAGTTTAACTTTATGATGGTGCTTCCGGTCATTATGGTGGAATTTCTGGCGCTGACCTCCGCGGACTATATGAAACCGGTGTTTACACAGCCGGCGGGGATCGCGGCCATGACCGTGGCCATCGCCATTTTTGCTCTGGCCTATTTTGTGGGTTCCAGGGTGATGAAAATAGAAATTTGATGACGGGAGGGAGAGTATGGCTGTAGCGATCATTCTGTCTGCGGGAATCTGCGCGGTGTTTGCAGGGCTGTTCCTGGTGTCCTATCTGAAGTCCAGGGGACAGTACGACGAGTATATGGAATATGTGGACAAAGAGGAGTACGGGCTGAAGGACTTCATTCCTTTGGGACTGTTTCTGTCGGAGCTGGACATTTTGGAAAAGGGGATTCCCCTGCCGGTCAAAGCGATGTTAGCCAGGCACAGGAATCAGGTGTATCAGAAGATTCTGGAGCTAAGGGGGCCGAAGGAGGCAGAGTTTTACAGCTATATTCACAGCGGATACCGGATGGCGGCGGCCCTGGTGACGGCGGCAGGAGCCTCTGTGGTGGGAGTTATCATGAGTGTCCAGGGGGATCCTTCCAATGGAATCCTGTTTAGCGGGATGGCGGTGGCAGCGTTTGCGGCTGTGCCGTTTCTGGTGGATAGCAGTCTGAACAGCGAAATTGAAAACCGGCGGCTCCTGATTCAGATGGAATTTCCGGAGTTTATCAATAAACTCACCCTTCTGGTCAATGCGGGCATGACCATCTCCAAGGCGTGGGAAAAGATCATCAATGAAAATAAGAAGGATCACATCCTCTACCGGGAGATGCGGTATGCTCTGATGGACATTAAGGCGGGGCGTCCGGAGGCTGTGGCATATGAGGAATTTGCCAGACGGTGTCGGGTGAAAGAGGTGACGAAGTTCGTCTCTGTGGTCGTCATGAATCTGAGAAGGGGCGGCTCGGAGGTGGTGCCGGTATTGAAGGCGCAGGGCGACGAGTGCTGGGAGATGCGCAAAAGCGCGGCCAGGCAGATGGGCGAGGAGGCCAGCACGAAGATTTTGATCCCCATGATGATCATGTTTCTGGGAATCGTGCTGATCGTGGCCACGCCGGCGGTGCTCAGTATGACGTCCGGGATGTAAGACAGCGGGTAAAAACGGCAGTCCAGGTACGGCGCCGGAAAAACGGCGGATACCGGCTGCGTTTTTATAGATCAAAGGGAAAGGAGGAGACCGTATGGATTTGTTAAGACGATTCTGGGAGGAAGAAGACGGAATGGGAACGGTGGAGATAGTGATGATTATTGCGGCGCTGATGTGTGTTGCACTGCTGTTCAGAGAGCAGATTTACGGGTTTGCTGAAAGGACCATGAAAGTTGTATTTGGTACGGACGTTTCCGCTCCATCATCAGGGGGCTGATCAAGCAGAGGGTATCCCGAAAACCATATTTCAGTTTCCGGGATACCCAGTAAAAGAAAGAGGGGAGGCGGAAAACAGGTGAAAAAAGGATTTCTGACAACAGGAAGGCATCGGCCAGACACCCAGGACGGATATCTGACCATAGAGGCGGCCATGGTATTTTCCGTCCTGTTTTTTTCTTTGATCTTTATTTTATTTCTGGGAATGGTGCTGTATCAGCACGTAAATTTGCAGAGCATTGCAGTGCAGGCCTCTGAGCGTGGGTCTGTGATCTACAGCTCCAGGGTAAAGGATATGTCCGCGGGAGTAAAGACACTGGATGATTTTCTAGTGCGGGATCCCTATCGGAATGTCCCTTTTATGGACGGCGGAAACAAGGCGGGTTACTCCGCCATTATCAATACATATATCGACGGACAGATGGGAAGGCGCGACATCATAGAAGGTTCGGGGCAAAACTCCGGCGACTACGTGGAGGTGGAGGACTATCTGATTGAGAAACGAATCAAAGTCCACATCCACAGCAGTTATGAAATGCCCATTGTATCCATACCGGCCATGTTCGGCCAGGAGGGCCCCTTTGAGGTGGACACCACCGTGGTGTCGGCGGTGACGGATTCTCCGGATTTTGTCCGGAATGTGGATTTAGCGGCAGACGTGATCCGTCAGACCTCGGTGTTTGACAGTGTGCAGAGCGGCTACAATAAAATTCAGGACTGCATAGAAGACGTAAAAGAGCTGCTGCAGTGACAGGAGCGTTGGGAGGAAACGGGGGACGGGATGAAAGCATTTGAAAACAGAAGAATCCGGGGAGCCATATCCATTTTTCTGGTGATCATCACCATTCCCACCATGCTGTTCGCGGCAGTGCTGGTGGATGGGAGCCGGATGGCCAGCGCCAGGGCTATCACTCAGGAGGCGGCGGATCTGGCGGCGGTCAGCGCCCTGGCGGAGTACAATCTGGATTTGAAAGAGGATTACGGCCTGTTTGCCATAGAGGACAGCGAAAATGTGGAACAAATCTACCGGGAAAGCCTGGAGGCCACCCTGCTTGCCAGCGGGATACCGGGAGCGGAGGAGTATTCCCAACAAGTCTGGGAGATTTTAAAGATGGCTGTGGGAGCGGGAAACGCTTACGAGGGCAAAGACTTTTTGAATCTGTACGACTTTTCTGTGGATTCCTGTCAGGTGACCCCAAAATACAGCCTGGCGGAGTGGCAGGTGCTGGAAAACCAGATGGTGGAATATTCCAAATTCCGGGGCCTGTATGTGATGGCGGACCGTCTGAGCCTGTTTAGTCAGCTGGGAGAGGCAAAAAGCCAGGCGGAACAGCTTGCCCAGACAGCAGAGGCTATGGAAGATAAGATGGATGTGGACGAAAAGAATGCCGCGGCGGACAAAGCGCTTTCAGAGCTTCGGGAGAAACTCACTGGCCTGAACACAGCCATAGAAAACGCAGGTTTAAGCTGCGGGAGCTACGAAGCGATCCTGCGGTCTAAAATGAAACAGATCCGTCTGAACAATGTGGAATCAGAGGATACCTTAAGTCCGGAGGAGGAGGGCGATGCCGCCCTCTATGATTCATGCAGGAGAGCGGTCAAGGACAGCTTAGGGAAACTGGACGACGCGGCAAAATCCGTGCTTGACAAGGCAGAACAGGCAAAAAAAGAAGTGCAGAAGGGGATTGAGCGTCTGAACTCGTTTCAGTCGGAAAACAGCGGGACGGCAGCGGGAAACAGCGACGTGGCCTCCCTGGTGGAGGACGCCAGGCAGAATGTGGAGCGGTATGAAACGGTGTATCTTCCAAAGATCGAAGAAATTTTGGATGACGATGTGATCAGACAGCTTTCCACGGACAGGACCCTGGGGGACCGGGTGGATCAAATCATGGATGAGATCGACGAGGCCATTTTTCGGTACGAGAAGGAACTGGAGGAGATGGAACGGGAGAACGAGGAGGATGAAGACGCAGAAGATGATGAGGAAGAAGAAATCCTGGAGTATTATTACTACTATTTGGACAGCGACGAGCGGACGGAAGATGCGGAATATGTTGCAGGCACCTCCTCTCTCCAGTGCTATATGGGTGCCGTAGTTAGTGAGCTTGTCTATTTTCTGGGAGCCAGTTGGGATACGGAGCAGCTGAATCCCACGCGGGACGCCTATGCCGGAACGACCACAGACAGGATTGATCCGGAGTTCGTCCAGTCACAGTCCGGCACCAAAACGGGGGAGGACAACGACAGCCCGTCAGAAAAGCGGAAGGAGGTCTCCCAGGAGGTTTACAATTCCCGCCCATCCAAAACCTTTGCCAGCAAAGACGGGAGCAGCGCAGGCAGCGATTTTTACAACACCAGCGGAGATTTGACCGCGTCAAAGGCCATCTTGGATCAGGGAAAAAACGGCAGCATGGTCCAGCAGGTGGGGGAAGCGGTCCGCGATGATGTGTTGAGCCTAAGCTATATGTTCGGAACCTTTAAAACCAGGATGACCGGGGTAGAAAAATTTTCCAAGTCCGGGATGTCCCAGGCGGATCAGGACAGTTTCTATATGCCGAAATGGCGTTACGCCCACGAGGAAGGGGAATTGGATATGCGGTTTACCCCGAAGAAGGACCGGGAGACGGTGCTGCGGGGGGAGATCGAATACTTGATCTTTGGAAACCGTACGGACGCGGCCAATGAAAATTCGGTGTACGCCGCCATCTACGCGGAACGCCTGCTCAACAATGTCATTGCCCTGTACGCGGAAAAGACCGTGGTCAATCCAGCCTGTCACGCAGCGGCGTTGGTGCTCAGCGGAACAACGGGATTTATCGTTCCGGAGCCGGTATTTTTCTGGATTGTTTTAGGGGGCTGGGCCATCGCGGAGACGACGATGGATATGAACTACCTGATCCAGGGCGGCTACCGGATTCCTCTGATCAAAACCAATAAAAACATTCTTTTAAATGACTTTCCCGACGGAGAAGGCATGATTTCCCATTACGGGGAAACGGGGATCTTTGTCTGCTATGAGGATTATCTTCTGATGATGCTGTTAATTGCCGGACAGGAAAAACGGCTGATGCGCTCTGCCGATCTGATTGAAATGAATATGAAGAAAAAGCAGAGTGATTTCACCATGGCTGGGGCCTATACCTACCTTTACGGAGAGACGGAGTTTTCCACCAGGTATCTCTTTGGGTCGGTGATGCCGTTTCAGGAGAACTATGAGGAAGGCGGAGTGTCGGGCCGGATGAGGTTTAAAAATTCCATCTATCTGGGGTATTGATATGACAGGGAAAAAGGAAAAGGGTTCGCTGACCATTGAGGCCAGCATGGTTTACCCGTTGTTTCTGATGATTATTGTGACAATCCTGTTTCTGATGCGGATTGTGTACACCTATGGGCTGATTCAGCACGCGGTGAGCCAGACAGCAAAAGAGCTGTCCATGTATTCCTATATTTATCAAATAGCAGGCATTGGGGACATTAATCAGAACATTCAAGGGGCTGTTTCCGGGAGGACAGAACAGTTTAACTCCGACGTGGAGAATGTGATTTCTCTGTATGAATCTTTTGGGAGCGGAGACGGAAATGTGAGCTATCAGGGAACCACCTCCCCCACGGAAATGCTAAAGAACATTGGCGGTGTCCTTCTGGGAGAAGGGGCTCAGGAATTAAATGACCAGTTTTTTCTTCTGGTGGTAAAACCCTTAATGGAAGGCTATATTGGGGCGGATTCCAAGGGGAATTCCGCTGACAAAAGGCTGGAGGCCCTGCGGGTGGTAGGAGGCATGGATGGCCTGGATTTTTCTGCGTCCAGTTTCTTTGCCGACGGCTCCACCGTGGATCTGATCGTCTGTTATACGGTGGATCCCTTATTTCCCATTGACATCATGCCGGAGATGAACCTGGCAAATAGAGCGAAGGTCCGCGGCATGAGAGGGAAAAACGTGTTTACGGGACAGGAGGCCGAGGGCGGCAGCGGGGAAAAAGAGAGCGTTTGGGACAAGAGCCCTGTGGAGAGGGGCAAGCTGATTCAGGAGCAGCAGAACGTCCGGAATCTGCCGGACCAGTTCCCGGCGTTTTCCGCTTTCGATCCCGCCACAGGAACGGCCACGGCGGAGGTTTCCATAGACCTGAGGGCAAAGAGCTATCAAACGACGGCAGGGATTGTGGGAACGATCCGGTCGCAGTGCAGCGACATGGAAAATTACAGGACCAGCACCAGGGAGCAGGTGACGGTGAATGAGGAGGAGATCCGGGAAAAGGTATTGATTGTCTACATTCCATCCTCTACCGGGGACCGAACGATCGACCGGAGTGCCTACGATCAGGCAGTGAACGAGGTGCAAGAGGCGTATCCGGACATTCGGATTGTGACAAAGGAGATAGACTAAAAGGCAGGAAACCGGGATGGAAAGTGGAATGGAAACAGCGGCAGTAGCAGTGATGGCTCTGTGCGGCGGAATGGAGACGGTATATGGAATATGGGCCTGGACGGGGACAGAGAAACGATTTCACCAGGTTTGGAAGGATAAAAGGCTGCTGCCAGCTGTCCTTTGCTGGCTGGCGTTCCTGATGGTTTCATGGTTTCTGCAACCTATGCCTGGGCAAACTCCCTGGCCGGGAAGTTTCCCGCCGCCCGGTTCCATCACGCCGGTGCGGGTGGCGGCACTGTTTCTCACCTTGATTTTGCTGGCGGCAGTGGATGTGAAACAGCGGATTGTCCCGGACCGGATTCTGGGGCTTTGCCTTGTGGGACAGCTGATCCTGGGGGCGGCGGAGGAGGAAATCGTCCTGTTGGGCCGTTTTCTGATGGAGGGAGCGGTGTTTGCAGGAATTTTGCTTGCGGTCTCCAGGCTGTTAAAAGGCGGGATGGGACTGGGAGATGTAAAACTTTTGGGAGTGATTGCCATGACAGCGGGGTGGAAATACGCATTTTTGCTCCTTGCCGTGGGGCTGAGCCTGACCTTTGTGGCAGGAATCTGCCTGCTGCTGTTTCGCCGCGCCAGCGTAACGTCGGAGCTGCCATTTGTGCCGTTTCTGGCGGCGGCCATGGTTATTTTGCTACTTGCTTTATAGTAGTCGGCGCGGCTGCGGTTTCACCTTGGCAAATATCAGATGCCGGACAGACAGGATTTCTATATAAAAATTTTATCAATGGAGGCAGGAAAACGATGGAGGGTCGATGGAGCATTACGTTTGAAAATATGGGGGTATCCAGCTATTTAACGGTAACGTTTCCGGAGGACGGCGGGCTGATCGGATACCAGCTGGAAATGATTTCCTCAAACACCATAGAACATCTTCTGGCAGTGTCCAAGCGAATGGTAAACGGGGAAATGGTGGCTTATTACAACATTTCATCCAAAATCCAGTTAAGCCGGATTCTGGAGAGAAGAAAGCTGAAAAAGGAGGAGATGATCTGTATCCTTCAGGGAGCGCTGCAGGCGGTTAAGGAGGGCAGAGAATATCAGCTGTCAGAAAGCGGACTGGTGATGGAGCCGGAGTATATCTACGTAGCTCCGGACACGTGCAGTCCTTCCTTTTTATATCTTCCTGTGGAACATACGGGGGCCGGCGGGATTCGGGAGCTTTTGGAAGAACTGATTATGCACGGTCATATAGAGATGAGCAATGACAATTTTATTCAGGTGCTTTTGGAGGTGCTGAACCAGCAGCCCTTTTCCCTAGACCAGCTTGCCTCATGTCTGGAAACGTATCGAAAACCGCTGGCAGGAAGGCAGATGGAGACTTCATATGGAGGAATATCCGCAGGGGCTGTGCCGCAGGGGAACGGGATGGGAGATAGGGGTCATAGTTTTGGAAGTCCGTTTTCTGGAAATGCGGCGGCTGTTCCCGGGGAGCGGCCGGCTTTCACTGCGGGAGACAACTTTGATAGTCAAGGGGGAGCCAGGCCGGCTACTGGCTGGGAAATGCCGGAAAAACAGGAAGAAATGAGAGCCGTTCCCGGAAACAGACCGGCTAGGCCGGCCGGCAAACCGGCAGTACCGGAGCAGGTTCCGGAAAAGAAAATGTTTTCAGGAAAGGGGAAAACGAAAAAAGAGAAGAAACAAAAACCGCGGAAACAAGATGCAGCAGGGGCGAAGACAGCAGATGGAGAGTTTGACAAAGAGGCGGCAAAGAAGAAATTTCTCCTCCCTCAGGCTTTGGTGCTGGTGGTGCTGGCGGCTTTGGTGTCTTTTGGGGCATTTACGGATGAAAGCGGCTCTATAGTGCTGAACAATGTTTTGGCTGCAGTGCTGATTGTAGTTGTGGCGGAAGTGATCCTGTACCGGGAAGTTTACGTGAACGGGAAAGAAACGGGAAAACAGAAAAAGAGCAAGAACGGCCGCGCATCGGAAACCCGCGGCAAATCTTTAAAACCCCCGATCGGATCGGGGAAAAAAGAGGGGAAAACAGGCCGTCCGGCAGTGCCGGGGACAGTCCGGGGAGCAAAGGACGGAGAACAGCCGGTTTCTCCCATCCAGCCACTGAATTTTCAGGCTCCGAACCGTGGGGAGCAGAAACTGCCGGCGGATAGGCCGCAGGTGGGATCCGCAGGCGGAGTACAGCCCTTTACAGGAAATGGTTCGCAGCCGTTTTCCGGCAGTGGAATGCAGTCTTTTTCAGAGCGTGGTTCACAATCAGTTGGCGAGAACGGAGCCCCGGTATTTTCCGGAACTGGAACTCCCTTTTTTGCGGAAAACCAGGGGCCGTTTTTTTCAGGGGATGGTTCCCGGTCTTTTGGAGCAAAGGCCCCCCAGGTTTCTTTTGACAATAGCTCCCGGCCATTTGCGGCGGCCTCTGCCTTTGGCCCTTACAGCGGTGCGCAGGGGGCCGGACCTTCAGCCATGGATACAGCCCGCCAATCCGCAGCCGCAACGACACTGGCGACGGAGCTGGGCGGTGAGACGGAACTGTGGGAGGGAGATCAGGATGGTGGAGCTTATCTGGAATACTATGTAAACGGCGTAATGTCCAGAGTGCCTTTAAACCGTCCCAGCACCCTGATCGGCCGCCTGTCCAGCCAGGTGGATTTTGCCGTATCCAACCCAAAAGTGGGGAAGATCCATGCAGAGTTTTTAAACCAGAATGGACAGATTTACGTAAAAGATCAAAATTCCAAGAATGGTACCTACATTAACCGCAGCGGCCAGCGGATCAACAGCAATATTCCTTATCCGTTAAAGGATAATGACCAAATCAGCCTGGCGGACAGTGAGTTTATCCTCCGCTGTGGCTCCAGATAAAAGGTGAGGCCTATGGCGGTGTATACCTATGGAGCAGTGACGGACCGCGGGGATTTTCGGGAGGAAAATCAGGACAGTATTTTGTGCGTGGACGGAGATGTGGAAGGAAAGGAAACGGCGCTTTTTGCAGTGGCGGACGGAATGGGAGGACTTTCCTGGGGCGGGCAGGTGAGCCGGTATATTGCGGAGCGCTTTGCCTGCTGGTGGAATGAGGACTTTCCCGATATGGTGTGGGCCGGACGGGACAGTAGCGCCGACATCAGGGAGCTGTTGGAGCAGGAGATTTGGGATATAAACCAGGCCGTCCTTCAGTTTCGTAAGAAGGAGCATTGCAGTTGCGGATCTACGCTCTCCCTTCTGTTGCTGTACGGAAACCGGTACTTTATCGAAAATATAGGAGACAGCCGGGTCTATCTGTACAGGCGGGGCAGCCTGAAACGTCTGACAGAGGATCAGTCCCTTGTGGCACAACTGGTTCGGGAGGGGAAAATGACAGAGGAGGAGGCTCGCCGCTCCAGCAAGAAAAATAAGCTCACGATGTGTATTGGAATGTTTGAAATTCCTCAAAGCTATTTTGTGACGGGGGAATGGAAACCGGGAGACGTGTTTCTTCTGTGCAGTGACGGGCTGTATAACCCGCTTTTGGAGGAACAGTTGGAACAGGTTTTGGCCCGCGGGGAACTGTCTGCGGGAGAGCGGGCCCAGCTATTGAGAAATTCTGTGCTGCCGGGAGACGGCAGGGATAATATTTCAGCCATTGTGGCGGAGGTTTTAGGAAAGTGACAGAGACGGAAGTGGAAAGCCTGCTGCGGATTGCCGCGGTATGTGTGGCTTGTGCAGGAGCTTGGACGGATTGGAAAAGCTACAGGATTCCCAACCGGCTGACAGGGAGCTGCATGGCTGCGGGTTTGATTTTAAGGTTTTTGCTTATGGGCGGAAACGGCTTTTTGACAGGACTTGCCGGATGGGGAGCCGGCGCTCTGGGGATGGTACTGTGGAGTTTGGGTGCGATGAAGGCGGGGGACATCAAGCTCTATATGGCCATCGGAGCTCTGGGCGGATGGAAATTTTGTTTTCAGACGGAAATCGTTTCTATCTTGCTTGGGGGAGTTGTAGCCCTGGTGCTGATGATCCGGCGCGGAGGAAGGAATCATCCGTGGAGACGGCTGTTGATCTACTGGGAAAATTTGTTTATGGGCGGAAAATTAACCATCTATGAGGGCAGCAAGGATTCTCAGTTCTGTTTTGGATGGATCATCGCAGCAGGAGCGCTGGCGGCCTATTTCTGGCCGCTGTGAGTTGGAGGTTTCAAATGGTGGAAAGTGAATGGCTGTTTTACGGAGGAATAGGGATGATGGCGGCGGCAGCAGTCATGGCTCTGATCAGTGTGCTTGTTTTTTCGGTGACCGGAAAGAAACTGAAACGGAAACTGGAACAGGAATACGGAAAACCGCTCCTATAAGGGACGGATGGAAGGAGAAGGAGTATGGGGCAGATCATTGCCGGTGTATATGAGATTGATGAACAAATCGGATCCGGAGGCGGAGGTGTGGTCTATCTGGGCCGCCATCTGCGCCTGAAAAAACAGATCGTCCTGAAGGCGGACAAGCGCACGCTGGCCACCGGGCCGGAGGCGCTGCGCCGGGAAGTGGATATGCTCAAAGGCTTAAGTTTTTCCTATATTCCTCAGGTGTATGACTTTGTGGAGCAAAACGGCGTAGTCTACACCGTGATGGAGTATATCGAAGGAGAAAGCCTGGACAAGGTTTTGGCGCGGGGAGAGCAGCCGCCTCAGGCGCAGGTGATCCAGTGGGCGGGTCAGCTTTTGGAAGCGTTGGTCTATCTCCATGGCCGCCCGCCCCATGGGATCCTTCATGGGGACATTAAGCCGGCCAACATTATGGTGCGGCCCAGCGGGGATATTTGCCTGATTGACTATAACATTGCTCTTGCACTGAGAGAAAACGGGGCGGTTCGGGTGGGAGGCAGCAGAGGCTATGCCTCACCGGAGCATTACGGGCTGGAGTTCGGAACCGGCAGCCATCTATCTTCCTCCATGACGACGGAGACCATCGCGGGTACGGAGCTGGTGGACGATACGGAAATCATGGACGATACCAGGGAGATGGATCAGACCGCGACTATGGCCTCTCCCAGGCCGGACAGTGGCTTTCAAAGCGGAGGGAGCACCGGGGGCCGGAGAACGGTCATGCTGGATGTGCGCTCTGATATATACAGCCTGGGAGCGACACTGTATCATCTGCTGTCGGGCAGCCGTCCAGCACAGGATGCGGGATCCGTGGAGCCGCTGGGATCAGAAGTATGCAGCCCTCTGGTGGCTGCCATCATAAAAAAGGCCATGGCGCCGGATCCAGGAAAGCGGTATCAGACGGCGGAGGATATGCTTGCAGCCTTTCGCAGCCTTTCCCGCAAGGATAAACGAACCATTCGCCGGAGAAGGAGAATGGTGGTCTGCGTGCTTTTTCTCTCCGCCCTGTTTTTGTCCGGGGGATTTTGTACATTTGTGGGATTAAAACAGATGGAACAGAGGCAGGCGGCATTGGCGCTGGCGGGGTATTCCGCCGATGCCCTGGCAAAAGGAGATGTTTCCGCGGCGGTGGAGCTGGCCCTTCAGGCCATCCCTAAAACGGACAGCATCTGGAATGCCCCAGTGACAGCCCAGGCTCAAAAGGCGTTGACGGATGCCTTGGGGGTCTATGATCTGTCGGACGGATTCAAGACGGTGGGAACCATTTCCCTGCCGTCAGCGCCGTTTAGCATGGAAATGTCCCCGGAGGGAACGTATCTGACGGCGGTCTGTTCGGAGGGCGTTCTGATTTACAGCGGGACAGATGGGAGCCTGATCTGCACTCTGCCCGCCCGGGATTCTGCTCTTTCCGAATGTGTTTTTGCGGAGGAAAACAGGATTGTCTATGCGGGGGATCGGGGAGTGACCGCTTACGACCTGGATAAGAGAGAGGCACTCTGGACAGGAGAGACGGCGACCACTCTGGCTGTATCCGGGGATGGGACAAAAGTAGCCGCAGTCAACCGGGATGAAGACCGGGCAGTGGTCTACCGCATTTCCGATGGGGAACAGGTGGCGGAACGCTCCTTTGACGGGCGTCATCTGTCCGTAGCGGAAAATGACATTTTTGCCAATCCGCAGGACAGTATTTTTGAATTAAATGAGGACGGCAGCCTATTGGCCGTGAGCTTTTCTGACGGCGGGCTGGTGATTTTTGATCTGGAAGATGAGAACGGGGATATGATCATGTATGATGATTCTTCCTACGACCACTTCGCGGGAGGCTTTTGCGGGCCGTACTTTGCTTTTGCGGCCACGAAAAGTGATCAGTCCCTGTTCGGCCTGATTGACACGGTTCAGGCCCTTTATATGGCGGGAAGTGAATCCAGGAGCCCCTATCTCCTCCATGCGGACAAACGGGGAATTGATCTGGCAAACGGAAATCTGCTGGTGCGCTTTGACCGGGACACCCTGGAGGAATTGGAACTGGCGTACACGGAAAATGAGAATATTACCGCCTTTTCCGCAGGCGGAGAATACGTCCTGGTTTCCACAGATGACAATGGATTTTCCTTTTTTGACAGCGGAGCCCGGAAAATGTCCCATGAGATCGGGGAGAAACCGTGGGATTTCCTCTGTCTGGCGGGAACGTCCGCGGCTGCGGCGAACCGCAGCGATCCGCAGATTCGTCTGATGGCTCTGGAGTCCCATGAAGAAACGGAAATCTGGTCCTACGATGCCCGGTATGGTCACGATGAGGCGCGGATCAGCGCGGATGGACAGACGGCCATGCTGTTTGACTATCAGAGTTTTAAAATTTACAGTCAGGACGGAACGGTGGTGGCTCATGGAGAATTTCCCAATAAGGAACAGATCTATGATCAGCAGTTTCGTAAAAGCCAGGAAGGCTCCTGGCTGGAGGTGATCTGGTATGACGGTACGGTGCGCCGGTACAGCGCGGCGGACGGTTCATTGCTGGGAGAGACGAAAGGAGAGCCTCCGTCTGCGGATTTGTACGAGGAATTTCTGTCTGGCCGTTACCGGGTGGAATCGTCCCTTCACAGAGCTCCGGAAGTGTACGATACGGAGACTGGAAAACAGGTGGCAGTGCTGCAAAGTGAGGATTATCTGACCTATGTGACCCAGGCGGGCGACCGGCTGATCACGGAGTATGTGACAGCGGATGGATTCCGGTACGGACTTTTATTAAATGAGAAATTTGAGCCTGTGGCGTATTTGCCGGGCTTTTGCGATATTCAGGACGAGATGGCAGTCTTTGATTACGGAGACGGGAATCTGCGGCAATGCCGCTTGTATTCCCTCCAGGAGCTGATCGCTCTTGGGGAGAGCAATAAAAAATAAAAGAGGAGGAGTGATATGGAATGAAACGTATCAGACGAGGGTTAGCAGTGACGTTGGCGGCACTGCTTATGATTCCGGCCCAGCCAACATTAGCGGTGCCTTCTGGCTCCGACAGAGAGCAGAAGGAATGGAAGGGGGACAGTCTGGCAACGCCGTCTGACCTGGAAAACGGCTCTTTTGGGGATGAAATTCCCGATGAGGACGAGCTCTGGAAAGATGTGGTTGAGGACAATGATCTCCAGAAGGACGAGACCCCTGATGAGGACGAGGATCTCAAGGACAAAGAGATTCCAGAGGAAGACGGGGAAATCCCGGAGGAGGACGATGTGGCCTCACCGTCCGATCTGGAAAAAACACCTGAGGAGGAGATCCGGTTCAACACGGGAAACCATGAGGTCAGCGTTGTAAGCTACGAGGATTTCTTTGACCGTGAGCTGGGAGACGCGTATTTTGAGGAGGATGGGAGCTATACGATTCAGATTCCGGAGGAAAATCCCTTCTTCCCCTATGAAGTGCAGTTTACCAGCGGTGGAACCGTCACAAAGGAATGGTTTATGACCCCGGAGGATTCTGTGGAGATTGATGACCATATTTTCTACGTGTCCGCGTTCTTTGATGACACGGTGGTGACCCAGATGACGCTGGACGTAGCCGGTGATACGGTGGTGGTCTATCCGGAGGCGAAAGAGTTTACAGACGGTGACGGCATCAGTCCCCTGTCTCTGCTGCCGCTGGAGGAACGGTCCCTGTCGGTGGACTTAAGCGGCTACACGCCGGTGGAGCTGACCATGGTCTCCATTGATTCCATTTTTGCCGGAAACGAGAATCTTGCCGGGAAGTCGGTGATGTGGAGTTTGGAGGGAGAGGACGATTATATCATCAATCACGCTGGTGATAAAATTGATATGAGCGTGGATCCCTGGACGGACAGTGCCCTGTGGGAGATGATTGTGGGAGAGGAAAGCCAGTTGGCGGATGGGAATATCCGTTATCTGTTGGATATGACGGTGACATCCTCGGAAGATTGGCTGGTGCCTACGGTTTATGAGGAAAGTAACGGGGGAAAACGCACAGAGATTTCCGTGCTGAACAGTTCCTACAATCTGTACAATATAGGGCCGCACCACGATAGGGAACGGTATTTGGAGATTGAAATATCTGAAAATGATTTACAGGATCCGGATCAGGAGGTATACGTTAATCTCGATATTAATAAAGATATTTTTGGGACGGTTCAATACAAAGATATAAAATTCTTTTTAGGCTCGTCTGAAGGCGGAGAGGACATCACGGATCAGATTTTAGGAAATGTGGATATGACACAGTCTGGTGCCGGGTATCCCATAGGAGTGGACAGTGACTATACGGATATTACAGCTGTGACTTATGATAAAGATGGGAACATTACAGGCAGGGTGCAATTCTGGATTGAACTGAGGACCAGAGGCAACGGCATGAGCATGGGCCTTTATGAGAAAACAGATACAGGGAGAGTCACGGTATATGATGGGACTTCGATCAAAAGAGAAAATGGCGTGAACTACTGGGTATGGACTTTGAAGTATGGATACCCGGTTGACGGCGATTATTATCTGAGGCTTACTTATCACCGGGAAGATACCAGTGCGTCTTCCTATGTAACAGCGGCTTATGCCGGCCTGTACAATACCATTGCGCAGGCGCAGGCAGCGGGAGTTGCGGACATCAAGGACACGTTGTTCGGAGACGGATATAAGGCGAATTACAGCGCAGGCGTACCAATTACTGTTTTCGTTGGAGAAGATGGAAGCGCGGATCAGGAGATTTATCGGTATGTATTTCAAACAGAAGAAGGAGAGCAGAAACTTGACAGCTCTGTTTCGTTCTGGATTAATGATCTGTGTGACGCGAATGGAACCAGTTTAGCAAATAACAGTTACATTGTTGAGGAGCGAGAGGATTCTTACGCGGAATACAATTATCGAACAATTTTTGTGGATGAAACGGTGGATTTAGAGCACCTTACGTTGAGTTTTCAGATTCCGACAAAGGCAGAGCTTTATGCGGAAGGCAGCGGGGAACCGGTAATCTCTGAGAAGACGGTTCTGGATTTTTCAGACGGGCCGGTACAGTTTACTGTTTCCGCGGAAAATAAGAAAAACTCCAAGAACTACTGGATTCAGGTGATCCAGATCCCGGATGCGGGAACAACCGGAGCGCTCTATTTCAACAGCCAGATGGATGAGAATGCGGAAACCACAAGAGAAGACGGCGTTATTTATTCCACAAGGGAAATTTTCATTGACAGCCGTCATGACAGCGTTCATGATATTCTGATTGCCAATATCGGTTCTGAGGAACTCTCAGACTTAACGGTAGAGCTGGAGTCAGACACAGATGCGGTGGTGTTGGATAGCTACTGGACATTAAACGGTGGTTATGGACTGGGTGGATTTACAACTGTTAAAGATTCGGGACACGGGGAACTGCCGAATTTGGCTAAGATCCGCCTCCTTGCCCAAAAAGATGCGGAGGGACAGGACGTATCCGGAACCTTGACGATTAAATCCGGCGGGGAACTGTTGGCAGTGCTGACCCTTACCGGTGTGGTAGGTGATCCTATGATTACCACCAAGGAGATTCCGGAAGCAGTAAAATATGTACCCTATGGAACGATGATCCAGAATAGTAACAAATACGACTGGAATACAGTAAGCTACCGTCTCCTGAGAGGAAATCTTCCCAGTGGAATGGTTGTGAAAGAGAATGGAGAGCTTTACGGCGTTCCCACGGAAAGCGGAGAATTTACCTTTACTGTCCGAATGGACAACAGTGAATCAGAGTTTGGTTCTCATAGCAGAACCTATACTTTGATCGTGAAGGAAAACACAGACATAAACGTAAACGCATCCACCGATCCAGGATATGAAGTCACCCAGAGAATCCCCGACATTACACTTGCATCCACAGAAGACCACACCTTTGTCTCTCAGGGCCTTTACGGGCAGTTTGTGGACGTTTTCCTCGACGGTGTTAAGCTGGTAGAGGGACAGGATTACGATTCTGAGTCCGGAAGTACGAGGATCACCATCCGCAGCCAAACCTTAAAAGCATCTAACCAGACCGGTACCCATACTCTGGGAGTTGAGTTCCGTACGGAGGACCGTACATTAAAGCGCGCGGCACAGAACTACCGCGTGACCGGCAGCGGCAGTAGCGGCGGCGGTGGCGGTGGCGGTAGCGTCACGGTGAGCACCGGAAATGGTTCCCTGACAAGAGATGCCAAGAAGGGATATGTGAATTCCATCACGGGAATTGTCACAGGAGAAGGCGAAGGCTATTCCAAATGGCAGCAGGACGAGACCGGGTGGCGGCTGATTTACGCGGACGGAACAGCAGCCGCAGGCTATATGGCAGAGCAGACGGACGGAAATTCCGTGGAGCAGGTGCTCTGGGAGAAGGTCAATGGTTCCTGGTACGCGTTCGGCGCCAACGGTTATTTGAAGTCCGGTTGGGTATGGGACTATGAGCTGGCAGCCTGGTACAGCCTGTCCGTGGACAGCGGTATGCGCAGTAGCTGGTATACCGATACCCAGGATGGATGCACCTACTATATGGATCCGTCCACAGGAAAAATGGTAATTGGCTGGAAACTGATTGACGGAAAGTGGTATTATTTCAACGAGACCACTCCCGTACAGACCTGGTTTTATAACGCAGAAAGCGGAGCCTGGGTCTACAATGTAAACAGCGGAGCAAGACCTTTTGGTTCCATGTATCAGAACGAATGGACGCCGGATCACTACCACGTGGGGGTTGACGGAGCCTGGGAAGAATAAAATTTTTGAAATTGGAATCAAATTCATCTTTATGAGAAGGGGCGCGCGGCGGAGTCTGCGCGCTCTTTTAAGTAGCAGACAATTTTAATAGTTTCCACCTTTTCTTCAATCCATAAAATGATTTTATATATCCATCACAATTCATAATTTCACCTTTTCGCCAAAACCTGCTATAGTATCCCCATCAAACAACCAAAACAAAAGATAACTCTCACAGGAAACAGAAAGGTGGATGATACAGATGAAACAGATGATCAGGCAGGTTCCCATTCCCATCGCCGGCGTGATGTTGGGGCTGACGGCTTTGGGGAACCTTTTGCAGGGGTATTCGGAGGCGGCGCGGGGGTTCTGCGGGGCGTTGGCGGCGCTGTTTGGCGTTCTTTTGCTGCTTAAATTCTGCCTGTTTCGGGAACAGGTGAAACAGGAGATGGAAAACCCTGTTATAGCCAGTGTTTCCGCCACCATTTTCATGTCCGTGATGCAGCTGTCCACCTACGCCTTTCCCTACATCGGAAAGGCGGCCGTTCTGGTGTGGGGGTTGGCGGTGGCCGGTCATCTGTGCCTGATCCTGTGGTATACGAAACGGTTTCTGCTCCGGTTCCGGCTGGAGGAGGTGTTTCCCACCTGTTTTGTCACCTACGTGGGGATCATCGTCGGTTCGATTACCTCCGCTACCTTTGGCATGGAGGCGGTGGGAAGATGGCTGTTCTGGTTTGGATTCTGCGCCTACGGGATCATGTTTCCGGTGATCTCCTGCCGGTATTTGCGGCGGATCCCTGTGGCGGAGGCTGCCGCGCCCCTGTTCTGCATTTACACGGCGCCCATGAGCCTGAGCCTCACCGGCTATCTGGCGGTGATGGAACATCCCTCCTTGACTTTTGTGCTGGCGCTGGAGATTTTGGCCCAGGCCCTTTATGGGATGGTGTTGACCAGGCTCCCCCGGTTTTTAAAACTGCCGTTTTACCCCAGCTACGCCTCCTTCACCTTCCCCTTCGTGATTACCGCCTTCGCCTTAAAAAAGACCCTGGAGCGGTTCGCGGCGGCGGGGATTGCGGTGCCGGCCGCCTGTTCCTGGCTGCTTGCGGCGGAGACGGCTGCGGCGGTGCTGTTGGTGAGCTATACGGTGGCGCGGTTTATCCTCCATCTATCCGGGCTTTGCCGGCGGCAGAAAACGGCGGAGGCCGCGGAGAGCGGTTTCCGGAAAAAAACCTTGCGTCTTTCCGGCAAAAGAGGTATAATCCAGTTATCTGAATAACCGGAGTCTTCGAGGGCAGGGTGAAATTCCCGATTGGCGGTAAAGTCCGCGAGCAGAGATGCAGATTTGGTGCGATTCCAAAACCAACAGTTAAAGTCTGGATGAAAGAAGATGCGTGCGGTCCGGCCACAGCGCACAGGCTGACGGCACGCGCTCCTGAAGTGAGCAACACCTGAGAGACGAGAGTTTTTCAGGTGTTTTATTGTTTACTGTGAAAGCCCCGGATGGCGACGATATAGATGGGCGTGCTTGCACGCACAGATATATCGGCATCAGACGGGCAAGACGGTATGAGAAAGTAGGGCGGCAGCCCGGATTTCGAATACCGTCGGCAGATGGCGGGAACGCCGTAGGCGTGGAGCCATCTGGCTTTCATGATTCGGGATGACCGCGTTAGCGGTCATGTCCGTTTTGTTTCATAGAAACGTTCACTCTGTCATAGGAAGCAGCGTTCCCTATGAAACAAAAGCCTCCGGCGGAGGCACAGTTTCAACGCCCTTTTCGGAGAAGAAATGGCCGCGTCTGCGGCGGAAACGGTTCCGAAGTCCGGAGACGGGCGAAAATCATCATTCAGGAGGTACTAAAATGAGTACGAAGACAAAACGGATTACAATGGTAGGGATGCTGTGCGCCATCGCCTTCCTGGTGACAGTGGTATGCCGGATTCCGGTGGTGCTGTTCTTAAAATATGAGCCGAAGGACGTGATCGTCACCATGGGCGGTTTCATGTTCGGGCCCATGACGTCCTTTGTGGTGTCCCTGATCGTCTCCTTTGTGGAAATGTTTACCATTAGCGACACCGGCATTATTGGCTGCATTATGAACGTGCTTTCCACCTGCAGCTTTGCCTGCACGGCGGCCTTTATCTACAAAAAGCACCACACCTTCAAGGGCGCGGTGGCAGGACTGATTTCCGGCTGCCTGCTGGCGACGGCGGTGATGCTTTTGTGGAACTACCTGATCACTCCCATCTATATGGGTTACCCCAGGGAGGCGGTAAAAGCCCTTCTGGTACCGGCGTTCCTGCCCTTTAACCTGTTAAAAGGCGGGGTGAACATGGCCCTTACCCTGCTTGTCTACAAGCCGGTGGTGACGGCCCTGCGCCGCGGCGGCCTGCTGGAGGATAACGGCAGCAGAATGGAGAACAAGACGAGGAGCGTGGGACCGGTTCTGGTGTCCGGCCTTCTTCTCATCACCTGCGTATTTTTCGGCCTGGTATTAAAGGGCGTGGTTTAAGAAAAAACGGAGCGGGAACGGATTCCTGCCCCGGGACAATTTCATAAAATAAGGAAACAGCCTGGCCTGAACCTCCTTTTTGCCGTCCGCGGCGAGGGGAGGGGGACCAGGCTGTCTGCGTGCCGGGGGAGGTACCAGGGAGAGCCTGAACTCTGTCTTGTCATTTCCCCATATTTTCGCTATACTACGGGTATAGTGTTCCCCCGTTTGAGGGGAGCGGGCTGAAGATCAGGGGGTAATACTGTGGATAAAAAAATAATACGATTTCTGTGGGCGAGCCTCGCTGCGGTGCTGAGTCTCTGCATTGGAGTGTTCGCGCTGATCAACCACCTTATGAACCGGGAAAATGACCAGACCATCACAGCGGTGGTCAATACCTACATGGAAGGGATGAATACCCAGGTCCAGCATCATTTCGAGACCCTGGTGGAGATGTGCATTTCCCAGGTGGACAATATCGTTCAGGCCGTTCCGCCGGAGGAAGTGCGGCGGCTGGACGGCAATGTAAAGGAAAAGCTGGACGAGGCGGCCATCGCCGGCAGCTTTACGTATCTGGCCCTCTTTGGCACAGAGGGGGAGACGGAGGTGATCTACGGGGAGGATATGTCCATCGCTGACGCCGGTCCGTTTCTGGACGCCATGAACCGGGATGAGAAGATCATGACCACCGGCTGCGGGCAGAACGGGGAGCAGATGGCAGTCTTCGGCGTTTCCGTAGGCTATCCCCACTCCATCGGCTATCCCATGTCCGACGGGAGCCGCTGCACCGCCCTGGTGGCCGGTTTCCCCATTGAGCGGATGAATGAGACCCTTTCCCTAAACTCCGACGACGCGCTGATTTTCACCCACATCATCCGGCCGGACGGCTCCTTTGTGATCAAGAATGCGGAGATCGGAGCGGACAACTGCTTTGACTGGATCCTGGAGAACGCGGAAAAAGGGGAGGAGGCCGAGACGGAGGAAAATGTGAAACAGTTCCGCCAGGCCATTGCCGGGGGCGAGGAGTTCAGCATGGTGGTGTCCATCAATGGGGAGAGACGCCACGTGTACTGTTCCCCCGTGCCCTACACCGACTGGACCATGACCACGGTCATGCCCCACGGCGTACTGGATGACGCGGTATCCAGCCTGGGAATGTGGAGAAATTTCACGGCCATGGCCGGATGCGCCGTGCTGCTTATCGCGGTGCTGATCGTGTTCTTCATCTATCTGCGCCTCTCCAGCCGTCAGATGCGGGAGCTGGCCGCGGCGAAAAAGGAAGCGGAGCACGCCAACCAGGCCAAGAGCGAATTCCTGGCCAACATGAGCCACGACATCCGCACGCCCATGAATGCCATCGTGGGCATGACGGCCATCGCCACCGCCAACCGGGACAAGCCGGAGATGGTGACGGACTGCTTAAAAAAGATCACCCTGTCCAGCCGCCATCTGCTGGGCCTGATCAACGACGTGCTGGATATGTCCAAGATTGAGAGCGGACGCCTCACCTTAAATCCGGATCAGATTTCCCTGCGGGAGACCATGGACAATATTGTGAGCATTATCCAGCCCCAGGTGAAGTCCAAAGGCCAGACCTTTGACATTTTCATTCAGGATATTCAGACAGAGCAGGTGTACTGCGACGGCGTGCGTCTGAACCAGGTACTGCTGAACCTGCTCTCCAACGCCTTAAAATTCACCCCGGACGGCGGTCAGATTTCCGTGACCCTGTATCAGGAGGATTCCCCAAAGGGAGAGGAATTTGTGCGCTCCCACTTCCTGGTGCAGGACAACGGCATCGGCATGACGCCGGAGTTCCAGAAACGGATTTTTGAATCCTTTGCCAGAGAGGACGACAAGCGGGTTCACCGGATCGAGGGCAGCGGCCTGGGCATGGCCATCACCAAGTACATTGTGGACGCCATGGAGGGAGAGATCCAGGTTCACAGCCAGTTGAACCAGGGAACCCAGTTCCACATCGTTCTGGATATGAAACGGTCTGAGGAGACGGAGGCGGATATGGTGCTACCGGCTTGGGACGTGCTGGTGGTGGACGACGACGAGCAGCTGTGCAAAAGCGCTGCCTCCGAGCTGGAAAAACTGGGCCTTCACGCCTGGTGGACCTGCGACGGGGCGGATGCCGTCCGCATGGCCGAGAAGAAACACCGGCAGGGACAGGACTACCGCGTGGTGCTGCTGGACTGGAAGATGCCGGGAATGGACGGCCTGGAGACGGCCAGACGGATCCGGGAGAAGATCGGAAAGGATGTGCCCATCCTGCTCATTTCCGCCTACGACTGGGCGGAGGTGGAGATGGATGCCCGTTCCGCCGGGGTCAACGGTTTCATTTCCAAACCCCTGTTCCGTTCCACGCTCTACTACGGTCTGAGCCGCTTTGAGCCCGGCTCCGACGCCGCCAAAGAGCAGCCAGCGGAGAAGGTGTCCGACTACACGGGCCGCCGGCTGCTGGTGGCGGAAGACAACGAGTTAAACTGGGAGATTGCCCATGAGCTTTTAAGCTCCTACGGGTTTGAGGTGACCTGGGCGGTGAACGGAAAAGTCTGCTTGGACAAGCTGGAACAGTCCCCGGAGGGATATTTTGACGCGGTTCTCATGGATCTGCGGATGCCGGTGATGAATGGCTATGAGGCGGCGAAGGCCATCCGCACCTCCGGCCGTCCCTACGCGGCCATCCCCATCATTGCCATGACAGCGGACGCCTTTGCGGAGGACATCCGCCGGTGTACGGAATGCGGAATGAACGCCCATACGGCGAAACCTTTGGATATGAGAGAACTGCTCCGGATCCTGAACGGATGTATGGAAACGAAACAGGAATTGCGGGGAATGCGGGAGGAGTGACATGAAAAAGAGGAAAAAAGGCTGGTCAAAGGCGGTACGGGACCTGAGGTTTTACGGGCTGGTGCTTGCACTGTTTTTAGTCATCACCCTGGTCAGCCTCCATATCCTTCAAAATGAGCTGTTAAAAAATGCCCAGCAGACGGGAACCACCCTGGCTCACAGCTACGCGGTGGACGAGGAGCGGAATATAGCCACCTACGAGGCGCTGCTGCAGCTGGGGGCGGCCCACCTGGACCGCCTGGTGGAGGAAGGGGCCGGAGAGGAGCAGATCCATCGCTGGCTCTCCGGCTTTTTGACAGATATGACTGCCGTCAGTCAGAAACGGATCGCGGACCCCTACGCGGTGGTGAACGGGAGCATTATCGCCGCCGACCAGTGGGAGGGGGACGAAACCTTTGACTATGCCGGAACGGAGTGGTATCAGAAGGCCATGGAGGCAGACGGGGACGTGATCTATACCGATGCCTACACCGACGCCATCTACCACCGCAGCGTGATCACCGTGGCAGTCAAATGCGCCAGCGGCCCCAACATCCTGGCCTTTGACATTTTCCCGGAAAAATTCCGGATCACCAGAAATTCCATGAACCTGCCGGAGGGCGGCTCCTACTTCCTCTGTGACAGCAGCGGGACGCTTTTGTACGCCCAGACGGAGCTGACCGTGGACCGGCAGACAATGCAGGAGTATTTGTACAGTATTATCGGAAAGATGGAGGAGGGCCTGTTTAACAGCCGCAGCTCCTATATTTACGACCTGGACGGCAGGCAGCGTGCCGTCTACGCGGCAGAGGCGAATAACGGCTGGCTTTCTATCATCACAGTGCCCTACAGCACCATTTTAGGGGATCTGAAATCCTTTACCATCGGTTTTTCCGCCGTCTTTCTGGTGTTTATCTTTTTCACCGTCCTGGTGAGCGTCCGCAACTACCGGTTAAACCGCCGGGTGGAATATTCCGGCGAGACCATTCAGGTCCTGGGAAATTCCTACTATGCCATCTACCGGGTGGACGTGGAGCGGGGCACCTATGAGATGGTGAAGGCCTCCGACTACGTGAAGGACCGGCTGGGGGCCAGAGGCGAGTACAGGGATTTCCTGGACGTTCTCGCGGGAGTGATTGAGGAGAAGGCCTGTCAGGAGTTTCTAACGAATTTCTCTCTGGAACATATCCGGGAGCTGGTGCAGGGACAGGTGCGGGACTTCGGCGGCGATTTCCTGCGCAAATTCGGGGACGAGTACCGCTGGGTGAACGTGCGCCTTCTCATGGACGACACCCTGAAACAGGGGGAGGCCGTGCTCTGTTTCAGAGAGGTGGGAAAGGAGCGCCAGGCCCAGCTCAGACAGATGGAGCTGTTAAAAAACGCCCTGGACAAGGCCAGGGAGAACGAGGAATCCCGCGCGCAGTTTTTCTCCTCCATGTCCCACGATATGCGCACGCCTCTAAACGCCATCATCGGCCTGGCCGGCCTGGCGGAGGAGAGTGTGGAGGACGCGGGAAAGACCAGGGGGTATCTGGAAAAGATCCGTTCCTCCAGCCGCCTGCTTTTGGGGCTGATCAATGACATTCTGGAGCTGTCCCGCCTGGAGCGGGGCAAGCTGGAATTCAGCCGGGAGACTTTGGATCTGCGGAAATGGCTGAAGGAGTGCGCGGAGCCCTTCCGTATGCAGGCCCTGAAGGAGAATCGGGATTTTCAGCTCTCCTGTGAGGTGAGCGATCCGGTGGTGATGGCCGACCCGTCCAGGCTCACCCAGATTTTCAACAACCTGCTCTCCAACGCCTTCAAGTTTACGGGAACGGACGGTCAGGTGCGGGTGAGCCTGCGCCAGGCGGATTCCAGGCGCTACGCCAATTACCAGCTGGTGATTTCCGATACCGGCCGGGGGATGTCCGGGGAGTATCTGAAAAAGATCTTTGAGCCCTACGAGAGAGAGGCCCGCTTTGGAGACAACCACGTGCCGGGGACGGGGTTGGGAATGCCCATTGTAAAGAGCATTGTGACTCAGATGGACGGCCAGATCAAGGTGGAGAGCGAGCCGGGCCAGGGGACGACCTTTACGGTGACCCTGCCTCTGGAGGTAGTACGAAACGAGGAAAGCTTGAAAGAAATGCCTTCGGAGCCGGTGAGCGCCCAGGAGGCGGAGGGCCTTGAGGGAATGCGCATCCTGCTGGCGGAGGACAATGAGTTAAATATGGAGATCGCCACGGAGGTGCTGACCATGCGGGGAGCGGAGGTGACCCAGGCGTGGAACGGGAGAGAGGCTCTGGAGGCATTCTCCCAGTCGGAGCCGGGGTTCTTCCATGTGGTTCTCATGGATATGCAGATGCCGGAGATGAACGGCTGCGAGGCGGCCAAGGCGATCCGCGCCCTTAAGCGGGCGGACGGGAAAACGGTGCCGATCCTGGCGGTGACGGCCAACGCCTTCGCGGAGGACATCGCCGCCACCACGGAGGCGGGGATGAACGTCCACATTTCCAAGCCCATTGATTTTGACGCCCTCTGCCGTGTGCTGCTGGAGCAGACGGGACGGGTGAGGTAGACGGTTTGGGGGAGGCGTGAGCGTATGGAAAACAGGATTTCAAAGAGGGAGCTGGCCGGAAGAATATATCAGCTGCTGCCGAAACGGCAGAAACTGGGCTTTTTTCTGATCCTGGCCATCCTGGGGGTGTCGGCGGCGCTCAGCCAGCTGACGCCTCTGGCGGTGGGGTATCTGACGGATCATGTGCTGGCGGACCGAAGGGTGAGCTTTCTTTCGGTTATTCCCATTCTTCTGGTGATTCTGGCGGTGAACGTGGCAAACGAGGTGGTGAAGGTGATCCGGCGCCTGATCGTGGAGGACATGGCCACCCAGGCGGAAAAGAACGCCAGGCGCCGGGCTACGGCCTCCCTCCTTTCCGCGCCCCTGTCCTATTTCCGGGAGCATATGACGGGAAATATCCACGGGAGAATGAACCGGAGCCTGGAGGGGACGGTCAAGCTGGTGAAACTGGTGTTTATGGACTTTGCCCCCGCCGCGGCCACGGGAGCGGCAGCCATCGTGATGATCTTTTTAAAGCTCCCCGTTCCCGTGGCCTGCGTGACTGTGCTGGTGATCCCTGTGGGGACGCTTTTGGTGTTTCGCCAGATCAGCACCCAGAAGGGGATCCGGGTGGAGCTAATGGACCGGAAGGCGGAGATGGACGGAACCGTGGTGGAGCTTTTAGGCGGCATGGAAACCATCCGCAGCTTGGACAGCGCCGGGACGGAGGAAGAACGGATCACCCGCCGGGCGGAGCAGCTGCGGAAGAAGGAAATGGACCACCACCGGGCCATGGCCTTTTACGACTGCCTGAAATTTATCAACGAGGCGGTGTTCCACGTGCTGGTGATCGCCCTGTCCGTGTTCCTGGCCTCCAAAGGGGTGATTACCGTGGGAACGGTGCTGACGGCTTACCTCTGTTTTACCCAGCTCACCGGCCCTTTGCGGGAGCTGCACCGGATTCTGGACGAGTTTTCCGAGTGCGTGGTGCTGGCGGGGGACTATTTTAAGCTGCTGGACATCCCCCTGGACTTTTCCTGCGAAACCATCCTCCCGGAGAGGGAGGAAAGGCCGGCGGACAACGGGCTGCGGCTGGAAAACGTCACCTTTTCCTATCCGGAAAAGCCGCAGGAGCCGGTTTTAAAGGGGATTTCCCTTTCTGTGCCGCCGGGGACGTTTCTGGGGATCGCCGGGCCCAGCGGCTGCGGGAAATCCAGTCTGATCAAGGTGATTGCCAAGCTGGAACCGGCGGGAGGCCGCGTGTTTCTGGGCGGGGCGGAGATCTCCAGCCTCTCCAGGGAGGAACTGGCGGAGGTGCTGGCCCTGGTTCCCCAGACGCCGTTTCTCATCGCGGACACCGTGGAGAGAAACATTTCCTACGGCATGAAGCGGGAGGTTTCCCTGGAGGAAGTGAAGGAGGCGGCGCGGAAGGCCTGCATCGCCGCCGACATCGAAAAGCTGCCGGGGGGCTACGGGTTTTGCCTGTCAGAGAGCGGAGGAAATCTTTCCGGGGGGCAGCGGCAGAGAATTGCCCTGGCCCGCGTTTTTCTGCGGAAACCTAAGATCCTCATTCTGGACGAGGCCACGTCTGCCCTGGACAACACGTCGGAGGTGTACATTCAGCGGGAGATTGAGAAAATGAAACGGGAGTGGGGGACGACGGTTATCTCCATCGCCCACCGCCTGTCTACCCTGCGCGGGTGTGATGAGATTCTGGTTATGGACCGGGGAGAGGTGGCGCAGCGGGGGACGTTTCAGGAGCTGGTGGAAATGCCGGGAATCTTTCAGGATATGGAGAGAGGAAGGCTGAAATAAAGGGAGCGGCTGCCTGCGGCTGTTTTCGGACGGCAGTGGGACGAACTGGGCTGGAGAAACCGGGCTGGATGGGAGGCTTGGGGTTGCCCTTTGATATTCTGTTATAGAAAAAATCCGGGCGCCGGGAAAGTGGTTTCGCTCTCCCGGCGCCCGGCTGCGTTCAGATCAGACGGACACCTGGGCCGCGCTCCGGCGCGGGAGGAGTCTTGGGGGCGGACAGTTCTCCTGTTTTGGGGAGGCGGTCCGCCGGTTCCCGTTTTGGCTGGGCTGGCTCCGGTTTGGGAGCGGGAGGATTCGGGAGCTGCGGTTCCCCTTTGGGAGTGGGGACTCCCGGGGCCGCCTTGGGAGCTGGAGCCGGGGCTGCCTCTTTCGGGATCAAACCGGCTGCTTTCGGGGCCGGTTTTGCCTTGAGAGCCGGGGGATTTGCCGGTGCCTTCGGAAGAAGGGCGGCCGCCTGGCCGGCGGCTGGCCCGCCATCTGGGGGAGCCGGCTTTTCTTTCAGTGCCGGTCCGTCGTCCGGGGGAGTCGGTTTTTCTTTCGCGGCTGGCCCGCCGTCGGGAGGAGCCGGTTTTTCTTTTGCCGCTGGCCCGCCGTCGGGAGGAGCGGGCGTTTCCTTAGGCGCCGGCGCGCTGGGCGCGGCGGCAGGGGTTTTCCTGGCGGTGGAGGTGCCGTTTCCGGCGGCAGGAGTTTCCTTCGCCGCTGGCCCGCCGTCTGGGGGAGCTGGTTTTTCTTTTGCCGCTGGCCCGCCGTCTGGGGGAGTGGGTTTTTCCTTCGCTGCCGGTCCGCCGTCAGGAGGAGTGGGCTTTTTCTTTGCCGCCGGCCCGCCGTCGGGAGGAACGGGAGGTTCCGTTTCTCCGGGAAGGGTCAGAGTTTCTCCGTTTGCGGGGACGGTGGTTTCCCCGCTTTCTGGGGTTCCTGCCGTGCCGGAGACGGACTGGGAGCTGACGTCCGCGGCCGGATGGGAGGCGATGGAAAAAATTCCAAACGCCGTCGCGGCCAGAACCAGGGACCACAGGGAAATTTTTAAAATCAGGCTATTCCTGCTCATAAGCTTTCGCCTCCTTTTTGAACGATTGGTAGGCCCTCCAGGATACCAGGATCTGATGGAGGGCTACGGCGCTGATGGGAATCAGCCACAGCGCCGGCTGCAGGCCGGGGGTAAAGGCCGCCGCCAGAAACAAAATGGCGAAAACGCCCCAGAGGATGAAAAAGGGGAGACGTTCCCTGGGAAAAAGGGCTTTGACCGGCTGTCCCCTCCGGCTTAAGCAGACCCACATCCCAAAGGCGCCCAGGGCTGCCCCTAAAAGAAACATGGGCAGCTCCCGTCCCATTCCCGGAAGGGGGCGGTAGAAATAGGAGTGGAGCCAGAGCAGAAAGAGCAGGCCGGCGGCGGCAAAGGGCGCCGCCGCCCACGCCCGTTTCACGGCCGGGGAGCCGGGGGCCGGCGCCTGGGACGGGAAAGAGGATTCCCCATCCCATGTCTGTGCCGGGATTTCCGCCGCGGCATTCGGTTCCGCCGCCCGGCCGTCCTTGGCTGCCGTATTCCACATTTCTGCCGCCAGGCCGTCTTCCGCCGCCGCGCCGCCCGGCTTTGCCCTCTGGGCCCAGGTCAAAGAGGAGTAGCCTATTTCGTCCTCTGCCTGCCGTCCCGTCACGCTGTCCACCACCTCAAATATGTCGCCTACGCCGCTGATGGTGGTCTGATAGGCCGTTTCCGGGGCGTATCCCGTTTCCAGAAGGGCCCGGTATTTTTCCAGAAGATCGGCGCACAGCGCCTCCTTTGCCTCCTCCGTCTGCTGTCCCGCCGGACAGCCCGCGAAGGCGCGGTTGATGTAATGACAGATCTTTTCTTCTCCGCTCATATGGTTATTCCTCCTTTCGCCCGCCGTCCAGCAGACGGTCCAGCAGTTTCTTGATTTCCTCCCATTCCAGAAGGCGTTTTTGCAGATATTCCCGTCCGGCGCCGGTGATGGAGTAGTAGCGTCTCCGCGGCCCGGAGCTTTCATTTCCCCAGTAGGACGTCACGTAGCCCTGTTTTTCCAGCCGCCGGAAGGTGGTGTAGAGCGTCGCTTCCTTCAGCTCGTAGCTGCGGCCGGATTTTTCCAGGATCCGGCTGTTGATCTCATAGCCGTAGCTGTCCCCCTCGGAAAGACAGCAGAGGATGATGCCGTCTGTATATCCGTATATCATGTCAGATGTGATATTCAACTATAATCACCTCCCAGGTACAGCATATCATATAATACCTCACCATACAATATAGTTAAAAAATTATTTTTTTCCCGCAACTTTTTCCCATTCTGTCCCGTCAAATAAGTACAACCGAAAAAACGACGAAAGAGAAGGAGATTAAATATGAACAGAAAAACTATGAGAAAACTCCCCATGATGTTAATGTGCGCGGCGGCCCTGGCGGCCACCAACCCGGCCATGCCGGCATACGCGAAAAAGAAGACCCAGGTTACCCGTTCCGCGACCTCAGATACGGAGAGAATGCGGGACGCTGCCTCCTCCGTGCAGAAGGCTTTCGACAAGAAAAGCCTGACGGATCTGGCAAAGCTGTGCGAGTACCCCGTCACCGTTTTCTACAACGATGGTCAGACCGTGGAGTACAAGAACCAGAACGAATTTAAAAAGCTGGGAGAGGACGTGATCTTTTCCGCGAAAATGCGGGAGTACATCGGCGCCACCAATACGGCCAAGCTAAAGATTGAAAAGAACGGCCCCACGGTTATGGGCGACGAGTTCGGCCTCACCTTAAGAAAGAGGAACGGGAAGTGGAGAGTGAACTATTTCTACGTGGATTCCGCCTATTCCTCTGATCTTTCCGATCCGGCCAAGGTGGCGGAGACCATCCAGAAAACCCTTTATTACAAGGATCTGGAGACCCTGTCTCAGCTGTGCGACTACCCGCTGGACATCTTTTTCGAGGACGACTCCTATAAGGAGGTCAAATCAGCCGCGGAGCTGAAGAACCTGGGAGAGGACCGGGTGTGCACCGGCGGGCTGATCGACGCCGTGGATCAGGCGGATCCCTCCAATCTGCCCACCTTAGGAGAGAACGGCTTAAAAATCGGCGGCGCCAAAGGCGTGGATATGTATAAAATCGGAAACAGCTGGAAAATCCGCGCCATCTATCAGTAACATATAGAAACAAACGCGAAACAGCGCGCCCCCCAGAGAAACGTCTCTGCGCGGAGCGCGCTGTTTTGTGTAGTAAGAAACTGCGTCCCCTATGACGCAAAAGCCTCCGGCGGGAGGCGCACTCCGCGGGGAGAAATATAGCTGTTGGCGCAGCCGCGCTCCGGCGCGGGTGTACGCTACTGCGCGCACGGTTTTCCGTGCCCCAGGCCCTCCAATACCAGGTTCTTAAACACTTCTTTTGCTGGCAATTTTCTCCCTCCAATGGTATACTTTCCATAGATTTTGATTTCAGGATACCAGAACGGGGGAAAGCCTATGAATTATACATCCTTCACATTTGCAGATATATTTGCGGGAATCGGCGGGGCCAGGCTGGGCTTTGAACAGGCCGGCGGGTTTTGCGTGTTCAGCTGCGAGACGGAGCCGGAGGCCAGAGCCGTCTACGAAGACAATTTCGGGGAAATCCCGGCGGGGGACGCGCGGTGCCTGGACCTGGAGAACCTGCCGGATTTTGACGTCCTGGTGGCCGATTTTCCCCATTCCCTTTCCCAGGTGTGGGGAGAGGACGGGCTGTTTTCAGCGGTGGAGGCCATTTTGGAAAAGAAACGCCCGGCGGCCTTCCTGCTGGAAAACGGCAAGAACGTATTCAGTCACAGAGGCGGCCAGACCCTGGCGGAGATGAAAGGGCGGCTGGAGGCCCTGGGCTACACGGTGTACACAAAGGTGCTAAACGCCTGGGATTACGGCGTTCCCCAGAAACGGGAGCGGCTGGTGACGGTGGGCTTTTCCGAACCCATCCTGTTCGCCTTCCCGGAGGCGGTGCCGGAGCGGCAGCGGAAGGGTCTGGCGGACATTCTGGAGCCGGAGGGGACCATAAAGCGCAGCTACTACGTCAGCCCGGAGGTGCGGGAGCGGAAGATGGAAAAGATGCTGGAGCGGTTTAAACGGGAGCCGGAGCGCCCCTACGTCACCAACGAGAACGTCTCCGGCATGGTCACTCCCCACCGTTACGCCTGTTCCCTGCGGGCGGGGGCCAGCGCCAATTACCTTCTGGTGAACAACGAGCGGCGGATGACGGAGCGGGAGCTGTTCCGCCTCCAGGGCTTTCCCGACACCTACCGGATGCCGTCCTCCTTTGTGGAGGTGAAAAACCTGACGGGAAACAGCTCCGCCGTGCCCATGGTCCGGGCCGTGGCGGAGCGGATGATGGCGGCGGTGGAGCTGTACCACGGCGGAACCGTGGGCCTGGAGCGGGGACGGGCAAAGGCGGCCCTGGACCGTTTCTTAAGGCGAAAAGGCCAGGAGGCCTGGCGGGTGATCCAGGCGGCGGAGATCCTCCACGAGAAACGCCTTCACCCGGAGCTTTCCCTGGAGCGTCTGGAAACCTACAAAAAAGAGAGCAGGCAGTGGCGGGACGCCATGGCAAAGCGGATTTTGGGGGAGGGCTACCAGCCTCCCGCCGCCGGCCAGGACAGCCTGTTTTACAAAACGGCCCTCCCGCCGGAGATTTTGCGGGTGCTGGGGGAGGAGAACTGCCGCACCGGCGGGGCGGTGGAGGCCTATATCTACCGCCGTTTGTTCCGGAAAGACCGGTGGCTGGAGGAGTTTTTGTTCCCGTGGCTGTCCAGGGAGGAGACGGCAGATCCCGCCGCCCTTCTTGCCGGGCTGGGAGAGCCGGGGATGGAGGATGAGGCGCGGGCCCTGCGGGAGTGTATGGTGCAGGCCCTGTGGTTTACCCTGGAGGAGGTTCTGGCGGGAAAAGACGGCCAGCGCAGCCTGGAGCCAGAAGGCGGGGAGGAATCCCGCAGAGAGGCGGAAACGGAATCTCTGCGCCGGGCCGTCGCCCTGCTGACGGGAGCCCCTCAGGGAGATGAGGGCTTTTTCACCGCCGGAGTCCTGACCCAGTGGTATGAGCGGATGATTTCCGGGCCCTGCCGGGAGACCATGGCAGGCCCGGCCTTACGACAGCTGCGGCTGGCCCTTAAAGAGCGGTTTGGAGCCAGAAGAAAGCCCTGGGAGGCTCTGGCCGGCCGCGGGTACGAAACTTTGCGGGACGGTTTCTGGAAGTAAGCCGTCCCAGAGAGCCCCACACGAAAGGAGGAGGCGCCCATGCGCCTGATTTATCCATCTTACTACCACAGCTTTTCCTGCCAGGCATCCCAGTGTCCCGATACCTGCTGCAAGGGGTGGAGGATTTCCATTGACGGGGACACCCTAAAACGGTATGAGGCGGAAAAGGGGCCGGAGGGAGAGTGGCTGCGGGAGGGCGTGGATCACCGCTCCAGGGCCTACCGCCAGAAAAACGGCCGCTGCGTCTTTCTGGACCGCCGGCGGCTGTGCGGCCTGTTTCTAAGGCTGGGAGAGGCGATGATGTGCCGCACCTGCCGCGTCTATCCGCGGCATAAAGAGCCTTATGGAGACCGGCTGGAGATCAGCCTGTCCTTATCCTGCCCGGCGGCAGCACAGCTGATTTTAAACTGGGCGGAGCCGGTGGAGTACCGGGAGCGGATCCGTCCGGACCGGGAGGGAGAGCCGGACCAGACAGCGGACCGGGAGCTCCTGGAAGTCCTGCTGCGGGTTCGGGAGGCCATGTGGGCCGTTTTGCGGGGAGAGGGGGAGAGCGCTTACCAGGCGGCAGCGGTTTTAGCCCTGGCCCACGACGGGGAGAGGCGGCTGGCCGCGAGAGACTGCTCTGGCCTGGAGCGGGTGTGCCGGTTTTACGAAAGCCCGGCGGCCGTATCCAGCCTGGAAAAAGAGCTGGCCTCTTACAGGGAAATGGGCTTTCAGCGGCGGCAGCTGGAGCGGGCTTTTTTACGGGAGCTGGACCGGCTGGAGATGGTGTCAGAGGGCTGGGAGGAGCTTTTATTTGCCGCCCGCCGCTGCCAGCTGGGAGGACGCCCTGGAGAGCGGTATGAACGGTCTCGCGGGCAGAGAGGCCCGGGAGAGGAGCGGGGAGGCCGGGATCGCCAGGAGCGCAATCTTCTGGAGTATTTCCTCTATCTCTTTTACGCCGGCGGCGTCTACGAGGGCGGGGGATACGGAAAGGCCAAGCTGGCGGCATTCAGCCTGTGCGCCGTCCGCATTCTGGCAGAGAGCTGGCGGGCGGTGTACGGCGGCAGCCGGGAGCGGGCCTTTGTCCGGGCCGCCTATCTGTATTCCCGCCAGCTGGAGCACTCCGACCGGAACCTGGGACGCCTGGAGCGGTTTGTGGAGCGGGATCCCTCCTGCGCCCTGACCGGGCTTTTGGCCTGCCTTTTGGGATGAGAGGCGGCTGGCAGCGGCGGAGGCGGCAGAACCGGTGAAATCCCCATTGTTTTTTCCGTGCCTTCGTTATATAATAACGGTTAGTGTAAAAACTGATACCATATTAGGAGTGAAAAGTGATGAATAAAATCAGAACAAGATACGCCCCCAGCCCCACCGGCCGGATGCACGTCGGAAACTTGAGAACGGCGCTCTACGCCTACCTGATCGCCAAACATGAGGGAGGGGATTTCCTCCTGCGCATCGAGGACACGGATCAGGAACGGTACGTGGAGGGGGCGGTGGAGATCATATACCGCACCCTGGCGGAGACAGGACTGATCCACGACGAAGGCCCGGACAAGGACGGCGGCGTAGGCCCCTACGTCCAGAGCGAGCGCCAGGCCGCCGGTATTTACTTAGAGTACGCCAAAAAGCTCATTGAGAAAGGCGAAGCCTACTACTGTTTCTGCACCCAGGAGCGCTTGGACAGCCTGAAACAGACGGTAAACGGCGAGGAGATTATGACCTACGACAAGCACTGCCTGCACCTGTCCAAGGAGGAGGTAGAGGCGAATTTAAAGGCGGGAATCCCCTACGTCATCCGCCAGAACAACCCCACAGAGGGAACCACCACCTTCCACGATGAGATCTACGGCGACATCACCGTGGACAACTCCGAGCTGGACGATATGATCCTGATCAAATCCGACGGCTACCCCACCTACAACTTTGCCAACGTGGTGGACGACCATCTCATGGGCATCACCCATGTGGTGCGTGGAAATGAGTATCTGTCCTCCTCCCCGAAGTACAACCGTCTCTACGACGCCTTCGGCTGGGAGGTTCCGGTATACGTGCACTGCCCCCTGATCACCAACGAGGAGCACAAGAAACTCTCCAAGAGAAGCGGACACTCCTCCTATGAGGATCTGATCGAGCAGGGCTTTATCTCCGAGGCCGTGGTGAACTACGTGGCCCTTTTAGGCTGGTCCCCGGAGAACAACCAGGAGATCTTCTCCTTGGAGGAGATGGTGAAAGAATTTGACTACCGCCGCATGAGCAAGTCCCCGGCGGTGTTCGACATGACCAAGTTAAAATGGATGAACGGCGAGTACATGAAGGCCATGGACTTTGACAAGTTCTACGAGCGGGCGGAGAGCTACATCCGTGAGGTCATCAAAAAGGATCTGGATCTGAAAAAGATCGCGGCCATGGTAAAGACCAGGATTGAGGTATTCCCCGACATCGCCGGCCACATTGATTTCTTTGAGGAGCTGCCGGAGTACGACGTGGCCATGTACACCCACAAGAAGATGAAGACCAACTCCGAGAAATCCCTGGCCGTTTTAAAGGAAACGCTGCCGATTCTGGAGGCCCAGGAGGATTTCACCAACGATGCCCTCTATGCCGCCCTCTCCGCCTACGTGGAGGAAAAAGGCTATAAGACCGGCTTTGTGATGTGGCCCCTGCGTACCGCCGTTTCTGGCAAGCAGATGACCCCTGCCGGTGCCACGGAGATCATGGAGGTGTTGGGCAAGGAGGAGAGCCTGGCCCGCATCCGCAAGGGAATCGCCCTTTTAGAGGCGTCCCTGGCCCAGGCGTAAACGGGATCATACCCATTGGGAAACGCAAGGAGCTGCCCCAGGATAAGCTGAGGCAGCTCCTTTCTTCCCTTTTATGGGAAAAGAATCGGAGGAACTATGGCATTTAACGAAACGCAGCAGGCGGCCATCCGCCACCGGGAGGGGCCGATTTTGGTGCTGGCCGGCCCCGGCTCCGGAAAGACCACAGTGCTCACGGAGCGGGTGCGGGCCCTCATTGAGGACGGACAGGTGGCCCCTGGAAATATCCTGGTGATCACCTTCACCAGAGCGGCGGCCAGAGAGATGCAGGCCAGGTTTGAGCGCCTTATGGGCGGGAGGAAGGTGCCCGTGACCTTCGGCACCTTTCACAGCGTGTTTTTCCGCATTTTAAAGCTGGCTTACGGCTACGAGGCGAAAGACATCGTGCGGGAGGAGCAGCGGACCCAGTTTATGAAGGAAATGACGGCGGAGGAGGAGATTGAGACGGAGGACGAGGCGGATTTCATCTCGTCGGTGCTGGGGGAGATCAGCGCCGTCAAGGGGGAAATGTTAGACCTCTCCTGCTACTACTCTAAAAACTGCCCGGAGGAGATCTTTAAACGGCTGTACCACGGCTACGAGGAGCGGCTGCGGGCCGCCCGCCTCATCGACTTCGACGATATGCTGGTCATGTGCTACGAGCTGTTCTCCCAGAGGGCCGACATTTTGTCCGCCTGGCAGCGGAAATACACCTACATCCTCATCGACGAATTTCAGGACATCAACCGGATTCAGTACGAGATCGTCCGCATGATGGCCCTTCCGGAAAACAACCTGTTTATCGTGGGGGACGACGACCAGTCCATCTACCGGTTCCGGGGAGCGAAACCGGAGATCATGCTGGGGTTTGAAAAGGACTATCCGGGAGCGGCCAAAACCCTCCTGGATGTCAACTACCGGTCCACGAAGACTATTGTGGAGGCGGCCGGCCGGCTGATCGCCCACAACCGCACCCGGTTTCCAAAAGACATCCGGGCGGAGAAGGGCCTGGGGGCGCCGGTGCGCACCTGCTTTTACCCCGACGCGGGGGATGAGGCTCTGGCGGTGGTGAAGGAGATTCTGGCCTACCGGGATGCGGGGTATTCCCTGTCGGATATGGCCGTCATCTACCGCACCAGCTTAGAGCCCAGGCTTTTGGTGGAGCGGCTCATGGAGTACAACGTGCCCTTTAAAACCAGGGACAGCCTGCCAAACATTTACGAGCACTGGATTTCCAGAAATATCCTGGCCTACATAAAGGCCGCCCTGGGAAATTTAGAGAGGGGAAACGTGCTGGAATTCATCAACCGCCCCAAGCGCTACATCAGCCGGGACGCCCTGGAGACGGCGGTGGTCTCTTGGGAGCAGGTAAAGTCCTTCTACCAGGACAAGGACTGGATGGTGGAGCGGATCGAGCGGCTGGAGTTTGATCTGGCGGCCATTTCCCGGATGAAACCGGCGGCGGCCGTAAACTACATCCGCAAGGCCGCCGGCTACAACGACTATCTGAAGGAGTACGCCCAGTTCCGGCGTATGAAGGAGGAGGAGCTTTTGGAGGTGGCGGACCAGCTCCAGGAGAGCGCCGCCGGATTTCAGAGCTTTGAGGACTGGTTTTCCCACATGGAGGAGTACGGAAAAGAGCTGGAGGCCCAGGCCAGGAACCAGACGGAGCCTCTGGGGGATCAGGATGGGGTGGCCCTTATGACCATGCACGGCTCCAAGGGCCTGGAATATTCCATTGTCTACATCATCGACGCCAACGAGGGGGTGACGCCCCACAGAAAGGCGGTGCTGGAGGCAGATCTGGAGGAGGAACGGCGGATGTTCTACGTGGCCATGACCAGGGCCAAGGAGAGGCTCTGCATCTGCGCCGCCAAGGAGCGGTACGGGAAAAAGCTGGAGCCGTCCCGGTTTATCCGGGAGTATTACGGAAAGGAGGAGCCATGAAGGAGAAAGGGCTGATACACATTTACTGCGGGGACGGGAAGGGAAAGACCACGGCGGCGGTGGGCCTGGCGGTGCGGGCCGCCGGCCGTGGGCTGCGGGTGCTCATTTCCCGGTTTTTAAAGACGGAGGACTCCGGGGAGGTGGAGGTGCTGCGGGCCATCCCCGGCATCACCGTGCTGCCCTGCGAGCGCACCTTCGGATTCCTGTTCCGCATGAGTCCGGAGCAGAAACGGGAGGCCGCCCAGTATTTTCAGGGACAGTTTGAAAAGACGGCCGCCATGGCCCCGGACTACGACCTGCTGATCCTGGACGAGATCATGGCCTCCGTAAACGGCGGCGTGGTGAAGGAGGAGAGCGTCCTTCAGTTTCTGGAGGAAAAGCCGGAGGGGCTGGAGGTGGTTCTCACCGGCAGAGACCCGTCGGAGGAGCTGATGGCAAAGGCGGACTATATTTCCAGGATCCAGGCGGTGCGCCACCCCTACGAGCAGGGGGTGACCGCCAGAGAGGGAATCGAATACTGAAACCGGGGACCGTTTCCCGGCATTTTCCCCCGGCGCAGAAAACAGTTGCAATTTCCCCCGCAGTCTGATACAGTGGAGACAAACAGGGAGGGAGACCTCCCGGCAAAAGAGAGGTTTAAATTATGAGCGATAAGAAGAATACCATGGAAGAACCGGCAGAGGAGATGACCGTCACCCTGACCCTGGACGATGGCTCCGAGCTGGAGTGCGTTGTGCTGACGATCTTTGAGGCGGGGGGGAGAGACTACATTGCCCTGCTGCCTTTAGAGGGAGAAGACGCGGAGGAAGGAGAGGTATACTTATACCGCTACACAGAGATCGACGGCAATCCCGACCTGCAGAACATCGAGGACGACGAGGAGTACGAGATCGTGGCAGACGCCTTCGACGAGCTGCTGGACGAGCAGGAGTACGACGAGCTCATCGGAGAGGATGAGCTGGAGGACTGACGTCCCTGGACGGACAGACCGGTTACAGAAAAACAGGTATCAAATAAAAAAGGAGGCATCCGGCGCGGTGATGCCTCCTTTTTTATGGCCCAGAAAACAGCGTTTCCTGGGTCATAAAAGCCTCCGGAAGGATGCGCGCACGTTTTTATTCCGTTTCCGGAACGGAAGACGGGGCGGCCGGTTCCTGCTGGCCGTATTTATTCCGGTATTTTAGCGGCGACAGGCCGTAATTGTCCCGGAACTGCTGGATAAAATAGCTGATCTGACGATAGCCCACGTCGGCGCTGATTTCAGAGATGGGCTTGTCCGTGTGGACGATCATGTCCCTGGCAATATAAAGGCGGTACTCGTTTAAGTATTTAATGGGGGACATATTGGTGTATTTGCGGAACAAAGCCGTCAGGCGGTTTTTGTTGGTCATAATGTGGGCGGCAAGCTGCTGGACCGTCAGAGGTTCGGCGTAGTGCTCGTACACGTAGTTTAAAATGGTGTGAAACTGCTCCATTTCTTCATAGTTCAGCTCGTTCCCCTCTTGAAACTCCCGGATGACCTCGTCGAACATCTGGGAGAGGAAATTCATAATAGAAAAATAGCCGGAGGGAGCTTTCGTCCAGGTGAGAAAGTCCTCCAGGGACGCGGTCTGATACGGCTTTAAGGGCAGCAGGATGTAGGAAAACCCGCGGTTTTCCAGAAAGGGACGGATATAGTGCTTTAAAATCAGGGGGTGAAAGATGTCCGTGCTGAAGTCAATGCACAGCGCCCTGGCATTGTTGCCTGCGGTTCTGGAGCTGTGCATCAGCTGGCTGTTGATGAGCAGCAGCTTATCCTTGCCGAGGCGGAAGGTGTCCCCGTTGATGCGGTATTCCAGTTCCCCTTCATACACCCAGGAAAGCTGTAGCTCGTCATGCCAGTGAAAGGGAATGTGGTCGCAGCTGGCGTGAAAATAGTTTTGGGTATACATGGTGATGGGGAAATCGTCGGAGGGGAAGCTTACGTATTCCTTCCTGTTTTCCTCATCCATGGAAATGACAAAGTTCGCGCTGCCGCTGCTGCATTTTGGAAAAGAAACGCTCATATATTTCACCTGCTTTTTCGTTCTCTGTGATAACCGCTCTGGCGGTCATGCCCGTTTGTTTTGGTAGATTATATCATATTTATCCGGGGGAGAGATGAAAATTGGACAAATCTGATAAAAATCGGTTTGATGTTGATAGAATCAAAAGGCCGGCCTTGCTATACTTGGCTTATCGGAAACGAAACCCTGGTTTTACATGAGGAGGTATGAGTTATGGCATCAATTAATGGAGAAAGGCTGATGGAGAGAATCCGCCTGTTGGGAGAGACAGGAAAAGACGAGACGGGATGGAGAGTCCGGCTGGCCGCTTCCGACGGAGATAAGGACGGGAGAGATATGGTGGTGGGCTGGATGGAAGATGCCGGACTTAAGGTGGTGGTGGACCGAATCGGAAATATCTTCGGCATCTGGGAGACGGAGGAGAACAAAGACAGGGCGCCTCTGATGTTAGGCTCCCATATCGACAGCGTCATCGACGCGGGCCAGTACGACGGCTGCTACGGGGTGATTGCGGGGATTGAAGTCATAAAGACTTTGAAGGAAAACGGGTACGTCCCCGCAAGGCCAATTATGACAGGGGCCTTTACCAATGAGGAGGGAGTGCGCTACGCGCCGGATATGATGGGTTCCCTGGTATACGCAGGCGGGCTCTCCACGGAGGAGGCCCTGGCTACCGTGGGAACGGACGGTACCATCCTGGGCGAGGAGTTAAAACGGATCGGCTACGAGGGGACGGTGGATCCGGGATTCGCAACCCCATCCGCCTTTATCGAGCTGCACATCGAGCAGGGGCCGATCCTGGATGTGGAAGGGATCCAGATTGGGGCTGTGGAGAACCTCCAGGGGATCTCCTGGCAGCGGGTGACCATCGAAGGGGCCGCGAACCACGCGGGCACGACGCCGACGGCGCTGCGGATGGACGCGGGGCTGGCCGCGGCAAAAGTCATCACCTTCTTAAGAGACCGGTGCGATCAGTCCGGCGGCAGGACGGTGGCTACGGTAGGCTGTATGGAATTTGAGCCGAACGCCGTCAACGTCATTCCCTCCAAAGCCGTATTTACGGTGGATCTAAGGAATCCGGACGAGGGGAACCTAAAAAAGGAGGAGCAGGCCCTGGCGGAGTATCTGAAGGAGCTGGAGCAAACGGACCAGGTGACCATCCGCACAGAGCGCATGGCGCGCTCCACGCCGGTGTTATTCGATGAAGGGATCGTGAAGGCTGTGGAACAGGCGGCGAAGGATCGCGGTTTCACTTGCAGAAGAATGACTTCCGGGGCAGGCCAGGACGCCCAGATGATCGCCAGAATGTGTCCCACCGCCATGATTTTTGTGCCCAGCGTGAAGGGAATCAGCCACAATCCCAGGGAATTTACCCGGGAGCAGGATCTGCTGGCAGGAGCCAACGTATTCCTGGACGTGGTGAAACAGTTCTCCGCGGAGGCGTAACGGGGAACGGACTCGGGCGGAAACGGACCGGGCCGCAGACGGGGCCGCCGTGTCCGCCAGGAAGGCACGTCCGAAAAACAGAAGGAGGAAATGGAAAATGAATGTGAAGATGACGGTATTTGATTCGGATAAACAGAAAGGCGCCTACGACCAGAAATTTTCTGTGGAGGAGGCGGAAAAAGCCCTTTCCTTCCACAGCGGCCTGGAGGGATATGAGGCGACCCCGCTGAGAAAGCTGGATGCCCTTTCCCGGTTTCTTGGGATTTCCGGCCTTTATGTGAAGGACGAGAGCTACCGGTTTGGCTTAAACGCCTTTAAAGCCCTGGGAGGCAGCTATGCCCTGGCCAGAGTGATGGCAGAAAAGACGGGAAAGGGGCTGGAGGAGATTACCCAGACTCCGGCGGGAACCTTTACCTTCGTGACAGCTACGGACGGCAACCACGGCAGGGGAGTGGCCTGGGCCGCGAAGAACCTGTCCCAGAAGGCCGTTGTGTATATGCCGAAGGGCTCGGCAAAGGAGCGGCTGGAAAATATCAGACGTCTGGGAGCGGAGGCGGAAATCACCGAGTTGAATTACGACGATACGGTGCGGTTTGCCAAAAGCCAGGCGGAGAAAAATGGCTGGATCCTGGTGCAGGATACGGCCTGGGAAGGCTATGAGACCATTCCCACCTGGATCATGCAGGGGTATATGACCATGGCGCTGGAGGCGGTAAAGCAGCTGGGGGAGGTAAGGCCCACCCACATTTTCCTCCAGGCAGGCGTGGGGGCCATGGCAGGGGCCGTAACGGGATTTTTCAGCAATTACTATGGAGATTCCATGCCGAAACTGTCCATTGTGGAGCCGGACCGGGCGGACTGCCTGTTCCGCACGGCCAAAGCCGCTGACGGGACCCTTCATAAGGTGGAAGGAGATCTGGACTCCATTATGGCGGGCCTTTGCTGCGGAGAGGTGTGTACGGTGGGCTGGGAGGTCTTACGGCACCACGGGGATTATTTCTTCTCCTGCCCCGATTATATAGCCGCTGACGGGATGCGGGTATTGGGAAATCCGTTGGGCGGCGATGAGCACATTATTTCCGGAGAGAGCGGAGCCGTCACCACCGGCCTGGTTTACCGCCTGATGATGGATGAACGGCTGGAGAAGTGGAAAAAGGCTGTGGGGCTGGATCGGGATTCCGTGGTTTTGTGCATCAGCACGGAGGGAGACACCGACAGGGAAAATTACCGCCGCGTCGTGTGGGAAGGCTGGTACTGTGATCCTGACAGCCGGAAATAGGGTTAGCAGGGATAAGAACAGGAGGGGAAGAAGGATATGCCATTGACAGAAGAACAATATATGAAAGAGCTGAGAAAACAGATGACAGAGTGGAGACATGATCTCCACGCCCATCCGGAGAGCGCCTTTGAGGAAGTGAATACGGCGGCGTTTGTGGCAGAGAAACTGGAGGAAATGGGAATCCAGGTGGAAACGGGGATTGGGAAGACGGGGGTGGTAGGCACTCTGAAAGTAGGAGACGGAGAGCGGGTGGTTGGCTTAAGAGCCGATATGGACTGCATCTGTCTTCAGGAGGCGTCGGATCTGCCCTACGGCTCCCAGACCCCCAACCGGATGCACGCCTGCGGCCATGACGGACATACGGCCACCCTTCTGGGGGCGGCGAAAATCCTTTCGGAGAGCAGGGATTTTTCCGGTACGGTCCGCTTTGTATTCCAGCCGGCGGAGGAGCCGGGATGGGGCTCTAAGGCCATGATAGAGGACGGCTTTTTTGAGCGGTTCCCCGTAGATGAGATGTACGGCTTTCACAATATGCCCCAGTATCCCGCCGGGACCATCGCTGTGCGGAAAGGCGGCATTATGGCCAGCGAGGACAATTTTACCATCAAAATAAAGGGAAAAGGCGGCCATGCCTCTGCCCCTGACGTGGTGAAGGATCCGTTGGTGATGGCGGCGGAAATCATCTGCGCCCTCCAGACCATTGTGGCCAGGAATGTGACGCCCACAGAGACGGCGGTGGTCTCCTGCACGGAGCTGGAGACGGACGGCGCCCACAACGCCATTCCTTCCAACGTGGTGATCCGCGGCGATACCAGAAGTTTCACCCCGGAGGTGTCCAGGCTGATCGAGGAGCGGATGGAGTCCATCTGCCGGCACATTTGCCAGATGAACGGGGCGGAATGGGAGTTTACCTACACCCACGAATTTGCCCCCACCTTCAACTGGAAGGAAAATGCGGAGTACGCGGTGAAAGCGGCAAAAGCGGTTGTGGGGGAGGAGAGAGTGGTGGAAAACTGCGCGCCCCTGATGAGCTCCGAGGATTTCGGCAGGTTCATCCAGACGGTGCCGGGCTGTTTTGTCTTTCTTGGAAACAGAAGAGAGGGGGAGGAATCCCTGCCCCTTCACAACTCCCAGTTTGACTACAATGACGATATTCTCGTAACGGGAGCCAGGTTTTTCGCGGAACTGGTGAAACAGAGGCTTGCGAAGTAAGAACTTGTAGGGCACCCTGCATACCATCACTCATAAATTTGTGAGCGGCTCATGAATTTACTAATATCTTGTTTGTCAGAAGTTGATTTTTTATAATGAGAACAGCTTAAGTGAGGGAGCTAAAATCAGACTTTGAGGGAATTTTCATGATGAATGAAAATGTTCTGAAGCTGTTGAAGGCGAGTAGGTGGGATATATCAAGATTTTGGAAAGGGTGAGGAAATGGATCGTTTAAAATTGGTGATACCTAAAAAGGAACATGAGACGGCCGTTATGGATTTCCGGGAGGAATTTCTAAAAGCAAAAGAAAGAGTCAGCGGAGGTGCAGGATTGGAACAGGCTGAAAATTATGGGGAATGGCTGGAACGCAAATACATTCCTCACTACGGGCTGGTGGATGAGGCTGTTTTCCTGGCATTTGATGGCACTGAAACCCTAGTTGGCATTTCAGATATACGTTTGGGGACAAACGACTTTGTCCAGGCATTTGCAGGGCGGATCGGATACAGTGTCCGTCCCTCGCAGAGAAGAAAAGGCTATGCTTCAGAAATACTCCGTCTTACGCTTGAACAGGCCGCCCAATATGGTTTTCAAAAAATACTGATCACTTGTAATGAGCCCAATATTGCATCCGCTAAAATCATAGAGAAAAACGGCGGGGTTTTAGAAAAAATGATTCCACACCCTGGATTTCCAGATGTGAAACGATACTATATTGATCTTTCTTTGTAGCAAATTCAGCCAAGGTTTTGCAATGGGACGATTGGGGCTGAATTTTCATGGGTTATAGAAAGGGTGCTGCCGGATCATCAGACGGATGATCAAGCAGCACTCCTTTCCTTTCTTTTTTTTACACGTTAAACCGGAACAGAATCACATCCCCGTCCTTCACCACGTACTCCTTGCCCTCCAGGCGCACCAGACCTTTTTCCTTGGCGGCGGTGTAGCTGCCGCAGTCCAGGAGATCCTGGTAGTTGACCACCTCGGCGCGGATAAAGCCACGCTCAAAGTCGCTGTGGATCTTTCCAGCGGCCTGGGGCGCTTTCATCCCTTTGGTGATGGTCCAGGCGCGGGTCTCTTTCTCCCCGGCGGTGAGGTAGCTTAAAAGCCCTAACAGGCTGTAGCTGGCGGCGATGAGCTTTTCCAGGCCGGACTCCTTCAGGCCCAGATCCTCTAGAAACATCTTCTTCTCGTCATCGTCCAGCTCGGCGATTTCCTGCTCGATCTGGGCGCAGATCACAAACACCTCGCAGCCGTTCTCCGCGGCGAACTCCCGCACCTTGGCCACGTAAGGATTGTTCGCGCCGTCGTCTGCCAGGTCGTCCTCCCCTACGTTGGCGGCAAAGATCACCGGCTTGTAGGTGAGCAGGTTTAAGGAGGCGATGAAGGGGATCATCTCCTCGTCCTCCGGCTCGTAGCTCTTTGCCAGCTTGCCGTCCTCCAGATGGGCCTTTAACTCCTTTAAGAGGGCCAGCTCCTTCGCCAGGGCCTTGTCGTTCATGGCAGCCCGTCCCACCTTGGAAATCCGTCTCTCCAGGATCTCCAGGTCGGAGAAAATCAGCTCCAGGTTGATGGTCTCAATGTCCCGGATGGGGTCTACGCTGCCGTCCACATGGATCACGTTGGGATCCTCAAAGCAGCGCACCACGTGGACGATGGCGTCCACCTCGCGGATGTTGGAGAGGAACTGGTTTCCCAGGCCCTCTCCCTTGGACGCGCCCTTTACCAGACCGGCGATGTCCACAAATTCAATGACAGCCGGTGTGATTTTCTCAGAGTTGTAGAGGTCTGCCAGGAGCTTTAACCGCTCGTCCGGAACGGGAACCACGCCCACATTGGGGTCGATGGTGCAGAACGGATAGTTGGCGGATTCCGCTCCCGCCTTTGTCAGAGAGTTAAAGAGGGTGCTCTTTCCCACGTTTGGCAATCCCACGATTCCTAATTTCATAATTTCATATCCCTGTTCAGAAATCCTTGCGCCCAGGAGATTTCTGCCTTTCTCTGTATTTATTTTGACTGCGGCCGGCATTCCGTTTGAGGAAGGCCCGGCGCGGCCGGTTTCCTGTTGGTGGAGACGCTCTTTGCCTTCGCGGCCGGACCGGTTTCCAGACGGACAGGTGTGCCGGAGTTAAAGACGCGTCCCGCAGGTCCCCTTTCCGGCAGAAAAAACCCGAAAAAACGGACCCAACGCAACTATAGAGTATAGCATAAAGCCTTTGGTTTTTCAATCAGTTCTCCGCCATTTCCCAAACCCGCCCTGCATTAGCCTTGTATTTTCCCCCCACCCCGTCTATAATGGCAGAATAGAACACTGCCTGGATACAGGACACACAGAAGGAGGAACATCCATATGGATCCAAAGGAACCTGCATATGAGTTAAAGGTCTGCGGCCTGACCCGCCGGCTGCCCTTTGTCCCCATCGACGGGGAAAAGGCATTTGCCAGCTTTGTGGTCATCGGGGATACGGAGCTGATTGAGCGGGCGGCTGCCCGGCTGGCGGAGGAAATCCCGCCGGTGGACGCCCTTTTGACGGCGGAGGCCAAGGGGATCGCCCTGGCTTATGAGCTCAGCCGCCGCCTGGGCTTAAAGGAGTTTATTGTGGCCAGAAAGAGCGTGAAATCCTACATGAAAAATCCCATCAGCCAGAGCGTTCACTCCATCACCACGAAGGGGGAGCAGCACGTTTACCTGGACGAGGCGGACGGGGCCAAGCTCCGGGGAAAACGGGTCTGCGTGGTGGACGACGTGATTTCCACGGGAGAGTCCCTGCGGGCTGTGGAGGAGCTGGCCGGAAAGGCCGGCGGTACGGTGGTGTGCCGGGCTGCCATCCTGGCGGAGGGAGAGGCGGCAGAGCGGAAGGACATCCTGTTTTTGGAAAAGCTGCCCCTGTTTCAGAAGGCGGCGGACGGGACTTATGAGGAGTGCCGGTGAAAGGAAGTTTTCATCACCGTTTTCAAAAAGACCGGCTGAAAACCTTGGATTTTCCCTCCAGACTTGCGTTTTTCCCTGCCTTCCGTTATAATCAGAAGGAAAATTGGGGAGGAGAAGAACACGCATGATTCCAGAGTATAAAATCCTCTATGAGGGCGGCAGCGGCGAGATTGTGGAGAAAAAATCCCGGTTTATCGCCACCCTGCGTCCCGTGGAGACGGAGGAGGAGGCCTACGCCTTCATTGAGGAGATGAAAAAGAAGTACTGGGACGCCACCCACAACTGCACCGCCTTTGTCATCGGCGAGCGGGGCGAGCTGTGCCGCTGCAATGACGACGGGGAGCCCAGCCAGACGGCGGGCCGTCCCATGCTGGACGTGCTCCTGGGGGAGGAGGTCCGAAATGTCTGCGCCGTGGTCACCCGCTATTTTGGCGGCACCCTTTTGGGTACCGGCGGCCTGGTGCGGGCCTATTCCGGAGCGGTAAAGGCCGGCCTGGAACAGTGCCAGGTGGTGACGAAACGGCTGGCAAAGGAGCTCCAGGTGGCCACCGACTACAGCGGCGTGGGAAAGATCCAGTACCTGGCCGCTCAGAACGGCATCACCACCCTGGAGAGCCAGTACGGGGAAACGGTGGAGTTTTCCTTCCTGGTGCCGGTGGGGGAGGCGGATTCCTTCTCCGCCCAGCTCACAGAGGGCACCAACGGCCGCTGCGCCATCCAGGTGAAACGGGAGCTGTACTACGGTCTCTTAGACAAAGAGATCATCCTGTTTTAAAAACCGTTCTCCTTCGGAAAAGGAGAAAAGAGAGAATGAAAAAGGAGTATACGTATGAAAAAGTTTATTTCAGAGTTTAAAGCATTCGCCCTTCGTGGAAATGTGATGGATATGGCCATCGGTGTTCTCATCGGCGGCGCGTTTTCCGGCATTGTCACATCCCTTACGGACAATTTTATCAATCCCCTGTTAAACTTCATCACCGGAGCGGAGCGCTACAGCCTGGCTCAGGTGGCCGGTTTCGGATCCGCCTTCGTGTCCGCGGTGGTGAATTTCCTTATCATGGCCTTTGTGCTGTTCTGCCTGTTAAAGGCCATGAACCGGGCCATGTCCATCGGCCAGAAAAAGGAGGAGGAGGCCCCCAAAGCCCCCACGACGAAGGTGTGCCCCTTCTGCAAGACGGAGATCGCCATCGACGCCACCCGCTGCCCCCACTGCACGTCCTACGTGACAGAGGAGAAGGCGGAGGCCTAAAAAGGGCGGAAAAGGCCGGAAAAACCGGGCTGAGGTCGCCGGAAATTTTCCCGGAACCCCTTGCATTCTGCCTGCTATAGTGATATACTTACCAACTGGTAAGAACGAGAGACTAAGGACCGTGAATACGAGTCCTTAGTTTTTTTGCGAAGTATTTGACGGCGCGTTTGAAACGGTCTGAGAGGAAGAAGTTACTATGAGAATGAAAAGAGAAGACGTAAGAAACATTGCCATCATCGCCCACGTAGACCACGGCAAGACCACCCTGGTGGACGGCCTGCTGCGGCAGAGCGGCGTGTTCCGCGAGAACCAGGAGGTAGCGGAGCGGGTGATGGATTCCAACGATATTGAGCGGGAGAGGGGTATCACCATCCTTTCCAAGAACACAGCAGTATTTTACAAGGGAACGAAGATCAACATCATCGACACCCCCGGCCATGCCGATTTCGGCGGCGAGGTGGAGCGTGTGCTCAAAATGGTAAACGGCGTAGTGCTGGTGGTGGACGCCTACGAAGGCCCCATGCCCCAGACGAAGTTCGTGCTCCGCAAGGCCCTGGAGCTGGACCTTCCGGTTATCGTCTGCTTAAATAAGATCGACCGCCCGGAGGCTCGTCCCGACGAAGTGGTGGACGAGGTGCTGGAGCTGTTCATGGATCTGGACGCCTCCGAGGAGCAGCTGGACTGCCCCTTCCTCTTTGCCTCCGCCAAGGGCGGCTTTGCCAAAAAGAGCATGGAGGATCCGGAGGTGGATATGGCTCCCCTCTTTGAGACCATCATCGACTACATCCCGGCTCCGGAGGGCGATCCCGACGCCTCCACCCAGGTACTCATCAGCACCATCGACTACAACGAGTACGTGGGCCGCATCGGCGTAGGCAAGGTGGACAACGGCTCCATCCGCGTCAACCAGGAGTGCGTGCTGGTAAACCATCACGACCCCGACAAATTTAAAAAGATCAAGATCGGAAAGCTCTACGAGTTTGACGGTTTAAACCGCGTGGAGGTTCAGGAGGCGAAGATCGGCTCCATCGTGGCCATCTCCGGCATTGCCGACATCCACATCGGAGACACCATCTGCTCCCCGGAGAACCCGCAGCCCATCCCCTTCCAGAAGATTTCCGAGCCCACCATTTCCATGGACTTCATGGTAAATGACAGCCCGCTGGCAGGCCAGGAGGGAAAATACATCACCTCCCGCCATTTGAGAGACCGCCTGTTCCGGGAGCTGAACACCGACGTGAGCCTTCGGGTGGAGGAAAAGAGTCCGGACTGCTTTAAGGTATCCGGCCGCGGCGAGCTTCATCTGTCCGTGCTCATTGAGAATATGCGCCGGGAGGGCTACGAGTTTGCGGTAAGCAAGGCGGAGGTGCTCTATAAGTTCAATGAGAGAAACCAGAAATTAGAGCCCATGGAGCTGGCCTTCGTGGACGTTCCTGACGAGTTTACCGGCTCTGTGATTCAGAAACTCACCAGCAGAAAGGGTGAGCTCCAGGGAATGAGCCCCTCCTCCGGCGGCTACACCAGACTGGAGTTTTCCATCCCCTCCAGGGGCCTGATCGGCTACCGCGGGGAGTTTATGACGGACACCAAGGGAAACGGCATCTTAAACACCAGCTTTGAGGGCTACGGCCCCTACAAAGGGGATCTGTCCTACCGTCCCACCGGCTCCCTCATCGCCTACGAGGCGGGAGAGTCCATCACCTACGGCCTGTTCAACGCCCAGGAGAGAGGCACCCTGTTTATCGGGCCGGGCGTGAAGGTGTATTCCGGCATGGTCATCGGTTCCTGTCCCAAGGCGGAGGACATCGAGTTAAACGTCTGCAAGACGAAAAAGCTCACCAACACCCGTTCCTCCAGCGCCGACGAGGCCTTAAAGCTGACCCCGCCCAGGGAGATGAGCCTGGAGCAGTGTCTGGACTTTATCGACACCGACGAGCTTTTGGAGGTCACCCCCAAGAGCCTGCGCATCCGCAAGAAGATCCTGGATCCCACCATGAGAAAGCGGGCCATGATGAACAAGCGGTCCCAGCAGCAGTAAGAAACGAAATTCCAGCTTTGACAGGGAATGGGATTTTGTGTTATAGTACAAACTATGGGATACCAGGGGCAAAGCGGTTTGTCCCTTCATAAGCAAAACCGTTGATGGAGGAGAGTACTCCCGGAACCGGAAATACAGAGAGCGGCCCTATGGTGGAAAGGCCGCATGACGGGCCGGCAGGAATGGGCTCCAGAGGGCGAACCGAAACGGGCCGGAAGGCCCTGGAGTAGGGGAGACGCAAAAGGAAATGGTCCGGCGTTACAGGGACCGCGTGCCCCAGGAGGACGGGAAAACCGCCCGAATCCGGCACGGCAAAGGAGCGCCCCCAGGGGCGAAATTAGGTGGCACCGCAGAGAAGGCATCGGCCCTCTGTCCTGATGAGAGAACGGCATCGGGACAGGGGGCTTTTTGTTTTATATGTTTCGGAACCGTTATCCGAAAAAAGCGCTGCCAGCCGCCAAACCTCAAAATTTCAATATCGCAAACCTGCAAAACCGCAGCACCACAATACGCAGAAAAAACAGGAGGAAAACAAAGATGGGAAAAATTATTCTGACAGGTGACAGACCGACAGGACGGCTGCACGTAGGCCATTATGTAGGCTCTTTGAGAAGAAGGGTGGAGCTTCAGAACTCCGGGGAGTACGACAAGACCTTTATTATGATCGCCGACGCCCAGGCTCTCACGGACAACATTGAGAATCCGGAGAAGGTGCGCCAGAACATTGTGGAGGTGGCCCTGGACTACTTATCCTGCGGTCTGGATCCGGCTAAATCCACCCTGTTCATCCAGTCCCAGATCCCTGAGCTGTGCGAGCTTACCTTCTATTATATGGATCTGGTGACCGTGGCCAGGCTGCAGCGCAACCCCACGGTAAAATCCGAGATTCAGATGAGAAATTTTGAGGCCAGCATCCCGGTGGGCTTTTTCACCTACCCCATCAGCCAGGCCGCGGACATCACCGCTTTTAAAGCCACCACCGTGCCGGTGGGAGAGGACCAGCTGCCCATGATCGAGCAGACCAGGGAGATCGTGCGGAAATTCAACTCCGTGTACTCCGAGGTGCTGGTGGAGCCGGAGGTGCTGCTGCCGGAGAACCAGGCCTGTATGCGTCTGCCCGGCATTGACGGAAAGGCGAAGATGAGCAAATCCTTGGGAAACTGCATCTACCTCTCCGACACCGCCGACGAGGTGAAAAAGAAGATCATGAGTATGTACACCGACCCCACCCACATCCAGGTGAGCGATCCCGGCCACATCGAGGGCAATACGGTGTTCACCTATCTGGACGCCTTCTGCCGTCCAGAGCATTTTGAGCGGTATCTGCCGGACTACGCCTGCCTGGACGAGTTAAAGGCCCACTACCAGAGAGGCGGCTTAGGCGATGTGAAGGTGAAACGGTTCTTAAACAGCGTGTTGGAGGAGACCCTGGAGCCCATCCGCGCCAGAAGAAAAGAGTTTGAAAAGGACATCCCGGAGGTGTACCAGATCTTAAAGAAGGGCAGCGAGGCCGCCAGAGAGGTGGCCGCCCAGACCCTGTCCGAGGTGAAGGACGCCATGAAGATCAATTACTTCAGCGACGCGGAGCTGATCCGGGCGCAGGCGGAGAAGTACAGCAGAAGCGAGTAAAACAGAGCATACAGCCGGAAACCAGGCGGTTTCCGGGAAGAAAGCCCCGGCCACTCCTTGGGATGGCCGGGGCCTTAAACAACCATTTTGCGTTTTCTGCGCCCCGGCGCCCTCTGTCCGTGGATAAACGGGGGCGGCGGGGCCAGATTTGGAGGTGAGTGACAGATGAAACCAGTTTCCCGTGTCAGCCTTGGCATTTTTCCCACGCCTTTGCAGGAAATTTCCGCGGAGCGGGCGGGCTGCGGCGTACCGGTCCGCCTGTTTTTCAAGCGGGATGACCTGTGTGGGATCGGATTCGGCGGAAATAAAATCCGCAAGCTGGAATACCTTTTAGCCGACGCCCTGGAGCGCGGCTGTGACAGCATCGTGACGGGAGGCGGCTCCCAGTCCAACCAGACGGTGGCGGCAGCGGTCTCCGCGGCAAAGCTGGGCCTGGCCGCCCATCTGGTCATCCCGGAGAGCACAGGGCCGGTCACCAGAAACATGGCGAACCTGGCCGGGGCATTCCTGCATGAGGCGGAAAACGGCCAGACAAACGTCCTGATGAAACAGATCCGCGCCGTGGCAGCCGGACTGAAACAGGAAGGGCATCAGCCCTATATCATTCCCCCTGGCGCGTCCACGCCCCTGGGGGCCCTGGCGTACGCGGAGGCCATGAGGGAGATGTACGGACAGGCCGCGGAGAGCGGCATCGTCTTTGACCATGTGATCTGCTGCGGGGCCACCGGCAATACCTACGCGGGGGTGGCCCTGGGAACGAAACTGTACAGCCCGCAGACGAAAAGCACGGTCATAGCCATCGGCCGGCGCTTTACCCATAAGGAGACGCTGCTGAAACAGATCCGTGAGACGGAAACCCTGATGGGCAGCGACAGCCATATTTCCATAGAGGACTTAAATGTGCACTTCGCCGGAGGCAAAGGGGCGTCGGAGCCGTCGGGAAAAGGGAGAGCGGCCATGGAAAGCCTGGCGTCCTCCCATGGAATCCTGCTGGACCCCTATTTTACGGGAAAGGCATTTGCCGGCCTTCTGGAGCTGTGCCGGACAGGAGAGATCCAGCCGGGGCAGAATGTGGCCTTTCTTCATACAGGCGGTATGGTTTCCCTGCTGGGGCAGATGAAGTAGGGGGGATGAACTGCGGCTACTCCCCCGTCCCCCCACATTGCATTCTCCCCCAAAACCCGCTATACTAAAGACAGAACTGACAATCATCCACATCAGGAAAGGGGCGGGCTTATGGAGAAGGGAATCGTCACTTTGGGACGGCAGTACGGCAGCGGGGGACGGGCGGTGGGAGCCGCTTTGGCAGAGCGCCTGGGAATCCCGTTTTACGACAGGGAATTGATTCAGCTGGCGGCGGAAAAAAGCGGGGTGGATCCGGGAATTCTGGCTGTTCACAACGAAAAGGCAGTCCAGGCCACTCTGGTGAAAATGAAGGGCAGTCCCGGCGGTCTCGGGGGAAAACCGGTGGGGGAGCTGCTCTATCAGCTCCAGTCCCAGATCATCCTGGAGCTGGCGGAAAAAGGCTCCTGCGTGATCATCGGCCGCTGCGCCGACTACGTGCTGCGGGACAGGAAAGAGCTGTTTTCCGTCTTTATCACCGCGCCGGCAGAGCGGCGGATCGAGCGGATCATGGAGCGGAACCGGATGGGCCGGGAGGACGCGGCGCGGGCCATTGAAAAGGTGGACCGCCAGCGCTCCGACTACTACCGCCACTACACAGGGAAAGAGTGGGGCAGCCAGGAGAGCTACGGCCTCCTGGTGGACAGCAGCGAGCGGGGCATTGAGGGGACCGCGGCCTATCTGGAGGAAATCCTTCGCGGCCAGGGCCGTTTTCCCGCATAGCCGCTTTTCGGTTTTACCGGCTCTTTATGGAATGGGAAACGGCGTTCCCGATTCCGCAAAAATCCCGGCGGGAAACGGGCTCCGCGCAGAGAAAGCTGGCTGCCCCGCGCACACCCGTTAAAATTTTATGATCAATTCATACCGGACAAAACGCCCGTGGGGGCAGGTGGAGAGAAAATTTCCATCTGCCCCCACTTTTTTGCCCTCCGCCTGTGTTCTCCCTCCATTTCATTCCATCTTTTTCCGTTTCATGGCGTTTTCGCCCCACCCGGGCGCCACCGCCTCCCACCGCCTTCCAAAATTCGCAAAAAATCCAGGATTTTCCAGCAAAAACGGCACCAATTATGGCAGTTCTTTTTTTACGATTTTCTAAAAAAATTCTTGCTATTTACCCCTAAATGTACTACTATAAGAATACAAAGTGGTAAAAAGTGGCGGCAAGTGGCTCACAGTGGTAAAAAGTGGTGAGCAGGATGACAGATTTGCAGTACGGTGGTGATAAAGATGTTCATGGGCGAATACAATCACACAGTTGATGCGAAGGGGCGTCTTATCGTACCTTCCAGATTCCGGGAGCAGCTCGGCGAGGATTTCGTGGTGACACGGGGCCTGGACGGCTGCCTTTCCATATATGCCCGTGACGAGTGGAACGCCCTGGAAGAAAAGCTGCACGCACTGCCCTATACCAATCCTGCCGCCAGAAAGCTCACGAGATTCCTCGTAGCCGGCGCGGCCACCTGCGAGGTGGACAAGCAGGGGAGAATCCTTCTTCCCGCCGCCCTCCGGGAATACGCCAAAATCGAAAAAGACGCGGTGCTTGTGGGCACGGGGAGCAGAATCGAGATCTGGAGCAGAGATGCCTGGATGGAGAAGAATGACTTCGACGACATTGAGACCATCGCGGAGGAACTGGGAGGACTGTTATAAATGTTTGAACATAAATCGGTGCTGCTCCGGGAGACCATCGACAGCCTGAACATCAGAGAGGGCGGGATTTATGTGGACGGGACTCTGGGCGGAGGCGGGCACGCCAGCGAAGTGTGCCGCCGGCTGGGAGAGGGCGGAAGGCTCATCGGCATAGACCAGGACGCGGACGCCATCGCGGCTGCCACGGAGCGGCTGAAGGAATTCGGCCCGAAAGTGACCATCGTCCGGAGCAATTACGAGAACATCGCCGCCATCCTGGACAGTCTGGAGATTGATCTGGTAGACGGGATCTACCTGGATCTGGGAGTTTCCTCCTACCAGCTGGACACGGCGGAACGCGGTTTCACCTACCGGGAGGACGCGCCCTTAGACATGAGGATGGACCAGCGCAATCCCAAGACAGCCGCCGACATTGTAAATACCTACAGCGAGTCTGACCTCTACCGGATCATCCGGGACTACGGGGAGGACCGTTTCGCAAAAAATATCGCAAAGCACATTGTGCGGGCCAGGGAGGAGCATCCCATCGCCACCACAGGGGAGCTGACGGAGATCATCAAGGCGGCCATCCCGGCAAAGATCCGGGCCACCGGCGGCCATCCCGCCAAGCAGACCTTTCAGGCCATCCGGATTGAGCTAAACCGGGAGCTGGAGGTGCTAAGCCAGTCCATTGACACCATGATCGACCGGTTAAAGCCGGGAGGAAGGCTTTCCATCATCACCTTCCATTCCCTGGAGGACCGGATCGTAAAAACCAGGTTTAAGCACAATGAAAACCCCTGCACCTGCCCTCCGGATTTTCCGGTGTGCGTGTGCGGAAAAAAGAGCAAAGGCCGGGTGGTCACCAGAAAGCCCATCGTGCCCACCGGAGAAGAAATAGAGGAAAACAAGAGAGCAAAAAGCTCCAAGCTGCGGGTGTTTGAGCGCGGCCAGGAGCGGTAAAAAGGGAGGAAATGAATATGGCTGCCAGAAGGATTCCACAGAGGACAACGACATACGTGGACGGAAATACAGTGCGCAGAGTGGAGCCGGAGACCAGGCCCGCAAGGCCTGAGAGAAAACGGGCGGCCGGGACCGATCCCTATCTGCGGGAGCAGGTGAGAAGAAACCAGGAGAGGGCCCTCTACATGGACCTGCCCTACGTGCTGATGCTGTCTGTGGCAGCCATCTGTGCCCTGGTGATCTGTGTAAACTATCTCCATCAGCAGTCCGCCATGCAGGCCAGGCTCAGCCATATTGAGTCCCTGGAGCAGCAGGTGGAGAACCAGCGGGCGGAAAACGACACCCTGGAGACCAGGATCAACACCTCCGTCAACTTAGACCACATTTATAAGGTGGCCACGGAGGAGCTGGGCATGGTATATGCGGGCAAGGATCAGGTTTTGATGTATGACAAGACGGAAAGTGAGTATATAAGACAAAATGAAGACATCCCGAACTACAACTGACGGCGGGCATCGGAACAAACGAAGGATCTTCACCAATGATATGCAGACAAAGCTGGCGGTCACAGTTCTTGTGATTACGCTGGCTTTATTTGCGCTGGTTCTGGTGCTCTATAATATAGTAAAGGAAAATAACGAGGAATACAGCCAGATCGTGCTGAGCCAGCACTCCAGCTACGACAGCCGCACCATCCCCTACCGGAGAGGCGACATCGTGGACCGCAACGGCACCTATCTGGCCGTCAGCGACAAGGTGTACAACCTCATCATTGACGCCAGACAGATCATGGACGGCTACGACCTGGAAAAGGGGACGGACAAATATCTGGACGCCACCACCACCGCCCTGGCCACCGCCTTCGGCTACGACAAGACGGAGCTCACCAACCTGATTCTGGAAAACCCGGACAGTCCCTACATCCGCTACAAGAAACAGCTCACCGTGGATGAAAAGGAGAACTTCGAGAAGGTGAAGGCCGATATGAACGAGGCCTTTTCCGAGAGCAAAATCGCAGGCGAGCGCTCCAAAAAGGTGTATGGCGTCTGGTTTGAGGAGGAGTACAAGCGGTTTTACCCCTACAACGAATCCGCCAGCACCGTATTAGGCTTTGCCTCCGGCGACGGCACCACGGGAAACGGCGGCATCGAGCAGTCCTACAACAGCGTCCTCACTGGCACCAACGGCCGGGAATACGGCTACCTAAACGACGATTCCAACCTGGAAACGGTGATCAAGCCCGCCGTAAACGGGAACACCGTGGTTTCCACCATTGACCTGAACGTGCAGCAGGTGGTGGAGAAATATATAGAGGAGTGGATGCAGACCACCGGCTCGGAAAACATCGGCGTGGTGGTGATGAATCCCAATAACGGAGAGATCCTGGCCATGGCCACGGACCGGATGTACGATTTGAACGACCCCAGGGATTTGTCCGTCCGCTATACCCAGGCGGAGATCGACGCCATGAGCGAGGAGGAACAGGCGGAGGCCTGGTATCAGCTTTGGAGAAACTACTGCGTCAGCGACACCTTTGAGCCCGGCTCCCCCGCCAAGATTTTCACCATCGCGGCGGCCATGGAGGAGGGAATCATAAGCGGAAACGAGACCTTCTTCTGCGACGGCGGCCAGGACGTGGCCGGAACCTACATCCGCTGCGTCAACCGTATCGGCGGCCACGGAAACCTGACGGTGGAGGAATCCCTGATGGTTTCCTGCAACGACGTGCTCATGCAGATTGTGAGCCGGGAGGGAAAAGAAGTTTTTTATAAATACCAGGATATGTTCGGTTTCACCCAGAAAACGGGCATTGACCTTCCGGGAGAGGCGGATACCAGCGGCCTGGGCTACACCCTGGAGACTGCCGGACCGGTGGATATGGCCACCAACGCCTTCGGCCAGAACTACAACTGTACCATGGTGCAGATGGCCGCGGCCTACTGCTCCGTGTTAAACGGCGGCTCCTACTACGAGCCCCATGTGGTAAAACAGATTTTAAATTCCCAGGGCTCCGTGGTGAAAAAGGTGGAGCCGCTGCTGGTGCGGGAGACCGTTTCCCAGTCCACCAGTGACTTTATCAAGGAGGCCTTATTCCAGACGGTGTACGGCGCCAAGGGAACGGGAAAAGCGGCCAAGGTGGAGGGCTACGAGCTGGGCGGCAAGACGGGAACGGCTCAGAAAATTCCCAGAAGCGCGAAAAACTACGTAGTTTCCTTCTGCGGTTTTGCCCCGGTGGACCGGCCGGAGGTGCTGGTATACGTGGTGATTGACCAGCCCCACCTGCCGGGAGAGGAGCAGGCCCACTCCACCTTTGCCAGCCAGATATTTGCCAAGATTATGGAGGAGATCCTTCCTTATTTGAATGTGTTCCCGGAGACGGATCCGTCCCAGGAGGGCGGAGATGGCAGCCTTCCCCAGGAGGAGGGAATCACGGACAATACGGCCAATGAGGACGGACAGGATCCGGAGGAGACCCAGGAGGAGACTCCCGCGGAACCCTATCCCGACGAGGAAGTGGTCCTTCCGGAGCTGGGCAACAGCGGAGTGCCGGATCACGTGCCCGGTGACGCCGGGGCTGGCGGCGGGGAGGACGCCGCCACGGCAGGTTCCACGGCCGCGGAGGAGAGTGAAAGCGGCCAGGAAAGCCGTTCCAGCCAGGAGAATGAGACGGAGACCGGCGGGGAAGAAACCTCCTCCAGCGCAGAGGAGAGTTCGTCCGCCGGAGAGACGGAAAACTAAAGAAGAAAACGGCATATAGAGGCCGGGGGACGGTTCGCGGGAATCGTCCTCCGGCCGTCGTTTTGTTCCGGCTCATTAGAAACAAAATGGAGCGCAGACAGCTTGCTGGAGCTTGTTGGCTGTCTGCGCCGTATGTCCGAAAGGGAGGAAATCGGCCTGGGAAATGCTATATTTCCACGCTTTCGGAATTGTGGTAGAATGGAAGAAACAGAGCGGTAAATTGGAAGTTGTAAATCAAGTTGGAGGAATTATTATAGATGAAAAAAGTATCATGTGATTTATTCCGAGTTGAAAAAGAAATAATAGAGAAATGTGGTCTCTCAAAAAGTCGTTTTCATAAGGTTCATGGAAATCAATGGAAAAATATATATCAGACAATTACAGAAAAGTATGCTAACAAAACAAGAACTTGGAAAAATGGTTTGCATTGGGCCAATATAAATGGTTACAGTCCTAAAAGTACGAAGGATTTTGTTGGAAACTATCCTGTTGAATATTCAACGTGGTTTTACTTTTTACCTCAAATCATATCAGAAGATGAGATGGTTTATTTTTTAATTGACAAGGGCAATGATTGGCATTTGGGAGAAAAGTTTTGGATATTTGAGAGCGGTATACCAGAATTAGTAAAAGCTCTTAATTTATTAAATAGGACGGCTTTTTTAGATACTGGTTGGGCAGATTATTATATTGTTTCAAAAAAATATAAATGGATAATTGGGTTTAATCATCATGATATAATTTCATGTATTGGCGAAGGATTAAACCTTAACTGCTTGAAAAACAATTCAAGCTTGTAGAGAAACAGAAAAATTCTCCATTGATCAAGGCGATAGCAGATCCAGCTGAGCCAGTCAAAAGGAGCGTCACATCTGCGCCGCCCTCCCCGCCGTCCCTCCTTGCATAATCGCCTTCGCCGCCCGCATATATTGTAGCAATATGGACGGCGGGGAGGATTCCCATGAATGAAAACCGCACCCACCACAGGAGCCGGGTGACCCTGATATTTCTGATTCTGGTCCTGGCCGCCCTGGCCCTGTCCGGCCGGCTGGTGTACCTGATGATTTTCCGCTCGGAGCATTACAGCCAGATGGCGGAGGACCTGCATCAGCGGGAGAGGACCATCAAGGCTGCCAGAGGCCGGATCATCGACCGCAACGGCAAGGTGATCGCCACCAACCGCACCGTCTGCACCGTGTCCGTGATCCACAACCAGGTGGAGGATCCGGAGCAGGTGATCTCCGTCCTCACCGCAGAACTGGGACTCTCCGAGGAGAGCGTGCGCAAAAAAGTGGAGAAACGCAGCTCCAGGGAAATCATAAAGACCAACGTGGATAAGGCCCAGGGAGACAAAATAAGGGATATGCGCCTGGCGGGGGTGAAGGTGGACGAGGACTACAAGCGCTACTACCCCTACGACAGCCTGGCCTCCAGGGTATTAGGCTTTACCGGCGGAGACAACCAGGGCATCATCGGCCTGGAGGTGGAGTACGAGTCCACCCTAAAGGGGGCCAACGGAAAGATTCTCACCCTGGCGGACGCCGCCGGCATCGAGATCGAAAACGCCGCCGAGGACCGGATCGAGCCCATCGCCGGAAACGATCTCTACGTCAGCCTGGACATGAACATCCAGCAGTACGCCGAGCAGGCCGCCTATCAGATCATGGAGAAAAAGGGGGCAAAACAGGCCTCCATCCTGGTGATGAACCCGAAAAACGGGGAGATCCTGGCCATGGCCAGCGTCCCCGGCTTTCATTTAAACGACCCGTTTCAGCTGCCGGAGGGGACGGCGGAGCCGGCGGACGAGAAGGCCAGGCAGGATCTGTTAAACACCATGTGGAGAAACCCTTGCGTGAGCGACACCTACGAGCCCGGTTCCACCTTCAAGATCATCACCGCCGCCGCCGGGCTGGAGGAAGGGGTGGTGACCCTGGAGGATCATTTTTCCTGTCCCGGGTTCCGGGTGGTGGAGGACCGCAGGATCCGCTGCCACAAGGTGGGCGGTCACGGGGGCGAGACCTTTCTCCAGGGCATGATGAACTCCTGCAACCCGGTGCTCATCGACGTGGGCCAGCGGTTGGGGGTGGAAAACTACTATAAATATTTCAAACAGTTCGGCCTTATGGGAAAGACGGGCATTGACCTGCCGGGGGAGGCGTCCACCATCATGCACCAGAAGGAAAATATGGGAGCGGTGGAGCTAGCCACCGTCTCCTTCGGCCAGTCCTTCCAGATCACCCCGGTGCAGCTGGTGGCTACCGTCTCCTCCATCATCAACGGGGGAACGCGGGTGACACCTCATTTCGGCGTAAAGTCCGTGAGCGCCGACGGCAGCCGCATCCGGGAGTTTGAGTATCCGGAGGGAGAGCGGATCCTGTCAGAGGAGACCAGCGCCACCATGCGCTACATCCTGGAACAGGTGGTGGCAGAGGGCAGCGGAAAGAACGCGAAACTTCCCGGCTACCGGGTCGGTGGAAAGACGGCCACCTCGGAAAAGCTGCCCAGGAGCTTAAAAAAATACATTTCCTCCTTCATCGGCTTTGCCCCGGCGGACGACCCGCAGGTGATCGCCCTGGTGACCATCGACGAGCCGGAGGGGATCTACTACGGCGGCACCATCGCCGCCCCGGTGATCGCCGACGTTTTTAAAAACATTCTGCCATATTTGGGAATCCAGGCGGAGGAGGAACCGGCGCAGTAGCCTGGCCGCGGGAACCATCGGGAGACGGATTCTGTTTCCATTCCCAATCTACGGTTGATTATTCCCGAAAAAAGACGTATACTATTCCGTGAATAAGGTAAGGGTCAAACAGAGGTTTGCCTGTTTGATGCCAGATTGCTCCGCTCCGCGTTTTAGGCGGGCGGTCCTTTCGCCGGATTTCCGGCTCTTTGAGCCTGGTATCCGCAAATACATAAAAGACAGAGGTGCGATATGATAAATGAGACCATCCTGGCAATTATTATTGCCTTCGCGGTGAGCGCGATCCTGTGCCCCATCGTGATCCCGTTTCTTCACAAGCTGAAATTCGGACAGCAGGTCCGGGACGACGGCCCCCAGGCCCATTTAAAAAAGCAGGGGACACCCACCATGGGCGGACTGGTAATTCTCACCGGCATTATCGTAACTTCCGTGTTCTACCTGTGGGATTACCCGAAGATCATCCCGGTGCTCTTTGTGACCGTGGGGTTTGGGATCATCGGTTTTTTAGACGACTACATCAAGATCGTGATGAAGCGGTCCGAAGGACTGAATCCAAAGCAGAAACTGTTAGGACAGTTTGTGATCACCGGAGTGTTCTGCTGGTATCTGATGACCTCCGGGGAGGTGGGGACGGCCTGCCTCATCCCCTTCACCGGCGGGTTTGAGAACGGATATTACGTGGATTTCGGGTGGCTGTTCATCCCCTTCGTGTTCTTCGTGATGCTGGGCACGGACAACGGGGTGAACTTTACCGACGGCTTAGACGGCCTCTGCACCAGCGTCACCATCCTGGTGGCCACGTTTATGACGGTGGTGGCCATCGGGGAAAACACAGGGATCAGCCCCATTACCGGAGCGGTGGTGGGAAGCCTTCTGGGCTTTCTACTGTTTAACGTGTATCCGGCGCGGGTATTTATGGGAGACACCGGATCCCTGGCCCTGGGCGGTTTTGTGGCGGCCAGCGCCTTTATGATGCAGATCCCGCTGTTTATCGCCATTGTGGGATTGATCTACCTGGTGGAGGTGCTCTCCGTGATCATCCAGGTGACGTATTTTAAGAAAACAGGCGGAAAGCGCATATTCAAGATGGCGCCCATCCACCATCATTTCGAGCTGTGCGGCTGGCCGGAGACCAGGGTTGTGGCGGTGTTTTCCATTACCACGGCTATTCTCTGCCTGGTAGCGTACTTAGGATTATAGGAGGAAGAAGATGAGCCAGAAGGTTATCGTTGCAGGAACGGGAAAAAGCGGGATCGCGGCGGCAAGACTGCTCTTAGATATGGGCGGCGAGGTGGTGCTCTACGACAGCAACGCCGCTTTGGACAAGGGGGAGATCCGCGGGAAATTTGGTCAGAAGGAAAAGATCGAGGTGGTGCTTGGCGTATTAAAGCGCACGGACCTGCTGGGCGTGGAGCTGTGCGTCATCAGCCCCGGAATCCCTCTGGACGCCCCCTTTGTGTCCGTGCTTGCGGATATGAAAATCCCCATCTGGAGTGAGATCCAGCTAGCCTACCAGTGCGCCAAGGGGAAGTTAATCGCCATCACCGGCACCAATGGAAAGACCACCACCACAGCCCTCACCGGGGAGATCATGAAATCCTTCTACAAGGATGTGCACGTGGTGGGAAACATCGGCGTCCCCTACACGGAGGAGGCCCTGGCCACGGAGGATGATTCCGTCACCGTGGCGGAGGTGTCCAGTTTCCAGCTGGAGACCATCATGGATTTCCGCCCCAATGTGAGCGCCATTTTAAATATCACGCCGGATCATTTAAACCGGCATAAGACCATGGAATGCTACATCGCCGTAAAGGAGAGCATTACCATGAACCAGAAAAAGGAAGACACCTGCGTTCTCAACTACGACGATCCCGTGCTGCGGGAGTTTGGGAAACGGAAGGATCTGGAGCCTCAGGTGATCTTTTTCAGCAGTCGGGAGACCCTGGAGGAAGGCTATTACCTGGACGGGGATCATATTGTCCGCGCCCACGGCGGCAAGAAGGAAAAGCTCCTTGACGTCCATGAGATGCAGATTTTAGGACGGCACAACTACGAGAACGCCATGGCGGCCATCGCCATGAGCGCGGCGGCAGGCGTGCCCATGAAGAACATTCTGGAGGCGGTAAAGCAGTTTAAGGCGGTGGAGCACCGCATTGAGTTCGTGCTGGAGCGGGCCGGAGTGAAATATTACAACGACTCCAAGGGAACGAACCCGGACGCCGCCATCCAGGCGGTGAAGGCCATGCCGGGGCCGATCCTGCTGATCGCCGGCGGCTACGACAAGGGTTCCACCTATGACGAGTGGATCGAGAGCTTTGACGGCAAGGTCAAGCATCTGGTGCTCATCGGTCAGACCAGGGAGAAGATCTCCCAGTGCGCCAGGGAACATGGATTTAAGGACATTATGTACGCGGAGGACATGGCGGAGGCGGTTCACGTCTGCGCGTCCTACGCGGACCGGGGAGACTGCGTGCTCCTGTCCCCCGCCTGCGCCAGCTGGGGAATGTTTAAGGATTATGAGGAGCGCGGGCGGATCTTTAAGGAGTGCGTCCGCGGACTTTAGGGGTAAAGGAGCGAGACTATGGCAGGAAGACAGCAGCGGACGCGCCGGGAGGAACCGGCGCCCCAGGTACAGCCGAAAAAAAAGAAACGGGTCCGCCGGTTTTACGATTACAGCCTGCTGTTTACGGTGATTTTCGTGACCGTGTTCGGGCTGATCATGATTTACAGCGCCAGCTCCTACACCGCGCAGCTGGTGTATGAGGACGCCGGGTATTTCATGAAAAGGCAGGCCGTCATCGCGGCGGGGGGCTTTGTGGCAATGATCATCGTGTCGAAGATGAATTACCACTTTTTCGCGAAGTTTGTGATTCTTGCCTACGGGCTGTCCTATGTGCTCATGATCGCCGTAAGCCTGTTCGGCAGAGAGGTAAACGGAAAGAAACGGTGGCTGCAGATCGGGCCCATAAGCTTTCAGCCCACGGAGTTTGTAAAGGTGGCCCTGATCCTGTTCCTGGCGGTGGTGATCACCCGCATGGGGAACCGGATCAACAACATCAAAAAAATGGCCCTGGTGGCCGCCCTGGCCATGCCCCTGGCCGGCCTGGTGGCGGCCAATAACTTAAGCTCCGGCATCATCATCTGCGGCATCGTGTTTGTCATGCTGTTTGTGGCCACGAAGAAAAAGCTGATCTTCGGCGCCTGTATGGGGGCGGCCGGGGTGGTGTACTGCTTTGCCGGACAGATCGGCCACGCTCTGGAGTCCATCGGCCTCCTTCACAGCTACCAGCTGGAGCGGATCAACGTGTGGCTGAACCCGGAGGCCTACGCCCAGGAGGGCGGATTCCAGGTGCTCCAGGGACTCTACGCCATCGGTTCCGGCGGGCTTTTGGGAAAGGGGCTGGGAGAGAGCATCCAGAAAATGGGCTTTGTGCCGGAGGCCCAGAACGATATGATTTTTTCCATCATCTGTGAGGAGCTGGGACTGTTCGGCGCCATCTCGGTGATTTTTATCTTTCTGTTTATGATCTACCGGTTTATGCTCATCGCCAGCAATGCGCCGGACCTCTTTGGGGCCCTTCTGGTGGTGGGAGTGCTGGGGCACATTTCCATCCAGGTGATCTTAAATATCGCCGTGGTGACCAACTCCATCCCCAACACGGGAATCACCCTTCCCTTTATCAGCTACGGAGGCACGTCGGTGCTGTTTCTGATGGTGGAGATGGGAATGGTCTTAAGTGTGTCCAACCAGATCCGGCTGGAAAAATAAAGGCCGCACAAAACCTGAAACCGCCGCATAAGATAGGATATAGGAACGGCGGGAGGCGGCGCGGTGTCAACAATACATATCGGTGGTTATCGGCGTCTCTGCGGGCAGATCCCCATCCAGGGCTCCAAAAACGGAGTCCTGCCTATGATGGCGGCTTCCGTGCTCAGCAGAGACACAACAGTGCTTACCAATGTCCCCGCCATACAGGATGTCTTTTGTATGATGGGGATATTGAAATTTATGGGATGCCGCTGTACCCTGGCGGGCGGCGAGCTGACCATTTCCCCCGCGGACATGAACCGCACGGACCTGCCGGAGGAGCAGGTGCGGCGGATGCGCTCCTCCATCGTGCTCTTAGGCGCCATGCTGGGCCGTTTCGGGGAAGCGTCCACCTCCTATCCGGGAGGCTGCTCCATCGGGAAACGGCCCATTGATTTCCACTTAAACGCCCTGCGGGCCCTGGGGGCAGAGGTCCAGGCGGAAGATTGCCGGATTCTGGCAAGGGCCACGGCCCTAAAAGGGGCGGAGCTGACATTCCCCTATCCCAGCGTGGGAGCCACGGAAAACGCCCTTCTGGCGGCGGTGCTGGCGGAGGGGACTACGGTGATCCGCGGCGCCGCCAGGGAGCCGGAGATCCGGGAGCTCTGCTTGTTTTTGCAGGCCATGGGCGGGAAGGTGGAGGGCGGCGGTACGGATACCATCGTGGTGGAGGGACAAAGGAGCCTCCACGGCTGCCGCTTTTTCGTGGACGGGGACCGGATCGTGGCGGGAACCTATCTGATCGCCGCCATGGCCGGGCGGGGAGAGGTGGAGCTTTCCGGGGTAAATCCGGGGCAACTCTCTGCCGTCCTCCGGACCCTGGAGGAAACGGGGGCACAGATCATTTCCACGGAAAACGGGGTTGCTTTGAAGATGAAGGGCCGGCCCAAGGCGATTTCCGTGGAGACAGGGCCTTATCCTGGCTTTCCCACGGACCTTCAGTCCCCGCTCATGGCCCTCATGTGCCTGGCGTCGGGCGACAGCCTGATCCGGGAGACCGTATTTGAGGGGCGCTACGAGACGGCGGCGGAGCTTTGCCGCCTGGGAGCCCGCATCCGGCTTACGGAGGGCGGCGCCCTGGTACGGGGCGTTCCCTTCCTCACCGGCGGAGCGGCCGCCGCCAGAGACCTGCGGGGCGGAGCGGCCCTGGTGGCGGCCGGGCTGGCGGCGGAAGGAGAAACGACAATTTCAGACTGCTTTCACATAGAGAGGGGGTACGAGGACATCTGCCGGGACTTAAGGAAGGCAGGTGCGGACATCCGATGGTTGGAAAGAGACGCAAAGGAAAACGAAAACTGAAACGATGGATACTCCTGGCCGCGGCCATCCTGCTTTTGCTGGCGGCGGCCGGGTTCTCCGTCCGGATCCGGGAGGTCACCGTCACGGGAAACAACCGCTGCGACAGCGAGGAGATAGAAAAAATCCTGTTCCCCACGGCGAAGGAGCGGAATCTGGTTTACTGCTACTTAAATGACAGGTTCGGAGAGCATAAGAAAATCCCCTACGTGGAAGACTACAAACTGGTGTTTCAAAGCCCCACAAAGCTGGAGGTGATCGTCTACGAGAAAAGCATTGTGGGCTACCTGCGGTATATGAGCAGCTATATGTATTTCGACAAAGACGGGATCATCGTGGACAGCACCAACGAGAAATTGGAGGGCGTCCCGGAGGTGACAGGCCTGGAGTTTGGCCACATTGTCCTCTATGCCCCCCTTCCCGTGGCGGACAGCCAGGTGTTCCAGGAGATTCTGAACCTGACCCAGGCCCTCTACGACTACGACATCCAGGTGGACGAGATCCGGTTCGGCAGCCGCAGCCAGGTGAGCCTGACGGTGGGGGAGATCCAGGTGGAGCTGGGAAACAGCGACAATATCAACGGCAAGATCGCCGCCCTTCACGACACCCTTCCCGTGCTGGAGGGACAGGCCGGCACGCTGTACTTAGATTCCTACGACGAGGCCAACACCAGCATGATGTATACCTTTAAAAGGAAAATGTGACGACAGGCAGCCCCATAGCGCCGGCCTCTGTTGTAGAATCCGTCAAATTATGAATGAGCGGGCGGGATCGTTGTAAATTTATAGGAATTTTAAGCAATTAGGAGTTGATATTTTTCCGAAAATCAAATATAGTATTAGGAGAACTGTGTAAATCGTAAAAAAGTGCGCGCCTCCCGCCGGAGGCTTTCGTGTCCTAGGAAAGGCAGTTTCCTAAGACATGAAAAATAGTTGACATCATATTAAAGCGATAGAAGAAAAAGGGTTAAAGGAGGAGACGATCTTGTTAGAGATTAAGATAAATGAAGCAGAGAACGCAGCCAGAATCATTGTCATTGGCGTAGGTGGAGCAGGGAATAACGCGGTGAACCGCATGATCGACGAGAACATCGCCGGCGTGGAATTCATCGGCGTGAACACGGACAAGCAGGCCCTGCAGTTCTGCAAGGCCCCCACGGCCATGCAGATCGGTGAAAAGCTCACCAAGGGACTGGGCGCTGGCGCGAAGCCGGAGATCGGCGAGAAGGCGGCGGAGGAGAGCTCTGAGGAGCTGTCCCAGGCCATGAAGGGCGCGGACATGGTATTCGTGACCTGCGGTATGGGCGGCGGCACCGGCACCGGCGCTGCTCCTGTAGTGGCAAAGCTGGCAAAGGATATGGGCATCCTCACCGTAGGCGTGGTGACAAAGCCCTTCCGCTTTGAGGCCAAGACCCGTATGACCAATGCCCTTCAGGGAATCGAGCACCTGAAGGAGAACGTGGACACCCTGATCGTGATCCCCAATGACAAGCTTCTCGAGATCGTAGACCGCCGGACCACCATGCCGGACGCTTTAAAGAAGGCGGACGAGGTTCTTCAGCAGGCCGTTCAGGGCATCACCGACCTGATCAATGTGCCCGGCCTGATCAATTTAGACTTTGCGGACGTGCAGACCGTTATGACGGACAAGGGCATCGCCCACATCGGAATCGGCCACGCCAAGGGCGACGAGAAGGCCAAGGAGGCGGTGGAGCAGGCCGTTTCCAGCCCGCTGCTTGAGACCACCATCGAGGGCGCAAGCCACGTGATCATCAATATTTCCGGCGACATCAGCCTGATCGAGGCCAATGAGGCTGCCAGCTACGTACAGGAGCTGGCCGGCGACGAGGCCAATATCATCTTCGGCGCTATGTACGACGAGAACGCCCAGGACGAGTGCACCATCACGGTCATCGCCACAGGCTTAAATGACAAGGGAGTGAACACCCCCGTAGCCAAGGCTATGAAGGATTTCAGCAACCCCTATAAGAAACAGCCGGCCAAGGCCCCGGCCTCTGCCAATGAGGCGGCAGCCACTGCCAACCAGGCCCGCCCGGCAGGCAATTACACTGCTCCCACCTACACGGTGCCCACAGGCTACGGCGCGGGAGCAGGCCAGTACACCGCCCCACAGCAGCAGGGCGCCCGTCCCGCGGGAACGGCTCCGGTTGCCAATCCGAACCCCACAGGCTACCGTCCCAACGCAGGCGTTCAGATCAATGTTCCGGACTTCCTGAGAAAGGGCAGAGACAATAACAGACGGTAATCTGTAAAAATCACAGAACAGAATTTCTTCCCGGAGAGAATGGGCCGCAGAATATGGCGGCGGCCGTTCTCTCCGGGATTTTTGTGTTATAGGAGACTGAGTTCCCTATGACACAAAAGCCTCCGGCAACTGTGCCTATTTTCTTCTCTGAGACGGTTCTTCTCCGCCATCATTTCCCCAGAAACCGCCTTAAAAATCACATTTCACGGCCCGTTTTGCGGCCATTTCCCCCTTTTCTGTCGGATGGTTCCGATCTTTCCCGATGAAAAACAGGAATACGCCTCACCCGTTTGACATATTTTGCCGCCTGGTTTCAGTATAATGGATGGCATGGACCGGAGGTGAGGCTTTTTGCAGTGAAATACACCGTATACATAGATGTGCTGTTTTTCGTAAACCTGTTCATGGACCTTCTCATTCTGCTCCTTTTAAAACGGCTGTTCCGCCTTTCTGCCTCCTGGAAACGACTGTTTCTGGGGGCCGGTTTTGGGGCGGCCTGGGCCTGCGGGACCCTTTTCTTTCCCGTTCCGGCGGTCACCGGCGGCCTGCCGGGGCTGGCAGCTTCCGGGGCCTTTATGGTCTGGCTGGTTTTTGAGCGGGGCCGGGAGGGAGACTGGAGGGAACGTCTGGCCCGTGTGGGCCGGGAGACGGCGGGGCTGTTTTTCCTGGCCCTGGTCCTGGGAGGGGCGTTTTACGCCTTGGAGGAGATGGCGGCCGGCTGGTTTCGCGGCGGGGCGGCCGGAGGAGACGGCGGCGCCCTGGGGCTGTCAGCCTGGGCCTGTCTGGCGGCCGGGGCCGGTTTCCTGGCGCGGTTTCTCTGGGAAACGGTGCGGGAATGGGCCGGAAAGCGGCGGGCCATCTTTCGGGTGCGCTTAGGCTACCGGGGCCGGGAGACGGAGACGGACGCCCTCTTAGACACCGGCAACCGCCTGATTTCCCCGGACGGAGGCCGGCCGGTCCACGTGCTGGAATATGAGGTATGCAGGCAGATCTGTGAGAAGGTGGACGGCGTGACCTACATTCCCTACCGGTCGGTGGGGAGGCAGGACGGGGTCATCCCTGGAATTACCCTCGATTACATGGAGATCGGGGCGGGAAAGGAGCGGACGCGGGTGGAACGGCCCCTCATAGGAATCGTGAAAGCCCCGCTGTCGCCGGACGGCAGCTACCGGATGCTTCTAAACGAACGGGCGGGGAGATAGAAAAACAGGGGTGGAAATATTACCCGGAATCGGGGGATCAGAGGGAGGATATAAATGATTATAAAGGTATCAGTGCCTGGGCGTTTCCAGTTTAAGGCGGTGCCCAGCTTTAAGACCATGTTTTTGCAGAAACAGGGGGAGATCCATTACATCGGCGGGGCGGATATTCTGCCGCCGCCTTTAGACGGGCAGACGGAGGCGGAGATGATCGCCAGGCTGGGGACGGAGGAGGATAAGGAGGCCAAGTCGGCCCTCATCGAGCACAACCTCCGGCTGGTGGTGTACATAGCAAAGAAATTTGACAATACCAGCGTGGGGGTGGAGGATTTGATTTCCATCGGTACCATCGGCCTCATCAAGGCCATCAACACCTTCAACCCGGAGAAAAACATCAAGCTGGCCACCTACGCCTCCCGCTGCATTGAAAACGAGATTCTGATGTACCTGCGCAGGAACAGCAAAACCAAGCTGGAGGTGTCCATCGACGAGCCTTTGAATGTGGACTGGGATGGAAACGAGCTGCTGCTCTCCGACATCCTGGGCACCGACGAGGACGTGATTTACAAGGATCTGGAGGACGAGATCGAAAAGAAACTGTTAAATGCCGCCATCAGCCGTTTAAGCCCCAGGGAGAGAAAAATCGTGGAGCTGCGGTTCGGCCTGGGCGGGGCAGACGGGGATGAAATGACGCAGAAGGAGGTGGCGGATCTTCTGGGGATCTCCCAGTCCTACATTTCCAGGCTGGAAAAGAAGATCATGAAACGGCTGAAGAAGGAAATTGTGCGTTTTGAATAGCGAAACTGCTGTTTTGTATGGACAATAAAGAGAAAATCCCGTATAATGAAGGGGAATCGGCAAAGCACTAATATTCATTAAAAAGAGGGAATCAGAATGGAGAAACTTAAACTTCAGAAAATCGCAAACGAAGTGAGAAAAGACATCTTGACAGAAGTCTTTCACGCGAAATCCGGCCATCCCGGCGGCTCCTTATCTGTGGCAGACATCCTGACCTGTCTGTACTTTGAGGAGATGAACGTGGATCCGGCAAATCCTGCCAAGGCGGACCGTGACAGACTGGTGCTGTCCAAGGGGCACGCCACTCCGGCGCTTTACGCTGTGCTGGCGGAGAGAGGATTTTTCCCGAAAGAGGAGCTGACCACCCTGAGAGCTCTGGGCAGCCGTCTGCAGGGCCATCCCAACATGAACGACACTCCCGGCGTGGATATGACGTCCGGCTCCCTGGGACAGGGTGTTTCCGCCGCTGTGGGTATGGCGCTTTCCGCGAAACTGACGGGAGATCCTTACCGTGTGTACGCCGTTCTGGGAGACGGTGAGCTGGAGGAGGGCCAGGTTTGGGAGGCTATGATGCTGGCCGGCAATAAGGGGCTTGACAACCTGGTAGTCGTTGTGGACAGCAACGGAATCCAGCTGGACGGCACCGTAGAGGAGATCAACTCCCCCCAGCCCATTGATGAGAAGATGAAGGCGTTCCACCTCCATCCCATCGTGGTGGACGGCCACGATTTCGAGGAGCTCCACAAGGCCTTCGAGGAGGCAAAGACGGTGAAGGGCTGTCCCACGGCCGTGATCGCGAAGACGGTGAAGGGCAAAGGCGTTTCCTTTATGGAGAACCAGGTATCCTGGCACGGCGCCGCCCCGAACAAGGAGCAGTACGAGAAAGCGATGGAAGAACTTGAGAAAGCAGGTGAAGCACTGTGTCAGATGTAAAGAAGATTGCGACGAGAGACAGCTACGGCAACGCGCTGGCGGAGCTGGGAAAAGAACATGAGAACTTATACGTGCTGGACGCGGATCTGGCGGCAGCCACCAAGACGGTGACCTTCAAGAAGGCATTTCCGGACCGGCACATCGACTGCGGCATCGCCGAGGGCAACATGGTAGGCGTGGCAGCGGGAATGGCCACCACCGGCAAGGTTCCCTTCGTGAGCACCTTTGCCATGTTCCTGGCAGGCAGAAGCTTTGAGCAGGTGAGAAACAGCATCGGCTATCCTCACTTAAATGTGAAACTGGGCGCCACCCACGCCGGCATTTCCGTAGGGCCGGACGGAGCGACTCACCAGTGCAACGAGGACATTGCCCTCATGCGCACCATTCCGGGAATGACCATCATCAACCCCTCTGACGACGTGGAGGCAAGAGCCGCTGTGAAGGCTGCCTACGAGATGGACGGCCCGGTGTATATGCGTTTCGGCCGTCTGGCGGTTCCGGTGATCAATGACAATCCGGACTACCATTTTGAGCTGGGCAAGGGCGTAACCTTAAAGGACGGCACCGACGTGACCATCGTGGCCACGGGCCTGGAAGTGGCAGCCAGCCTGGAGGCGGCGAAACTTCTGGAGGCGGACGGCATTTCCGCCAGAGTGATCAACATTCACACCATCAAGCCCATTGACGAGGAGCTGTTAGTGAAGGCAGCGAAGGAGACCGGCCGGGTGGTGACCGTGGAGGAACACTCCATCATCGGCGGCCTGGGCGGCGCTGTATGCGAGGTTCTGGCAGAGCAGGCGCCCGTTCCGGTGAAACGCCTGGGCATCCGCGACGAGTTCGGCGAGTCCGGCGTGGCCGAGGAGCTGTTAAAGAAACACGGCTTAGACGGCGAGGGCATTTACCAGACGGTGAAAAGCTGGATGGGGAAATAAACCAGCCAAAAAGCGTACATAGAGAACGGAAATAGGAGACGCTGCAAGGCGGACGGAAACGGTCTGCTTTGCAGCGTTTTCTTGTGTAGGAAACAGCATCCCTATGACACGAGAGCCTCCGGCGGGAGGCGCGCTCCGCGCAGAGGAAAATGGCTGCTGGCGTAGCCGCGCTCCGGCGCGAGTGTGCGATGCTGCGCACACTTTTTGCCTTTGACAGGGGGTATCTGCTTTTGGATATGAAAAAAGGCAGGAAAAATGTGAAAAAAATTTGAAATAAAAAAAATAGGGGGGGGGGGTTAAATAA